>CAWJPL010000029.1:0-179155 GCA_963844695.1 uncultured Actinomycetes bacterium
GAATGCGCTGGTCAGGTATCCTTCCGCGGAGCAGCAAAGGAATCTAGGGGTGGGAAAGTATGGCAACTCAGACGACTGTCACGGTCACATGCGACATTTGCGGCGGCACGAAGGACGCGCGGACGCGGGCTATCTCCTTGGACGGCCGTGCTCTTGAGATCGATCTGTGCGGGAAGGACGGCCGGGCCCTGGACAAGGCGGCCCAGAAATTCGTCCCGTTCGCCCGGAAGGTGGCCAGGGAGCCGGCCCCGCGCCGGACGGTCAGCTCCCGGCAGCACAGTGCTGACGTCCGTGACTGGGCCCGGACGCAGGGCATTGTGATCAGCGACCGGGGCCGGATCCCCGCGGATGTGGAACGCAAGTTCGTTGCGGCCCACTGACTTCGTTGCGGCCCACTGACGGCGGTCCGCTAGCCAGGTGAGCCGGCGCTCTACCCGGACCGGCCGGTCCGGGTAGAGCGCCGTGCCTGCTCAGGTGTGAAGTTTGGCCAGTTCGTCGGTGACCATCGCCTCGTGCTCCTCTTCGTCCCGGCGGGCGTCGGAGGGCTTCCAGCGTCCCCGGAGCAGGGGGACGGTCAGCAGGAAGAAGATGATGCCGCCGAAGCAGACCCAGTACCAGGTCTTCCACTGGCCGGGAGCCTCTGCGGCGGCTTTCTGGACCGCGGCGGCGTGGGCCTTCAGGTAGGGAAACACCTGCGGCGGGACCTTGGACAACGCGGTCAGCTGGGCCGCAAAGGGCGCCACGGTCTGCAGCTTGGGTGCTACCGCGATGACGCCCTTAATGGCGGGGCCGTTGGCGTTGATGGTGGACAGAATGGCGAGCCCCTTCGCGCCCCCGCCCGCGGCCGCGACGGCCTGGGCCGCCAGTTTCGGCGGGATGGCGGCCGGGCTGGAGTACGTGGCCAGTTTGGCGAACAGGGCCGGATTGGCCTGGATCACCGCCAGTTCGGGCGCGAATTTCTGCGCGTTGGCCAGCTGGGTCTTGTAGGTGGTGGCGGTGGCCACGACCTGCGGGTGGGTCTGCGCGAACGTGATCTCGCTGCCGTAGCGGGCCACGTACGCGGACACGGTGGGCCCGTAGCTGATCAGTGGCGTGACCGAGTTGATGACGGCCGGGATGATCAGGAACGCGACGAAGATCGTGACCCGGATGATCCAGCCCCAGATGGCCAGGCCGGTCGCGGTGAGTGCGGGATTGCGCGCCTCGACGGTCTCGGTGTAGCTGGCCATCCAGGGGCAGTAGGCCACGCCCAGGAAGAACGAGCCCAGCGCCAGGATGATGGCGAGCGTGTAGTAGCTGGGGTGATGGCCCGCCTGCTCCAGGTACACCACGGTCATCACGGCGGCCACCACCCCGCCGATGACCATGAACGGCTTCCGGACCCGGAACCGGTCGGAGATTATCCCGATCAGGATCACGGCGATGACGTTGAATCCCCAGTTCCAGTTGCCCAGGCCGTTGGCGTCCTTGACGGAGAACCCGAACACCGTGGTCAGGTAGATCACGGCAAACGCGACGGCCGTGTAGTAGATGAGCAGCATCAGCGACACGCCGACAGCCGAGATGATCACGTCGGGCTTGAGCAGCTGACGCCACGGGTGCTGCAGCGCGGCCTCGATGTCGATCCCCTTGGCCCGGGCCTCGATCAGCGCGCGGTCGCGCATCGTCACCATCAGCTGGTCACGCAGGCGCGGAGACAGTTCCCGCAGCCCGGCCAGGGCGATCACGAACACGACCAGCCCGGCGATGCCGCAGATCCGGTACTGGTGCGTCCAGATCCCCGGATCGTGCACCACCGCGGGGATGGTGGCGCTGCCGACCACCGCGACGATCAGGCTGCCCAGGACCGGGCCGGCGGTCCAGAAGCCCATGGCGGTGGCCCGGCCGACCTGGGGGGAGAAGTCGCGGATCAGGGCCGGGGTGGCCACCAGGCAGATGCCCTCGACCAGGCCGACCACGAACGTGGCGATGCCGAATCCCCACTTGCTGGTCATGGCGGGGATGACGAACGCGGTGAAGATTCCGGTGAGCAGCAGCCCGCCGACCACGAGGTTGGCGCGGCCCAGCCGGTCGGCGAGCCCGGCGAACAACGAGCCGAAGGCCCCGATCAGGTTGCCGAAGGCCAGGATGACCACGAAGAACGTGAAGCTCATGTTCAGGTCGGCCAGGACCAGGGTGGACACCGAGCCGACGACGTACAGCTCGTAGTACAGCGTGATGGTGGCCAGCACCGTGATGGCCAGGTAGAGCACGCGGGGCCCGGTGTTGGGATAAGTATCCAGCTGCCGGCGCCAGAGCCACGACCCCTTTCCTTGGCGGCCAGGAATTAAATCTGTCGCAGTCGCGCTCATGGCGGCCTTCCCTGCTCGGCGTGGTCGTGCCGGAGCAGCGACCACAGAAGTACGGCGGTGTACTTTAGCGCTGATAGCTTAAGAGTGTGTCGGCAGTGAGACAAGAGGGTGACCTAGCCCGTACCCACGAAGGTGAGCCCGGGCTGCCTCGTGGCCGGAACGGCCTGCCGCTCGAGGCCGTGCGCGCGGCGCAGCGCGGGCGGCTGCTGAGGGCGGCCATCGCCGCCGTGGCCACGACCGGGTTCAACGACGTCACCGTCGCGGACATCGTGCGCGGCGCCCGGGTGTCCAAGGCCGCGTTCTACGCCCATTTCGCCGACAAGGAGGGCTGCTTCCTCGCCGCCACCCGCGAGGGAGGGGAGCTGCTGCTGGGCCGGGTAGCGTCCGCAGCCCGGCAGCTGCCCGCGGGCGCGAGCGCCGAAGACGTACTGCGGGCCAGCCTGGCCGCGTTCCTGGACTTCCTGGCCGGGGAGCCCGCCTTCACCCGGGCCTTCTATGTGGACATGCCCGCGGCCGGCCCCCGCGCGGTGCGGCGGCTCGCGGCCGCGCAGCACAAGTTCGCCGGACTGAATCAGGCCTGGCACGAACGGGCCCGCCGCGAGCACCCCGGCTGGCCCGAGGTTCCCTACGAGGCCTACTACGCGCTGGCGGGCGCCACGGCCGAGCTGGTCCGCGCCGAAGTCCGGCACGGCACCATCGACGCCGTGCGCGACCTGGAAGACACGCTGGTCGACCTGCACCTCGCCGTGCTCGCCGCCCGGCCGTGGGCCCGCCCGGGCTGAACGACGCCCACGCTGAACGACGCCCGGGCTGAACCACGCCCGCGCTGCTGCCGCCTGACCGTAACCGGGTCCTGGACTGAACAAACCAGCGGATCGCGGTCACCGCGATGGCCAGCACGGTGGCTACGGTCATCGGGAGGAACCCGCTGGCGGTCCACTGGGCGGCGCTGACGGCGAGGGCCGTGTGGGACGTGCTGGCCACCCGGTCCCCGATCAGCCCGGCGACGGTGGCGGCGGCGACATAGGCCAGCGCGGGTACCGGGATGATCCGGTAGACGGCCCGGGGCTGGATCGCGAGGGCGGCGGCCAGCGTGGCGGCCACCAGGGACACGCCGAGTACCGGGCCCGGGCCGGTGCCGGCCAGGACGGTGATAAGCGTGCCGAGCGCGGCCCCGCCCAGCACGATGCAGACCCCGCCCCGGGCGGTCAGCGAGCCCCACCACGACGGCAACCGGCCAGGCGGTGATGGCCGCCGGTGCATTTGCCCGCGCGTTACGGAATAGCCCTGGGGCGTTACCGGATCACGCCCGTGCATTTGCGCACGCATTACAGGATCGGGCCGGTGCGCACCCGGATAAGGCCCCGGCGCGCCGCGGTACAGCGGCCACGGGTCCGCGTCGTATCCTGGTGGCGTCGGCATTGTGGTCCTAAAGGTTAGCCGCTTCGGCTTGGCGAGGGAACTGCACGGGTAGTCTTCGCCGCAAGAGTAACTACCCGCCCAGGAGGGAAGCGATGCGCCGGCGGAAGACCGGATACTGGCTCTGCTGCGTCCTCGCGGCATTGATCCTCCTGGTCAGCGGCTTCTCGCACTCGTTCGTCCAGGACGTGAGCAGCATCGGTAGTTCGCACGCTATCGCCAGCGGCCCCTCTATCGGCCCGCAGAACATCCTCCTTATGGGACTGGAAAGCCGCCGGGACTGGAATGGCAACATCCTGCCCGCGGGCATCCTGTCCAAGCTGCACGCGGGAAACGCCCAGGCCGTCGCCAACGGCGCGGGCGGTAATGACACGAACACGCTGATCCTCATCCACATACCGGCCGGCGGTAAGAAAGCGGTCGGCTTTTCGATCCCGCGCGACGATTGGGTGCATTTCGCGGGCACCGTCGGGCCGCAGCAGCAGGGCAAGATCGACCAGGCCTACGGCGTGAGCATGTTCTACGAGGAGGGGGAGCTGCGGCAGCAGCATCCCGCCATGGGCCAGGACCAGCTGGCCTTCCTCGGCAATGAGGCCGGCCGGACCGCGGCCGTGGCGACCGTGGAGAAGCTCACCGGGGTGCACATCGACCACTTCGCCGAGGTCAACATGGACGGGTTCTACGAGCTGGCGAGGGTGTTCGGCGGGGTGGAGGTCTGCCTCAAGCATCCGGTCCACGACGTCAACTCCGGCGCCAACTTCCCCGCCGGGCTCCAGCACCTGGGCGCCGCCCAGGCGCTGGCGTTCGTGCGCCAGCGCGACGGCCTGCCCAACGGCGACCTGGACCGTACCCATCGCCAGCAGGCGTTCCTTGACTCGGTGATCCACCAACTCCGGGCCGAGGGGGTGCTCGGCGACCTGGCCAAGCTGGACGCCCTGCTGTCCGTCGCGAAGCAGTACGTCATCACCGACGCGGGCTGGAACCTGCTCGACTTCGCCACCGAGATGCGCAGCCTGTCCAGCGGCGACCTGGTCTTCCACACGCTGCCGATCAAGGGCTACGCCACCATCGACGGCCAGGACGCCAACGTGGTCGATCCCGCTTACATCGCGTCGATCGTCCAGGGCACGTTTTACCCCCGGCCCAGCCCTCCGCAGCACCATCACCCCGGCCTCGCCGGCAGCCGGGCGATAACCGTCGACGTGCTGAACGGCGGTAACACCACCGGGCTGGCCGCGCGGGTCGCGGCCGGCCTGGCGGGAGTGGGCTTCCGGGCCGGGCGGGTCGGGAACACGAGTGCCCTGTCCAGCACCGAGGTCCGTTACGGGCCCGGAGCGTCGGCCCAGGCCGGCCCCATCGCCGCGCTGTTCGGCGCGGCCGCCGCGGCCAGCGCCACAGTGCCGCCGCACCAGGTCGAGATCCTGCTCGGCGCCAGCGCCACGCTGCCGCACATCCCCGCCTCCGCTACGCCGGGGGCGACAGCTCCGGTCATCCCCACCGCGGGACCGCAAGGTGGGGCGGTCATGGCCAAGAACGGCATTCCCTGCGTGAACTGACGGCGGCCCCTGTCTCGCAAACTGCCCCGCACGCACACTGCCCCCGCCCGTGCGCGGCCCCAGTCTGGCCCCCGTCGCCCATCGTTTGACCGGGCCAGCCAGGGGCAGTTCATGCACGTCGGAAGCGGGTGATCGCGGTGAATCCAGTCGAGCGGGTAATCCGGCGGGTAGACGCGACCCAGCAGCGCTCCACCCCGGGGGCCTTCGTCTTCGCGGTGACCAAGAAGTACGGCGACGACAACGGGGGCGTGCTGGTCTCGAACCTGGCCTTCTCCACCTTCCGGGCGCTGTTCCCGCTTCTCCTGATCCTGGTGACCGTGCTGGGCCTGGCCGCCTCCGTGGACGCGGGGTTCCGCCAGGATGTCATCAACGCGGTGGCCCATCAGATCCCTGAGGTCGGCACCCAGGTGACCGGGAATGTGCACCAACTGCGGCGCTCCAGCGTCATCGGGCTCATCGTGGGCCTGATCGGCCTGGTCTGGGGCGCGACCGGGCTGGCCCAGGCGGGCCTGTTCACGATGGAGCAGGTGTGGAACCTGCCCGGCCCCGCCCGGCCCGGCTACCTGCAGCGCCTCGGGCGGGCCCTGGAGTTCCTCGGTGTGCTCGGCCTGGGGGTGATCCTGACCACGCTGCTGGCCAGCCTCAACACCTACGGCAAGAAGGCCGTCATCTTCGTGGTCCTGGCCGAGGTGGCGGCGGCCCTGGTCAACGTGGGCATGTACATCATCGCGTTCCGGGTCCTGACCCCCAAGGGGGTGCCAACCCAGAAGCTGATCCCCGGCGCAGTGATCGGGGGGATCGCGTGGACCCTTCTGCAGATCCTCGGCACGTACCTAGTGCACCATTATGTGCGCAGCGGCTCGGCCTACGGCGTCTTCGGGACCGTCCTCGGCCTGGTGGCCTACATCTACCTGGCCATCGAGATCACTGTCTACGCGGCCGAGATCAACGTGGTGCTGGCCCGGCAGGCTGTGGCCACGGTCCATTGTCCAGCCGCCGCTCACCGAGGCGGACCGGGCCAGCATGGCGCTCCAGGCGCTGCAGAACCAGCGGCGCGAGGAACAGCACATAGAGGTCTCCTTCCACGACCGCCCGTCCGGCGACCCGGTGCCGGACAGCACCCCGCAGACGCCCCAGGAGGTCGCGCCCCCGGCCCCGGCTCCGGAGCCGGCCGCCCCGGCCCCGGCCCCGGAGCCCCCCGCCCCGGCCCCGCTCCCCGCGCCGGCGGCCCAGAACGGCAGCGCCCCGGACGGCGACCGGCACTGACCTCTCGACGTACCGGGCGAGTGGCTCCGCAAGCGACCGCTCTATCCGCCCAGCCACCTAATTAATCGGATTTAGGGCTCTTATCCGGGCGAGTTCCCTGAAAGGTATTCCGGGGTTTGCCGGGCGATCTGCCTGCGCATATTCCTGTTTGATGTCCTCCAGGGGGAGCAGGCTAATCGTGTCCAGAATCGTTACCAGCACCCGCGCGCGCCCGCCGCAGGGAAAAAGGGCCGGTAAAGGGCATTTCGTGCCTGGCGGCACGGTGCGGGTCCCCGTGCGGGCCGCGGCGGCGGCGCTGGTCGCCGCGGGCGCCTGCGTGTCCGGCGTGATGGGTGCGGGAGCAGCGGCCGCCGCAGCCGCCCGCCCGGCGTCCCTCAGCGCAGCCGCCCGCCCGGCCTCCCTCGCCGCGGCCACCCGGCCGGCGTCCCACCCCGGTGCCACGCCGAGCTACGCGCGAACCATCACGGTGACCAGCCTGGCCGACGCGGGACCGGGCTCCCTGCGGGCGGCGATCACCGGGGCCAACCTCAGCCTGCCGGGCCGCGCCACGCTGATCAGGTTCGCGGTGCGCGGCACGATCACGCTGTCCAGCCCGCTGCCCGCGGTGTCGGCGAACATGACCATCAACGGGGCGTCGGCCCCGGGCTACGCCCCGGGCGGCGCGCCGGTCGTGGAGATCGACGCCCATGGGCAGGCCGGGCTGGAGTTCGCGCCGGGCTCGTCGGGCGCCCAGTTGCTGGGCCTGGCGGTGGACGACGCCGGCGGTGACGGCATCACGCTGGAGGCCAGCAATATCACCCTGAACCATAACTACGTCGGCCTCAACCTCTCCGGCGCGTCGTCCGGCAATGACGGGGACGGGGTTTTCGTTGCGGCTTCGTCGCAGGGGAACACGATCGGCGAGAATCCGGCGGGCACATCCGGAGCGGTCTCCAACGTGATCTCCGGCAACGCCGGGAACGGCATCACCCTGTCCGGGTCGTCGGTGAACACGGTCGCCGCGAACCGCATCGGGACCAATGCCGCGGGCACGTCGGCCGTCCCCAACCGCGACAACGGCCTGGCCATCGTCGGCCGCTCCTACGCGAACGAGGTGGGCGGCACCGTGTTCGTGGACTCCGCCACCGGGAAGGCCAACAACCCGACCGGCAGCAAGGGCACCGTGACGCCGGTGTTCGTGGTCCCGCCGGACGGCAACCTGATCTCCGGCAACGGCCTGAACGGCGTGCTGATCGACGACGGCGCCGGGCACAACGAGCTCAACGGGAACTTCGTCGGCACCACGGCCCGCGGCGACGCCGCCCTGGGCAACGGCGCCAGCGGGGTGTGGATCGACGGGGCGAACCACAACTCGCTGGTCGGCTGCAAGTTCGTCAACAACCCGTTCGTCTACTACAACGTGGTCAGCGGCAACAAGCAGAACGGGCTGCGCGTCACCGACGCCAGGGACACGGTGGTGCAGGGCAACTTCTTCGGCACCGGCGCCAACAACACCGCCATCGTCAAGAACACGCTCAATGGCATCCTCGTCCAGGGGTCCTCGGCCGGTACCCAGGTGGGCGGCGTGATCCCGCTGGGGAACGTGTCCGCCGGCAACGGCGGCAACGGGATCAAGGTCACCGGCCGGGTGAGCGGGTTCACCACGTTCAACACCTTCGGCGGCCTGCTGGCCTTCAAGGGCGCCGCGCCGAACGGCCGGGACGGCCTGCTGATCACCGCCACCGGGGGCCACAACACGGTCCGCACCAACGTGTTCTCCGGTAACCGCGGCAACGGCATCGAGATCGGCGGCCACGCGTCCGGGGTCACCGTGGACCCGGACATCGCGGGCCTGAACACCAAGGGCAACGGCGCGCTGCCCAACGGCGGGGACGGGCTGCGGATCGACGGCACCGCGCACGGCAACGTCATCGGCGGCTCGCGGCGTTCGGTGATCCCGCAGAACACGTTCTCCGGGAACGACGGGTACGGGGTGGCGATCTCCGGCCGGGCGCACGGCAACCGGGTGTTCACCAGCTTCGTCGGGACCAAGATCCTGGGCGTGGTGGCGCTGGGCAACCAGAAGGGCGGCGTCCTGCTCACCGGGCACGCGCACGGCAACGTGATCGGGGCCTTCGGCCGGAAGCCGGCCAACCTGATCAGCGGCAACACCGGCGTCGGCGTCACGCTGCGGGCCGGGACGGCCCGGAACCTGGTCATCGGCAACTACATCGGCCTCGGCCGCCGCGGTCACCGGCTGCCGAACACCGGCCGCCCGGTCGTGAACCACGGCTCACGCAACGTCGTCCGGGGCAACCGGACCTGAGCCCAGCGCTCAGGCGGCGGCCAGCACCCCCACCCGGCGCTGGGCGGTCAGCCGGCTGCCGGACGTGCCGACGTAGCTGCCCGAGGTCGGCGCGACGTCGCTGTAGTCCCGGCCGGCCGCGACCGTGACGTAGCCGCTGCCCGCGCGGCGGCCGTGGCACGGGTCGAACGGCACCGCGATCGCGTCCCGGGCCCGGGGCACCACGACCTCGACCCAGGCGTGCGTGCCACCCTGGCCGATCAGGTGCCCGGACACGTACCGGGCCGGCAGCCGCACCAGGTGGCAGAGGGCCAGCATCACGTGGGCCATGTCCTGGCAGACGCCGCGGCCGCCGGCCAGCGCCTCGGCGGCCGTGGTCCGCACCGACGTGACCCCGTCGGCGTAGTCCAGCGAGGAGTGCACCAGGTCACAGATCCACTCCGCCCGGTCCAGCGGGGCCACGGCGCTGGCCGGGAGGCGGGCGGCGAGCTCCCGGAGCCGGTCATCGGCGGCGGTCAGCCGGGTCGCGGACAGCAGGGCCGGGCTGCGGGTGGCCTCGAGCGGCAGCACCGCGGGCCCGTCGCGGCGGATCCGCTCGACGACGGCGGTCAGCCGGAACTCCACGGCCTGGGCCACGTGCTCGGCCTTGAGCCAGGTGACCACGTTGCCGCGGGAGTCCTGCCGCACCCGGCGCCGGGCCTGCGCGCCGGTCACCTCGAGCTGGCAGGCCCGCCGGTGCTGGCCGCCGTGCCGGGCGGGGGGCACGATGACCAGCCGCTGCCGCAGCGACCGGACCGGCGCGTCGTAGTCGTAGCGGAAACTCTGCTCGATGACGTAGGTCAGCCGCCGGGCCGCGTCCAGGTCCAGCCCCCGGTGATCGAGCAGCCGGGACCGGAGCTGCTCGGGATCGAGTGTCATCGCGGCGCCTCCTCAGCCTGAACCACCATCGATTCCAGGACGGGGCCGCCGAACGTCGTCGCCATGGCCACGTCCGAGGCGTCGCGTCCCCGGCCGATCACCACCCGGCCCTTGCGCCGCATGTTGTTCCGGGGGTCAAAGGTCCACCACCGCTGGCCGAGCCAGACTTCCATCCAGGCGGCGAAGTCCATCGGCGCCGGGTCGGGGGGCACGTCCATGTCGGGCAGGTACCCGAAGACGTAGCGGGCCGGGACGTTCAGCGCCCGGCAGAACGAGATGGCCAGGTGGGTGAAGTCGCGGCACACGCCCCGGCCCGCCGCGTTCACGTCCGCGGCCGTCGACAGCGCCGTGCTGCTGCCGTAGCTGAACTCCAGATGGCCGTGCACGTAGTCGCAGATGGCCTGGACCCGGCGGTAGCCCGGGGCCAGCGCGCCGAACCGGGACCACGCCTCGTCGGCCAGCACGTCGGGCAGGCAGTACCGGCTGGGCAGGGTGTAGATCAGCGTGTCGTCGGGCAGCGCGTCGGGCGTGGCCTGCGCGGCGTCCTCGTCAGCGTCCTCAGTGGCGTCGGGGACGTCGGCGATCGCGTGATAACCGACACTGCACCGGCCCGCCGGGAGCACGGCCCGGGCGCACGGGTTGCCGTAGAGGTCGGTGTAGCTCCGCAGTTCCAGCTGCGGCCGCAGCGACCACCGCTCGTGGCCCACGACAACATCGTCACCCCCGTCCCCGGGTTCACCGGGGACCCGGGTGCCGGACCCGCGCGGCTGCACCTGGAAGACGACCGGGGTGTCGATGGCGGCCAGGTAGGTGAAGTCACATCCCACCTGGATACGCCGGCGTCTCATGTCCCTATCGTCCACGGTGGATGTTTCTGCCCCGTTACGTCAGGCCCAGCCGCTCCGGGCCGCTGCGGCGCTGTGACTCATCTCACCCGAAACCGCGGCGGGAGCCCAGGAAACCGGGACCAGAACCAATGAAGTGGGATGATCCGGGGTACGTAGTCGGCAGGCCGCTGACCAGTGGCCTCTTCTGTTCGCTGGGTGCCGGGCCTCCGGCCTGGCTACTATGCCAAGGCTGGCGGGCGGGGGTCATGGCGATTCGCGGCATATGTGCCGATCTGTCGGCAGGCTTCCTGAGCCTGTCCGGGTAGACTGGCCGGTCACGGGACGCCACGGCCTGGGTAGCATGCCTTTCCGCCTTGAGTTCCCGGCCCCAACGGCAAGCGGCCGATGGGCATCCCTGCAAACGGCGGAACGTGATGGGAGTCGTAATGCGCGTTCTGGTTCTGGGCGGCGATGGTTTCTGTGGCTGGCCGACCTCGCTTTACTTGTCGGACCGCGGCCACGATGTGACCATCATCGACAATCTGAGCCGTCGCAAGATCGACGTGGACCTGGAGGTCGAGTCGCTGACGCCGATCAGGCCGATCGGCGAGCGGATCCGGGTCTGGGAAGAGGTCTCCGGCAAGGAGATCGGCTTCATCAGCCTGGACCTGGCCACCGAGTACGACAAGCTCGTCGCGGTGCTGTCTGAGCTGCGGCCGGACGCGATCGTGCACTTCGCCGAGCAGCGCGCGGCGCCGTACTCGATGCGGAACACGGCGACCAAGCGCTACACGGTGGACAACAACGTGCGGGCCACGCACAACCTGCTGACCGCGCTGGTCGAGACCAGGATCGACGCCGCGCTGGCGCACCTGGGCACGATGGGCGTCTACGGGTACGGGTGGTCGGGCAGCGCGCCGATCCCCGAGGGCTACCTCACCGTGAAGGTGCCCACCCCCGACGGTGAGCTGGAGCGGGAGATCCTGCACCCGGCCAACCCCGGGTCGGTCTACCACATGACCAAGACGCTCGACCAGCTGATGTTCGCGTTCTACGCCAAGAACGACGGGATCCGGATCACCGACCTGCACCAGGGCATCGTCTGGGGCACGCAGACCCCGCAGACGAGCCAGGACGAGCGGCTGATCAACCGGTTCGACTACGACGGTGACTACGGCACGGTGCTCAACCGGTTCCTGATGCAGGCGGCGATCGGGCACCCGCTGACGGTGCACGGCACCGGCGGGCAGACCCGCGCGTTCATCCACATCCGCGACACCGTGCGGTGCATCGAGCTCGCCATCAGCAACCCGCCCGAGGTCGGGGGACCGGCCCCGGGTGCTCAACCAGATCACCGAGACCCACCGGGTCCTGGACCTGGCCAAGATGGTGGCCGACGTGATGGGCGTGGAGATCGCCTACCTGCCCAACCCGCGGGTCGAGGCGGAGGAGAACGACCTCGTCGTGCGGAACGACCAGTTCCTGGCGCTGGGCCTGCAGCCGACCACCCTGTCCGAGGGCCTGCTCGGCGAGGGCACCGACATCGCCAAGCACTACGCGCACCGGGCCGACCCCTCCAAGATCATCGCTCGTTCGGTCTGGAAGGCCGGCATGGAGACCTCCGACGACCTCATGACGGAAGTCCCCGGCCAGGAGTAACCGCCGTCGCACGGCCCTGATAATCGCTAACGCCCTCGCGGCGGCACCGGATCTCCGGCTGCCGCCGCGAGGGCGTTTGCGGCGCCGGGCGCCCCGCGGGACGCCGCCGGGAAGGCCTTCACGTACCGTGACGTGTCATGACGTCAGGCGACCAGACGCTGCGATTCCGGCCGATCGCCGTGGCCGTCGTGCATACCGCCCGGCGCCATGCCTGGCGGATCCTGGTGGTCGCGATCGTGGTGTCCGCGGTGACGGTGGCGGTGGACTTGGCCGCCGACCATTTGCTGGACCGGGCCGACGTGACCTCGGCGGTGGCCGGCGCCGTGTCCACCTCGACGGTGAGCCTGCTCGGCGCGGTGTTCCTGTCCGGCTTCCTGTGCCGGCTGGTCACGGTTAGCGAGCACGGGAAGACGGAACACGGGAAGACGGGGTCAGAGGCGGAGGGCAGCCGGATCCGCGACGTGCTGCGGTCGCTGCCCTGGGGCTCGCTGATCCTGGCCGACCTGCTGGTCACCCTGATCGTCTTGATCGGGCTGGTGGCCCTGATCGTTCCCGGGCTGATCGCCATCACCCTGCTGTCGGTGGCCGGGCCGGTCATTGAGCTCGAGCGCCAGCACGCCGTGGCCGGCCTGCGCCGTTGCGTGCACCTGGTCCGGCCGCACTTCTGGCGGGTCGCGGCGTTCGGGACCGTGCCGCTGCTGGTCGCCAACGGGGTGATCGCCGTCCTGCCGGACCCGTCCGGCCCCACCGACGTCGTGACCACCCTGATCGTCCGGTCGATCGGCGAAGGCGTCGTCGAAGCGGCGGTCGGCCTGGTCCTGGTGGAACTGTGCTTCCGGCTGATCGCCGCCGATCACGCCGCGGCGGCCGCAGCCGCCGTGGCCGCCCCGACCGCCCCGCCGGGGGGCTTAGCCGAGCGCGGCCGCCGGGGCCGGCCGCACCTGGTGGTGGCGCCCGGTGAGGGCGGGCTGGTCGTGGCCGCCCGGGGTCAGCGCGGCCAGGGTGGCCGCGAAGCGGCTGCCGCGGGCCTGGCGCGCGACGCGTTCCGCGTCCTCAGCCGTGTCCACGTCCAGCAGCTCCGGCACCTGGCGTACCCGCAAGCCCGCGTCACGCAGCCGGTCCAGCTGGACCCGGCCGGTGTGGTCCGCCGACATCGGCACGCCCAGGATCAGCCGCGGATCCGGCTTCCGCAGGCCGAGCAGCCAGAAGCCGCCGTCCTCGGCCGGCCCGAACACGGCGTCTGCGTCCCCGGCGGCCAGCGGCTGCGCCACCGTCTCCAGCAGCCCGGGGGTCACCTGGGGAGTGTCCATGCCGATGAGCACGACAGGGACGGCGAGCTGCGCGTAGGCGTCGTCGAACGCGGCGGCGATCCGCTCGTCCAGCCCCCGGCCGCGCTGCGGCGACACCTCGAAGCGGGCCGGCAGCTCCGCCCGCAGGGTGCCCGGCGCGGCCCGCTCGTCATCCAGGGACAGCAGGTGCCGGGCGAACGAGGCGCTGGCCCCGGCCTCCAGCGTGTCCACGAGCGCCGCCTCGGCCAGCGCCGCGGCCTCCTGCGGGGTGAACGGCGGGGTGAGCCGGGTCTTGACCCGGCCCGGGACCGGGGCCTTGGCCAGGACGATGAGCTGGGCCGCGAGCGTGCTGGAGGGGCTGGCATCGGTCATGAGGCGAGCACCCGCCGCATGTCGCGGACGGTCCGCACCGTCCCGCTTACCGTGCCGGTGACCTTGGACCGCCCAGACCGGGGCAGGTAGGGGATATCCACCTCGTCGATCCTCCAATCGGCGTTGGCCGCAGCCATCACCATCTCCAGCGGGTAGCCGAAGCGACGGTCGGACAGGCCGAGTCCGAGCAGCTGCGCGCGGCGCGCGCAGCGCATCGGCCCGAGGTCGCGCAGGCGCACGCCGGTGCGGCGGCGCAGTTCGACGGCGAGGACCTTGTTCGCGACCCGGGCGTGCACCGGCCAGCTGCCCAGGCTGGCGGTCATCCGGCGGCCCAGCACCAGGTCTGCGGAGCCGAGCCGGACCGGGCCGGCCACCTGCGGGAGGTCGCGCGGGTCGAGCGAGGCGTCCGCGTCCATGAAGCAGACGATGTCGCTGCTCGCCGCCATCAGCCCCGCGTGGCAGGCGGCGCCGAAGCCGCGCTGCGGCACCGGGACGACCGTGGCGCCGTGCTCCACGGCGATGCTGGCGGACGCGTCGGTGGAGCCGTTGTCGGCCACGACGGGGTGAAACCCGGCCGGCATCCGGGACAGGACCCAGGGCAGCGCCTCGGCCTCGTTCAGGCAGGGCAGGATGACGTCGATCCGCATGGCCCGACCGTAGCCCGGAAGCACCCTGATCGACCCTTACGGAGCTGTGACGTATCGTCGCGCACCGTATGAGCCCCGGTTGACCGCGTGATTCGCTGCTGCCATGCGAATTCTGGTGACCGGGGCCGCAGGATTCATCGGCTCCCATGCAGTCGATCGTCTGCGGGCGGCTGGCCACGAGGTCCAGGGTCTGGACTCGCTGACCCCGGCCGTGCACGCCGGGCGGCCCGACTACCTCCCGGGCAACTTCGACCTGGCCGTGGGGGACGTCCGTGACCCCGACGCGGTGCGCCGGGCGGTGGCGGGCGCGGACGTCGTCTGCCACCAGGCCGCGCTGGTCGGACTCGGGGTGGACCTGGCCGATCTGCCCGCCTACTCCGACGTCAACGTGACCGGCACCGCGGTGCTGCTCGAGGCGATGGGCCGCAGCGGCGTACCCCGCCTGGTGCTGGCCTCGTCCATGGTGGTCTACGGGGAGGGCGCCTACGACTGCGCCGGGCACGGCCGGGTCCGCCCCGCGCCGAGGGACGTGAGCGATCTGGGGGCGGCCCGCTTCGAGCCCCGTTGCCCGGAGTGCTCAGCCCCGCTCACCGTGGCCACGGTGACCGAGGACGCCCCGCTGGATCCCCGTAACGCCTACGCGGCCAGCAAGCTCGCCCAGGAGCATCTGGCCGCCACCTGGGCCCGGATGACGGGCGGGTCCGCGGTCGCGCTGCGCTACCACAACGTGTACGGGCCGCGGATGCCGCGCGACACGCCGTACTCGGGGGTGGCGGCGATCTTCCGGTCCGCGCTGGAGGCAGGCCGGTCGCCCCAGGTGTACGAGGACGGCCAGCAGCGGCGCGACTTCGTGCACGTGCACGACGTGGCCCGGGCTAACCTGGCCGCGCTGCGCGCGGGCGTGCCGGGCTCGCTGCGGGCCTTCAACATCGCCAGCGGGGAGCCGCACACGGTCGGCGAGATGGCGGAGGCGCTGGCCGGCGCGTTCGGCGGTCCCGCTCCCACGGTGACCGGCCGCTACCGGCTGGGCGACGTCCGGCACATCGTGGCGTCGCCGGAGGCGGCCGCCCAGGGGCTCGGGTTCCGGGCCGAGACCCGGTTCGGCGACGGGATGGCCGAGTTCGCCCACGCGCCGCTGCGCCGCCCCGTGACGGCCGGGCGGCCCGGCCAGGAAGTCCCTCAGCCGGCCTGCCTCGAGCGTAGTCCGGGTCCACGACGATCGGGGCGGTCTGCTGCCGGGCCCCCGGCTCGGCCAGCGGGAGCCGGATCACGAACTGGCAGCCGCGGGCGATGTTCTGCACGGCGATCTGGCCGGAGTGCGCCTCCACGATGCCGCGGGCGATGCTGAGCCCGAGGCCGGCGTTGTTGTCCGGACCGGGGGTGCGGGCCGTCTCCGCGCGGAACGCCACGTCGAAGACCCGGGGCAGCGCCTCGGGCGGGATCCCGCCGCAGGCGTCGACCACGCTGACGCAGGCCATGCCGCGGTGCAGGTCACCCTGGACGTCGACCATCCCCTCCGAGGGGGTGTGCCGGATCGCGTTGGTCACCAGGTTGCGCAGCGCGCGGCCGAACTCGTCCGCGTCGACCAGCACCGGCAGCCCCCGCACCGAGGAGCCGCGCAGCCAGACCCCCTTGGCGCGGGCCAGCGGCTCGGTGCTGGCCAGGGCCTCCGCCACCAGGTCGTCCAGCCCGACCAGGCGGCGGGACAGCCGCAGCGCGCCCGCGTGGATGCGGGCCAGCTCGAACAGGTCATCGATCATGGCCGACAGCCGGTCCGCCTCCCGGCGGATCTGGGTGTGATAGGTGGCCACCGTCTCGAAGTCGACCACCACGCCGTCCTCCAGCGCCTCCGCCATGGCGCGCAGTCCGGCCAGCGGGGTGCGCAGGTCGTGGCTGACCCAGGCGACCAGTTCCCGGCGGCTGGCCTCCAGCGCCCGCTCCCGGGTCTGGGCCTCGGCGAGCTTCTCGTGCGCCAGGGCCAGCTCGTCGGACAGGGCGGCGAACTCGGCGGGCAGGTGGGCCTGGGGTGGCTCGTAGTAGCCGACGCTGCCGACGTCACGGACCGCCTCGAGCAGCACCCGGCTCGCCGCGGTGACCCGGTGGCCGACCAGCAGCGCGACCGCGAAACCAGCCACGCCCGCGATGACCACCACGGCCAGCACCACGTTCCGGTCGTCCACGGAGATCATCATCTTGTAGGCGATGACCCCGACCCCGGCCATCGAGCTGACGATCACCACCGCGGCCACCACGAACAGGAGCGTGGCCAGCGACCGCCGGGCGAGCAGCCGGACGCAGAGCAGCCCGGCCGCCGCCGCGGCGGCGGCGACCCCGGCGACGGTGTACGTCACCTGCCAGAGGGTGGGCGCGTCGATGCCAGTCATGCTTCTCCCGGTTCGTAGCGGTACCCGACGCCCCAGACCGTGACGATCCGCCGGGGCGCCGTGGGGTCCGGCTCGATCTTTTCCCGCAGCCGCCGGATGTGCACGGTCACGGTCGAGGTGTCGCCGAAGGTCCAGCCCCACACGTGCGTGAGCAGCTGCTCACGGCTGAACGCCTGGCGGGGACTGCGCATGAGGTACACCAGGAGGTCGTACTCCCGGGAGGTCAGGGCCAGCGTGCTCTCGCCCAGCATGACCGAGTGCGCGCCCAGGTCGACGACGAGGTTGCCGTCCTTGATGACGCCCAGCGCCGGCGGGTCGGGCAGGCCCCCGCCCCGGGCGCGGCGCAGCACCGACCGGACCCGCAAGGCCAGCTCGCGGGGACTGAACGGCTTGGTGACGTAGTCGTCGGCACCGGTCTCGAAACCGACCACGCGGTCGGTCTCCTCGCCCAGCGCGGTCAGCATCACGACCGGGATGGGCCATTGCGCGCGCAACCTCCGGCATACTTCCAGGCCGTCGATGCCGGGCAGCATCAGGTCCAGGACGACCAGGTCCGGCGGCTGCGCGGCGATCCGGCGTAGTGCCTCGTAGCCGTCGCCCACGCATTCCACATGGTGCCCATCGCGCGTCAGGTAACGCCCGACGACATCAGCCAGGGTCGCGTCATCGTCGACCACGATGATGCGCCCTGGCCGGTCGGGGTTGGTATCCACCCTTACACCGTAGATGGGGCACTGGCTTTATGCCCCTGACCGGGAGAGATCCGTCATCGGTCCGTAAGGGTCATTCTGCTGGCGCCGACGTTAGGCTCAACGCCGCCGCCACCCGGGCCGGGCTGCTGTCCCGGCCCGCCCCCGAAGCCGTACCCCCGAAGGAGGCGACCCGCGTGCTCGGTGAGCTGTACGAAGACGCTCTTGCCGGCCTCACCCGGCCGGAGATCGAGTACTCGGACGGCCGGCGGACCCCGCTGCGGATCGACGACTGGCTGCACGCCATCCCGGGCGACAGCTCGATCCTGGACCGCTGCCAGGGGCCCACGCTGGACGTCGGGTCCGGCCCCGGGCGGCTCACCGTGGCGCTGGCCGAGCGCGGCGTGCCGGTCCTCGGCATCGACATCACGCCCGCGGCCGTGCACCTGGCCCGGTCGTCCGGCGCGCTGGCGCTGCACCGGGACGTGTTCGCCACGGTCCCGGGGACCGGCCGGTGGGCGCGGGTCCTGCTCGCGGACGGCAACGCCGGCATCGGCGGTGACCCTGACGCCCTGCTCAGCCGGGTCGCCGAGCTGCTGAAGCCGCTCGGCCAGGCGCTGGTCGAGGTGGAGCCGCCCGGCGTCGCCGCTGGCCAGGGACATGGTCCGGCTGAGCCACGCGGGCCGGTGCAGCTCCTGGTTCCCGTGGGCGTCGATCGGCGCGGACCAGATCAGCGAGCTGGCCCTGCGGGCCGGGCTGGCGGTGACCGAGGTCTGGACCGACGCGGGCCGCTGGTTCGCCGCCCTGTCCCGGGGGATCGACTCGTGACCGCGAGGCTCCGGATCGCGGCCGCGGCGGCGTCCGCGGCCGCGATCACCACGCTGATCGTCCTCACGGTGCACTCGGTGCTGTTCGCGCGGATCGGCACCCTCCCGGTGGCGCTCGGCCTCTGGGCTCTCTTCGCCGCCGGCGCCTGGCTGGTGCTGCGGCTGCCGGGCCGCTGGGCGGTGGCCCTGATCGTCGTCGGGGGGGTCGCCATGCAGCTGGCGGCGCTGTCCGCCGGACCGCAGGGCAGCGACGACCTGTACCGCTACATCTGGGACGGCCGGGTCCAGGCGGCGGGCATCGACCCGTATCAGTACGCGCCGGCCGCGCCGCAGCTCGCCTCGCTCCGCGACCCCTTCCTCTGGCCGGCGCACGCACCGCACTGCGTCTCCGCCGGCCAGCGGCTGGACGGCGGCACCCAGCTCGCCGACCCCGGGTGCACCAGGATCAACCGTCCCACCGTGCACACCATCTACCCGCCGGTGGCCGAGGCCTACTTCCTGGGCGTGCACTACCTGTCGCCGGCCGGGAGCGGGACCACCCCGATCCAGGCGGGCGCGGCGGTCTGCGCGGTCCTGGTCACCCTGCTGCTCCTGTACGGCCTGCCGAAGGTGGGCCGGGACCGCAGGCTGGCCGTGCTGTGGGCGTGGTGCCCCACGGTGGCCCTGGAGGCGGGGAACAACGGGCACGTGGACGTGCTCGCCGCGGGCCTCAGCGCGGCCGCGCTGATCCTGCTGGCCCGGCCGGCCTCGCTGAGATGGTCCGCTGAAGCGGGCTTCGCCACCGGGCTCTTGCGCCGCACCCTGGCCGGGAGCGCGCTGCTGGCCCTGGCCATCTGGACGAAGGTCACCCCGGTGCTGATCGCGCCCGCCGTGCTGCGCCGCCGCCCGGTCGCGGTGATCTGCGCGGGCGTCACCGCCACGGTGATCGTGTACCTGCCGCACGTGCTGGCCGTGGGCAGCGGGGTGATCGGGTTCCTGCCCGGCTACCTGCAGCAGGAGGGGTACGCGAACGGCTCCCGGTTCTTGCTGGTCGGCATGCTGGTCCCGGGGAAGTGGGGCTTCCTCGCGGCGTTCGCGATCCTGGCTACGGTCGCCCTGCTCGTGCTGCTGCGCGGTGATCCGGACCGGCCCTGGCGCGGCGCCGTGGTGATGACCGGCGCAGCCCTCGCCGTCGCCACGCCCCCGTTCCCCTGGTACGCCATGCTGCTGGTCATGCTGGTCGCCTTCGACGGCCGGGTGGAGTGGCTCGGCTTCGCCATGGTCCGCTACCTGGCCAACAGCTCAGCCCTGCCCGGGGTCCGGATTCCCGTGCTGGACGCCCTGCGCGCCGCCTACGGCCTGGCGCTGGCCGTGGTCGTGGTCGTGGCCCTGATCCGCTGGCGCCGGACCCGCACCCTGCCCCGGCCCGCCCCAACTCCCGCGCCGTCCCTCTCCGCGCCGGAGGTCGTCCTCCTCCCGTGATCGCGGTCAGAACGGATGTGAGGGGAAAGGTGGTCAGGGGCGCTGCGCCATTTCGGGCTCAGGCTCAGGCTCGGGCTCGGCGCTCGGTTCCGGAACGCAGGATCCCGGCGGTCGCGGCCGCGATCACCAGCAGCAGAGCCGGGAACAGGAAGGTGTAGTTGAGGGCCACAAGGCGGGTCATCCAGCCGATCGCTGCCGGGCCCGCGAGCATCCCGAGGTAGCCGAGGCCGGCGACCCGGGAGACGTTGGTGCCAGCGGCGGCGGGGTCGGCGTGCCCGGCGGCGCTGAACAACTGCGGGACGCAGCCGGAAAGGCCCAGGCCGAACAGCGCCCAGCCCGCCAGGGCCATCCAGATCCACGGCGAGAGGGCCACGACGGTGATTCCGACGGCGCCCGTGGCTGCGCCGTAGCGAAGCAAGGCCGCCGATCCGAACCGCCGGGAGACGCGGTCGGCGAGCAGCCGGCCGGTGGTCATCGTCGCTGCGAAAGTGCCGTACGCGAAAGCGGCGGTGCCCGCCGGTGCACCGAGTACGGTCTTCAGTTCCAGGGTGCTCCAGTCGTTGCCGACTCCCTCACACAGCATGCACATGAGTGCTAGAGCGGCCAGGACCCAGATGCGGGCGGGAGGGGTGCGCGGCTTCACCCCTTGGCCCGCCGGGCGCTGCCCGGTGGTCAGGGAATCGGTCGCGGCGGTGATCGGGGAGGCGGGCGTGGTCGCCAGCAGGCTGCGGGCCGGCAGCAGGGCGACCACAATGCCCGCGGCTCCGGCGACGCCGAGCGTCGTGGCGGGACTGACGCCGGCGCTCGCGGCCCTCGCTCCCACGAGCGCCGCGATGACCCCGCCGACGGAGAACGCGGCGTGGAAGGCCGACATGACGGGCCGCTCGTAGGCCTTTTCCACGTGCACGGCGTGGGCGTTCATGCTCACGTCGAGGCAGCCGTTGGCGAAGCCGAAGACCAACAGCGCGCCTGCCAGCGCCCAGGGATCGCGGGCCAGGCCGGGTAGCACGAGAGCCGCACCGCACAGCACGCCGGCGGCGGGGACCACGACGCGCGTGCCGAGGCGGTCGGCCAGCCGGCCAGCGACCTGCATGCCGATGAAGGCGCCGAGGCCCAGCAGTACCAGCAGGCTTCCCAGCGTCGCGTTGCTGATTCCTGCGCGTTTCTCGACCAGGGGGATCTGCACCAGCCATGTGCCCATCAGGGTGCCGTCGAGGACGAAGTAGACGAAGGTCGCCACGCGGGCGGCTCGGAGTGACCGTTCCATGCCAACCACCATAACGAACAGTTTTCATGTTTGAAAAGCGCCTTCACGCACAGCTTGCGTGTTCGTTCTGAGTGGTGTTCAATCCCGGTATGAGCAACGCAGACCGTCACCGGCTGATCGCCCAGGCCGTCACGGAGTCGGGCAGTGCCACAGTCCCGGAACTCGCGGAGCTGACCGGCGCCTCGGAGATGACCATCCGGCGTGACCTGGACACGCTGGCCGCGCACGGTGCCCTCGAGCGCGTCCGCGGCGGGGCGCGCACCCTGCTGCTCAGAGGTGAGGAACCGCCCTTCGCGCTGCGCGCCCACGAGGCGGCCGACGCGAAGCGCCGGATCGCCTCCGAGGTGTCCCGGCTCATCGCTGACGGCGAGACCGTCCTGCTCGACAGCGGCACCACCTGCCTGGAGGTAGCCCGGCTGCTGCGTGGACGGCAGGTCACCGTGATGCCCCTGTCGCTGCAGGCCATTCACGTACTCAGCGACGCGCCCGGCCCTACCACGCTGCTGGTGCCGGGCGGACGGCCCCGCGCCGCCGAGGGCGCCCTGACCGGCCCCCTCACACTCGCCTCCCTGGCGGCGCTGCGCTTCGACACCGCGATCGTCGGCTGCTGCGGCCTGAGCGCCGCCGAGGGCCTGACCGCCTACGACCTCGACGACGCGGCGGTGAAGAAGGCGATCATCGCCGCCACACGCCGCGTCATCGCGGCCGCCGACGGCGCCAAGCTCGGCCGCACCGCCCACGCCTACGTCGGCCCCGCCGCGCTCGTGCACACCCTCGTCACCGACACCACCGCGCCCGCCGGGGAAGTGGCAGCGCTCGAGGGAGCCGGCACTGTCGTCAAGACTGCCTGAGGGTGCAGACACCCCGGTCAATAAGTGGTGTCATGCGTCAGGAATCGACCGTGATCATGGAGGGCCGTGAGGGCCGGGGGGGTCGGGGGAGGGGCGGACGGGATGCCAGACGTCGAAGCCGGAAAGGGGGGCCGGCGACGGGATGTCCTCGGCGGACGGGACCGGAGTCGGCTGGCGGGTCGGGGGAGCCTGGTCGCCGGTCCCGGGCACCTGCTTATGGGTCCGCGCCGCCTGCTTACGGGCCCGGGATGAGGCCCGGCGGCAGCGGAGGGCGTAGAGGACCGCGGACCCGGCGAACAGGACGCCGGTCACCGCGAGCCAGCGCCACAGATACGGCTGCGTGGTCAGCCCGCTGGCCCGGTGGTACTCGGGCTCGGACAAGCCCAGGATCAGCGGGAAGAAGGCCAGCAGGATCAGCAGCGAGAACGCTACCGGGATCCGCACGTAGTTGATCACCGGAGGGCCCGGGACCTCGCCGGGGGCGCTGGCCGCCGGGCGGCCGGCGCGCCTGCGGGCCGCCCCCCAGGGCAGCAGCCGCTGCACCGAGAGGTCGGCCAGCGAGTACAGCGGGAACAGCAGCAGGTCGTGACCGACGATCGCGACCGCGAACCAGATCGCGAAGCCGCGGAACTGCCCAGTCGCGACAACCGCCCGGACCGCGTAACCGGCCAGCGCGAACGCGGCGAGCAGGGCCAGCAGGTGCAGCGGGTGGGCGCCGTACCAGCGCCGGATCCGGCTGGTGAAGGTCCTGCGGCGAGCAGCCACGCCCGTCAGACCTGCTCGAGGAAAGTGATCTTGCTGACCCACTTGGTGTTATGCACGCCGGGCGCGTTCGGGATGATCGTCCGGGCCGGGTAGCCGTGATCCCAGGGCAGCACGTGCCCGTTGAGCGTGACGGCCAGCAGGGACTGCGGATCAGCCACCTGATCCGCGGACAGGACCGCCGACTTGAACGCGCCGACCTGCTGGATCGAATCGACCCGCGCTCCGGCCGGCGCCGGCGTCCCGGCCAGCCGGGCCAGGTCAGCCAGCCGGACGCCGGTCCAGCGGGCCGCCACCGACCAGCCTTCCACGCAGGCGATCGGCAGTTCCACGGCGCGCTGCGGCAGGCCGAGGAGCTGGGCCTGGGTCAGCGTGACGGTGCGGGCGCCGATCAGCGTGAGCCGGTACCCGGGGCCCACGTCCGCGGCGGTCAGGCCGATCGACGCCGCGGTCCGGTTGACCGGGAGGTAGTGCGGGGCGGTCGCGGACAGCCCGCGGGGCCCGAACAGGGACGTGCGCCGGGTCCAGCCGCCGATGGACTGCCCGACGACCAGCCCGGCCAGGGTCAGCGAGGCGCCGCCGATCGCAGCCAGCAGGCCGCGGCGGGAGATGGTCGGGGTGCGCGGGCGGGCGGCGCGCAGGCCCTCGACAGTGTCCGGCTCTTCGGGCCTGGTCTGCGACAGCGGGGTGCGCAGTTCCCGGCGCAGGCTGCGGGAGCGCAGGCCGGTGACCATCCGGGGGAACTTCAGCGCCACGTGGATCACGAAGCCGGCGATGAACACCCAGGCGCCGTAGAGGTGCGCGGTGTAGAAGGAGAACGGGAAGACGTAGTAGTTCTGGATGTCGAGGATGCCGGTGGCGAACTCGAAGAGCACGCCGCCCACCAGCATGACGAGGCTGACCCGCTCCAGGATCTGGGCCAGGGAGCGCACCGGGGGCCACGCGAACAGGCGGGGCAGCACCGACCAGAGCTTGGCCAGCACCACCGGCAGCAGCGCGAGCCCCAGCGTGATGTGCACCCCCTGGTCTGCCCGGTACAGCCAGGACGGGTGCGTCGGCCAGGAGAACATGTAGAACCGGAGCAGCCCCGCTCCGGGCGTCTGGTCGTTCCCGGGCAGCAGCGGATCGTAGGCCACGTAGGACAGCAGGCCGGTCACCGCGAGGATGGTCAGCCCGGCGAGCAGCACCACGCCCAGGACCGAGGTGAGCCATAGCCCGCGCAGCGGGCTGCGCCAGACCCCCGGCCGGAACGGGCCGGGCGGCGGATGCTCGGCCGGATGCCGCGCCGCGTCCGCGGCCCGGCGGACCAGGAGCGCCGCCCGGTCGAACTCCGCGGCGGCCGAGGCGGCCAGGGCGCGGCGCCGCCGCGCGGCCCGGCGGCTGCGGGCTTCGCGGCGCTGCCCCGCGGCGCGCCGCAGCCGGGCAGCACGCCGCTTCGGTCCCCTGGTCCCGGGCCCAGCCATGATCTGACGCTATGCACGTCAGTGCAGGTGAAGGCGGTTTCGTACCGGACGGTAAGAACCTCGTAAGAGGCGGTGCAGAGGCACGTGCGGCAGCTGGGATGCCGGATGACTAGCCGGGCGCGTGGGCCGTCAGCGGGTCCGGCGCGCTGCCGTCTTCGGCGCTCCGTCAGCAGGCGTCCTGGCGGCCCTGCATGGCCTGGCCCAGCCGGACCAGCACGTCGGCGAACGCCTGCTGCTCCGCGGCGGAGAAGTCCTCGAACAGCTCGGCCATGGCGTCCAGCCGGGGTTCCAGGGCCTGCTCCGCTTCCCGGATCCCGGCCGGGGACAGCTCGACCAGCGTGGCCCGGCGGTCGGTGGGATGCGGGCGGCGCACCACGAGCTGCGCGTTCTCCAGCGCATCCACCATCGCGGTCATGTTCCGCGGGCTGACCCCGAGCTGGACGCCGAGATCCCGCATGATCGCGGGACCACCACAGTGCAGCGCCTGGAGCAGCCGGAGCCGGGCGTAGCTGAGACCGCCGCAAGCCCGGCCCTCCATCCAGCGCACGAACGCGGACGTGAAGCGGGCGGTCTCCGCGACCAGCCGGCGGCGGCGTTCCGCCTCGGGCAGGCCGGCCAGGGACACCCCAGCGCAGCTCTCAGCCACGCCCGGCTCGGGTACCTGGTCCAGCCCCACATCCACCCCCACGTCCCCAGCCTACCTGGGATGCTTCATTGACACCATTATTACGAGCGGTAATATGTATGCTGTAATTTTCACCGCCTGATCAAACGACGCCGCAGCAAACGACTCCAGGAGCGCTGAGCCATGACCACAGCCGACGGGCAACCGCAAGCCACCGGGGTACCGGCGGGTGACACGCCGGACAGCGTGCTGGCCGGCCCGAGTACCTGGAGCCTGGACCAGGCCCGCTCGTCCGTCTCGCTGCACTCCAAGACGATCTGGGGGCTGGTCACGGTCCGCGGGGCGTTCGGCGAGCTGGCCGGGAGCGCCGAGATCCTGCCCGGCGGCGCCGCCCGCGGCCGCCTGGAGATCGGCGCGGCCTCGCTGGACACCAAGAACGCCAAGCGGGACAAGCACCTGGCGTCGGCGGACTTCTTCAACGCCGCCGAACACCCGTCGATCGTGGCCGACCTGACCAGCGCGACCCGGACCGGTGACCAGGTGGCCGTGCAGGGCACGCTGACGGTCGCGGGGGTGACCCGGCCGCTCAGCTTCACCGCCACGCTGGCGGACGTCAGCCCGGCGGCGTTCACGCTGCGGGCCGAGGGCGTGGTGGTGGACCGGGCCGACTTCGGCAGCACCTGGAATCAGCTCGGCATGCTGAGGGGCCCGGCCACCGTGGACGTGGTGGCGCGTTTCACCCGGTCCTGACCCGTCACCCGCCCGTGAGCGGGGAGGACTTCGCGAACCCGGAGGACTTCGTGAGTCCGGGCCGCCGACCCCGTACGGTGGGACTGTGCGTGCATGGGTAGTGCATCAGCCCGGGCCAGTCGCCTCCGGCCCGCTGCGCCTGGTTGAGCGCCCGGTCCCCGAGCCTGGTCCGGGCCAGCTGCTGCTGCGGATCCGCTGCTGCGGCGTGTGCCGGACCGACCTGCACCTGGCCGAGGGAGACCTGCCGCCCAAGCGGCCGGACACCACGCCCGGGCATGAGGTCGTGGCCGAGGTGGTGACGGCCGGGCCCGGCACCCGCCGGTTCGGGGTCGGCGACCGCGTCGGGGCGGCCTGGCTGGGCGGGACCGACGGGTCCTGCGTGTTCTGCCGCCGGGGCCAGGAGAACCTCTGCCCGGCCTCGGTCTACACCGGCTGGGACTTCAACGGCGGCTACGCCGAGTACATGGTGGTCGCGGAGGCCTTCGCCCACCCGCTGCCGCACGGTTTCAGCGACGAGGAGCTGGCCCCGCTGCTCTGCGCCGGGATCATCGGTTACCGGGCGCTGCGCCGGGCTGAGGTACCGCCCGGCGGCACCCTGGGAATCTGGGGGTTCGGCGGCTCCGCGCACCTCGCGGCCCAGGTCGCCATGGCCCAGGGCGCCGCGGTGCACGTCTTCACCCGGGGCGAGGCGGCCCGGGAGCTGGCCCGCTCGCTGGGCGTCGCGTCGGCGCAGGACTCGTTCGACCCGCCGCCGGTGCCGCTGGACTCCGCGATCCTCTTCGCCCCGGTCGGCACCCTGGTGCCGCCCGCGCTGAGCGCCCTGGACCGGGGCGGGACGCTCGCGATCGCCGGGATCTACCTGACCGACATCCCGGAGCTGAACTACGAGCGGCACCTGTTCCAGGAGCGCCAGGTGCGCAGCGTCACCTCCAACACCCGGGCCGACGCGACCGAGTTCCTGACCCTGGCTGAGCGGCTCCGGATCAAGGTCACCACCACCCCGTACCGGTTCGACCAGGCCGACCAGGCCCTGATCGACCTGGCCGGGGAACGGGTCCACGGTGCCGCCGTGCTGTCCATGGCGTAGCGGAGCGAGCGGCAGGCAGCGGATGAGCGAAGCGGACGGCGGGCCGAGAGCGGACGGCGGACAGAAGATGAGCGAGGCATCCGCGGAACAGCGGGCAGCGCAGCTGCTCAGCGAGGTTCCGCTGCTGGATGGGCACAATGACCTGCCCTGGGCGCTGCGCGACGCCGGATGCGCCGGCCTGGACAGTACGGACCTGAATCAGCCCGTCAGCTTCACCCACACCGACCTGCCGCGGCTGGCCGCGGGCGGGGTCGGCGGGCAGTTCTGGTCGGTGTACGTGCCCTCGACGCTGGCCGGTGAGGCGGCCCTGGCCGCCACCCTGGAGCAGATCGACCTGGTGCGGCGGATGATCCGCCGCTACCCCGGCCAGCTCGAGCTCGCGCTGACCGCGGAGGACGTGGAACGGATCTTCGCGGCCGGCCGGGTCGCCTCGCTGCTCGGCGCGGAGGGCGGTCATTGCATCGCCTCCTCGATGGGAGTGCTCCGCGCGCTCTACGCGCTCGGCGTCCGCTACCTCACCCTCACCCATAACGCCAACGTGGCGTGGGCCGACTCGGCGACCGACGAGCCGAAGGCCGGGGGACTGACCGAGTTCGGCCGGGCCGTCGTTCGCGAGATGCAGCGGCTGGGCATGCTGGTCGACTTGTCCCACGTCTCGCCGGGCACCATGAGCGACGCGCTGGACATCGCGGAGGCGCCGGTCATCTTCTCCCACTCCAGCGCCCGCTCCCTGTGCGACCACCCCCGCAACGTGCCGGACGACATCCTGGCCCGGCTGCCGGGGAACCGGGGGGTGTGCATGGTCACCTTCGTGAGCTCGTTCGTCTCGCCCGACTGCTGGGCCTGGGAGAGCGAGCTCACCGCAGAGCTGGAGCGGCGCGGCGCCGACCCCTGGGAGCTGCCGGTGCGGGACCGGGTCCGGCGCGAACTCGTCGGCGGCCAGCCCGCTGCCCCGCGCCGCACTCGCCCACGTCGCGGACCATATCGAGCATGTCCGGGAAGTGGCCGGCGTCGACCACGTCGGCCTGGGCGGTGATTTCGACGGCACCGACCAGCTGCCTGACGGGCTGGAGGACGTCTCCTGTTACCCGGCGCTGCTCGCCGAGCTGATGCGCCGCGGCTGGAGCGGGGAGGACTGCGGGAAACTGGCCGGCGGCAACGTCCTGCGGGTCATGCGCGAGGCCGCCGCGGCCGCCCGGGAGCTCTCCCGGCAGCGGCCGCCGTCCACCGCCCGGATCGAGGACCTGGACGGCCCTTGATCCCGGTGTTACGGCGCCGGGATCAGAGCAGCTCGCGGAACAGGCCGACCAGGTAGCGCGCCCCGTCCCCGTCGGCGTCCTTGGCCGGGTTGTAACAGGCCAGCGACAGCCCGGCCAGGGCGGGGCTGGCCAGCAGGGGACGCATCAGGTCGGCGACCTCGTCGCGGGACAGGCCGCCGGGCATCAGGTAGTCGGTGGCCGGGAAGGCCTGTTCGTCCAGCACGTCCACGTCGAAATGCACCCAGAACCGCCCGGCGGACCCGATCAGCTGGTCGCGGACGGCGGCGCCAGTCGCGGCCACCCCCCGCTCGCGCAGGCCGGCCGGGGTCAGCTCCGGGTCCAGCCCGGCGTCTTCGGGCAGGACGGAGCCGTACTCGGCCGCCTCGTCCCGGTCGCGCTGGCCGAGCAGGGCGAGCTGACCCTGGCCGACCAGCGGTGCGCCGATATCCGCCGACCAGGCCGCCGGGCCGTTTCCGGTGATCACGGAGATCGGCATGTCGGCCGGCTCGCCGGTGGTGGAGGTCCGCCCGTCGTAGAGGTCCAGGTGACCGTCGAGGTAGGCCAGCCCCACCGCGCCCAGCGCGTCCCGGGCCCCGCTGAGTGCGCCGGGCAGCAGTGTGCAGCAGCCGCCGACCAGGAACGGCACCCGGCCGCCCGCGATCTGCTCGCGGGCCAGCGACCGGACCGCCTGGGTGGTGGCCAGCACCGACGGCCAGCCCAGCACCCCGGTTCCCGGGTCCCGGTCCCGGCCGACCAGCCGGACCGCCAGGTCACCGGCGTCCGCCACGCCGGTCGCGTCGAGCAGCCCGGCGTCCCGCAGGGCGGCGGGGGACAGTTCCGTCCCAAACGGCTCGCTGCCGGGGTCGACCGCGTTGATGCAGTCGATGGGGACTCCGGTGGCCACGATCGCGGATGACATGGCGATCAGCTGAAGTGGGTCTTCGGCCGGGGCTGCAGCTCGCCGTCCAGGTAGACGTCCACCTTCTCGTCGTAGAAGCAGGCCAGGCCGGCCACCTTCTGGCTCTCCGGCAGCGGGGTGCGGTAGATCCACACGATGTCGGTGTGCAGCTGCTCACCGGCCTGCACCGACCAATAGCTGGCCGTCCCCTTGTACGGGCAGTGCGTCTGGGTGGCCGAGGACCGCAGCAGGTCCATCCGCACGTCGGTCAGGGGCACGTAGTAGCGCGGTGGGAGGCCGGTCTCGAACAGGATGCGTGGCTGCCGTGAGTCGGCCACCGTCACCCCGTCCACCTCGACCCGGACGTGCCTGGAGCTGGCCAGGATGTCCACCCGGGAGTAGGGGTCGCGCGGGTGGGTGTAGACCGGCTCGTCTTCCTCGAACCACTCGCTCATCGCGTCCCAGTCCAGCCTGACCAGGCCGCGCAGGTCCTCCAGCGGCGAGTCAGGGTAACGCAGGGCGGCCCGCTTCGCCTCGGTCCCGGGCACCCGCACGTGGTAGAGCTGCGCGTCCCCCCGGCTCGGCGAGTGCTCGGTCTCCCCGGCCTCGACCAGCTCGGCCTGGACGTCCGCGGCCGGGAAGTAGTACACCGGGAAATACGGCCATTCCCAGACCAGCACCGGCTGCCTGGTGTCCGCCACGAGCTCGCCCCCGAGATAGGCGCGGACCCGCTTGCGGCCGGTCTCGGTGCGGACCCGGCCAGCGGTCTTGGCTCCGGTGATCCCGGTCATAGGGTCGCCTCCGTCCATGGGTCGTGGCTATGACATCGCTTCCCGCCCAGTAGCGTCAATGTATGCGACTCGGTGTCCTGGACGTCGGCTCCAACACGGTGCACTTCCTGGTCGTCAACGCCTATCGCGGCGCGCGGCCCACCCCGGTCTTCTCACACAAGGCCGACCTGCGGCTGGGTGACCACCTCGAAGGGGGCTCGATCCTCTCCGAGGAAGGCGCACAGCAGCTGCGCGCCTTCGTCCGGGAGGCGCTCCAGATCGCCGAGGACAAGGGGGTCGAGGAGCTGCTCGCCTTCGCGACCTCCGCGGTCCGCGAAGCCGCCAACGCCGACGAGGTGCTGGCCCAGATCCGGGAGGAAAGCGACGCGAACATCCAGGTCCTGTCCGGCCAGGACGAGGCGCGGCTGACCTTCCTCGCCGCCCGGCGCTGGTTCGGCTGGTCCTCGGGGAAGCTGCTGGTCCTGGACATCGGGGGCGGCTCGCTGGAGATCGCCGAGGGCGTGGACGAGGAGCCGGACGTGGCCATCTCGCTGCCGCTCGGCGCGAGCCGGCTGACCCGGGACTGGCTCACCAGCGACCCCCCCTCCTCGGAGGAGGTGCGCCGGCTGCGCCGGCACGTGCGGGCCGAGATCGGGCGGCAGGCGGGCCAGGTGATGCGGGACGGCCAGCCGGACCGCGCGGTAGCCACCTCGAAGACGTTCCGGCAGCTGGCCCGCACCGCAGGCGCCGCGCCCTCCAGCGACGGTCCCTACATCCGGCGCCGGCTGAGCCACGCCGACCTGACCAAACTGTCCCACAAGCTGGCCAGCATGTCCGCCGCGGACCGGGCGCAGCTGCCCGGGGTGTCCCGTGGGCGCGCTGGCCAGCTCGCCGCGGGCGCCATCGTGGCCGACGCGGTCATGGACCTGTTCGATCTGGGCGAGCTGTTCATCTGCCCGTGGGCGCTGCGCGAGGGCGTGATCCTGCGCCGGCTGGACGCGCTCACCACCGGCCTGCCGGGACGCTGAGCCAGGCCCGCGGCCGGGTGTCGCGAGCGGCCTGCCCCGCACGCCAAAACGGCCTGCCCGGGCGTGAACCCGGGCAGGCCGTTTCGCGTGTGCTGTGCGGTTACTCCGGCGGGCGGCCGCCGTCGGCCGGCGGGGCGGCGTCGGCGCGGTCACCGAGGCTGCCCGGGGTGCCGCGGCCCGCGGTGGGACGGACGGGCTTGCCCGGCTCACGGCCGGGGGTCCGGTCCGCACCCGCCGGGGCGGGGCGCTCGGCCGGGACAGGCCGGGAGCTAGCCGGCGCTGAGCTAGCGGGCGCTGAGCTAGCGGGCGCGGGGCCGGCCGGTGCGGGGCTGGCCGGTGCTGAGCTGCCCGGGGCGGCAGCGGGCCGCTCGGCCGGGACTCGCTCGCCAGGTACCGGGCTGCCACGGTGGCTGCGGGCGGCGGCGTCCGCAGCCCCGTTGCCCGGTCCGTCGGCGGGACGTGCACCCGCCGCGGGAGCCGTGCCGGGGGCGTGCCGGCCCTCGCCCGAGGGCGCGCCGGGCCGCGCTCCAGCCGCGGCGCCGTTGCCACCGCCGTTGCCGGACACGGCGCTGGCCACAGACCGGGCTACCTCTTCCTCCAGCGAGCCGCGGGCCGCTTCGCCGGCCACCAGGTTGGTCACCACGTCGCGTACCTCGGTAAGCCTGCGCACCGTCTCGGTGTGCCGGGCCACCAGCAGGTTCAGGCGGCGCTCTGCGCCGTCGTGGATGGCCGTCGCCCGCGCGGTCGCCTCGTCCAGCATCTGCTTGGCCTGCGCCTGGGCCGCCGCGACCGCGTTCTCCGACTTCTTCTGGGCGTCACCGATGGTGCGCTCCGCCTCGTTGTGGGCGGAGCTGCGGGCCTTCTCCGCCTCGGCCCGCGCGGTCGCAACGGTGTTCTCAGCCTGCTCCTGCGCGGCGGCCAGCATCCGCTCGGTCTGCTCCCGGGCCTCGGCCTTGAGCCGCTCGATCTCCAGCTTGGCGTCGTTGCGCTGCTTGGTGATGTCGTCGAGGGCGTGCGACTTCTGCGCCTTGGCCTCGTCGTCGGCCAGCTTGAGGATCTGGGCCATCCGCTCGCTGAGCTCTTGATGGGCCGGCTTGTCTTCCATCTCCCGCTGGCGGGACGCGGTCACCTCGGCCCGGAGCCGCTCGACCTCGTCGATCGAGCGGGACAGCCGCTCCTCCAGATCGCGGGTCTGGCTGCGGGAGCGCGCTACGAATTCGTTGACCTGCCGGCGACTGTAGCCGCGCATCTGTACTTCGAAGGCGTCTTCAGAGTCGAGGTCAGGGATAAGGTCGCTTTGCTCAGTCATGGTGTCACCCGTCAGGTGGGTCAGGCCAGGCTACAACCCGGGCCCGGCACGAGGCTCGGTCGGGTTCACCTGAGATGGGAGCGGGTTCGTCGCAGGGGAAGATCTAGAACAGCAGGCAAGACTCTTGTCCGTAAGCCCCTCGCGCGCAACCGAAACGAACGAGTATCCCGGTTTGATCCGAAATAATTAGGTCTCTGGACCCGCACGCGGGGACATGAGGAGGCACCATGAGCCCACTCGGCTCGATCGACGGTAACACCCCGGATGTGCATCCGGAGGCCTGGATCGCCCCGGGCGCCATCCTGGTCGGCCGGGTCACCGTCGACCGCGGGGCGAGTGTCTGGTACGGGTCGGTGCTGCGCGCGGACGAGGACGACATCATCGTGGGCGCGGAGTGCAACATCCAGGATCTGTGCTGCCTGCACGTGGACCCAGGCGAGCCCGTGGTGCTGGGCGAGCGGGTCAGCCTGGGGCACCGGGCCATGGTGCACGGGGCCCTGGTCGGGGACGGGGCGCTCATCGGCATCGGGGCCATCGTGCTTGGCCGGGCCCGGATCGGCGCGGGCTCCCTGGTCGCGGCGGGCACGGTGGTCCGGCCGGGGCAGCAGGTCCCGGCCGGGGTGCTGGTGGCCGGGGTTCCGGGCCGGATCGTCCGGGAACTGACCGACGCGGACCGGGCCACGTTCTCCGATACCGCCGCCCGCTACCGGGCCCGCGCCGCGGTGCATCGCGACGCCCGCTGGAGTGATCTCCCCGCCAATCCTGGATAACTTCCCCGGGTCACTTCACCAGTCACTCCGGCCATCCTGAATCGCAGACGCTCATTACCGCACCGGAGGACTCATCGCCGCCCGCTTCTTGGAATCGTTACTGGGGTTCTGGGTAAAATCCCACTTGAGGGTGGTCCAGAAATGACCCTGATGGGTCATGCGGGGGCATAGGGCCGCGTCGTAGCCTTGTGGTCTAGCTTCCGCGAATCCGCTTAGCGATGGAGGTGGGCGCGGTGCGCGAGCAACTCGATCTTCGCGTCCCCGATCGCGTCGCGCTCGACGAGATCGAGCTCTACGCCGAGGTCCTGAGCGCCGTGGCGATCTGCGACCGTCCGCTGACCGACGCGGAACTCGACGCGGTGCTGGGGATCGACTCGGTGGTCACGGTCAACTGAGCACGGATCTGCTGAGCACGGCCGGCTGAGCGACTCTGCTGAGCAGGGGATAACTCCCCGGCTGGATGCTGGAACATCACGTCGGTGCCCTGGTGGGCGAAACCCAGTGACTCATACAGCCGGATGGCCGGCGTGTTGTCCTCGTCAACGTAAAGCATGACGGAGGGCAGCCCCCGCGAGCGCAGGTAGTGCAGCCCGGCCAGGGTCAGCGCCCGGCCCAGTCCGCTGCCCTGCTCGGCGGGATCCACGCCGACGACGTACACCTCGCCGACGCTGTCCGGGCCGGTCGATTCGGGGCTGAGCCCGGCCGGGTTGTCGTTTTCTGCCCTGGTGTGGATCTTGGTCCAGTGGAAGCCGGCCAGTTTCCCGGATCGCTCGGCCAGGAAGAACCCGGCCGGGTCGAACCAGGACTCGCGTTCCCGCAGGGTCAGGTCCTCCGCCGTCCAGGCGCCCTGCTCCGGATGGCTGGCGAACGCTCTCCGGTTCAGGGCCAGCCAGGCCGCCTCGTCGGCACCGACGGAAAACGTGCGCAGGGTCACCCCGGCCGGGAAGACCGGGTCCGGCAGCGGGCCGGCCAGCGGGCGTTGCATCGTCCACAGGGACCGGATCCGCGCGAACCCGGCCCGGTCCGCCAGGGCGACGGCCGCGGGCAGGTCGCCGTGGGCCCAGACCCGCAGTGGCTGCGGAGCCGCCTCGGCCAGCAGCGCGCGGGCCAGGGTGAGCCCGAGCCCGCGGCCGCGGTAGTCCGGGTGGATGACGAGTTCGGCGGCCGGGCCCTCGTCCGGGTCGCCCGGATCCAGGTGAGCGTAGCCCGCCACGGCGGGGCCGGCCGTCAGCAGCAGGTTGCGCGCCTCCGCGTCGCCGCCGTAGCGCAGGTGCAGCAGCGCGTGCTCAGACAGCGGGCCGACCGAGTCGCGCTCGGTAGCCACCTCCGCCAGCGCCAGCACGCTGGCGGACTGCGTCTGCGTCAGCGGCCCGGTCACGGTGACCAGGGAAACCTCGTCCCCGATGGCCGGAGCGTTATCGCCGGTCGGCGGGTGCGGCACGGGCTTGCCTCGGTTCGGTGTCCGGCTGTGCTCTGTCCTTCGGCGCGCTGTCCTGGGCCGCTCTGGCCGGCTGCGCCCGGCCCGCCGGCAGCCGGCCCGCCCGGGCCGGGCCCGCCTGCGCCCGGCCCGGCTCCGGGCGGGCCTGGTCGTCCGGGGCCAGGCCGTCCGCCTCGGTCACGTCCGGGTCCAGATCCTCCGGGCGGGAAGACCGGGGGACCTGGCCCGCGTCACCGCCCTTGGCCGGGACGAACCGGTAGCCCACGTTGCGGACGGTCCCGATCAGGGCCTCGTGCTCGGCGCCGAGCTTGGCCCGCAGCCGCCGCACGTGCACGTCCACCGTGCGGGTACCGCCGAAGTAGTCGTAGCCCCAGACCTCCTGGAGCAGATGGGCCCGGGTGAACACCCGCCCTGGATGCTGGGCGAGGAACTTCAGCAGCTCGAACTCCTTGAACGTCAGGTCGAGGGCGCGGGAGCGCAGCCGGGCCGTATAGGTGGCCTCGTCGATGGCCAGGTCCCCGGAACGGATCTCGTCCGGGGCGGCCGGGGCGAGGGTGGCCTTACGGCCGATGGCCAGCCGCAGCCTGGCCTCCACCTCGGCCGGGCCGGCGGTGTGCAAAATCACGTCGTCGGCGCCCCATTCGGCGGTCACCGCGGCCAGCCCGCCCTCGGTGACCACGGCCAGCAGCGGGGCGTCCAGGCTCGCCGTGCGCAGCAGCAGGCACAGGCTCCTGGCCTGGGCCAGGTCACGCCGGGCGTCGACCAGGATGACGTCCGCGGGCGGTGCGTCCGCCAGTGCGGCCACCTCGGGAGGCCCGACACGTACCGTGTGCAGCAGCAATCCCAGGGAAGGAAGGATTTCAGGAGCAGGCTCCAGGGCCCCGGTGAGCAGCAACAGGTCACTCACGGTGCTGCCACCTCCGCCCTGTGGTCTCTTGCGGGAGAAACTACCCATCAATGCACACAAGGACCCGTCGGCGGCACTGCCCGGATCCGATGTGAGCGAGGATAGCGGACATGAGCACAGTGACGTTGCGCTACTGGGCTGCGGCGAAGCACGCTGCGGGGGTCGCGGAGGAGACGATCAGCGCCGAGACGCTCGCCGCCGCGCTCGAGGTGGCGCTGTCCGCGCGGGAGCGGAAGGCCGCCCCGGGAGCGGGCACCGACCTGCGGGCGGTGCTCGCCAGGTCTTCGTTCCTGGTCAACGGCACCCCGGTCGGCGGGCGTGCGCCCGAGACCGTGGCCCTGCGGGAGGCGGCGGTGGTGGAAGTGCTGCCCCCGTTCGCAGGGGGATGAGCGCCGCCGGGTTCGGTGCACGCCGGGCAACCGGTGCACGCCGGGCAACCGGTAAAACCTGGCCCATCGTGAACCGGCCGGCCAGGCGGGCCGTTACCTGAGTCGTGGCACATCACCGCGGGACGCAGGGCGGTCGGCCCAGCGAGCGCGCCTGTGACGAGGCGCTGGTGCGCGCGCTCTACGCGGAGCACGCCGCGCCGCTGCTGCGCTATGCCCTCCGGCTGACCAACGGCGACCGGCAGCGCGCAGAGGATATCGTGCAGGAGACATTGCTCCGGGCCTGGCTGCATCCTGAGGCGATCGCGGAGCGACCGGCCCGTCCGTGGCTGTTCGCGGTCGCGAGGAACCTCGCGGTGGACTCGCATCGGGCCCGCAACGCGCGGCCTCGGGAAGTCGGCGAGGCCGCGCTGGAGCTGGTACCAGTGGCCGACGAGGCGGATCGCGTGCTCGAATCCTGGGCGGTGGCCGACGCCCTGAGTGACCTGCGGCCAGAACACCGGCAGGTGCTCGTGCAGACGTACTACCTCGGCCGGTCGGTAGCCGAGGCCGCCGCGGAACTCGGCATCCCGGGCGGGACAGTGAAATCTCGGACGTTTTACGCGCTCAAGGCGCTCAAACTGGCGCTTGAGGAACGGGGGCTCGCGCCATGACCGGCTCAGCGGATTGCCGTGACATCCGGCATGCGCTCGGTGTGTACGTGCTCGGGGCGATAGATCCCGCCGAGCGCTCGACGGTCGACGCCCACCTGAGCACGTGCCCGGAGTGCCGTGAGGAACTGGCCGGGCCTGGCCGGCCTGCCGGCCCTGCTGCGCCGCATCCCGATCGGGGAGGCCCAGCAGCTGGCCGACGATGACCCGGACGGTCTGTCCGGCGACGGCCTGGCTGGGCCCGAGGTTCCCTCGGTGGAGATGCTGGATTCGCTGCTCGGCCGCACCACCCAGGCTCGCCAGGCCCGGCGGTGGCGCGGCCTGGCCGCCGCCGCGGCGCTGGTCCTGGTCGCCGGGATCGGCGGGGCGGCCGCGTGGGGCGCGGTGCATCACGCCGCGGAAAGCGACGTTGACTCAGCGGCGTCCGCCAGCTTCACCTCGGTGTCGGCGACCGACCCGGCCACCCACGTGGCCGCGACCGTCCGGTACGCGGCCATGAGCTGGGGCACGGTGCTGGACACCTCGGTGAATGACGTTCCGGCCGGGGACCGGTGCGAGCTCCTGGTCACCGACTCCAGCGGGCACACCACGGTCGTCGGCAGCTGGACGACCACCTACGACGAGAAGGGCATCTGGTACCCCGGTTCGTCGGGGGTGACGCTGGACAGCGTGCGCAGCTTCGAGGTCACGGCGCAGGGCAAGGTCCTGGTCAAGGTCCCGGCGCGCTGACCGGGTACCGGCCGGGAATGGGATGGGCCGTGGCCGCGCTGTAACCCGCGTGATAGGCGGACTCATCGCGTGCCTGGCCGTCCTGGCCGGGGCCACGGCGTTCGGGATGGCCTGGCGCCGCCGCAACGGCAGGCTGGCGGCTCCGAGGTCGGCGGCCCCCAGCGGCGCCCCCCAGCTCGGCCCGGCCGAGCTGGGCCAGCCCCTCGGTCCCCGGGCCACGCTGCTGCAGTTCTCCTCGGAGTTCTGCGCCCCCTGCCGGGCCACCCGCCAGATCCTGGCCGACGTGGCCAGCGGCGCTGAGGGCGTCCGGCACGTGGAGGTGGACGCGGGCGAGCGGATGGACCTGGTCCGCCTGCTGGACGTTCGCCGCACCCCCACCGTGTTCGTCCTGGGGCCCGATGGGCGGATCGCCCGGCGGGGCAGCGGCCTGATGAACAAGGCCGAGGTACTGCAGGCTCTTGGCGAAGTCCGGGCGGGATAATATCCTATCGAAAGGGTGGGGAGTGACACTGGGGCCGCTGGCGCATACCATCAGGGACGTGCTTTCCCTGGCCACCCCGGATGACATGCTGCTCGGCGGCGGGTCGCGGCCGCTGCTGCTGACCAGGCGGCGGGTGGTGGACTACTGTCACGTCGCTGCCGCGCTGTGTCCGGGCCTGCCCTGCCTGCCGGTCTGTTCCTGAGCCCCGCCCAGCCCGCCCGGTCCGCGGCCGGGCCAGGTGATGGGCGCGGACGCAGGCCGTTCCGCGCGTCCTGGCCTGATCCTGCCGATCCCGCACGAGGGAGATACCACTGATGAGCGTCGATCCCCGGGGTCAGCGTTTCAGCGCCACGCTGACCGCCGTCGTCCTGGTCATAGTCCTGATCACCGGCAGCGGATGGCTGCTGGGGTTCCAGGCCGTGGTCTTCGGTGTCGGAGCCGTGTTCGGGCTCCGGTACGCGCCGTACGGCCTCATCTACCGATACGCAGTCCGGCCGCGGCTGGGCCCGCCGGCCGAGATGGAGGCCGAGGCGCCACCACGGTTCGCTCAGGGTGTGGGCCTGGTATTCAGCGTCATCGGGGTGATCGGGTACGCGGCCGGGGTCGTACCGCTGGGCATGGCCGCCGCGGCGGCGGCACTCGCCGCGGCGTTCCTCAACGCAGCCTTCGGGTTCTGCCTGGGCTGCGAGATGTATCTGCTTATCAAACGACTCCGGCCCGGCCGCCAGGGAATGGCTGACCCGGAGTCCGACAAGGAGGTTGCTGTATGAGCCGTCCAGACGTCCTGGTGGACGCAGACTGGGTGGAGGCCCACAAGAATGACCCGGGGGTGGCGATCGTCGAGGTAGACGAGGACACCAGCGCGTACGACACCGGGCACATCCCGAACGCCATCAAGATCGACTGGAAGAAGGACCTGCAGGACCCGGTGCGCCGGGACTTCGTGGACAAGGCCGGGTTCGAGGCCCTGCTGTCGGAGCGCGGGATCTCCAACGACGACACCGTGATCCTGTACGGCGGGAACAACAACTGGTTCGCCGCGTACGCCTACTGGTACTTCAAGCTCTACGGGCACCAGAACGTGAAGCTGCTGGACGGCGGGCGCAAGAAGTGGGAGCTGGACTCCCGCGAGCTGGTCAAGGACCTCCCGGACCGGCCCAAGACGTCCTACACCGCCCAGGAGCAGGACGCGGCCATCCGGGCCCTGCGCGACGAGGTGGTGGCGGCCATCGGCAAGCGCAACCTGGTCGACGTGCGCTCGCCCGACGAGTTCTCCGGCCGCCTGCTGGCCCCCGCTCACCTGCCCCAGGAGCAGGCCCAGCGCGGCGGGCACATCCCGACCGCGAAGAACGTGCCCTGGTCCAAGGCGGCCAACGACAACGGCACGTTCAGGTCCGACGACGAGCTGCGGACCCTCTACGGGGACGAGGCCGGGCTCGACTTCGCCAAGGACACCATCGCCTACTGCCGGATCGGCGAGCGCTCCGCGCATACCTGGTTCGTCCTGCACGAGCTGCTCGACCAGCCGAACGTGAAGAACTACGACGGCTCCTGGACCGAGTACGGCTCCCTGGTGGGCGTGCCGATCGAGCTGGGTGATGGCCGGTGAGCGGCGCCGAGGCGAGCGCGCCGGTAAGCGCGGACGGGTGCGGGGCACCCGCGGGTGGCGCGGCCCTTCCGGCCGACGTAGGCAACCAGGCCGTGGTGCAGGGGCGGGTGATCCGCGACGGCGAGGCGGTGCCGGTCGGCTACGCCAGGCTGCTCAACGAGGGCGGTGAGTTCGTCGCGGAAGTGCCGCTGGGCACGGACGGCGGGTTCCGCTTCTTCGCGGCCCCGGGCCACTGGACGGTGCGGGTTCTCGCCCCGGGCGGGGTGAACACCGACCGGCCGGTGACCGCGGAGACCGGCCGGGTGGCCGCGGTGGAGGTCAGCGTCTGAGGCGCAGGCTGTTACTGGTATCTGAGGGGCGGGTGACTCTGGTCACCCGCCCCTCAGTCACGCCGGCCAGTCCGGGACACGTTCCCCTGAAGTCCCCGCCTGTTCATCTGCTTGTCAGGTTCGTCGGGCTGATCGTTCACCTGAGTGTCATCTTCGGTCCCTATCAAGGGGAGGTGGCCAGGGGTGGTACCAGCCTGGCCCGCGACCATCCCGACGACGAGGCGGCCCGCACCAGTGTCTCTGCGAAATGCGGAATGACCGACATCCGCGGGGAGAGGCACGTCCAGGCGGCAGCGTCCGGCCCTGCCGCGGCCGCGAGCGTGCTCGCGGAACGGATGGCAGCTGCGTTGCTGCACCACGAGCCAGGCTGGCGGCTGCCCCGGCACACCGCGCTGGCCCGCCGCTACAACGTGACCACGGCCGAGATCGACGCGGCGATCGAGCTGCTGGCGGCGCGGCACCTGCTTACCCGGCTGCCTGACGGCCAGATATTCCGGGCCAGCCCGGCCGAGTACCGGCTCGCCCTGGAGGGGCTGCCCGGTTTCGCGGCCCAGGTTGACCCGATGGGTGGCCAGATGGTCTGCAAGAGCCGCACCGTTTCCAGGCGGCGGCCCGCGGAAGACGTCGCCCGGGCGCTGGGCGTGCCGCCCGGCCACGAAGTACTCACCATCCGCTGCCTGTGGACGGTGGGCGGCGAGCCCGCCGCCTACTCGGCGAGCTACCTGCCACCGCAGCTGGAAGGGCTGGCCGGGGAACTGGCCAGCGCGTCATCGCCCGCCGGGCCGGTGCCGCGGCACACCCGCCCCCGGGCCTTCCAGGTGGACTTCCAGCCGCCCGCCCCCGCGGTGGCCCGCAGCCTGCGGCTGTCCGCCGGCTGAGCCGGCCGCCACCGTCACCATCCGGGCCGAGGACGCGGCGCAGCCTGGGGTGGTCGCCCTGACCGTCGCCGTCCTGAGGCCAGATCTGTTCCGCATCGTGGTGGAGTCCCCCGGGATCCCCAGCCCTGCGGTCGGCCCGGAGGGTCCGCCGGGCGGCTGGACACACGCCCTGGGGGGCGGGGAGGCTTGACCGGAAATGCCCGTTCTCGCGACGGATGGCTGGTGGCCGGCGGCCACCAAACCCACGGCCACCACGCCCGATCCACTAGCTGCACGGAAGACCACTGAGACTGCATCAGGAGGCTGTGAGCATGGCCGAACATCGGCAGGAATTTCAGCGTGAATTGCAAGGCATCGAAGTCAAGGTCATCGAGTTGTTCGCCATGGTCGCTGAGGATCTGCCCGGGGCGACGGAAGCTCTGCTGACTGGTAACACTGAGGTGGTCCGGGCGCTGACCGAGCGAGAGAAGGTCATTGACGCCCTTTACCCGGAGATCGAGGAATTGGTCAACCGCGAGCTCGTACTCCAGGCTCCAGTCGCGTCAGACCTGCGCTTCCTGCTCTCCGTGCTGCGGATCGTGCCGGAGCTCGAGCGCTCCCACGACCTCGTCATCGACATCGCCCATCGGGCCGGCCACATTCTCAGCGGGGACCTTTCGCCGCGCAGCCGGGGACTCGTCGAGGGAATGGGGAACCTCGTGTCCGCCATGTGGCGCCAGGCAGCGGACTCCTGGTACCAGCGCGACGGTACCGCAGCGGCCACGCTCCGTGAACGTGACGACGAGATGGACGAGCTTCACGCCAGCCTGGTAGCCGAACTTGCCTCAGGGCAGATGGCCCTGCCAGTGACTATGGAGATGACGTTGGTGGCTCGCTCGTACGAGCGTCTTGCCGCCCACGCCGTCAACATCGCCCGCCGGGTGATCTACCTCGCCGGATCCCAGCCACCGCAGTAGCTGATCCGGACCCTCCGGAGGAGGGCGGCGTTCGCCTCATGACCTGCGGTCGACCCCCGCGAACCTGCGATGCCGCACCCCGTGTGCCCCCGTCGGCAGGTCCACTTTCACCGTGCGTCCCCTCACTATTCACCTTCTGGCCTTACTTCCTTAACTCGCGGGTACGCCCGGCACGTCAGACTCGCTGGGTTATCACGTCTGATCGGCTGGCTTGGCTGGTCGCGGGGGGCCCGGTGCTCCTCGCGCCCGAGCAATCGACCGGGGAATACCGGAGAATGGGGTTTTTGAACATGCAACGTCGGCGCATCCAGCGCGCAACGACTGTGGGGATCACCACAGTGGCGATAGCTTCGTTTGTAGCCGCTTGCTCATCCTCGGGCGGTGGTGGATCCTCGAGCTCGAGCGGCTCATCCTCGTCGAGCAGCGCGGCCCTCTCGGGCACTCTCAACGGGAGCGGATCGACGTTCCAGCTCACCTTCCAGCAGTCCGCCGCCCAGAGCTTCAAGTCGACCCAGCCCAACGTGACGGTCAACTACGGCGGCGGCGGCTCGGGCAAGGGGCGCACGGACCTGGCTGCGGGAACCGTCCAGTACGCGGGCTCGGACTCGCCGATCCCGTCCGACGAGGCTTCGAGTTTCAAGGGCAAGCCCACGGTGCTCTACTTCCCCGTCATCATCGGCCCGATCACGATGTCGTACAACCTGCCTGGCGTGACCACCCTGAAGCTGACGCCGACGGTCATCGCGGACATCTTCCAGGCCAAGATCACGAAGTGGAACGACCCGGCGATCGCGAAGATCAACCCCGGTGCCAAGCTGCCCAGCACGGCGATCACCATCGCCCGCCGCTCGGACTCCTCGGGCACCACCGCGAACTTCTCGTTGTTCCTGCAGGACGCGGTGCCCAGCGTGTGGAAGCTCGGTACCAGTTCGACCATCAACTGGCCCTCCAACAGCCGGGGCGGCGACGGCAACGGCGGGGTGGCGCAGATCGTCAAGTCCACCACCGGGGCTATCGGGTACGTGGACTACTCCGACGCCAAGGCGTCCGGGCTGAGCATGGCGACGGTGCAGAACAAGGACGGCGACTACGTCGCCCCGTCGATCGCGTCGGCCACCGCCGCCGCCAGTCACGCCACCGTGGCGCCCAACCTGACCTTCGCGGCGGTCTGGCAGCCCGGCGCCACTTCCTACCCCATCACCTACCAGTCGTGGGACCTGGTCTTCCAGAAGCAGTCGAGTGCGAGCACGGTGAAGCTGCTCAAGGCCTACCTCGGCTACCTGCTCGGCCCCGCCCAGCAGTCGCTCCCCGGCCTGAGCTACGCGCCGCTGCCCGCCAACATCGCCACCCAGGCCAAGGCTCAGCTCAGCAAGATCAGTTCGTGACCGTCGTGATGGGCCCTGACCAGATCGGCTCGCCTCCGTGAGCACTGTGACGAAGGTGGATCCGGCCACCCCGGCCGGATCCACCCCTGCCTTGTCGGAGCGGCGACCGCTCGGCGACCGCACGTTCCAGGTCATCACGCTGGCGGCTGGCCTGCTGGTGCTGGTGATCCTGGTCCTGATCGCCGTCTCGACCAGCCAGCAGGCCTCGTCGTGGTTCTCCGCCGAGGGTCTCAAGATTTTCTCGAAGACCTGGAATCCCACGGCCAACCAGTTCGGCGCGCTGCCCTTCATCTACGGCACGGCCATCACGGCGATCATCGCGCTGGTCATGGCCGTACCGGTCAGCGTGGGCATCGCCCTGCTGCTGACCGACGTCGTGCCGTACCGGTGGTCACGCCCCATCGTGTACGTGATCGACCTGCTCGCGGTGGTCCCCTCGGTGGTCTGGGGCCTGTGGGGGATCCTGGTCTTCGCCCCCTGGCTCCAGCACATCTACACCTCGATAGCCGGGGGCGTGGACGGCGTCCCGGTGCTGGGCCCCCTGTTCGGGCAGCCCGTGAGCGGGGCCTCGTTCTTCACCGCCGGCATCATCCTGGCCTTCATGATCACGCCGATCGTGACCTCGCTGTCGCGGGAGGTCATCGCGACGGTCCCGGCGATCGACAAGGAGGGCGCGTACGCGCTGGGCGCCACCCGCTGGGAGATGATCACCGGTGCGGTCTGGCCGCACAGCCAGGGCGGCGTCGTCGGGGCGGTGCTGCTCGGGCTGGGCCGGGCGATGGGTGAGACGATCGCCGCCGCGCTCGTGATCGGCTCGTCGGCCCAGATCACCTCGCACCTGTTCGCCCCCGGCTACAACATGCCGTCGGTCATCGCCAACGAGTTCGGCGAGGCCACCGGGCTGTTCCGCTCCGCGCTGTTCGGCCTGGGCGTGCTCCTGTTCGCCTTCACGATCATCATCAACGTTGTGGCCCGGGCGGTCGTGGCCCGTTCCGCCCGGCGGAAGAGGGGGACCTGATGGCTGTTACCGCCGCGCAGCCGCCCAACCTCCGCGAACCACCGTCCTGGCGGCGCACGAAGAACCGCATCATGACCGTGCTGATGGTGGTCTCGTTCGTGCTGGTGATCATCCCGCTGGGGTTCGTCCTGTACACGGTGGTCGCCAAGGGCATCTCGATCATCAGCTGGTCCTTCCTGACCGGCCCTATCCCGGTAAACGTGGCGCCCGCGAACGTGGGCGGGATCGGGCCGGCGATCGTCGGCACGCTCGTGATCACCGGCCTGGCCACGGTCATAGCCGTGCCGCTCGGCATCCTGGGTGCGGTCTACCTGAACGAGTACGGCGGCAACGGGGTGCTGGCGCGGCTCATCGGGTTCTTCTCCGACGTGATGACGGGCGTGCCCTCGATCATCATGGGGCTCTTCATCTTCGCGATCTGGGTGCTGCACTTCGGCTACTCCGGCCTGGCCGGCGCGCTCGCCCTGGGCTGCCTGATGCTGCCGATCGTGATCCGCTCCACCGATGAGATGCTGAAGCTGGTGCCGAACTCCCTGCGCGAAGGCAGCTACGCCCTCGGCGCTACCAAGGCCCGCGTCACCGTCACAGTGGTGTTGCCGGCGGCGGTCGGCGGGATCGTCAGCGGCGCCCTGCTGGCGGTGGCCCGGGCCGCGGGGGAGACGGCGCCGCTGCTGTTCACCATCCTGGTGGCGACCACGGTGAACTGGAATGTGTTCAGCGGCACCAACACGTCACTGCCCTCGCAGATCTTCGCGAACGCGTCATCACCGTATGTCGGCGCCCAGGCCCGCGGCTGGGGTGCGGCGCTGACACTCATCGTGCTCGCCTTTATCCTGATGGTGGTCGCCCGGTTCATTACCGCACGATTCGCCCGGTTCCAGCGCTAGGACGGTCATGGAACAACAGCCTGAGCAGAACGTCGCCACCGAGCAGCACGTCACCACCAACCTCCCGCAACCCGACCTGGTGGTCCGCCGGGAGGCGGACTCACCGGCGGGCGCGGAGGTCTTCCAGGCGCAGGGCGTCTCGTGCTACTACGGCTCGTTCCGGGCCGTCACGGACGTCTCGCTGGACATCTACGAGAACGAGATCACGGCGTTCATCGGCCCGTCCGGGTGCGGTAAGACGACCGTGCTGCGGACGCTGAACCGGATGAATGACCTGGTAGTCGGCGCCCGCGTCGAGGGCCAGGTGCACTACCGCGGGGAGTCGCTGTACCACAAGAGTGTCTCCCCGATAGCCGTGCGCCGGCGGATCGGCATGGTCTTCCAGAAGCCGAACCCGTTCCCGAAGTCGATCTTCGACAACGTCGCTTACGGGCCGCGCATCAACGGCGAGCGCAACAAGGGCAAGCTGCGCGAGATCGTCGAGAAGTCGCTGCGCCAGGCCGCGCTGTGGGACGAGGTGAAAGACCGCCTGGGCGCCTCGGGCCTGGGCTTGTCCGGTGGGCAGGCGCAGCGGCTGTGTATTGCCCGCACACTCGCCGTCGAGCCGGACGTCGTCCTGATGGACGAGCCCTGCTCAGCGCTCGACCCGATCGCGACGGGCGCCATCGAGGACCTGATGCAGGAGATCAAGTCCCGGTACACCATCGTCATCGTGACGCACAACATGCAGCAGGCCACCCGGGTCAGCGACCGCACGGCCTTCTTCTCCGTCCTGCGGAACGAGGAGAGCGATACCCGGACGGGCGTGCTCGTCGAGTACGGCCGGACCGGGCAGATCTTCCAGGACCCGCACGACAGCCGCACCCAGGCCTACGTGACCGGCCGGATGGGCTGAGCTGAGCTTCCCACGGGCCCGCCAGCCGGCGGAGGTGATGACGAGTTCTTCCGCCGTTCCCGGTGGTCATTCCCAGGCATTTCTGTTCCTGGGTTTCCGCTCTAATTTACTAAATAGCAGCGTGTTCCTGCACGCCAGCCAGAGGACCGGGCTGGGCGTCTGGGCAGCCGGGACACCCGGCCTGGCCTGCGCGAACGGCCCGACGAGCATGCCCTCTCGGATCGGCTCCTTCTCCTTTCCGGGAAACAGATCTTTCCCGGGCATCCGCAATACTGCGGCGCGCCGGGACATTTTTCCCGGTTCGTGGACACAAGGCGCCGGGGACTGGAAGCCTTGACCCGAGATGCCTGCCTCTGCGACGGCTGCGGCGGAGCGCGAGCCGCCGCGTGCCCGCCCCCTGAGCCCGGGGGACACCCCACGGCGCGGTGAGCTGGCCGCTGCGCTCGCGGCGGCCGGGCTGCTGGCCCACTTATTGCTGGCGCAGCTGACCCTGCTGCTGACCGTGGCGCTGGACCTGACCGGCCGGGTGGCCCGGTGGCGTCCGCTGTGGCTGGCCGGACCGGCGCTGGCCGGGTTCCTCTGGGTCCTGGCCATCGGCCCGGGGCGCGCCCTGGCCGGCTTCACCGCCGGCCCGCACCAGGTGCTGGGCTACCTGGCCGGGGCGGCCAGGCAGCCGGCCCGTCTCCTGCATCCGGCCCGGGCCTTCGCGGGGTTCAGGCGCTGGCTGCCCCGCCAGGCCCCGTTCGCGCTGATCCTGGCTCCGGCCGAGGTGGCGGTGGCGGGCTGGCTGCGCGCCCGGCACGCGGGCGGGCGAGCCTTACCGGCGGCGCGCCCCGGGCTGATCGTGGCGGCCCGGCGGCTGGGCACCGTGGCCTGGGTCCGCTCCGGCGGGGTGGTCACCCGGACCGGCGCCTGCCTCGGGGCGGACTGGCGGACCGGCCGGCCGGCCGGGATCAGCTGGCGCGCCGCCGAAGGCGGGGTGCTGGTCACCGGCGCCGCGGCCGCGGAGGTGTCCGCGGCCAGCTTCCAGCTGGTCCACGCGGCCATCCGGCGCCGCAAGCCGGTCCTGGTCGTGGACCTCCGCCGGGCCGGGCGGCCTGGACGGCCTGGCGGGCGGCTGTGGGGCGCTCGCCTCGATCTGCGCGGACACCGGCGCGCCGCTGTACGTCTTCGGGCCAGCAGGCCAGGGCTGCTACGAGCCACTGCGCGGCGGCGACCCGGCCCGCAAGGCCGCCCTGGTGATGGGGATGATCGACTGGGGCCCGGTGGCCGATCACGCCCGGCGGACCTGCAGTGCGTGCCTGAACGACCTGTTCGCGGTGGCGGCCGCGGCCCCGGGTGATCCGCGCGTGCCGGTGCTCGACGACGTGGCCGCGCTGCTCAGCCCGGCCGCGTTGCGGGCCCGGATGAGGCAGGTGCCTCCTTACCACCCCCGGCGCGGGCCGCTGGGTGAGCGGGTCAGGGTCTCGGCGGGCCTGCTGGAGACCGACCCGGAAACGGCCTCCTTCCTGGCCGGGGAGCTGGCCGGGTTGCGGGCCTCGGCCCTGGGCCGCTGGCTGCGGCCCGCCGGTGCTCCTGGTGTCAGTGCCCCCGGCGCCGGTGGTCCCGGCGTCGGCGCCCGCGGGGCCAGTACGGGTTCCGGTCCCGCGCAGATCAGCCTGAGCGCCGTCATCCGCGAGCGCGCGGTGGCGTTCTTCCCGCTGGACCAGTCGCGGCACGGCCGGTCGGCGCGGATGATCGCGAATCTGGTGGCCCTGGACACCGCGGCGGTGTTCGCCGAATCGCGGCGCCTGGGCGTGGCCGGCGACGGGCTGGCCTGGTTCGGCGACGCGGACGCGGTCGCCGGGCCGGCCCTGGCCCCGCTGGTCAGCACCGGCGCCCAGGCCGGGCTGGCCACCGTGCTCAGCACCGTGTCGGCCCCGGCGGCGGGACAGCTCGCCGCGCTGGCGAACGTCCTGGTGATCCGGGGTCCGGCCGACACCTCGCTGGCGGGTGCTGACCCGGCCGCCAGCGTCCTGGCCGGCACCGCCCTGGACCGCACCGTCCTGGCCGGGGACCAGTTCGCCCTGGTGATCAGGAGCCCGCAGCAGCAGGTTCCGCGGGGGCGGTTCGTAGCGGGCAGGGTGCGATGACCCCGCGGCAGCCGGACCGGGTGTATCTCGGCTGGGAGTACGCGGTGCTGCACCCGCACCCGGGTCCGCCGCCCCCGCGGCCTGTACCGTCCGGCCAGGAGCGGCTGGACCCCGGCTGGGTGCTGGCCCAGCAGCGGGAGGAACGCCGGCTCAGCCTGCCGCTGAAGGCCGGTGCGGCGGCCAGTGCCCTGCTGGCCGCGCTGACCGCAGCCCTCGGCGCGGCCCGCGCCCTGACCCCCGCGCTGAGCACGGCCGGGGTGATCGCCTGCCTGGCGGTGACGGTGTGCTGCACGCGCGGCGTCTGGCGTGGCGCCCGGGACCTCCGCGACCGGGTGGCGGCCGAGGAGCAGCGGGTCGCCCGGGCCCGGGCGGTACGGGAACGCCGGCTGGCCGGCTGGCAGGAGGAGCACGCCCGGCGGTTCCGCGACTGGGAGGCTCGCGGCCGGGCCTTCGAGACCCAGCGGCAGTGGTACGGAGTGACCCTGCCCACCGGGATCGACCGGGTCAACGTGGCCGGCGGCACGCTCGCCGGGTGGTCGGCGCTGATGGCCATGCTGGCCGGCCTGAGACTGGCCGCGGGCGGCCAGGTCACCGTGCTGGACCTGTCCGAGGGGGCGGTGGCGCAGGACCTGCTGGCCATGGCCGCCGGCGCCGGGGTGGACCCGCTGGTCTGGGTCCTGCCCGGGGACCTGCCGCGGCTGGACCTCGGGACCGGGCTGCCCGGCGAGGCGCTGGCCGACGTGCTGGCCGTGGCCGCCGTCACCGCGGCCGACCCGGCCAGCCCGCCTGACCCGGTACCGGACCGCGCCATCCTGGAGCGGATCGCGCGGGTCCTCGGCGATCAGCCCAGCATCGGGCAGCTGACCGCAGGGCTGCGGAGCCTGGCCCAGATCGGCGATCCGCACGCTGACATCCGGCGCGGGCAGATCAGCGCGGCGCAAGCCGAGGCGATCGCCGGGCTGTACGGCCAGGCGGCCAGTGGCCAGGTCATCACCGAGCGGGCCTTCGTCCTGGAGGCCAGGCTGCGCGCGCTGGAGACGCTGGGGTCGGCGCCGGCCATGTTGCCGCCGAGCCGCCTGCGCGTGGTGGCGCTGGACCGCGCGGCGGACGTGACCCATACCCAGGTCCTCGCCACGTACGTCACCGCGGCCCTCACCCACCTGCTGCGCCGCCAGCCGCGCGGCCCGGCCTGGCAGCACACGCTGCTGGTCGCCGGGGGCGAGAAGCTCCGCGGCGACCTGCTGGACCGGCTGTCGGACGCCTGCGAGGCCAGCGGCACCGGGCTGGTGCTGACCTACCGCTCGCTCCCGGCCCACGTCCGGGAGCGGCTGGGCCGGGGCAACGCCGCGGTCGCGTTCATGCGGCTGGGCAACGCCGACGACGCCCGGGCCGCCAGCGAGCAGATCGGCACCGAGCACCGTTTCGTGGTCGCCCAGCTCACTGACACCGTGGGTGACTCGGTCAGCGACACGGGCAGCTACTCCTACACGAGCACGGTGGGCACGGCGGACTCCGTGGCCGTGTCCGCCTCGGCCAGCCAGGGCCGCGGTCACGGCCGGGGGCGCGGGCAGAGCTGGTCGGGGGCCGGGGCGTTCGCGCCGCGGACCGCGTCCGGGCACCAGGAGAGCAACTGGTCGGAGGGGACCAGCGAGTCCCTGTCCTGGACCGGGAGCAGCAACGCCAGCACCGCCTGGGGGCTGCAGACCGCGCGGGCCGTGGCGGCCAGCACGTCTGTCGCCCGGACCAGCCAGCGGTCCCGGGAGTTCCTCGTCGAGCAGCACGAGCTGCAGCAACTCCCGCCCAGCGCGATGATCGTCAGCTACGCGTCGGCGGCCGGGCGCCGCGTCGTTTTCGCCGACGCGAATCCCGGCATCTCGACCCTGCCCACCGCCACACTGGCCAGCCTGGACGAGGCCCGGCCCGGGGCGCCGGCAGCAGGCTGGCCGGCGGCTGGGTCGGTGCCAGGGCCGCCGGCGGCGCATCCACGGTCGCGGCCCTCACCACGGCCGGCCGACCTGGGCCGCCCCGCCCGCCCGGCCCGCCCACTCGGGTACGTCCGGCCCGGGCCGGACGGCTGCGGCGTCCTGGGCCGGGCCGGTCCCGCCGCCGGCCCGCGATCCGGCCGAGGCGCCGCTCAGCTGGCGGGACGACGGGCCGCCGCCCAACCTGGGTCCGCCGCCTGAACCCCTCGGCTGGCGCCGCGAGCCATAACCGGCTCCTGAGCCCCGCCCTGTGCCTGCTGATAGCCCTGTGCCTGCTGAGCTTCCGCTGAGCAGGCGGTGCGCCGGACTCGTGCCAGCGCGGGCTGCGGGCCGGATAGCATCGTCGGCCATGAGCAAGCTTCCGATCCGGGCGCGCGCCGCGACCACGCTGGGCGGAGCCGCGGGCCGGATGTCACGGCTCGCGGGCCGGGGCGACGGGTCCGTGATCGGCGGGGTCATCGGCCTGCGGGTGGAACCGGGCCTGCTGTCGCTGCTCGCGGCCGACCGGCAGGTCGTCCTGGTCACCGGGACGAACGGCAAGACGACCACCACGCGGCTCATCACCTCCGCCCTCAGCGCCACCGGCCAGGAGGTGGCCTCGAACGCGTTCGGCGCGAACATGGAGGCCGGGCTGGTCGCCGCGCTGGGGCAGGCGCCCGAGGCGCCGTACGCGGTGCTGGAGGTGGACGAGAAGTACATCCCGGCCGTGCTGCGGGCCACCCACGCCCGGGTCGTGACGCTGCTCAACCTCAGCCGGGACCAGATGGACCGGGCCGCGGAGATCTGGCTCGTCGCGCGGCGCTGGCGGGAGGCGTTCGAGGCCGCGCCGGACTGCCGGGTAGTGGCCAACGCCGACGACCCGCTGATCGCCTGGGCAGCCAGCGGCGCCCACCACGTCACCTGGGTCGCGGCGGGCCAGCGCTGGCACGAGGATTCCTGGTGCTGCCCCCGGTGCGGATCGCACCTGCGGCGTGACGATCTGGGCTGGCGGTGCGGCGAGTGCGAGTTCAGCCGGCCCTCGGCGCGGTGGGTGCTGGACGGGACCTCGGTGATCGACTCCTCGGGCCAGGTCACGGAGCTGTCGCTGGCCCTGCCGGGACGGGCCAACCGGTCCAACGCCGTGATGGCGCTCGCCGTCGCGGAGGTCTTCGGGGTCAGCCCGGCGGCGGCCCTGCAGAAGATGCGCTCGGTGACCTCGGTGGCCGGCCGGTACACCCAGGTGAACCGGAACGGCCGGAACGTCCGGCTGCTGCTGGCCAAGAACCCGGCGGGCTGGCTCGAGGCGTTCGACGTGCTGGATCCCGCGCCGGTGCCGGTGCTGCTGTCCGTCAACGCGCAGGTGCCGGACGGCCGGGACACCTCGTGGCTGTGGGACGTGGACTACCGCGTGGTCCACGACCGGCCGGTGCTGGTGTCCGGGGAGCGCGCGCTCGACCTGGCTGTCCGGCTGGAAGCCGACGGGGTCGCGTTCGAGCTGGTCGGCGGGATCGACGACGCGGTGAGCCGGGTGAGCCCGGGCGGGACCCTGGACGTCATCGCCAACTACACCGCCTTCCAGCAGATCCGCACGGCCGTCGGCCGGGCGGCGTGACTCCCGGGGAGGACCGCATGACGTCGATGGGACCTGCCGACCGCGGACCCTGGCCACCGGGGCTCTGGCCACCGGGGCTTGGGCGACCGGGACTATGGCGACTGGGATTCCGGCGACCGGGGCGGGGCACCGGCCAGCGGGCGCCGCGGCGCCCACGCCCGCGGGCCTGCCAACCTGCGCCTGGTCTGGGTCTACCCGGACCTGCTCAGCACCTACGGGGACCGGGGCAACCTCCTGGTCCTGGAACGGCGGGCCCGGCTGCGCGGCATCGGGGTCGAGGCGACTGAGGTGAACTCAGACCAGCCGGTGCCCCGGCACGGCGACATCTACCTGCTGGGCGGCGGTGAGGACCTCCCTCAGGTGCTGGCCGCCCGCCGGCTGCGCACGGACGGGGGCCTGGCCGCCGCGGCGGGTCAGGGCTCGGTGGTGTTCGCGGTCTGCGCCGGCTACCAGCTGGTCGGCACGGAGTTCGGCGGGGAGGAGGGCCAGCCCGTGGCGGGCCTGGAAATCCTGGACATCCGCAGCAGCCGCGGCGAGCGCCGCGGTGTCGGGGAGATCCTGGCCGACGTCGACCCGGCGCTGGGCGTGCCCCGGCTGACCGGGTTCGAGAACCATCAGGGCGTGACCCAGGTCGGTCCCGGGGCCAGGCCGCTGTCCCGGGTGCTGACCGGGGTGGGCAACGGGGACGGCACTGAGGGCGCCTACGCGGGCCGGGTACTGGGCACCTACCTGCACGGCCCCGCCCTGGTCCGCAACCCCGGCCTGGCCGACCTGCTGCTCAGCTGGGCGGTCGGGGCGCTGCCGCCGCTGGACCCGGAGTACGAGGCGTGGACCGCCCGGTTCCGCGACCAGCGGCTGGCCGCCGTACCGGCGGGATGAGCCGGGCCAGGGCGGGTAATCCGTCCCCGTCGGGGTAGAGCGTGCCGGTGGGTAGGCCTAGTAGACCAAGGCCTGGGCTCCGTCGGCCATGACCTCCGCGACGAAGGTGGACGCGCCCGCGATGCGCACCCCCGGGATCACGTCCTCCGGGGCGATGTCCCGCCGGGCCGCGCACTGGGTGCACAGCGAGACGGTGCCGCCCGCGAGGACGCTGGCCAGCAGATCGGCGAGGGGGGGAGCATGCGGCAGGGTGAAGTCGTCGGCCCGGCCCGGCAGCGCGAACCAGGACGCCTCCCCGGTCAGCCACAGCGACGTGGACACGCCACTGACGACCGCGGCCGCGGCCACGTTGAAGGCCTGGTTGCAGCGCTCCGGGTCGTCCTGGCCCGCAGTGATCTTGATGACGAGGTTCCGCGCGGTCATGGACGCACCTTAACGTGACGTGCCACGGCCGGCATGGCGGACGCCCGCCATTCCGGCGCGGTCCGTACACTGCTCTGGTTGGGAGGCCGGTCATGCAGGGAATCGTCAGCGGGATCCTCCTGGTCGCCGCGTTCGCGGCGGTGGTGGCGGCGGCCGCGGTGCTGTCGGTGCGGCTGCTGCGGGCCACTCGCGAGGCCGCTCCCGGGGAGCAGCCCCATGCCTAGCGGAGCAGACCCCCGGGGCGACGAGCCCGGTGGAGTAGATCCCGGTGAGGTAGCGCCGCGCGGTGACCAGCCCGGTGAGGTCAACCCCGGCGGAGCCCGGCCCGGCTGGTACCCCCCCGAGCTGCACCCCGACCTGGCCCCGCTGAGCTTCCTGCTCGGCCGGTGGGAAGGCGCCGGGGTCGGTGGCTACCCGACCATCGAGAGTTTCCGGTTCGGCCAGGAGGTCTCCTTCAGCCACAACGGCAAGCCCTTCCTCATCTACGCCAGCCGGAGCTGGCTGCTGGACGAGGACGGGAACCTGGTGCGCCCGCTGGCGACCGAGACCGGCTACTGGCGCCCGCAGCCGGGTGGCCAGCTCGAGCTGATCCTGGCCCACCCGACCGGGATCGCCGAGATCTACGTCGGCGAGGTGACCGGGACCAAGATCGAGCTGCGCACCGACGTGGTGGCCCGGACCACGTCGGCCAAGGAGGTGACGGCTGGCCACCGGCTCTACGGGCTGGTCGGGCCGGACCTGGACCTGGGCTGGGCCTACGACATGGCGGCCATGGGCCAGCCGCTGCAGCCGCATCTGTCCGCACAGCTCAAGCGGGCCGGGAGCTAGGGTCAGCTGGCCCGGAACCAGTAGACGCTGAACGCCTGTCCCCGGAACAGCGCGGTGGGCTGGGCCGCCAGCTTGCGGCTGGACTGGCCCACCCCGACGACCTGGAAGGTCTTCCAGAACCGCGAGGTCAGGCCGCTGCGGTGCCCTCTCGAGGTGGTCAGCGTGATGCTGGAGTAACTCGCCGCCCGGTAATTCGCCAGCGGCAGAATTCCCCCCGAGGTGCTCGACGGAGCCTCGCTGATCACCTCGGCTGAGGACCGCAGGCACACTTTAGCGGCGCATTTCAGGGTCCGGGTGAAATGCCTTCCGCTGGTGGTATCACGCAGCATCAGGGCGAATTTCCTGGCCGACCTCTTGTAGGTAACGCTGGCCTGGACCGCATTACCCGCGCGCACCGTGAAAACGATAGACACCGGCTTGGGGTACATCTCGTACCACGCGTAGTAGCGGGGCGTCGATCCGGCGCAGTCGGCCTCGACGCCCACCTGCTCCACGGTGGCCGACCCCAGCCCGTCCAGGCCCACCCAGTGCGAGGAGTAGGACTTGGTGGCGGTCGCGCAGTCCAGATACGGCACCTGGAACGCCGCTCTCACGTAACGGAACGTGGTGCCCGCCCGGTTGGCGGCGTAGCCAGCCCAGTTCAGCGAGTGGATGACCGCGTGCCCCGGACGCGGGCCGTCCGGGGCGGCGCGCCCGGCGGCGATCATCGGGCCGCCGGGTGACACCGTGACGGTGCTCCGCGTCCCTTCCCGGGTGAACGCGCTGACCGTGAGCACGAGGGACAGGACCGCGACGGCGGCGCCGGCGCGATGGAGCTTCCGCATCTATCGTCCTTTCCTGGGCGGGGACCCCCCGACATTACGCGGAGCCGGGCAGCGCAGGAAGTAAATGCGGCGGTAAGTGGCGCTCATTTCTAGGAACAATCTGTCGCGCGCACCTGATGAATTAATCTATGTCAATGTTATGGAGTATCAAAGCAAGAGGTTCACTGCTATAGCGGGCGTCTGCAGGCTAAATAATTCCGAATGCCCGGGCAGTGCGGAAACCTGGAAAAGGGGGAAATTAAAACCCCCGGGCCGCTCCCTGGCGGCTCGGGATGAGCCATCAGGGGACTGGTTGGACAGACCAGTCAGCCCGGGGGTCCGGTGTCTGCCGAGTATTCGCCGGCCGCCGCCTTCGCGCGGCACGCGGGGCTGCGCACCTCACGGCAAAACCGTGACGCAGGAGCCCTACGCTCGGGCCGGTGATCGCACGGCGGCCGGGTCAACAGACCGGGTCCGCCAGTGCGTCGGCGGGACGGCGGCTAGCGGACAGCCACCTCGCGAGTCCTACTGCTATGCATGCTGTTGGACCACCTCCTCTCCCGCGTTGATATGAGGCTATGCCAGCTGCCCGGGAGCAGGCAAATAGGTTTGTTTCGCGGTCCCGCCAGCGTGGCGTTAGTCTCGGCCCATGGAGCAGGCGTGGGACGAGGAGTTGCGGGCCCGCGGCTATCGGGTCACCCCGCAACGCCAGCTCGTGCTGGAGGCGGTCACCAAGCTGGAGCATGCCACCCCGGAAGAGATCTGTGCCTCGGTGCAGGAGACCGCGCGCGGGGTCAACATCTCCACGATCTACCGGAGCCTGGAGCTCCTCGAACAGCTGGGCCTGGTCACCCACACCCATCTCGGCCACGGCGCGCCGCGCTACCACCTGGCCGCCGAGGCTGAGCACGTCCACCTGGTCTGCGCCGAGTGCGGCCGGGTCACCCAGGTCGGGCCGGACGCGGTCCAGGCGCTGGTGACCGCGCTGGCCGACCACCATGGCTTCGAGACTGACGTCGGGCACCTGACCGTGTTCGGCCGCTGCGCCGACTGCCGGGAGGCCGGGCCCGGGGGGCAGAGCGCAGGAACCCCGCACCACACGGCATAGATTGACGGCATGGACAGTCCGCTGCTGAACACCCCCGGCGCCGTGCCCGGCGACGCTCCCGACGCGGGGGTCGCCGCGCACTACGGGAACCCCTACGCGGAACAGCGGGCGCTGGCCGCGGGCACCGGGATGGTGGACCGCTCGCACCGCGGCGTGGTCCGGATCACCGGCCCGGACCGGCTGTCCTGGCTGCACAGCCTGAGCACCCAGGACCTGGAGCACCTCGAGCCCGGCCAGTCCGCCGAGACGCTGATCCTCAGCCCGCAGGGGCACATCGAGCACCACCTGACCCTCACCGACGACGGGGACGCGCTGTGGGCGCACGTCGAGCCGGGCACGGCCGGGGCCCTGCTGGACTTCCTGGAGTCGATGCGGTTCATGCTCCGGGTCGAGCCGGCCGACGTGACCGGTGACTACGCGGTCCTCACGGTGACCGGCGGCCTCCCCGGGGACGGCACCCCGGAAGGCGCCGCGCCGCCCGGCATCGCGGCGGCCGTGCGTGGTGCGCTCGGCACCGATCTGCTGGTCGCACGGGGCGACCTCGAAAGCGCCGCAACGAAATTCGCTCACGGCGGGCTCACCCTGGCCGGGATGCAGGCGTACGAGGCGCTGCGGATCGCCGCCCGGCGCCCGCGCTTCGGCCTGGACACCGACCACCGGACCATCCCGCACGAGGTCGGCTGGATCGAGTCCGCGGTGCACCTGAACAAGGGCTGCTACCGAGGCCAGGAGACGGTCGCCCGGGTGCACAACCTCGGCCATCCGCCCCGGCGGCTGGTCTTCCTGCACCTGGACGGCAGTGAGGACCGGCTGCCCCGGCACGGTGACCCGGTCCAGCTGGAGGAGGCGACGGTCGGGTTTGTAGGCTCAGCCGCGCGGCACTACGAGCTGGGGCCGATCGGGCTCGCGCTGATCAAGCGGACCACGCCGGTGGACGCGACCCTGCAGGCGGCCGGCCTGCCGGCGGCGCAGGAGGTCGTGGTGCCGCCGGACGCTGGCGCCAACGTCAAGGTGACGCTGAAGCGGCGGCCCGGGCTGGTGCGTTAGCCCGGCGTCCAGCCGCGTGAGAACTGGAGGACGTCAACGGTGCTACGGCGCGCGTTGCTGGCCGCCTCGGGCAGTGACCGAGCGCGGCGCCTGATCAGCTCGGCTCCCCTCACCCGGGGCGTCGTGAGCCGCTACGTGGCCGGGGACACCACCGCGCAGGCGGTGCAGGTCACCCGGGAACTGCTGCAGCGCGGTCTGCTGGTCAGCCTGGACTATCTGGGTGAGGACACCACCGACCCGGAGCAGGCCGCCGCGGTGACGGCCGAGTACTCCGGGCTGCTGGCCCTGCTGGCCGGGGCCGGGCTGGCCGAGGGAGGCCGGGCGGAGGTCTCGGTCAAGCCCACTGCGGTCGGCCTGGGCCTGGCCGAGCACGGGGAGAAGACCGCCGCGGAGAACGTGGCCCGGATCTGCGCCGCGGCCCGGGCGGCCGGAACCACGGTCACCCTGGACATGGAGGACCACGCCCGGGTGGACCAGACGTTGCGGATCGCCGCTGAGGTCCGGCCGGACTACCCGGACCTGGGCGTGGTCATCCAGTCGTCGCTGCGCCGGTCGGTGGCGGACTGCGCCGCGCTCGCGCAGGCCGGCTTCCGGGTCCGGCTGTGCAAGGGGGCCTACGACGCCCCGGACGAGGTGGCTTACCCCGCCCGGCACGACGTGGACCGCAGCTACGCTCGCGGGCTGCGGGTACTGATGGACGGCCCGGGCTACCCGATGATCGCCACGCACGACCCGCGGCTGCTCCGGATCGCGGCCGCCCAGGCGGAGCTCGGGGCCCGGACCCCGGACAGCTACGAGTACCAGATGCTCTACGGGGTCCGCCCGGCCGAGCAGCGGCGGCTGGCCGCCACCGGGGCCCGGCTCCGCGTGTACCTGCCGTACGGCCAGGACTGGTACAGCTACCTGGTCCGCCGGCTGGCCGAGCGGCCCGCGAACGTCGCGTTCTTCGCCCGCTCCCTGCTGTCGTCCCGGTGAGAGAGGAAGACGCCGTGATTGGGATCTTCGGGGCCGGGAAGATGGGCGAGGCGCTCATCTCCGGGCTGCTCCGGGCCGGCCGGGCGCCGTCCGGGGTGGTCGCGGTGGTGCGGCGGCCGGAACGCGCCGGGCAGCTCCGCGAGGGGTACGGGATCACTGTCGCGAGCGCGGCCGAGGCGGCCAAGAGCGCGGACACGCTGATCATCACGGTCAAGCCGCAGGACATGCTGCCGATGCTGGACGAGATCGCGCCGTACGTGCCCGCGGACAAGCTGGTCATCTCGGTGGCGGCCGGCATCACCACCGCGGTGATCGAGCGCCGCCTCGGCGTGGACGTGCCGGTGGTCCGGGTCATGTCCAACACGCCAGTCCTGGTGGACGAGGCGATGAGCGTCATCTCGCCGGGGGCGTTCGCCCGGCCCGAGCATCTGGCCCGGGCCGAGGAACTGCTGCGCCCGGTGGGCAAGGTGCTGCGCATCCCGGAGTCCCAGCAGGACGCGGCCACCGCCCTGTCCGGCAGCGGCCCGGCCTACGTCTACTTCCTGGTCGAGGCGATGGTGGACGCGGGCATCCTGCTCGGCATGCCGCGCGGCACGGCCATGGAGATGGTCACCCAGGCCGTGTTCGGGGCGGCCACCATGCTCCGGGAGACCGGGGAGCATCCGGTGATCCTGCGCGAGGCGGTGACCTCTCCGGGCGGGACCACCATCGCCGCCATCCGCGAGCTGGAGCGGCACGGGGTGCGGGCCGCGATCCTGGCCGCGATCGAGGCGGCCCGGGACCGGGGCCGCGAACTGGGGAGCGCATGACCTGCACGCTGCACGTGGCCTGGGACGACCGGCTGACCAGCTACGACTTCGGCCCGGGCCACCCGCTCGCGCCGGTCCGGGTGGAACTCACCATGGCCCTGGCCCGGTCGATGGGAGTGCTCGACGCCGCCGGGGTGAGCCTGGCGGCGCCCGAGCCCGCGACCCAGGACCAGCTCGAGCTGGTGCACGACCCCGGGTACATCGACGCGGTGCGCCGTGCGGCGCCCGACCCGTCGTTTGGCCTGGGCACCCCGGACGACCCGGTCTTCCCCGGCATGCACGAGGCCTCGGCACTGGTCGCCGGGGCCACGCTGGCCGCGGCCGCCGCGATGTGGACCGGCCAGGCGGCGCACGGCGCCAACGTGGCCGGCGGCCTGCACCACGCCATGCGCCGCTCGGCCAGCGGCTTCTGCGTCTACAACGACCCGGCCATCGCGATCCGCTGGCTGCTGGAACAGGGCGCCCGGCGGATCGCCTACGTGGACATCGACGTGCACCACGGGGACGGCGTCGAGGCCGCCTTCTACCACGACCCGCGGGTGCTGACCATCAGCCTGCACGAGCACCCGATGACGCTGTTCCCCGGTACCGGCCTGCCCGGTGACACCGGTGGCGCCGACGCGGAGGGGACGGCGGTCAACGTGGCGCTGCCCGCCGGCACCGGCGACGCGGGCTGGCTGCGCGCGTTCCACGCCGTGGTACCGCCGCTGCTGCGCGCGTTCCGCCCGGAGATCCTGGTCAGCCAGCACGGCTGCGACACCCACCGGCTCGACCCGCTCGCACACCTGGAGCTGACCATCGACGGCCAGCGGGCTGCGCACCAGGCCCTGCACGAGCTGGCCCACGAGGTCGCCGGCGGCCGCTGGCTGCTCACCGGCGGCGGCGGATACGAGCTGGTCCAGGTCGTGCCGCGGACCTGGACGCACCTGCTGGCGGTGGCGGCCGGCCGGCCGGTGGACCCCGGGCTGGCCACCCCGGCGGACTGGCAGGAGTACACGCTGGCCCGCACCGGGGTGCCCGCCCCCACGCAGATGACCGACGGCAGCGCGGCCGCCTTCACCCCGTTTGAGTCCGGATACGACCCTGCCGACGCGATCGACCGGACCATCATGGCCACGCGCAGCGCGGTCTTTCCCGTACACGGCCTGTTCCCGGGCTTGTGACCCAGAGTGCGTACCGCGCCGGGGTTGCCCTTTTCCACACAAGACTTACGCTGGGGACGGAGGTGACTGATGCGCTGAATCCGGCCAGGCGCACTCGGCTCCGTGCGGAAGAGGGAAAAGCAGATGGCTGCAGGCGAAACCCCGCTCAGCGACGTCAGGTTCCTGACCGTGGCCGAGGTGGCCTCGATCATGCGCGTGTCCAAGATGACCGTCTACCGGCTGGTGCACTCGGGGGAGTTGGAGGCGATCCGGGTGGGCCGATCATTCCGTGTCCCTGAGCAGGCGGTCAACCGGTACCTGAAAGGGTCATTCGTCGCCGCTAGCTGATGCCGTTTCCCCGAGGGGGCATCACCGGGATGGGCGCGGGGCAGGTACCCTGGGGCGTTGGCGTGGGCCCAGCCGGCTGGCATCGGGCGAATACGTCGCAAGCCTGTTTGCCTGAATCCCGAGTGAGGGTGGTGTCGTGGGCTCCGTTATCAAGAAGCGCCGCAAGCGAATGGCAAAGAAGAAGCACCGCAAGCTGCTGCGGAAGACCCGCGTGCAGCGGCGGAACAAGAAGTAGCACCGTGCTGGCCCCCGCGGTCGGGATGTCGGCGGCAGGTCCGCTGGCGGCCGGCCCGGGGCGCTGCGCGAGTGCGCGGCGGAAAGGGAGACGGTGAGCGGGCAGCGGAGCACGGGGAAGCCTCCCGGTGCGGTGCACCGCGCGAACGGCTCTCCTGCGCAGGCCCGCAGCGCGAACGGCCACATCACGACCGGCTCCGGGCCCAGGGATGACTCCCGGTGGCTCCGTCCACGATGACGGTGCCCAGGCCAACGGCGCCCAGCGCCCCCGGCGGGGCAGCCGGCGACGACTGGCGCGGCCGCCTGGCCGAGACGCTGCGGTTCGCCCGGCGCCAGGTCACCGGCGAGGGCGAGGTCGACGAGTTCGGTTTCGACCCGGAGTTCAACACCCGGCTGCTGATCCCGCTGGCCCGGCTGCTGTACGAGCAGTGGTTCCGGGTCGAGATGCGCGGGCTCGACCACGTGCCGTCCAGCGGCGGCGCGCTGCTCGTCGCCAACCATTCCGGGGTGCTCCCGCTCGACGCGATCATGCTGCAGACCGGGCTGCACGACGAGCATCCCCAGCACCGGAACCTCCGCCTGCTCGGCGCGGACCTGGTCTACGAGCTTCCCGGGCTGGCCTTCCTGGCCCGGCGGGCCGGCCACACCCGGGCCTGCCCCGCGAACGCTGACCGCCTGCTCCATGACGGTGAGCTGGTCGGCGTGTTCCCGGAAGGGTTCCGGGGCATCGGGAAACCCTTCAGCGACCGTTACCAGCTGCGCCGTTTCGGCCGGGGCGGGTTCGCGGTCACCGCCCTGCGGGCCCGGGTGCCGATCGTGCCCTGCGCGATCGTCGGCGCCGAGGAGATCTACCCGATGGTCGGCAACGCCAAGCCGCTCGCCCGGCTGCTCGGGCTGCCTTACTTCCCGATCACGCCCTTGTTCCCCTGGTTCGGCCCGCTGGGCGCGGTCCCGCTGCCGTCCAAGTGGATCATCGACTTCGGCCCGCCGGTGGAGACCGCCGGGTACCCCGCGGGCGCGTGGCGGGATCCAGCGGTGATCACGGACCTGACCGCCGCGGTCAGCGGGAGTATCCAGGCGAAGCTGGACGACCTGGTCGTGGAGCGCGGTCCCGCGTTCGGCTCGCGGGAGCCTCGCGGGGGTCCGGGATCAGCCCTGACTGTTGCGCTGGTGCCGGCGGTGCAAGGCCAGCCCGGCTGCGACGCCGCCGGCCACCGCGCCGAGGCCCGCCGCGGTCGGCAGCGCCACCAGCGTGGCCTTGCGGCCAGACCGGAAATCATGCACCGGCCAGCCCCCGCGGCGGGCCTCGGCGCGCAGCTCGGCGTCCGGGTTGACCGCGTTCGGGTGGCCGACCAGCTGGAGCATGGGCAGGTCGTTGCTGGAATCGCTGTAGGCCGAGCAACGGCTCAGGTCGAGCCCTTCCCGCTCGGCGAGTGAGGCCACCGCCGCGGCCTTGGCCGCGCCGTGCAGCAGGCCGCCGACCAGGCGGCCGGTGTACACGCCGTCCACGGACTCCGCGACGGTGCCCAGCGCGCCGGTCAGCCCGAGCCGCTGCGAGATGACCGTGGCCAGCTCCACCGGCGTCGCGGTGACCAGCCACACCCGCTGGCCGGCCCGCAGGTGCCCCTGGGCCAGCTCGCGGGCGCCCTCCCAGACCCGGTCGGCCATGGTCTCGTCGAAGATCTCCTCGCTCAGGCTGATGATGTCGGTCACCTTGTGCCCGGCCACGAAGGTGAGCGCGGCCTGGCGCAGCGCGTTGATGTGCTCGGAGTTCTCCGCCCCGCGGAGCCGGAAGTACACCTGGCCCCAGGCCACCCGGGCCAGGTCGCGCGGGCCGAACATGTCCCGCGCGGCGAGCCCGCGGGCGAAGTAGTAGATGGAGGCACCACGGATCAGCGTGTTGTCCACATCGAAGAACGCGCCCGCCGTGGGGTCCTCGCGGGGGGGCAGCTGAACCACCGTGGCCAGCGCGGCGGAGGCGGCCCCGGCCAGCTCCGCCTGTTCCCGGCGCACCCGGGCGGACTTGCGCAGCCCGAGGGGTCTGGCGCCGCCGGGAAGCTGGTCCCGCAGCTGCCTCATGCGGCGAGTCTACAAACCGGTCGTTGTCCCGGGGGGCTGGTCGTCGATCTGCCCAGCGGGGCTGGACTCGGTCTGGTCCGCAGGGCTGGGTCGTCGATCTGGTCTGCATCATCGCCGCCCGTCGTGCACCATAGGCTGCAATGTCTATTTCGTTCGCCGCCGCCCTGGCCGGGACCGTGCTCGCCGCGGTCGGTACCGGCCTGGCCGTCCGGCTCTGCCTGCGAAAACCCCGGGCCGACATGGTGGCCTGGGTCATCGCCCTCGCTGGCCTCACCGTAGGGCTGGCGGCGCAGGCCGCGGGCTACCGGCGCGGTTTCGTGCCCACGACGTTCCGCGTCACCCAGCTCGGCGCGGCCCTGGTCGCGCCCCTGGCGCTGGCCTGGGGCATCGTCGAGCTGGCCGCGAAGGGGCTGGTCGCGCGGTTCGCCGGGCGGCTCTGCCTGGCCGGGCTGTTCGTGGTGGCGGGGGTGATCCTGGCCACTGACGTGCTGAGCGCGCAGCCGTTCACCCGGCAGTGGCCCGCCGCCCGGGACCATTTCGAGTTCCTTCCGCTGGGCCTGCTCGGCCTGGTCGCCGTCGTCGTGGTGCTGACCGTGGTCGTGGCGCTGATCACTACCGGGCTGCGCAGCCGCCACGATCCCGCCTGGCGGGAGGCCCTCACCGCGGTCGGGCTGGCCGCCCTGGCCGCGCTGGCCACCCAGGGGCTCCAGGCCCAGCTGCCCGCCAACGTCGCGTTCCCGGTGCTGACCCTGGTCGCGGCGGTGGCGGCCTGGCTGGCCGCCAGCCGGGCCGCCCGGCTGAACCTGGGCCAGATCCGGGACGGGGCCAGCCGTCCCGCCAGCGCGGGGGCGGCCGGGGATCCTGACTACGGCGGCGACGACTCGCTCGACCTGTACCGCGATGGCTTCCGCCACTTCGACGACAGCGCAGCCTTCGCCGCCTACGTCAACAGCGGGTACGACGCGGGAGGCTACCGCGCCCAGGGCGGGTCCCCCGGCGCCGGGCCGGGTGGCCCGGAAGGGCAGTCTCATCCGGAAACACGGGCTCGTCCGGAAACAGGAGCTCGTCCGGAAACACGGGGCGCCGCCGGGCCGTACCGGGAGACGGGCGGGTTCCAGGCCGGCGACTACCCAGGTCCCGGCGGCTTCCCGGCGGAGGGCACGGCCGGCTTTCACGCCGACCCGGTCGAGCCGGTCACCGGGGCCTTCGACCCGCTGTTCCGGCCGGACACGTCCCCGGCCCCGGGCCAGGCCGCCGGGCGCCCCGGCAGTGACGCCGCCACGCTGCACCGGTCCTCCCCGGCCCGCACGCCCGGGGACGACATCGAGTTCGCCACCGGTATGCAGCTGCCCGCCATCGACGACGTGATCGAGGCCGCCCTGGCCGGCCCGGGCGCGGTGGACACCGACCGCCTCTACGGCCGGATCGCCATCTACACCCTGCTGGACGCGGGCGCGGAGGAGTTCGACCGGCTGGCCGAGCACGTGGTCGAACAGGTCCGGACCGGTGAGCCGGGGACGCTCGCCTACGTGGTGCACGGCGTGCCGTCCGCGCCGTTGCAGAGAATTCTCTACCAGCTCTACGCCGACCGGGCCGCTTACGACCAGCATCACGAGCGGCCCTACGTGACCGATTTCGAGGCCCGCCGGCGGCCGCTGGTGCTGGCCACCAACGTGATCGAGCTGGGCGTCCGCCAGGCCAAGGTCGCGGCGGTGACGCCGCGCCGGGTCCCGTGACCGGGGTGTCGCCGTGACATCCAGCGCCGGGACGCCCGGTACGCACGCGATCACCCTGCTCTCCAAGCCGGGCTGCCACCTGTGCGACGACGCGCGGGAGGTGGTCGCGAGGGTCGCCGCGGACCTCGGCGTGCCCTGGGAGGAACGCGACATCACCAGGTCAGCCGCGGATACGCGGGACTACTGGGACAAGATCCCGGTCACCCTGATCGACGGGGTCCAGCACGACTTCTGGCGGGTCAGCGAGGAACGCCTGCGGGCGGCGCTGGCCCGGTGACGCGGCCCGGCCTGCGCTGAGCCGCACCGCCGGGCGGCAGGCACCGGGCCGCAGCGCTGGACCGCAAGCGCGGGGCAGCCGGGTCGGCCTGACTTTGTGCAAACGTTCACAAGGGCGTACCGTTAAAAACCGCAACCCTTCGGCGGGCGTCTGGGCCGCCCCCAGTCAACAGTTGACCAGTCCAGGTTGACTAGTGCAGGTCGATCCCTCAGGAGCGTCGGCGCATGTCACGGCGTGCAGTATCCGCGAACGGCAGAGCAGCAAACGGCGGCCAGGGCATCCCGGAGGCCACGATCGCCCGCCTACCCGTGTACCTGCGTGTCCTGTACGCCTTCGCGGAGCAGGACATCCCCACCGTGTCGAGCGAGGAACTCGCGGCCGCGGCGGGGGTCAACTCGGCCAAGCTCCGCAAAGACCTGTCGCACCTGGGGTCCTACGGCACCCGGGGCGTCGGGTACGACGTGGAGTACCTCGTCTACCAGGTGTCCCGGGAACTGGGGCTCACCCAGGACTGGCCGGTGGTCATCGTCGGCGCCGGGAACCTGGGCCGCGCCCTGGCCAACTACGGTGGGTTCGCCTCGCGGGGGTTCCGCATCGCGGCCGTGCTGGACAGCGACCCGGAGGTGGTCGGGACCCAGATCGCCGGGCACGGCGTGCTGGACGTGGAGCAGATGGAGCAGGTCGTGGCCCGCCACCGGGTGTCCATCGGGGTCATCGCCACGCCCGCGGGCACCGCGCAGGGCGTCTGCGACCGGCTGGTCGCGACCGGGGTGACCAGCATCCTCAACTTCGCGCCCGTGGTCCTTAATGTGCCCGGTGGCGTAGACGTGCGTAAGGTCGACCTGTCCATCGAGTTGCAGATTCTCGCTTTCCACGCGCAGCGGAGGTCGGTGGTGCGCGTCCCGCAGGATGCCCAGGCGGTGGGCCGATGAGCGTGCTCGTGGTCGGCCTGAGCCACAAGAGCGCGTCGCTCCCGGTCCTGGAGCGGGCGGTCGTCAGCGGTGACACGCTCGGCAAGCTGATCCGCGACGTCTCGCAAGCCCCGAACGTGGGCGGCACGTTCGTGGTGTCGACCTGCAACCGGGTGGAGGTCTACGCCGAGGTGGACAAGTTCCACGGCGGCGTGTCGTCCATCTGTGACCTGCTGGCCCGGCACTCCGGCATCGCGCTCAGCGAGCTGACCCCGAACCTGTACGTGCACTACGAGGACCGGGCCGTGCAGCACCTGCTCGCCGTGGCCTGCGGGCTGGAATCCATGGTGGTGGGCGAGAGCCAGATCCTCGGCCAGGTCCGGCAGGCCCTGTCCGTGGCCCGCGAGCAGGGCACGCTCAGCCGCGGCCTCGGCGAACTGGGCGCGCTCGCGCTGCGGACCGCCCGGCGCGCGCACGCCGAGACCCGGATCGACCAGGCGGGCGCGAACCTGGTCAGCATCGGCATCGCGGCCGCGCACGGCAGGCTGGCCGCCGGGCCCGCCGCGGCGCAGGCCAGCGCGCAGGCCGGGCAGGTCCCGGCCGGCGATCCGTCCCGGCCGCTCGCCGGGCTGCGGGTGCTGGTCGTCGGGGCCGGCTCGATGAGCTCGCTGGCCGCCACCACCGCGGCCCGGATGGGCGCGGCGCACATCGTGGTGGCCAACCGCACCGCCGACCGGGCCGGGCGGCTCGCCGCGTCGGTCGGCGGCACCGTCGCCGACCTCGCCGACCTGGCTGAGCCCATCGCCCAGGCGGACCTGGTCATCTCCTGCACCGGCGCCGCGGGCGTGGTGATCGGCGCGGACCTGGTGACCCAGGCCCTGGCCCGCCGGGACCAGCCCGCCCGGCCACTGGTCCTGCTGGACCTGGCCATGCCCCGCGACGTCGATCCGGCCGTGGCCGCGCTGCCCGGGGCCCAGCTGGTCGGCCTGGACACGCTGGGGGACCGGCCCGCCGGGGCCGCCGGCGGGCCGGAACTGGCTGGCCTGGCTACCCGTGAGGCGGATGTCGACGAGGTCCGGGCGATCGTGGCCGAGGAGTTCGCGGCCCGCGTGTCGGCCGTGCACGCGGCCCGGGTCGCGCCCACCGTGGTCGCGCTGCGGACCAAGGCGGCCAAGGTGGTGGACGCCGAGCTGGCCCGGCTGGCCGGCCGGCTGCCCGCCGACCACCGCACGCTGGACGAGGTGGAACGGGCCATGCGCCGGGTGGTGGACAAGTTGCTGCACGCGCCGACGGTGCGGGTCAAGGAGCTGGCCGGATCCCCGGGCGGCGACGCTTACGAGGACGCGCTGCGGGTGCTGTTCGATCTCGACCCCGCCGTCGTCGCCGCGGTCACGCTGGCCGACACCGACCCCGGCACGGCCAGCGCCAAGCCAGACAGTGCGTCTGGTAACCGCGCGGACTCAGGAGGACACGTGAGCAGGCCGCCGCTGCGGCTCGGCACCCGCAAGAGCCCGATGGCCATGGCCCAGTCCGGCCAGGTGGCCCGGCTCATCACCGAGCGCACCGGGGTCAGCGTGGAACTGGTCGGTGTGACCACGTTCGGCGACGTGACCCAGGGCGACCTGGCCCAGATCGGCGGCACCGGCGTGTTCGCCAGCGCGCTGCGGGAGACCCTGCTGGCCGGCCAGCTCGACCTCGCCGTGCACTCGCTCAAGGACCTCCCGGTGGGCCCCGCCCCCGGGCTGGTGCTGGCCGCGGTCCCGGTCCGGGAGGACCCGCGGGACGCGCTGGCCGCCCGGGACGGCGCCAAGTTCGCCGACCTGGCCCCCGGGGCCACCGTCGGCACCGGGTCGCCGCGCCGGGCCGCCCAGCTGCGGCTGCTGCGCCCCGACATCCGGCCGGTGCCGGTCCGCGGCAACGCGGGTACCCGGCTGGGCAAGGTCGAATCGGGTGAGCTGGACGCGGTGCTGCTGGCCAGCGCCGGGCTGGCCCGGATCGGCCGGCTGGACGCCGCGACCCAGATCTTCGAGCCGGAAGAGATGCTGCCGGCGCCCGGACAGGGCGCGCTGGCGGTGGAATGCCGGGCCGGCGACACCGGCCTGGCCGCCCTGCTGGCCCAGGTGGACGACCGGCTCAGCCGGGCTGCGGTGACCGCGGAACGGGCGGTACTGGCCGGATTGGCCGCCGGCTGCAGCGCGCCGGTAGGTGCGTATGCTGCGGGAACGGAGATACTGCAGCTGAGAGCGGTTGTTGCGGCGCTGGATGGGGGCTCGGCGTTGCGGGCCAGCGCGACCGCCCCTGCGGCCGAGGCTGGACGCCTCGGCCGCGACGTCGCCGCCGAGCTGCTGCGCCAGGGCGCGGCGGCATACGCGTCAGGGTCTTCGGAATACATCAGCAACGGGGACGATGCATTGTGAGTGTGACTTCCACGTCGAAGAAGGACGCGTCCGGCCAGTCCGACCAGGACGGTGCCGCAGCGGCGAAGCGGGCGGCCCAGCCCGGCCTGGCGGCTTTCGTGGGCACCGGGCCGGGCAGTGCGGAGCTGCTCACGGTGCGCGCCGCCGGGCTGCTGGGCCGGGCCGACCTGGTGTTCGCCACCGCTGAGGTGGCTGACCGGGTGCGCCATCTGCTCCCCGCCGGGGCGCAGGTCCGCGACCGGTCCGAGCTGGACGCCGATCCGCGGCTGCTGGTCAAGGCGGTCAAGGCCGGCCAGCTGGCGGTGGCGGCCTACGACGGCGACCCGCTCTTGTTCGGGTCGGCGGCCGGGGGCGCCGCCGCGTGCGCCAAGGCCCGGGTCCGGTTCGAGATCGTGCCGGGCATGCCCGCCGCCACCGCGGTGCCCGCCTACGCGGGCATCCCGCTGACCTCGGAGTCAGGCGGGGACGTCCGCATCGTTCACGCCGCTGAGGTCAGCCGCCTGTCCGCTGAGGCCCAGCCGCCCCGCAGCCTGGTCATCCTGGGCGTGGAGGCCGGGCCGGCCGATCTGGCCAAGATGCTCATGGCGGCGGGCTGGCCGGAGCGCACCCCGTTCACGATCACCTGGAACGGGACCACTACCGAGCAGCTGACCATCCGGTGCGCGCTGGGGTCGGTGTCCGCGGACCTCAAGGCGGCCGGGGTCAGCCTGCTCACCGAGACCGGGCCCGCGGTCGGCGTGGTGGGCGAGGCGGCTGGCGCGCAGCAGGAACTGTCCTGGTTCGAGACCAAGCCGCTGTTCGGCTGGCGGGTCCTGGTGCCCCGGACCAAGGACCAGGCCGGCTCGGTCTCCGAGCGCCTGCGCGCCTACGGCGCGGTGCCGGAGGAGGTGCCGACCATCGCGGTCGAGCCGCCCCGCACCCCGCAGCAGATGGAGCGCGCGGTCAAGGGCCTGGTCACCGGGCGGTACCAGTGGGTCGCCTTCACCTCCGTGAACGCGGTCCGTGCGGTCCGCGAGAAGCTGGAGGAGTACGGGCTGGACGCGCGCGCCTTCGCCGGGGTGAAAGTCGCCGCGGTCGGCGAGCAGACCGGCCGGGCGCTGCTTGACTTCGGTATCAAGCCTGACCTGATGCCCGAGGGTGAGCAGTCTGGTGAGGGTCTCGCCGCGGCCTGGCAGCCCTACGACAGCGTGCTCGACCCGATCAACCGGGTTCTGCTGCCCCGGGCCGATATCGCCACCGAGACGCTGGTCGCCCGGCTCAACGAGCTGGGCTGGGAGACGGAGGACGTCACCGCGTACCGGACGGTGCGCGCGGCGCCGCCGCCCGCCCCGATCCGCGAGGCGATCAAGGGCGGCGGCTTCGACGCCGTGCTGTTCACCTCGTCCTCGACGGTGCGGAACCTGATCGGCATCGCCGGCAAGCCGCACGCGGTGACCGTGATCGCCGTGATCGGCCCGCAGACCGCCAAGACCGCCGCGGAGTTCGGCCTCCGGGTGGACGTGAAGGCGCCCAAGCCCTCGGCCACCGGCCTGGTCAACGCGCTGGCCGAGTACGCGGCCGGGGTGCGCGAGGCGGCCATCGCGGCGGGGGAGCCGGTGCGCAAGCCCAGTGAGCGCCGCCGGGGTGCACGGCGGCGACTCCGCTAGGACGAGACAGGAGAACACGTGACCGCTGAACTCCCCACCGCGCAGTTCCCTGCGGCCCGGCCACGCCGGCTGCGCCGGACCGCGGCGCTGCGCAGGCTGGTCGCGCAGACCAGCGTCCGGCCCGCGGACCTGCTGCTGCCGATGTTCGTCAAGGAGGGGATCAGCGAGCCCCAGCCGGTGGTCTCCATGCCTGGCGTGGTCCAGCACACCCGGGACAGCCTGCGCAAGGCCGCGGCGGAGGCGGTAGCCGCCGGGGTCGGCGGGCTGGTCCTGTTCGGGGTGCCTGCGGTGAAGGACGCCCGCGGCTCGGGCGCCGACGACCCGGATGGGATCCTCGCCCTCGCGCTGCGCGATCTGGCCTCCGAGGTGGGCGACGCCACCGTGCTGATGGCGGACCTGTGCCTGGACGAGTACACCGATCATGGCCACTGCGGGGTGCTGACCGGCTCCGGCGAGGTGGACAACGACGCGACGCTCGAGCGGTACGGGTCCATCGCGGTCGCCCAGGCGGCCGCGGGCGCGCACGTGGTGGCGCCGAGCGGGATGATGGACGGCCAGGTCGGCGCGATCCGGGCGGCCCTTGACGCCGGCGGGTACCCGGACGTGGCGATCTGCGCGTACTCGGCCAAGTTCGCCTCGGCCTTCTACGGGCCGTTCCGGGAAGCCGCCGAATGCGCCCCGCAGTTCGGCGACCGGGCCTCCTACCAGCAGGACGCGCGGTCCGCCGACGCGCTCCGCGAGGTGGCCCTCGACCTGGCCGAGGGCGCCGACATCGTGATGGTCAAGCCGGCGCTGGCCTACCTGGACGTCATCGCCCAGGTGGCCGCGGTGTCACCGGTGCCGGTGGCGGCGTACCAGGTGAGCGGGGAGTACGCGATGGTCGAGGCGGCCGCGGCGCAGGGCTGGCTGGACCGGGACCGGGTCATCGACGAGACGGTGACCGCGATCCGCCGCGCGGGGGCGAGCGTCATCCTGACCTACTGGGCGGCCGAACTCGCCCGGAGACTGGCCTGAACGTCTCTGGAGGCCGGTGTGGCCCGGGAGGCCCCAGTGCCCTGGGGGACTGTGCGTTCGGCAACATGTCGGTATCTGACCGGCCGGTATCCTGCGCGCAGAGCACTCGACCCGTCATCATCTGTAAGGAGGGCATGTCCCGGTCAGCTGGCAACGCTGTGGAGTTGGAGCACTGAATGGTCGCACCGGTACTGCGCCGGAGCCGGCGCAGGGAGAGCGGGCGGCTGGCCGCCGCGGCCGTCACCTACGCCGGGCTGGGCTGGCCGGTGGCCCTGGGTGCGTACCCGCGGGGCAACGCGCGGAGCGCGGGGCGGGCCTGCTCCTGCGACCGGGTCGGCTGCCCGGCCCCGGCGGCCCATCCCATGTCGCCGGCCTGGCAGATCCAGGCCACCAGCGATCCGGGCAAGGCCCGGCAGCGGTGGGCGCACCATCCCGAGGCGAACGTGATCCTGCCCACCGGCCGGGTGTTCGACGTGCTCGACGTGCCCGCCGCCGCGGGCCTGGCCGCCCTGGCCATGATGCAGGACGCGGGGGTGGCGACCGGGCCGGTCGCGGTGGGCAGCGGGCGGGCCATGTTCTTCGTGGCGACCCGCGGCGCGCCCGACGACGAGGACGAGTGGTGGTCCTGTCACCTGGACTGCGCTCCTGAGGACGTGCAGGAGGTGGTCAGCCTGCGCTGGCACTGCCGGAACAGTTACGTGCTGGCCCCGCCGTCCCGGGACGGCGTCGGCCCGGCCGGGCGCTGGGTACGGGCGCCCGACGAGCAAGGCGGCCGCTCGCTGCCCGATGCGGTGCGGCTGCTCGAGGTCCTGGCGGACGCGTGCGACGAGGAGATTAGGTGAGTGGACCCGGCCGGTCCGGTGAGCTGTTCAGCCGCGCCAGCGCGGTTATCCCGGGCGGGGTGAACTCGCCGGTCCGGGCGTTCGGGACGGTCGGCGGGGTCCCGGTGTTCATGGACTCCGGCCGCGGTCCGTACCTCACCGACGTCGACGGCCGGAGCTATGTGGACCTGGTCTGCTCCTGGGGGCCGATGATCCTCGGGCATGCCTACCCCGCGGTGACCGAGGCGGTGACGGCCGCGGCCGCCAAGGGCACCTCGTTCGGCACCGCGACCGCGGGTGAGGTCGCGCTGGCCGAGGAGATCGTGGCGCGCACGCCGGTGGAGAAGGTCCGGCTGGTGAACTCCGGGACCGAGGCCACCATGAGCGCGGTCCGGCTGGCCCGGGCCTTCACCGGGCGCCGGGTCGTGGTGAAGTTCGCCGGCTGTTATCACGGGCATGTGGACGCGCTGCTCGCCGCCGCGGGCTCGGGGGTAGCCACGTTCGGGCTGCCCGACTCGCCCGGCGTGACCGGCGCGGCCGCCGGTGACACCCTGGTGCTGCCCTACAACGACGCGCTCGCGGTCCGGCAGGCTTTCGTGGACCACGGGCCGCGGATCGCCTGCGTGATCACCGAGGCCTGCCCGGCCAACATGGGCGTGGTCCCCCCGGTCGGCGGGTTCAACGAGATGCTGGCCGAGTTGTGCCGGGACAACGGCGCGCTGCTCATCATGGACGAGGTGCTCACCGGCTTCCGGATCACCGCCTCCGGCTGGTTCGGGCTGGAGGGCGTGGCCGGCGACCTGACCACCTTCGGCAAGGTGATGGGCGGCGGGTTGCCCGCCGCCGCGTTCGGCGGCCGGGCCGAGATCATGGACCGGCTGGCCCCGACCGGCCCGGTCTACCAGGCCGGCACGCTGTCCGGTAACCCGCTGGCCACGGCGGCCGGGCTGGCCACCCTGCGGGGTTGCACGCCGGAGGTGTACGCCCGGGTGGACGAGGTCGCCGCCGTCATCGCCAAGCTGGCCAGCGACACCCTGTCGGCCGCGGGGGTGCCGTTCCGGCTGCAGCAGGCGGGCAGCCTGTTCTCCGTGTTCCTCGGCACCGAGCAGGCGGTCCGCGACTTCACCGAGGCCCGGGACCAGTCCGTGCCCGCCTACGCCGCCTTCTTCCACGCGATGCTGGACGGGGGCGTCTACCTGCCGCCGTCGCCGTTCGAGGCGTGGTTCGTGTCCGCGGCGCACGACAGCGAGGCGGTGGAGCGGATCGCCGCCGCACTGCCCGCCGCGGCCCGCGCGGCCGCCGTGACCCTGAGCTAGCCGAGCGCGCCCCGCCGCGACCGTTCTAGCGGCTGCGGCGACGCGGCGGCCGGCTGGCGCTGCGGGCTAGCCGATGGCGATGCAGATGATGCCGGCGGCGATCGCGGCCGCGGCGGTGAGACGGCGGGCCAGGCCACCCTCGCCGAGCAGCCTGCGGCCGAGCAGCACCCCGGCCAGCACGCTCACCTCGCGGGCCGGGGCGACCGCGCTGACCGCGGTGAAGCTCATCGCGATCAGGACCAGGATGTAGGCCAGCGGCGACAGCACCGCCGCGCCCGTCACCTGGCGGCGGAAGTCGCGCCAGACCCGCCTGGTCCGGCTCCGCTGGCGCATCGCGGAAGGAGCCAGGACCAGGGCCATCACCGGGAGCGAGGCGTAGCCCTGGATGAGCGGCGGCACCTGGAGCGTGCTCACCGCGTACTTGTCCCAGAGCGTGTAGGACGCGATGAACGTGCCGGTCACCAGGGCGAAGACGATCGCCCGGGACAGCCGTGGCCGCGCCGGGGTTCCCGGGCCCGGTGGGGCGGGGGAGTCGCCGCCGCGGCCGGGTGCGCCCAGCACCAGCACGCCGAGCACGACCAGGACGATCCCGGCGATGCCGGCCGGACCGGGCCGTTCGCCGAGCAGGACGATCCCGGCCAGGGCGGCCAGCAGCGCGCCGCTCCCGCGGCCCAGCGGGTAGACCAGGGACAGGTCGCCGAGCCGGTAGCTGGCCTGCAAGAACAGGAAGTAACCCACCTGGAGAAACCCGGTGCCGACCATGAACACCCAGTCCAGAAGGGTGAGCCGGGGCGGGCTGAGCAGCACGCTCACCGCGACCACCGGGGCGTACAGCCCCGTGGCGGCCAGCGACATGAGCCAGACGAAGGAGGAGGCGCCCGCCACCGAGGCCTGCTTGCTGAACAGGTTCCAGGTGGCGTGGGCGACGGCGGCGACGAGGATAAGGGCGAGGGCGGTGGCGCTCACTGGGGCGGCTCCAGGTCCGGGCCCTGGGAGCCGGCGAGCGGGTTCCCCGGGCATGGCGAACTGAGAGCCCTCGAGGTTTCTATCCCGTCAGGTGTGGGCGCCGTAGGCGCCTGGCGCCGCTCGGTCCAGCCCGCCTCGTCCTGATTGTGGGGGGCCGGTGTGTGCTCACCGGTGCGGACGAAGCGCGGAACCCTAGGCGCAGCCACAAGCTGGCCCCGAGTTTACCCGCTGTTCACCTGCTCAGGTGGCCGCGCCGGGATCAGCGCAGATGTCCCGGTAGGCTGGGCCGGCCATGACTGAGACGAGCGGCGCGAACGCGGCAGACGGCGGGGCATCATCGCTGCCGTCCGCCAGCACCGTGGTGCACCTGCTGCGCCACGGGGAGGTCCACAACCCGGGCAGGATCCTCTACGGCCGGCTGCCCGGCTTCCACCTTTCCGAAGACGGCCGCCTGATGGCCAAGGCCGCCACCGCATTCCTGGCCGGACGGGACGTGGTGGCGCTGCGCTCGTCGCCGCTGGACCGGGCCCGGGAGACCGCGGCGCCGCTGGCCGCGCAGTTCGGCCTCGAAGTGGACGTCGACGAGCGGCTTATCGAGCCGACGAACCGATACGAGGGCACCACGTTCGGCGTGGGTTCCGGCGCGCTGCGCCACCCGGCGGACTGGCGCTACCTGTACAACCCGTTCCGGCCGTCCTGGGGTGAGCCTTATAAGGCCATCGCCGCCCGGATGCTCGCGGCGATGGCGGACGCGGCGCGGGCCGCGCGAGGCCACGAGATCGTCTGCGTCAGCCACCAGTTGCCCATCTGGACCGCCCGCCGGGCCGTCGAGGGGCAGCACCTGTGGCACGACCCCCGCCGCCGGCAGTGCGCGCTGGCCAGCGTGACCACCTTCCGCTACACCGGGGACACGATCACCAGCGTCACCTACTGCGAGCCGGCGGACTCCCCGCCGCCGCAGACGCCCGGTGCCTGAGGGAGCGGTGCCTGACCGGCCGGGAACCGGTGATCAGCCTGGCGGCGGAGGCCGCCCAGGCCGCCCCGCCGTGGGCCGGCTGACTCCGGTCAGGCACAATAGGGCCCGGTACTACTGCCTGTAGGAGAATCTCTTCCCGTGTCCCCACTCGCCCGCCGGACCCGCCGCCCCGCCGGGGCGGGACGCGGCGTTGCGGCGGCCGCTCTCGCGGCCGCCTCGGCGCTGGCGGTGGCGGGCTGCACCACGGGCGGCATCGCCGCGAGCACGCCGGCCAGCAACGGGCAGAGCTTCGTGGCCGGGGACCCGGGGACCACGGTGTTCAAGAGCGGGACGGGGCCGGTGGCCCCGTCCGTCAGCGGCCCGGTGGTCGGCGGCGGGAAGCTCACGCTGGCCGCCTACCGCGGTCACGTCGTGGTGCTGAACTTCTGGGGCTCATGGTGCACGCCGTGCCGGGAAGAAGCCCCGGACCTGGCCGCGCTGGCCACCCACTTCAAGGCGTCCGGGGTGCGCTTCCTCGGCATCGACATCCGGGACAGCGCGCCCAGCGCCGAGGCCTTCATGAGTAACTTCCGGATCAGCTATCCGAGCCTGAACGACCCCAGCGACAACCTCGCCCTCGATTTCCGCAATACGGTGCCGCCCGCCGGAATCCCGACCACACTGGTGATTTCACGCAGTGGCCGGATCACCGCGCGGGTGATCGGCGGGGCCACGTACGACGGGCTGAAGACCCTGGTCCAGCGGGCAGTGGCGGAGCCCGGATGACCGCGCCCCCCACGCACCTCGACCTCGGGTGGTGACCCGATGACCGGACTGCGCGTCCCACCCGGGCCAGCCAGCGGCGCCCGGCCAGACGAGGATGCCACGGCCGGCCCGCCGGCTCCGCCTGCCGGCCACCCCAGCTCGTTCGGTCTGGTCGGCTGGGCCCGCTGGGGCTGGCGGCAGCTGACCTCGATGCGCACCGCGCTGGTGCTGCTGTTCCTGCTGGCCGTGGGCAGCGTCCCCGGCTCGCTGCTGCCGCAGCAGGGCATCGACCCGGCGGCGGTCCAGCAGTACTACGTCTCGCATCCGGCGCTGGCGCCCTGGCTAGCCCGGCTGTCCCTGTTCAACGTGTTCGCGGCGCCCTGGTTCGCCGCGATCTACCTGCTGCTGTTCGCCTCCCTGGCCGGCTGCGTAGTGCCGCGCAGCGTCCGGCTGGTCCGCTCGGCCCGGGCGCTGCCGCCGCCCGCCCCGCGCAACCTGGCCCGGCTGCCCCAGTCCGTCCGGCACCAGAGCACCCTCGACCCGGCGGCCGCCCTCGACGCCGCCTCGGCCGTGCTGCGCCGCCGCAAGTTCCGGCTCCGGACTGGTGACGGCTGGGTGTCAGCCGAGAAGGGGTACCGCCGCGAACTGGGCAACCTGGTGTTCCACCTGGCGCTGCTGGCCCTCCTGGGCGCGGTGGCCCTGGGCGGCCTGTTCGGGTACAAGGCCAACCGGCTGCTGGTCAGCGGGACCTCGTTCGCCAACACGGTGACGGCGCTGGACCAGTTCCGCCCCGGCCGGCTGGTGTCTCCCTCGGACCTCCAGCCGTTCACGATGACGCTGAACCGCTTCACGGCCTCCTACGTCACCTCCGGCCAGTCGCGCGGCCAGCCGCTGTCGTTCAACGCGTACGTGAGCTACTCCGCGCAGCCGGGCGGCGCGGTCCGCCACGACAACCTGCGGGTCAACCACCCGGTCAACGTGGACGGCGTGCGCGTCTTCATCATCGGCCACGGATACGCGCCGGTCTTCAAGGTCACCGACGGCACCGGGAAGGTGGTCTTCGACCAGCCGGTCCCGTTCATCGCGGTGGACACCACCGGCCTGACCTCCGAAGGCGTGGTCAAGGTCCCGGACGCGCACCCCGACCAGCTGGGGTTCGCCGGCGTGTTCCTGCCCACCGCGGTCGACGTCGGCGGGCAGCTGGAATCCGCCTTCCCGGCCCCGCTCGCCCCCCGGGTCAGCCTGGTCTCGTACAAGGGCAACCTGGGCATGGACAGCGGCCCGTCGCAATCGGTGTACCAGCTGAACACGGCCGGGCTGACCCAGCTGCCGGTCGCGCCCCGACCCCTCGCGGTCGGGCAGTCGATCAAGCTGCCGGGCGGCGCCGGCACGCTCACCTTCGCCGGGTACCGGCAGTGGATCAGCCTGGCCATCACCTATGACCCGGGGCAGCTGCCCGCGCTGATCGCGGGCCTGGCGGCGCTGGCTGGCCTGCTCCTGTCCTTCTTCGTCCGGCGCCGCCGGGTGTTCGTCCGGGCCTACCCGGGCCCGGACGGGCAGACCGTCGTGGAGGTGGGCGGCCTGGCCCGCTCCGACCCGGCGGGCGGCTTCGATGAGGAGTTCACCGGCCTGGCCGGCGCCCTGGGCGAGTCCTACCGCGGCAGCACCGAAGCCAGCCCTGATCCTGGGCCCGCTACCACCGGGACCCCGTCCCTCACCGCGACCACCGAGGGGAAGTCAGACTGATGCCCGACAACCAGGGCCTGTCCCATCTCAGCGATCATTTCCTGATCGTCGCCGTCGTGCTGTACTCGCTGGCGGTGATCGCGTTCGCGGCTGACTTCGCCTTCGGGCGGCGCAGCCCCGCCGTCTCGCGGGCCGGGGCCGGCGTGCGCCACCGGGTACCCGCGGCGGTCGGGGCGGGCGCCGGTGCCCTGGACGGTGACGGGGCGGACAGCGCTGCGATGGACAGTGCTGCGATGGACAGCGCTGCGATGGGCGGCGCTGCCGTGGACACCAGCGCGCCGGCCAGTGGTGCCGGGGCCAGTGGTGCCGGCGTGACTGGTGGCGCCGCGGCCAGCGGGCCGGGGGCCAGCCGGGCCAGGGGACGGTGGTGCGGCGGGCGGCGGTGCCGTCGCCACCGGCCAGCGGGGCCGCACCGAGGTTCCGCCTGGACGCCTGGTCCGGATCGCCCTCATCCTCACCACGGCCGGAGTGGCCCTGCACCTCACCGGGGTAGTGACCCGGGGCCTGGCCGTGCACCGGGTCCCGTGGGGCGACATGTACGAGTTCGTGATCTCGGTCTCGTGCGTCGCCGTCCTGGTCTTCCTCGGCCTGATGATCAAGTACCGGCCCTATCACCTCGGGCTGTTCTTCCTGGCCCCGATCGTGATCATCATGGGGCTGGCCCAGACCGTTATCTACACCCCGGCCGGGCCGCTGGTGCCCGCGCTGAACTCCTATTGGCTCGCCATTCACGTGACCGCGATGACCCTGGCCAGCGGGACGTTCATGGTGGCCGCCGTGCTCGCCGTCGTGTACCTGTTCGCCGAACGGCACACCCGGCGGGTGGCGGCCGGGCTGAGCAGCCGCTACGGCGAGGTGTTCCGGCTGCTCCCCAGCGCGGAGCGGCTCGATCAGATCGCCTACCGGACCGTGGTGTTCGCGTTCCCGATCTGGACCTTCGGCATCATGGCCGGGGCTATCTGGGCGGACGAGGCCTGGGGCCGGTACTGGGGCTGGGACCCCACCGAGACCTGGGCCTTCATCACCTGGGTGGTGTACGCGTGCTTCCTGCACGCTCGGGTCACCGCGGGCTGGCGTGGCCGCCGGGCCGCCCTCATCCAGCTGGTCGGGTTCGGCTGCCTGCTGTTCAACCTGCTGGGCGTGAGCCTGTTCATCACCGGGCTGCACTCCTACGCCGGCCTGAGCTGAGCCCGGGCGGGAGGTCATGCCCAGCGCGGCGCGCCGGAGGCGGCCGGACTAGGAATTGTCAGTCTTCGGTGCCGGGTTCCCCGTGGCCCCGGATGAGCCGGTCGAGTTCGCCGAGGAAGTCGGCGTCGTCGTCAGGGCCCCGGGGCACGGCCCAGTCTTCGGACACCGTCGTCCCAGCTAGTGACACACGGTCATCGGCAGACGCGTAGCGTCCGCGACCTGCGGGGTGCCGGCGGAAAGCTGCCTCCGCCGCTGATCCCTCCGGCCGGGCCAGCCGCCGTGGCCGCCGCGACCAGCAGGCCCAGAAAGCCAGGGTGAGCAGCACAGATAGGGCGCCGACTAGCCACATGCGCGCAGCTTAGCCAAAGCCGAGACCGCTTCGTCAGCAAATGAGGGGAGTCACTCGGTAACGGTATGAGACCCATAACCGGTAACAGCGGGTAACGACAGATGACGTTCGCGCAGTTTCGTCATACGCTGGCACCCTGGCACGCGATCGCTGGGAGTGCGACTTATGCGGCTGCGGCTTTTCGATCGCGTTCGCCGGTACATCCGGCCGGGCCGGGGCGGGTCGCGATCACGCGGTAGCACGAGGCCGGGTCCTCCGGCTGTGGGCAACTCTGTCATCGTGCCACCGTCCGGCCGGCATCGTCGCGACCATGTCCCCGACCCGGACCAGGGATCCGCTGGCCCGTCCGTGAGCACCGCGATGACGTCCGGGGCCGGGGCTCCGGACGTCGGCGGGCCCGTGGAGCCGGCCCCGCAGGTGGAGTTGCCGCGCCGGGTGCGCCGGGCCCGTCCTGAGGCGGGCCGGGCCAGCCCCGCGGCAGAGCCGTCACCCGCAGCCGGAGCGGGCGCCGCCGGGACGGGGGCCGCCGGCCCGTGGCCACCGAGCGCGGCGGGACCCGGGCCGCGGACACCAGACCCAGGGACCCCAGAGTCAGGGACACCAGAGTCAGGGGCACCAGAGTCCGGGACAGGCGCCGCGGGGACCACCGGGACCAGGCCACGGGGACCCTGGACGCCGCGCATCCGGCCCGCCGCAGCCGGCGCCGCTGGGACCGGGCCGGGGACACCAGGAGCCGGGCCCGGGATACCAGGAACCGCACCGGGCCCGCCGCAGACCGGGCCGCCCCAGACCGGGCCAGCCCACACCGGGCCACCCCATGCCGGGCCAGCCCAGGACGGGCCAGCGACCCGACGGGAACCGGCCGGCCCGGACCAGGTCGGACCGGAGCTGACCGGACCGGATCAGGCCGGCCCGGACCAGGCCGGGCTGGGACCGACCCGACTGGGAGCGACCCGACTGGGACCGCACGGACGGAGCCCACCGCTCCCGGGCCGGCCTGGACCGGGACTTCCGCGCCCAGGACGGGCAGGCCCGCAGGCAGCGGCCCCGGGCCCACAAGCAGCGGCACCGGCGGCGGCGGCACCGGCGGGGGCAGCGCGGGCACCGGGGCCACGCGCGCAGCTGGCCGGGCGTCCGGCCAGGATCGGGCCGCGATCCGCCCCGCCCCCGGGCACGCCCTGCCCCGGCGGGCGGCGGGCGGGCGGGCAGCGAAAGGGTCCTCGTCCGGCAAGGGCGCGCGCGGACGGTCCGGGCCCGCGGCGGACGCGGCCCGCGGCGCAGCGGCGGAGTCCGCGCGCCCGGCCGAGGCGGACGCGGCCAGGCTGCCCTGGTACGAGGTCGCGCACGCGCGGCGGGCCGCCGAGGGCTATCAGAACTGCGGGCCGCTGGAACGGGTCCTGCGCCGTGAATGGCCACCCAGCAAGGTGCCCTCGCCTCCGGTGGTGCGCGCGGTCAACCGCCTCGCCGAACTGCCCCTGATGATCAAACAAATCCTCGCCGCCGGCGTGGACGCGATCCACGTGGGCGAGGGCGGCGTCCCGGAACTGGACGACATGGCGCGGCTGCGCGGCGTCCCGCTGCCGTCCGGCCGCGCGACCTGGGACGCCTGCGCGGGCGCGTACGGCGAGAGGAAGATCATCGTAGGATCGCGGCCCTCGTCCGCACCCGACGTCATGTGCCACGAGGTCGGGCACGCCCTCGACGACATCGACCGGGAGCAGGGCCGCTGGCAGTCCGACTCGGACGAGTTCCGCCACCTGTACCAGCGTTGCGAGGGGTCACTGGTGAGCGACTTCCACAAGCAGCCCGGGGATCTGGGCCGCCGGGAGTTCTTCGCCGACGCGTTCGCCGCGATCGCCTCCCGCCAGCGCCCGGCGCTGGTGGACATGCTCGGCGGCAACATCCGGACCGCTCTTGATGTGATGCTCTACTTCAATCTCCGCTATGGGCTTTAGAGTGTTGGGTGATGCATGTTATCCAGCTGCCGAACGGGAACCTCCTGGTTCCCGAGTCAGTGCTGGCTGACGAGGGGCAGCTGATCGGTGATGCGTACGTGGAGATCGGCCCGGCCGACGCGGACTACGACCGCCTGGCCGCGCACGCCATAACCGAGGACGAGCTTGAGGCACAGCGGCGCCGGTGGCAGGAGGGCGACGCGGAGCTGCAGCGGCAGTTCGCGGAGTACCGGGCCAGCCTGGGCGTGGCGCCCGGGCCGGCCAAGCGGCCCGACGCGGATTGATCCCGGCGCCGGCCAGGCCCGGACGCGGGCTGAACCCGGCGGGCCAGCGGGCCTAACTACCCTGACCCTCGTCCTTGCTGGTCCCGGCTTCGCCGCGGAGCAGCGCGCGGACCTCCGACTCGCGGAACCGGCGATGCCCGCCGGGCGTGCGGATGCTGCTGATGCGGCCGGACGCCGCCCACCGGGTAACGGTCTTCGGGTCGACCCGGAACAGGGCAGCGACCTCCCCCGGGGTCAGGAGGCGCTCATTGCTGCCGTCCACGCACGTCCCCTCCTGGCCTGCCGTTGCGGGCTCATGATCGAGCCTGTCCCAAGTGTGGCGACTAACGACAGTTTTCTCCCTAGTTTCCTTAAAACCGTGGCGCTCATCTAGGGTGATCGCGTGCAGCCGCTCGTGTCGATCGACGAGATCCGGACCGCCGCGGTGGCCCTGGCCGGGGTGTCGGTCCGCACCCCGCTGGTTCCGTTCCCGCGGGCCGAACCCTCGCTGCTGGTCAAGCCCGAGTCGCTGCAGCCCGTGGGGGCGTTCAAACTGCGCGGCGCCTACGCGGCGATGAGCGCGCTGCCCGCGGCGGCCCGGCGGATCGGGGTGGTGACCCACTCCAGCGGCAACCACGGCCAGGCCGTGGCCTACGCCGCCGCGCTGCTCGGGATGCCCGCCGTGGTAGTGGTCCCGGACAACGCCCCCGCCGTCAAGGTGGCGGCCATCCGCGAGCTGGGTGCGGAGATCGTGGTCTCGGCGCCCAGCCTGGCCGCCCGGCTGGCGGCCACCCGGGAGATCGCCACCCAGCGCGGGGCGGCGCAGATCCCGCCGTTCGACGACCGGCGGGTGATCGCGGGCCAGGGCACGGCCGGCCTGGAGATCGCGGCCGACTGCCCCGGAGTGGACCTGGTCGTGGTCCCGGTGGGCGGGGGCGGCCTGATCGCCGGCGTGGCCACCGCGGTCCGCTCCCTCTGCCCGGGCGCCGTCGTGATCGGCGTGGAGCCCGAGCTCGCCGCGGACGCGCGCGACTCGCTGCACCAGGGCCAGCAGGTGGCCTGGCCGCCCGAGCTCACCCGGCGGACCATCGCTGACGCTCTGCGCGTCGATCAGGTCGGTGCCCTGCCGCTGCGGCACATGCTGGAGTATGTCGAGGACATCGTCACCGTCAGCGAGGACGAGATCCGGGCCGCGGTCCGGCGGCTGGCCCTGGACGCCCGGCTGATCGCGGAACCCGGCGGTGCCGTGGCCGTGGCCGCGTGCCTGTTCCGCCGCAAGGAACTGCCCTCGGCCGCGACGACCGTGGCCGTGCTGTCGGGCGGCAACATCGACCCCGGGATGCTGCTGGACATCCTGGCCGAGGACCCGTCCGCCGGGCCGGAGAGCGGCGAGTAGGCTAGACCCGCTATGCGTTCCGCCCTCGCCTACACCACGGCCCGAATCCTGCTGTTCGTCGCCGCCACCGGCCTGCTCTACCTGGCCGGTCTCAGGAGCGTGCTGCTCCTCGGGGCCGCGCTGCTGGTCAGCGGGATCTTCAGCTACGTGGTGCTGTCCCGGCAGCGGGACGCGATGTCCAGCGCTCTCACGTCACGCCTGCACAGTTTCCGCGGGCGGCTCGACGCGGGCAGCCGCGCCGAGGACGACGACTAGCGCCGCTCGGCCTTCGCGGGCAGCCAGCCGCCGGCGGTCAGCAGGTGCAGCACGGCGTCCAGCGCTTGCTGGCGGGTCACCAGCGACGTGTCGATGACCAGGTCCGCGTCGTCCGGCTCCTCGTAGGGATCCGACACCCCGGTGAAGTGGTCGATCAGGCCCGCGCGGGCCTTGGCGTACAGGCCCTTGCGGTCCCGGGCCTCGCACACCTCGGCTGGCGTGGCCACGTGGATCAGCAGGAAGTCGCCGACCTCCTGGACCGCCCGCCGGACTTCCTGCCGGGCCTGGGCGTACGGGGCGATCGGTGCGCAGATCGCTATCCCGCCGTGCCGCGCGATCTCGGTGGCCACGAACCCGATCCGGGCGATGTTCAGGTCCCGGTCGGCCCGGGAGAACGTCAGCCCGGCGGACAGCAGCGACCGGACCAGGTCCCCGTCGAGCAGCGACACGGTCCGTTCGCCCCGCTCGCTCAGCGCGTCGCGCAGGGCCCGGGCCAGCGTGGACTTGCCGGACCCGGAAAGTCCAGTCAGGAAGATAACGAGACCCCGTTCGCTGCGCGGCGGCCGGGCCCGGCGCAGTTCCTGGGCCACCGCGGGCGGGGTGAACCACGCGGGCACCTCCACCCCGCGGTCCAGCATGTCCTCGAGCTCGCCGGACGCCAGGTCGGTGCGCTCGGTACCCGCCTCGATGAGGGACAGCGGGCGCCAGACCTCGGCGACCGGGTCGTAGGCCCAGTCACCGGGGGAGAGCACCGGGATGACCGGCCCCGGCCGGCTCTCGTCCTCGCCCGGCCGGGTGCGCTGCACGGGCTTGTCGGCCAGCAGGTGCGTCGCCCCGTACGCGGCCGCCACGATGGCCCGCAGGGCCAGCTCGTCCTGGGCCGCGGCGTGATAAGGCCGGAGCGGTACCGGGATGACCTGGGTGCCGGGCGGCAGGTTGCGGGCCGCGGCCTGCACGGTGCGGACCAGGGCGTCGGGGCGGATCACGATCTCGGCGGGGCCGGCCAGCATGGGCAGCAGCAGGACCCGGGCCTTCAGCTGGCTGGCTGCGTGCCGGAGCTGGCCGATCTGGTGGCAGTGCAGCGGCGCGTTGGTGACGTAGGCCAGGACCGGGGCGCCCGCGAACTCCTCCCGGACCTCGGCGGGCGTGCGCCGCAGGTGGCGGAAGGGGCCATGCTCAGCCGGCCGGTACGCGGTCACCGGGCCACCCAGCCGGACCAGGTCCGGGAGGGCGGGCAGCCGGTCCGTGATCTCGAGCACCGCGAGCGGGGTGCCCTCCGGGTCCTGCAGCAGCAGCCGGGCCGCGTCCGGCTTGATGGCGCTCGCCGGCACCTCGAAGGTCACCGGGACGGGCCAGGCGGTCCCGTCCGGCAGCCGGCCCTCGGCCGTGACCGAGTCCACCTCGGCGGGCGACATGAACCCGCGCAGCGGCGCCAGGGCTCCGGACAGCAGCAGCTCCAGGTCGCCCAGCTGGCCCTCGTCCAGGGTCCAGGCCGGCAGGCCCGTTATGTCCGCGGACAGCCCGGCGGACGCCTCAGCGGTCACGTTCACCTCCGTCCGGCGCCGCGCCCGCTCCCGGGGCGGGTTGATCCAAGGCCGCGGGAATCCGCTAGGCACCCAGAGGCTACACGCGCGGCCGGGTGCGGGCCAGGCACGTTTCGCCGAGTGCCCCGGCCGGGGCACGCCGGGCCGCGCTCAGCGCCCCAGGCTCAGCAGATCCAGTTCAGCGGGCCCAGTTCAGCGGTGGATCCAGTTCAGCGGCGGGTCCAGTTCACAGGATACGGGCGAAGCGGTTCTCCGGCTTGCGCATGACGTACAGCAGTTCCTCATGTGCGGCGGTCAGCCGGCCCCGGGACGCCGCGGCGACCAGTTTCTGGGCGGCCAGGTAGCCGCGGGGAGCCGGGCGCAAGCCGCCGGCCAGGCCGCCCAGGGGCTGGTGCTCGGCGATGACCAGGCCGCGCATCAGCGCGTAGGACTGGATGCCGCGGACCGAGGTGACCTGCTCGTACACCACGGGATGCGGTCCCGGCCGGCCGGGACGGTGCTGGCGCCAGATCATCCGCCGGACCCCCCCGGGCAGGACCCGGTCGAGGAAGCCGGCCGCGCAGTCCCGGTCACGGACCTGCAGGCACAGCAGGCCGCCCGGCTTGAGCGCGCCGACCAGCCGGTCGAGCACGAGCTCAGCGTGCTCGATCCGCTCCAGCAGCAGGGTGGCCTGCACGATGTCGAAGGATCGCTGGGGCAGCGGCACCGTCCGCAGGTCTCCGAGGGTGCAGCGGTCCAGGCCCGGGTGGCTGCCCACCGCGGCCCGGGTAACCGGCTGGTCGTCGTCGACCAGGCCGAAGCTGAGATCCGCGCCGGTCGCCCGCAGGGCGTCCGCGCCCAGGTCGCCGGCCGCGGTGACGGCGCCCGCCAGCAGCACGGCGATCGGCTGCCCGAAGCGCTCGCTCGCGTAGCCCGCCGCCCAGTGGTTGAACAGGGCCGTCTCCGCGGCTTCGGCCGGCGGGGCGGCGTTCGCCTGCCGGGTGCCCGGCTGGTTCAGCTCCGCCTGCTTGATCCGGGGCTGCCGCACCCGTGCTTGCCTGGCCTGGGCGTGCCGGCCCTGGCCGCGGGCAACGTCGGGGCCGGTAGTACCGCCCCCGGGAACACCGCTCACCGATGTCACAAACCCATAGCGTAGTCCTTCGTGCACGGATAGTCGCTATCCGCCCCTGGTACCTACGGGCGAGCCGTAGCCGAGTCCGCAGATGCCGCCGAGCCCGTAGCAGAGCCCGCAGTATCTACGCGCCAGCCCCCCGTATCTCTGTGCCAGTGTCCGGGGCGCGGCCCCCGGAACGTAAACTGGGGGTATCCCGCGTGAGGGTCTGGATGCCTGTCTGCCCGCCAGCGCGGGCCTTTCGTGCTGCCTGATCTCCCAAGCCTGACCCCAAGGACACCATGAGCCTCGCTGGACTGCTCAGCGTTATCGCCGCGGATCCCCAGCTGCAGCGCGCCCTGAGCCAGGGCGACGCTGATACCGACCTGGTCGCGCCCCCTGCGCTCCGCCCCTTCCTGACCGCCTCGATCGCGGGCTATCCCTCGGCGGACCAGCCCCGCTTTGTCCTGGCCGTCACGGCGACCGCGCGCGAGGCCGAGGTCCTCACCAGCGGTCTGGAGTCGCTGCTGCCCGAGGGCACGGTGGCCTGCCTTCCGGCCTGGGAGACCCTCCCGCACGAACGGCTGTCGCCGCGCTCGGACACGTCGGGGCGGCGGCTGGCCGTGCTGCGCAGGCTCGCCCACCCGGACGCCGGCAGCGTCCGGTCCGGTGCCCTCAGCGTGCTGGTCACCCCGGTGCGCAGCCTGCTGCAGCCGATGGTGAGCGGCCTGGGCGACCTGGAGCCAGTGGTCCTGCAGGGCGGCCAGGCGGCTGACTTCGAGGAGGTCATCGCGCACCTGGTGGACATCGGGTACGCGCGCACCGACCTGGTCGAGCATCGTGGTGAGATCGCGGTCCGGGGCGGCATCCTGGACGTGTTCCCGCCCACCGAGGAGCACCCGCTCCGGGTGGAGTTCTGGGGTGACACCGTCGAGGAGGTCCGCTACTTCCGGGCCGCCGACCAGCGCAGCCTGCACGCCGCCGCGGACGGACTGTGGGCTCCGCCCTGCCGGGAGCTGCTGCTCACCCCGGAGGTACGCCAGCGGGCCCGGCGACTCGCGGGGGAATATCCGGGGCTGGCCGAGATCCTGGGCAAACTGGCGGACGGCATCACGGTCGAGGGCATGGAAGCGTTCGCGCCGGTGCTGGCCGACCGGATGGAACTACTGCTCGACCACGTCCCCCCGGGCGGCCTGGTCCTCGCCTGCGATCCCGAGCGGATCCGGGCCCGGGCCGATGACCTGGTCCGGACCAGCCAGGAGTTCCTCGACGCTTCCTGGGTGAACGCGGCCGGCGGCGGCCAGGCCCCCATCGACCTCGGCGCGGCCGCTTTCCAGCCGCTGTCCGAGGTCCGGGCGGCCGCCCAGCACCTCGGCATCGGCTGGTGGACGGTGACCCCGTTCCGTGGTGCCGACGTCGGCGAGGCCGACGGCGTCACCCTCACGAACAGCACGGGCACCAGCGGCGCCCTCGCTGGCCCGGGCGAGGCGGACCCCGGGGACGAGGGACGCGTCTCCCTGCTGATGGAAGCGGCACCCGTGCCCGGCTACCGGGGCGATACCACGCGTGCCTTCGCGGACGTGCGCCAGTGGCTGGCCGACGGCTGGCACGTGGTGCTGGTCACCGAGGGGAACGGGCCGGCCCAGCGGCTGGCCGAGACGCTGCGCGGCGAGGAGATCGGGGCCCGGCTCGGCGACCTGGACCAGCCGCCCGAGGCGTCCGTGCCCTATGTCACCACCGGCCTGATCGGGCAGGGGTTCACCTGGCCGTCGGTCCGGCTGGCCGTGCTGACCGAGGAAGACCTGGCCGGGCAGCGGACCGCCAGCAAGGACATGCGGATGCCGACCCGGCGCCGCGGCGGCATCGACCCACTGCAGCTCACGCCGGGCGACTACGTGGTGCACGAACAGCACGGCGTGGGCCGCTACGTGGAGATGACGAGCCGCAGCGTCCAGGGCGCGACGCGTGAGTACCTGGTCATCGAGTACGCGCCGAGCAAGCGAGGCCAGCCGCCGGACCGGCTCTACGTCCCCACCGACCAGCTCGACCAGGTCACCCGGTACGTCGGCGGCGAGGCGCCCAGCCTGCACCGGCTGGGCGGGGCGGACTGGGCCAAGACCAAGGGCCGGGCGCGCAAGGCGGTCCGGCAGATCGCGGCCGAGCTGATCCGGCTGTACTCGGCCCGGATGGCCTCGCCCGGGCACGCGTTCGCCCCGGACACCCCGTGGCAGCGCGAACTCGAGGACGCGTTCCCGTACGTCGAGACCCCCGACCAGCTGGCCGCCATCGACGAGGTCAAGCGGGACATGGAGCGGTCGGCTCCGATGGACCGGCTGATCTGCGGGGACGTCGGTTACGGCAAGACGGAGATCGCGGTGCGGGCCGCGTTCAAGGCGGTCCAGGACGGCAGCCAGGTCGCGGTGCTGGTGCCGACCACGCTGCTGGCCCAGCAGCACTACGCGACGTTCAGCGAGCGGTTCGCACCCTTCCCGGTCACGGTGGCGATGCTGTCCCGGTTCTCCAGCGACGCGGAGGCGGCCCGGGTCCGGGAAGCCATGGCCGAGGGCAAGGTGGACGTGGTGGTCGGGACGCACCGGCTGCTGTCCCCGGACACCAGTTTCTCCCGCCTGGGGCTGGTCATCCTCGACGAGGAGCAGCGGTTCGGGGTGGAGCACAAGGAGTACCTCAAGCGGATGCGCACCGAGGTCGACGTGCTGGCCATGTCGGCCACCCCGATCCCGCGCACGCTGGAGATGGGCATCGCCGGCATCCGGGAGATGTCCACCATCCTCACCCCGCCCGAGGAGCGCCATCCGGTGCTCACCCTGGTCGGGCCGTACGACGAGAAGCAGATCGGCGCGGCCATCCGGCGTGAGCTGCTCCGCGACGGCCAGGTCTTCTTCGTGCACAACCGGGTGAGCTCGATCAACCGGGTGGCCGCCCGGCTCGGCGAACTGGTCCCCGAAGCCCGCGTGGCGATCGCGCACGGCCAGATGAACGAGCACACGCTCGAGCAGATCATGGGCGACTTCCTGGACCGGAAGTTCGACGTGCTGGTGTCCACCACGATCATCGAGTCCGGGCTGGACATCCCCAACGCCAACACCCTGATCGTGGACCGGGCCGACGTCTACGGGCTGCCCCAGCTGCACCAGTTGCGCGGCCGGGTCGGGCGCAGCACCGAGCGCGGGTACGCCTACTTCCTGTACCCGCCCGAGGTCCCGCTGACCGAGACCGCGCACGAGCGGCTGGCCACCATCGCCCAGCACACCGAGGCGGGCGCGGGCATGTACGTGGCCCTGAAGGACCTGGAGATCCGCGGGGCGGGCAACCTGCTCGGCGGCGAGCAGTCCGGGCACATCGCCGGGGTCGGGTTCGACCTGTACGTCCGGATGATCGGTGAGGCGGTCACCGAACTGAAGGGCGACGGGCCGGCCGAGCGGCCCGAGGTCCGGGTCGAGCTGCCGGTCAACGCGCACATCCCGCACGACTACGTGCCCGGCGAGCGGCTGCGGCTGGAGGCCTACACCCGGATCGCCGCCATCGACTCTCCCGAGGACGCCGCGGAGGTACACGACGAGCTCGCGGACCGCTACGGGCCGCCGCCAGAGCCGGTGGCCAGCCTGCTCGACGTGGCCCGGCTGCGGGCCCGGGCCCGGCGGGCCGGGCTGACCGACATCGTCCAGCAGGGCACGTTCATCCGCTTTTCCCCGGTCGAGCTGCCCGACTCGCGGCAGGTCCGGGTCGAGCGGCTGTACCCGAAGACAGTGCTCAAGCCGGCGATGCGTAACATGCTCGTACCGGTGCCCAGGGCGGGATCGGGCCGGCGCCCGGGACAGCCCGCCCCGCCGGGTGCCCCGCTGCTCCGGGACACTGAACTCCTGACCTGGTGCGGCCAGCTCATTGAGGCTGTTTTCGAGCCTGACGCACCGGTGACATCGAAGGGCTAGGAAGGGACGCCGTCGTGCTCCGCACCCCCATCACCCTGACCGTCGCGGCGCTGGCCGCGGCGCTCGCGCTGTCCGCCTGCGGGACCACCCAGCTGGGCGCGGCGTCTGTCACGAACACGTCGCGGATTCCCACAGCCACCGTGTCCGCCGAGGTGAGCAACCTGGATGCCGCCTACCAGGCGCACAAGGCCAAGGTCCAGCTCCAGTTCCCGGTGTCGCAGATGCCGCAGCAGGTGCTCAGCTGGCTGCTCCGGTTCCAGGTCCGCGAGCAGATGGCGAATCGCAACCACCTGACCGTCACCCGCAGCGAGGTCCAGGCGGCCCTGGCCTCCGCGGCTGCGCAGGCGAGGCAGAGCGGGGTCACGCTGAACGAGCTGGCCATCGCTAACGGGGTGCCGCCGAACCAGCTGCCCGAGCTCGGCCGCTACGTGGCCATCCAGAACGAGCTACTGGCCAAGCTGGACGGCGGGAAACTGCCGACCGCCTCCGGGGCGCTGCAGACGCTGGGGACCACGTTCAACCAGTACCAGTGCCGGGCGGCGAAGAGCATGGACATCTCGGTCAACCCGCAGTTCGGGCAGCTCGACTACAGCCAGATCTCAGTGGTGCCGGCGCCGGCCAAGCTGGCGGCGGCCCCCGCTACCGCCTCCCCCAGCCCCAGTGCCTCCCCGAGCGCGTCCCCGCAGCTGACGCCGGCTTGCTAGGACACGACGTGGCCGGGCCTACCGGGGCAGGCGCGCGGCTGGTGCTCCTGGCCACCGCGCCCACGGTCCGGGCCGGGCTGCTCAGCTGGGCGGCCTGGCAGACCCTGGCCGGCGCCTCGCGGGTGCTGGCCCCGGCGACTGATCACCCGCTGCTGCCCGCGCTGGACGAGGCCGGGATCAGCTGGGAGCTGCTGCCAGGGGAGGCCGGTGACGGGCCCGCCGGTGACGGGCATTCCGCTGATGAACGGGCCGGTGGCGGGCAGGCCGCTGGGCCGTCGGCCGATCCGGCGGCCGCCGCCCGGCTGCTCACCCGGGCGGTGGCCGGGACGGCGGGCACGGTGGTGTGGCTCTGCTCAGCTGACCCGCCCGGCCGGCCCGCGACGGTGACGCCGGGAGCGCTGGCGCTGGCTGACGAGCTGGGCGGGCCGCAGGGTCCGGCGGACACCGCGGTCGAGGTGCTCTACGGCTCCTCGGCGCTGCCCGGCGGGGAGCTGCTGACTCTGGTGTCGGTGATGGACACCCTGCGCCGGCGGTGCCCGTGGGATGCCAGGCAGACGCACGAGTCGCTGGCGCCCTACCTGATCGAGGAGTCCTACGAGGCGCTGGACGCGCTGGAAAGCGGCGACCGGGCCGCGCTGCGCGACGAACTCGGCGACGTCCTGCTCCAGGTGATGTTCCACGCGCGGGTCGCCGCTGAGCGCGCCGACGGTACCGGCTTCACCGTGGATGACGTGGCTGACGCCATCGTGACCAAGCTCGTCCGGCGGCATCCGCACGTGTTCGGGGACGTGACCGTGTCCGGTGCGGACGACGTGACCCGCAACTGGGACGCGATCAAGGCCGCCGAGCGGGCTGAGCGGGCTGACGGCCACGGGCCCGCGTCGGCCCTGGACGGGGTGCCGTTCGGCCAGCCCGCGCTGGCCCTGGCCGCGCAACTGCAGCGCCGCGCGGAGCGGGCGGGCGTCCCCCAGGACCTGACGGTCGCCGGGGGTCCCGGGGACGGCAGCCGCCTGGGGGCGGAGCTGTTCGAGCTGGTGGCCCAGGCTCAGGCGGCCGGTCTCGACCCCGAGCTCGAGCTGCGCGCCGCGGCCCGCCGCTACGCCGACCAGGTCCGCCGCTGGGAACGGGACCGGGCGGAAGCAGACCAGCCTGGCGACTGAGCCGTCCAGCCCGGCGTGGTCGGTGCCCGGGGCCGCCACGACTCCACTAGGCTCCTTTACGGATAAGTCAGCCGAGCTTCAGGAGACGTTGTGGCCTCGATCGAGGCGGTGCACGCCAGGCAGATTCTGGATTCCCGCGGAAACCCCACCCTCGAAGTCGAGGTCGCCCTCGACGACGGCTCGCTGGGCCGCGCCGCCGCCCCGAGCGGGGCGTCCACCGGTGCCTTTGAGGCGGTGGAGCTGCGGGACGGCGGGGACGAGTACGGCGGCAAGGGAGTCGCCAAGGCCGTCCAGGGCATCATCGACGAGATCCAGCCCGAGTTGCTCGGCTACGACGCCGACGACCAGCGCATGATCGACCAGGCCATGATCGACCTGGACCGGACCCCGGACAAGTCGCGGCTGGGCGCGAACGCGATCACCGGCGTGAGCATGGCGGTGGCCAAGGCCGCCGCGCAGTCCGCCGGCCTGCCGCTGTTCCGCTACCTGGGCGGCCCCAACGCGTACCTGCTGCCGGTGCCCATGATGAACATCCTCAACGGCGGGGCGCACGCGGACAACAGCGTGGACATCCAGGAGTTCATGATCGCGCCGATCGGCGCGGCCACGTTCACCGAGGCGGTGCAGTGGGGCGCGGAGACCTACCACGCGCTGAAGTCAGTGCTGAAGCAGCACGGCCTGTCCACCGGAGTCGGTGACGAGGGGGGCTTCGCCCCGGACCTGGAGAACAACCGGGCCGCGCTGGACCTGATCGTCGAGGCGATCAGCAAGGCCGGTTTCACTCCCGGCCTCGACGTGGCCCTGGCCGTCGACGCCGCGGCCACCGAGTTCCACTCTGACGGCGCCTACCAGTTCGAGGGCGCGGCCCGGGACGCGGCCGAGATGACCCGCATCTACACCGAGTGGCTGGACGCGTACCCGATCGTGTCGCTCGAGGACCCGCTGTCCGAGGAGGACTGGGCGGGGTGGCAGGCGCTGACCGCGGCGGTCGGGGACCGGGTGCAGGTCGTCGGGGACGACTTGTTCGTCACCAACCCGGAACGGCTCCGCCGGGGTATCGCCGAGCGCGGCGCCAACGCGCTGCTGGTCAAGGTCAACCAGATCGGCTCGGTGACCGAGACGCTCGACGCGGTGTCCCTGGCCCAGCGCAGCGGGTTCAGCTGCATGATCTCGCATCGCTCGGGGGAGACGGACGACACGACCATCGCCGACCTCGCCGTCGCGACCAACGCGGGCCAGATCAAGTCGGGAGCGCCGGCCCGCGGCGAGCGGGTCGCCAAGTACAACCAGCTGATGCGCATCGAGGAACTCCTCGACGACGCGGCCAGCTATGCGGGCGCCACCGCGTTCCCCCGCTGGACCGCGGCTGAGTGATGCCCGGCGCGCAGCCCAGGCGGCCGCCGCCGCCAGAACGGCCCCGGTTCACCAGCCGGGCCGCCGTGCTGGCGGTGGTCGTCTGTGCCATCGCGCTGAGCCTCGCCTACCCGGTGCGGGAGTACATCGCCCAGCGCCGCCAGATCGACCAGCTGCAGGCGCAGAGCCAGGCGACCACGGCCGAACTCGGGCGGCTGCGGGCCGAAGCCGAGCGGCTCAACGAGCCCGCGTATATCGAGCAGCAGGCGCAGGACCGGCTGCACATGTGCCTGCCCGGAGCCAGCTGCTACGTGATCATTGGCGGCCAGCCGTCCGGCGTCAGCTCCGCCGTGGCCGCGGCCGCGAGTACCCCCTGGTACGAGCGGTTGTGGCATTCGGTCCGCCAGGCCGATCAGGGCAGTGCTGGTGAAGGCCGTGCCGGTCAGGGCGGCGCCGGTCAAGGCGCATCGCATGCCCGCTGACCCCGGGCTGGCCGGGGATGCGACGGTGGACCGGGACGCCGCGGTGGTCAGGGAGCAGCTCGGCCGGCCGCCCCGGGGGCTGCGCGGGGTGGCGCACCGCTGCCCCTGCGGGCGGCCTGACGTGGTGGAGACGGCGCCCCGGCTGGACGACGGCACCCCCTTCCCGACGTTGTTCTACCTCACCTGCCCGCGGGCGTCCGCCGCGGTGAGCAGGCTGGAGTCCGGTGGCCTGATGCGGGATATGCAGCAGCGGCTGGCCGCCGAGCCGGCGCTGCGCGCCGCGCAGCAGGCCGCGCACCGTGACTACGTGCAGCGGCGCTCGGCCGCCGCGGCGGCGGCCGGGGTGGAGCCACTCCCGTCCGGCACGCAGAGCGCGGGCGGCATGCCGGACCGGGTGAAATGCCTGCATGCCCTGGTCGCGCACGAGCTCGCCGTGCCGGGAGCCAACCCGCTCGGCCGCGAAGCAGCCGACGCGGCGGGCGACTGGTGGGCGCACGGCCCGTGCGTCCCGTGAGGGTCGCGGCGGTCGACTGCGGTACCAACTCGCTGCGGCTGCTGGTGGCGGACGTCGATCCGGAGGCGGGCCGGCTCACCGACGTGGACCGGCGGATGGAGATCGTCCGGCTGGGTCAGGGGGTGGACTCCACCGGGCGGCTGGCTCCGGAGGCGCTGGAGCGCACCCTGCGGGCGCTGCGCGGCTACGCCCGCATCATCGGGGACCGGTCCGCGGTGGCGGTGCGGATGGTCGCTACCAGCGCCACCCGGGACGCGGTCAACGCCGCCGACTTCGTCCACGGGGTGAGTGGGGTGCTCGGCCTCGAGCCGGAGGTACTCAGCGGGGAGGAAGAGGCGTACCTGTCTTTCGTGGGCGCCACGGCCGAGTTCAGCGGCGGACCGGCCAGGCCGGGTGGCGGGCCTTACCTGGTGGTGGACATCGGCGGGGGGTCCACGGAGTTCGTGCTGGGCGACGGGCCAGCCGCGGCTGGGCAGGCCCCGGCTGACCGGGCCCCGGCCGGACCTGACGATGGGAACGGCGGGACCCGCCGGGGTGAGTGCGGTGTCGGTGGACATCGGCTGTGTCCGGCTGACCGAGCGGCACCTGCGCTCCGACCCACCCCGGCCGGCCGAGATCAGTGCGGCGGCCGCCGACATCGACGCGGCCCTGGACGCGGTGGCCGGGGCCCTGCCGGCCGCGGCCGCCCAGACCCTGGTGGGCCTGGCTGGCTCGGTGACCACGGTGGCGGGACTGGCCCTGGGGCTGGGGGAGTATGACTCAGCCCGGATCCACCACGCCCGCGTATCCGCCGGGCAGGTCACCGCCCAGACCCGCAGGCTGCTGAGCCAGACCCGGGAGGAGCGGGCGGCGCTGGGGGTGATGCACCCGGGCCGGGTCGACGTGATCGGGGGCGGAGCCATGGTGCTGGACCAGATCATGCGGCGGTTCGGGTTCGGGGAGGTGCTGGCCAGTGAGCACGACATCCTGGACGGGATCGCCTGGTCGCTGGCGGCCGGGGTGCGCCGGTGAGTCCCGAGGGCCCGGCCGGGCCCGGATCTGGCTGGCCGGGCGACCCGGCGGCCCCGGATACCCCGGTGGCCCATGACCCCGCTGAGGTGCGTGGGCTGGCGGACGGGGCCGGCACGCTGGCCGAGCTGGTGGCCAGGGAATCCGTCTGCCGGGCCTGCCCCCGGCTGGTCGAGTGGCGGGAACAGGTAGCCCGGGTCAAGCGCCGGGCGCACAGCGACGAACCGTACTGGGGGCGCCCGGTCCCCGGCTGGGGTGACGAGCACTCGCGCATCCTGATCGTGGGCCTGGCGCCGGCCGCCCACGGCGGGAACCGGACCGGGCGGATCTTCACCGGGGACCGGAGCGGGGACGTGCTGTTCGCCTCGCTTCATCGCTGCGGCCTGGCGGCCCAGGCGGCCAGCGTCAGAGCGGGGGACGGGCAGCGTCTGCTGGACACCTGGGTCGGTGCCGCGGTCCGGTGTGCCCCGCCGGCCAACAAGCCCACCGTGACCGAGCGCGACACCTGCGCACCCTGGCTGACTGCGGAGATCGGCTTCCTGAGCGGATCACTTCGCGTCGTCGTCTGCCTGGGCGGGTACGCCTGGCAGGCACTGTGGCCGGTCCTGCGCGATTCCGGTTACCCGCCGCCCCGGCCGCGGCCCGCCTTCGGGCACGGTGCCGAGGTCACGCTGCCCGGCCCCGGACCCGGCCGTGACCTGGTCCTGATCGGCTGTTATCACCCGAGTCAGCAGAACACGTTCACTGGCCGGGTCACCCCTGGCATGCTGGATACGGTCTTCAGGCGAGCTCGCCTGAAGGCTGGCTTGGGTGCGGTCCCGGCGCATTGAGGTGGGTCGGTAACGCTCCGTAAGCAAACGCCGTCGAACGTAATCGAAATGGTTACGCTTTGCATTCGGCGTCCAAGTGAAAATAGAAAAACTCCCCCCGGGCGAAACATTCTGTATCAATTCGGCTGCCCGAGAGTCGCTCAGACGCTCCGGGGTATTATTACCCAGCCCCCGTAGCCCAAGGGAAGAGGCCGGCCCCCTAAAAGGGTCCCCAGTGTCGGTTCGACTCCGACCGGGGGCACTCGTGAGCAGGTGGTCTCCGAGCTGTCCTGATCTGGCCGGGAAGGCCTGCTGGCCACGGCATACGCGCCGTTCGCTAGTCGCACACAGCGGGGTATCACTGGCACCCAGTGCGATAAGGCCGCGCCATTCACGCTGTTACCGATCAGATTCGAGATCTTAAATTTCAGTCAGCAAATCTGGCCATACCTGCCATGAGCAGCATGGTTGTTGCACGGGAACTCCGGTCGCGTCGAGAGCAACCCGAGGCTAATCGTGTTTGGCCACAGTTGCCCCATTCGGCTCTGTGATCAAACTTGTGGTCGCAGGCCGTCACGCTGACTGAGTGTGCCCCGCATTGCAGCCTCGGGCAAGACTTTGCAGTGCCCGGTGGCGGACTTGCCCAGCCTGAGCGGTACCACCGCGGTGCGGGTGGCCCAGGAGACAACTGGGTGAACCTTGAGCCGCCTCCGGCCAGCCGGGAGCGCCGCAGGCGGCCCCAGGATGGCGCAGGACGACCGTGGAGTAGCGGGACGGCGCGGCGCAGGCCGACCGGGACTACCCGCTGATATCTGGCCCGGCCCGGTCGATCTCGATCCGGATCACGCACCGGCGTTCCCGCTGCATGGCCGCGCGGTAGTCGTCCCAGTCCGGGTGCTCGCCCGAGACCAGCCGGTAGTACTCGACCAGCAACTCCATCGCCTCGGGCAGCGAAACGATCTCCGCCTGGCCCTCGACCTGGACCCAGCCGCCGAAGAAGGCGTCGGTAAACACGCAGAGTGAGGCCAGCGGGTTACGCCGCAGGTTCCTGGTCTTGACCGCCGTCTCGCGGGTGCTGACGATGACCCGCCCGGCGGGGTCCACGCCGCACGCCACCGGGGACAGCTGAGGCCGCCCGTCGGCGCGGGTGGTGGCCAGTACCGCGCGGTGGTTGGCGCGCAGGAACTCCCGGGCCTGGTCTAGCTGCACTGGCCTAGCTGCACTGGTCTAGCCGCACTGGGTGGCCGATGGGTGGCCGCATTGGTCTGGCTGGCCCCGCTCAGGCGCTGTTCAGCCGGAGACGGCGGCGGAACTCGTACTCGTGCACGATCGCCGAAGCGTACCCGTGCGACAGCCCATGCTCGTCCGACAGCCAATGAGCCCGTTCTTCGCAGCGGGAGAACGGGGGCCCGGATTCCAGCCGGATGAACCACTCGCGGAGCTCTCGCCCGGTCACCGAGGGGATCCGGGCAATGATGTTCTTGTGCATCTCCGGAGAGTGATTCAGCGACATGGCCACCTCCAGGGGGCAGGCTGTTCTCCCTGTCGAGCCTGCACCACCGATCGGCCCCTGACAACCCCCTGGCTTAAGGCTTCCGCAATGCCCCGGATAGTCGGCCTTTACCTGGGCGTCTCTTAGGAGAGCCGCTCCACGATCATGGCCATGCCCTGCCCGCCGCCCACGCACATGGTCTCCAGGCCGAAGGTCTTGTCGTGGAACTGGAGGCTGTTCAGCAGCGTGGAGGTGATCCGGGCCCCGGTCATGCCGAAGGGGTGGCCGACCGCGATGGCCCCGCCGTTCACGTTGAGCTTGTCGGGGTCGATACCGAGGTCAGCGGCGGAGGGGATGACCTGCGCCGCGAACGCCTCGTTGATCTCCACCAGGTCGATGTCGTCGATGGTCATCCCGGCCCGGGCCAGCGCCTGGCGGGTGGCCTGGACGGGCCCGAGCCCCATGATCTCCGGGGACAGCGCCGTCACGCCGGTCGAGACGATCCTGGCCAGCGGGGTAATGCCGAGCTGGGCCGCCTTCACGTCGCTCATCACCACTACCGCAGCCGCGCCGTCGTTGAGCGGGCAGCAGTTCCCGGCGGTGACGGTCCCGTCCGGGCGGAACACCGGCTTCAGGGTGGCCACCTTCTCCAGGGTGGTCCCGGGCCGCGGGCCGTCGTCGGCGCTCACCACGGTCCCGTCCGGGAGGGTGACCGGGGTGATGTCCCGCTGCCAGAACCCGTTGGCGAGGGCCTTCTCGGCCAGGTTCTGCGACCGGACGCCGAACTCGTCCTGGGCCGCCCGGGAGATCCCGCGCAGCGCGGCGACGTTCTCTGCGGTCTGGCCCATGGCGATGTACACGTCCGGGATGGTGGAGTCCTCCCGGGGGTCGTGCCAGACCGGGACGCCGCCCGCCGCGAGCGCCCCCGACCGGGCCTCCGCGTCCGCGAAGAGGGAGTTGTGCGTGTCGGGCCAGCTGTCGCTGCTGCCGGCCCCGAAACGGCTGACGCACTCCACGCCGGCTGAGATGAACGCGTCACCCTCGCCGGCCTTGATGGCGTGGTAGGCCATCCGGGTGGTCTGCAGCGAGGAGGAGCAGTACCTGGTCACCGTGGTACCGGGCAGGTTGTCGTAGCCGAGCAGCACGGCGACCACGCGCGCCATGTTGAAGCCCTGCTCGCCGCCGGGCAGGCCGCAGCCGAGCATGAGGTCGTCGATGTCGTCCGGGCTGAGCTGCGGGATCTTGGCCAGGGCCGCTGACACCAGCTGGACGGTGAGGTCGTCAGGGCGGATCGAGGTGAGCGATCCCTTGAAGGCCCGGCCGATGGGCGAGCGTGCGGTGGCGACGATGACTGCCTCGGGCATGGCGGGCTCCCTTGCTGCTGCGGGCGTGTGCGGATCACGGGTGTGGGCACGCGGCCGTCACATTACTGACCAGTAGCTTAAACCACGGCCAGCCTGACTATCATCCCCGGGTGGGCCGGGCAGGGACAGTCATGCTGGTCAGCTGGGATAGCGTCTGCTCTGAGCACGCCGGGGCGGGCCGCCAGGCCCCCTGGGCATCCATGACCGAGCCCGTGGTCCCGTTCGAGGTGGTGGCGATGCAGGTCCATGAGTCCCTGATCGAGCTGGTCGGGAACACCCCGCTGGTCCGGCTGCGGGCGGTGACGAAGGCCGTGGGCGGGGGCCAGGCCCCGGCCGTGCTGGCCAAGGTCGAGTACTTCAACCCGGGCGGCTCGGTGAAGGACCGGATCGCGCTGCGGATGGTGGAGGCGGCGGAGGCCTCCGGCGCGCTCCGCCCGGGCGGCACCATCGTGGAGCCCACCTCCGGGAACACCGGGGTGGGCCTGGCCATCGTGGCGGCCCAGAAGGGCTACCGGTGCGTGTTCGTCTGCCCGGACAAGGTCGGCCAGGACAAGATCAGCGTGCTGCGGGCCTACGGCGCCGAGGTGGTGGTCTGCCCGGGCACCGTGTCTCCCGAGCACCCCGACTCCTACTACTCGGTGTCCAGCAGGCTGGCCGAGGAGACCCCGGGCGGCTGGAAGCCGGACCAGTACGCCAACCCCGAGAACCCGGCCTCGCACTACCACTCCACCGGCCCGGAGATCTGGGCCCAGACCGACGGCCGGATCACCCACTTCGTGGCGGGCATCGGCACCGGCGGCACCATCACCGGGACCGGCCGGTACCTCAAGGAGGTGTCCGGCGGCCGGGTCCGGGTGATCGGGGCTGACCCGGAGGGCTCCGTGTACTCCGGCGGTACCGGGCGGCCCTACCTGGTCGAGGGGGTGGGCGAGGACCTGTGGCCGGCCAACTACGACCCGTCCGTCTGCGACGAGGTGATGGCGGTCAGCGACGCCGAGTCGTTCCTGATGACCCGCAGGCTGGCCCGGGAAGAGGCGCTGCTCACCGGCGGATCGTGCGGTCTGGCCGTGGTGGCCGCGCTGCGGGCGGCCGAGACCGCGGCGCCGGACGACGTGATCGTGGTGCTGCTCCCGGACACGGGGCGCGGTTACCTGGCGAAGATCTTCAACGACGAGTGGATGGCCGACTACGGCTTCCTCACCTCCGAGACCAAGGAGCCCCGGGTCGCTGACGTGCTGAACCGGAAGCTGCCCGGGCTGCCGGAGTTCGTGCACGCCCACCCGGAGGAAACCGTCTCGGCCGCGATCGGGCTGCTCCGCGAGTACAACGTCTCCCAGTTGCCGGTCATGAAGGAGGAGCCGCCGGTCATGGCCGCGGAAGTGGTCGGCTCCATCGTGGAAAGTGACCTGCTGGACGCGCTGGTCTCCGGCCGGGCCCGGCCGCACGACCCGATCGAGGGGCACATGTCAGCGCCGCTGCCCACGGTGGGCTCGGGTGAGCCGGTCAGCCGGGCGGTGGGCGCGCTGGAGAAGGCGGGCGCCGCGGTGGTCCTGGTCGACGGGCGCCCGTCCGGCATGATCACCCGGCAGGACGTGCTGACCTTCCTGGCCGCGGGCAGCTTGACCAGCCGCAGTTGACCAGCCGCAGTTGACCAGCCGAGTTGACCAGCCGAGTTGAACTGACCAGGGGCCGCGCCGTGGCAGAGTGTGGTGCGTGACGATCAACTCAGCCGCAGGCCCGGGCGGGAACCCTGGCGGTGACCCGGGCGAAAACTCAGCCAGCCACCCAGACGGGTTCGAGACGCTGGCCATTCACGCGGGCCAGGAGCCTGACCCGCAGACCGGGGCGGTGGTCCCGCCCATCTATCAGGTGTCCACCTACAAGCAGGACGGGGTCGGCGGGCTCCGTGACGGCTACGAGTACTCGCGGACCGCGAACCCCACCCGTCATGCGCTGGAGGAGTGCCTGGCCGCGCTGGAGGGGGGCCCCCGGGCGCTGGCGTTCGCGTCCGGGATGGCGGCCGAGGACTGCCTGCTGCGGGCGGTGTGCGCCCCCGGCGATCACGTGGTCATCCCCGACGACGCGTACGGCGGCACCTACCGGCTCATGGCCCGGGTCCTGGCCGAGTGGGGCGTGAGCTACCGGCCGGTGCCGATCAGCGACATCGCCGCGGTCGCGGACGCGCTCGCCGAGCGCCCGGCCCGGGTGCTGTGGGCCGAGACCCCGACCAACCCGCTGCTGTCCATCGCGGACATCAGCGCGCTCGCGGACGTCGCGCATCAGGCGGGCGCGCTGCTGGTGGTGGACAACACGTTCGCCTCCCCGTACCTGCAGCAGCCGCTCGCGCTGGGCGCGGACGCGGTGGTCCACTCCACCACGAAGTACCTCGGCGGCCACTCGGACGTGCTCGGCGGGGCGGTGGTGGTGACGGACCCGGCGCTCGGCGAGCGGCTGGCCTTCCTGCAGAACACGACGGGCGGGGTGGCCGGGCCGTTCGACGCCTGGCTGACGCTGCGCGGCGTGAAGACCCTGGCCGTCCGGATGGACCAGCACTCGCGGAACGCGGCCCGGGTGGCGGACATGCTGACCAGCCATCCGGCGGTCACGCAGGTGCATTACCCGGGACTGCCCAGTCACCCGGGCCACGAGGTGGCGGCGAAGCAGATGCGTGACTTCGGCGGGATGGTGTCGTTCCGGGTCCGGGGCGGCGAGGCGGCCGCCGTCGCGGCCTGCGGCCGGACCCGGCTGTTCACGCTGGGGGAGTCTCTCGGCGGGGTGGAGTCGCTCGTCGAGCACCCCGGCCGGATGACGCACGCCTCGGCGGCTGGCTCACCGCTGGAGGTGCCGGGCGACCTGATCAGGCTGTCGGTCGGCATCGAGACCGGCGCGGACCTGGTGGAAGATCTCCGCCAGGCGCTGGCCGGCCTGTAGCGCTCAGGGTCAGGCCGCCAGGCTCAGGGGCGCCAGACCATCAGCACCAGGATGACCAGCCAGATGAGGCTGACCACGCCGGCCAGCGAGGCGATCCGGCCGCGCTCCACCGTGGCCACGTGCAGCCGGGCCGCGGTCGCGGTACCCGTCGCGGTGCGGCCCGGGGCGGCGGCAGCCCCGGCCGGCTCCCCGGCCGGGGCAGGCTCGACGTCCGCCGCGGTGGGCTCCGGGTGGCTGGCCGCTGCGGAACTGGCCGCCGGAGCGACCGCGGCCGCTTCCCCGGCGTTCGCCGCGGGGGCGGCGGCGAGGCTGCCTTCGACGGCGGCGATCGCCTTGTGCTGGTCGCGCATGATGAGCACCAGCAGGACCAGGGCCACCACGAACAGGGTCAGCGACGCGGTCACCCACGTCTTCGTCATGTCGTGCAGGGACTGGCCCGCGATAATGCCGAACAGCAGCACGCCGAGCGACGCCGCCCCGAAGATCCGGGTCATCCGCGACAGGTAGCGCAGCACGCCCACGTTCCGCGCCCGGATATAACGCGGCGTGGACAAGGTCGTGATCGTGACCGGTCCAATGGCGAAAATGACAAAGGCGATATGGAACCACACAACCAGCCGGTCGGTAAAAGACATGCGCTGATCCTAGGGGTGAGGCCGCCCCCGTCCGGGTCGGGGGCGGCCTGGTGGGTCGCGTGTTGCGGCGGCGGCCGTGGCCCGCGCCGATGGGCGTTAGCTGGTGCTGGCAGGTCTCAGCTCGGGCCGGGCGACCTTAACTGGCACTGGTGGACTTGCGGCCACCGAAGCCGAGCCACCAGGCCCCGCCCAGCAGGACCAGGCCCACAACCAGGGCGACGCCCGCCCGCAGCGGGTGGTGGCCGGTCGAGCCCTGGATATGGCCGGGGATGAAGCTCGGCAGTGAACCAGCCGCGGTGACCACGTAGATCAGGGCCAGGATGAGCAGCAGAATGCCGACGATGGCCAGAATCAGGGCGCCGACCCGCTTGCCCGACGAGCGCGTGCCTGATTGGGTAACGGTACTCACGTGATCCTCCTCAGAGATATGCAGGCCCGGCCAGCTGCCACCCCTTCGGCCCGCCATAGCTTTAACGGCCGAACGCTACTACGAGATCCCGGCCGCCGCGTCACGTCCGAAAAGCCCTAAAGCAAAATCTATCCCTCGTTTTTCCAGGCGCCCGTACCGGCCACAGCCTGCAGCTTTCAGCGTGCGCCGAACGGCATGCAGACAACGGCGCGGCCTGACCGGCGCGCAGCTCCCGGCGGGCGGCTAGCGGCGCGCCTCCCGGCGAGTCCGCAGGAAGTCACGGACCACGAACTCGCCGAGCCGTTCCGGCACCGCGTTCAGCACGCGCCCGCCGTTCCGCCGGGCCACCTCGTTCACGAAGTCGGTCAGCCGCTCGTCCTCGGCCAGCATGAACACGTTCAGCGACGCGTGCCGGCGGGTCATCTTGTCCACCTCGGCCAGGGTGAGCTGGATCGTCTCCGGCGCCGGCGGCCAGTCGAACCAGGACCGCCCGTCCCGGCGCAGGTGCGCGGTCGGCTCGCCGTCGGTCACGATGAGCACGACCGGGTCGTGCTCGGGACGCCGGTCCAGGTAGCGGCCGGCCAGCACCAGCGCGTGGTGCAGGTTGGTGCCCTGCACCATGTCCCAGCCGAGCCCGGCCAGGTCGGTCTCGCGCAGCTCCCTGGCGTAGTTCGAGAACCCGATGACCTGGATGGAGTCCTGCGGGAACCGGCTGCGCACCAGCGCGTGCAGGGCCAGCGCGGTCTGCTTGGCCGCGCCCCAGGTGCCGCGCAGCGCCATCGAGTAGGACAGGTCGACCAGCAGGCACACGGCCGCGGACGTCCGCCGCTGGGTCTCACCGACCTCGAAGTCGCGGCCGGACAGCCGGACCCCGGGGGACTGGCCGTCCCGGCGGGTCCCGGCCTCCCGCAGCAGCGCGTTGCGGACCGTCGCCGGCGCGTCGATGGACTGCTCGTCGCCGAACTCCCAGCGGCGGGTGGCGCCGGTGTACTCCCCGGCCTGCCCGGCGTCCCGCTGCTCGTGATCCCCGTAGCCGCCCTCGGGCAGGTCCGCGAAGACCCGGCGCAGCGCGGTCTCGCCCAGCCGCCGCACCGCCTTGGGCGTGAGCTCCAGCTGGCCCGCGTTGCGCTGCAGGTAGCCTTGCCGCTCCAGCTCACGCTCGGTCCGCCGGAGCGCCTCCATGTCGTCCACGGCCTGGCGGCCCAGGGCGCGCCGGACCGCGGCCTCGTCGACGTCGTCGAGGCGGGCTCCGGGGTAGTCCTGGCGCAGCTCTGACTCCAGGTCGGCCAGGTCAGCCAGGTCGGCCAGGGCGCTGGTGGCGTCACCCAGGCCGAGCGGCTCGTCGCCGGTCATCGGGTCACCTGACCAGGCCGCCTGGTCCATCTCCGGCCGCCGGGAGCGCAGCGCGTCGGACAGCCGGGACATCTCCGCGGCCAGCCCGGCGTCCTGCAGGGTCTGCTCCATCAGGGCGGCCAGTTCGTCCCGCTGCCCGTCGGTGAGCGAGCCGAGCAGCCGCTGCGCCGCGATGGCCCGGCGGACCAGCGAGTCCACGAGCTCCTCGAGGTCGCCCGGGTTCTCCGGGAACATCTCGCCGTAGCGGTCCATGAAGCTGTCGAAGTCGGCCTGGGTGTGCTCACCCCGGGCGTCCGCCTCCAGCATCTGGTTGAGGTCGGCCAGCATGTCCTTGACCCGCTGCATGGCCTCCGGGTCCGGCTGCTGCAGCACTTCCTTCATGCCGCGGAACTGGCTGTCCAGGACCTCGCTGCGGAGCAGGTCCTTGAGCCGCTCGAAGGTCTCCCGGGCGGTCTGGCTGCGCCAGTTGTAGTCGGCCAGCCTGCGGATGGCCTGCGCGGTGTCGGACGGCAGCCCGTCCAGCTCGTCCTCGCGGAGCCGGGCCTCGTCGCTGGGGTCGGGGAACAGCTCGGCCCGCTCCTGGCCGACCGCGGTGTCCAGCAGCGCCCGCGCTTCCTCCAGGACGCCGTCCAGCCGGCCGCGGCTGCGGATCTCGCGCTGCCGGTCGCGGACCCGGCGCAGCAGGTCGTCCAGGCCGCGGCGGCCGTTCACCCCGCGGCGCAGCAGGTCGCGCAGGGCGCTGGACGGGTCCGCGCCGTCCAGCACCGCGTCGCCCAGCTCGTCCAGGGCGCCGCGGGCGTCGAACGGTGCCGCGAGCGGGTCCGGCCCGTCGTGATACTCGCCGTACCGGTAGCCGCCGCTCATGTGCGGTAGACCGCGCTGCCGTCGATGACGTCCTTGGACAGCCGCCGCATCAGGTAGAGCCCCTCCAGCGCGAACTCCAGCGCCGCGGCGGCCTCGCCGAACGACTCGCCGCCGTCCATGCCGAGCCGGTCCATGATCCGGGCCAGGCCGGGGACCTCGCCGATCCGGTTCAGCAGCGTGGCCGCGGGCACCAGGTCGCCGGTCTCCACCGAGCCGCCTTCCTCGAAGGTGGCCAGCAGCCCGCTCAGGTCGGCGCTGCCGAGCCGGGAGCGGAACGTGTCCGCGGTGGCCCGCCGGAGCAGGTGCTCGAGCACCTCCGTCTCCCGGCCTTCCTCGCTGACCTCGAACTCCACCTTGCCGCGCAGGCTGCTGACGACCGGGGGCAGGTCACAGATCCGGGCCACCGGCTGCGCCTCCCCGGTCAGCGCGGCCCGCCGCACGGCGGAGGCGGCCACGGACTCGGCCGCGGCGATCGCGAACCGGGCCGAGACGCCGGACCGCGAGTCCACCGCGGGGGAGGACCGGACCAGCCGGGTGAACCGCGCGATGACCTCCACCAGGTGCTCGGGCAGGTCCGCCCCGGGGTCGGCGCCGTCCCAGGCGACCAGCGCCTCCTGCTGGGTCAGCGCGAGTTCCTCGTCCAGCGTGAGCGGGTAGTGGGTGCGGATCTCCGCGCCGAAGCGGTCCTTCAGCGGGGTGATGATCCGGCCGCGGTTGGTGTAGTCCTCGGGGTTGGCGCTGGCCACCAGGATCAGGTCCAGCGGCAGCCGCAGCGCGTAGCCGCGCACGCCGATGTCCCGTTCCTCCAGCACGTTCAGCAGGGCGACCTGGATGCGCTCGGCCAGGTCGGGAAGCTCGTTGAGGCAGAAGATGCCGCGGTTGGTCCGCGGGACCAGGCCGAAGTGGATCGTCTCGGGGTCGCCCAGCGTCCGGCCCTCGGCCACCTTGACCGGGTCGATGTCGCCGATCAGGTCGCCCACGCTGGTGTCCGGGGTGGCCAGCTTCTCGCCGTAGCGCTCGCTGCGGTGCCGCCACGTGACCGGCAGGTCGTCGCCCAGCTCCGCGGCCAGGCGCTGGCATCGCGCGCAGACGGGCTGGTAGGGATGGTCGTTGATCTCACAGCCCGCGACCGCGGGGGTCCACTCGTCGAGCAGGACGGTCAGGGTCCGGATCAGGCGCGTCTTTCCCTGGCCGCGCTCGCCGAGCAGGATCGTGTCGTGGCCGGCCAGCAGGGCCCGCTCCACGTGGGGGAGCACCGTCTGGTCGAATCCGACGATGCCGGGAAACCTTTCCTCTCCGGCGCGCATCCTGGCCAGCAGGTTGCGCCGGAGCTCCTCTTTAACGGTCTCGAACTCGTGCCCGCTGGCGCGCAGTTCGCCCAGGGTGGTGGCGGCGGGGCGGGGCGGGGTTCCGTCGGCTGCATGAGTCTCGTTGTCTGGCTGCACCCTTTCGACATTACGTCCATGTCGGCGCGCTCTGCATCTTCAGCTAAGTCCGCACCGGGGCGGCCAGGTCACGGCCGCCGGAATGCGACACTTCAGGGATGGCGATGACCTCCCCTGCCGTGAGCGCCGACGACGTAGTCGCCGCTCGCGAGGTGCTACGCGACATCCTGCCGCCGACCCCCATGCTGCACTCCCGGGTGCTGTCCGAGCGGCTCGGCGGTCCTGTGTTCCTCAAGTGCGAGAACCTGCAGCGCACCGGCTCGTTCAAGGCCCGCGGCGGATACCTGCGGATCTCCCGGCTCAGCGAGGAGGAACGGGCCCGCGGCGTGGTGGCGGCCAGCGCCGGCAACCACGCCCAGGGGGTGGCGTTCGCGGCCGCGCTGCTCGGCGTGAAGGCCACCGTGATCATGCCCGAGGGGGCCCAGCTGCCCAAGATCGAGGCGACCCGGGGCTACGGCGCGGACATCATCATGCGCGGCTCGACCGTGGACGACGCCGTGGAGTACGCCCGCGAGTACTCGGCCGAGACCGGTGCGGTGCTCATCCACCCGTTCGACCACCCGGACATCGTCGCGGGCCAGGGCACCCTCGGACTGGAGATCCTGGAGCAGTGCCCGCAGGTCCGCACCGTCGCGATCCCGGTCGGCGGGGGCGGCGTGGCCGCCGGGGTCACGGTCGCGATCAAGTCCGCCGACCCGTCGATCGCCGTGGTCGGCGTGCAGGCCGAGGCGGTCGCGGCCTACCCGGCCTCACTGGCGGCCGGCCACCCGGTCCGGGTGCAGCCCACCGCGACCATGGCCGACGGCATCGCGGTCTGCCTGCCCGGGGACATCCCGTTCGGGATCATCTCCGGGTTCGGCGTGCACGTGCTGACCGTGTCGGAGGAGAGCCTGTCCCGGGCCCTGCTGCTGTGCCTGGAGCGGGCCAAGCAGGTGGTCGAGCCGGCCGGGGCGGCCGCCGTGGCCGGGCTGATGGAGAACGCCGGCATGTTCGAGCCGCCGGTGGTGGCCGTGCTGTCCGGCGGCAACATCGACCCGCTGCTGCTGGCCAAGGTGCTGCGGCACGGCCTGGCCGCGGCCGGGCGCTACCTGACCTTCCGGTGCCGGATCCCGGACCGTCCCGGCGCGCTGGCCAGCCTGCTGGGCGCGGTGGCCGGCCTGGGCGCGAACGTGCTCGACGTGATGCACGAGCGGATCACGCCGCGGCTGCGGGTGGACGAGGTCGAGGTGCTGCTGCAGGTCGAGACGCGCGGCCCGGCGCACTGCGACGACGTGATCAGCCAGCTCCGCCAGGACGGCTACCAGCTGATGTTCCGGTGAGCGACCCGGCGGACGCGCTGGCCGGCCGGCGCGTCCGCTGGCGGGCGGCCGCGCTCACAGGTTCCCGCGCCGGGCCTGCTCCCGCTCGATCGCCTCGAACAGCGCCTTGAAGTTGCCCTTGCCGAAGCCGTCCGAGCCGTGCCGCTCGATCAGCTCGAAGAACACCGTGGGCCGGTCCTGCACCGGCTTGGTGAAGATCTGCAGCAGGTAGCCGTCCTCGTCCCGGTCGGCCAGGATGCGCAGCTCACGCATGGTCTCCACGGCCACCCGGGTGGCCCCGGCCCACTCGCCGAGGGTGTCGTAGTAGCTGTCCGGCGTGTCCAGGAACTCCACCCCCGCGGCCTTCATGGCCCGCACCGTGGCCACGATGTCGTCGCAGGTCAGTGCCAGGTGCTGGACCCCGGGGCCGCCGTAGAACTCCAGGTACTCGTCGATCTGGGACTTCTTCTTGCCCGCCGCGGGCTCGTTGATCGGGAACTTGACCGTCCGCGAGCCGTCCGCGACCACCTTGCTCATCAGCGCGGAGTACTCGGTGGCGATGTCGTCGCCGACGAACTCCTTCATGTTCGTGAAGCCCATCACCCGCTGGTAGAAGCCCACCCACTCGTCCATCCGGCCGAGCTCCACGTTGCCCACGCAGTGGTCGATCGCGGTGAACAGGGGCTGGGCCGGCGGGGCCACGATGGGCCCGGCCGCGACGTACCCGGGCAGGTACGGGCCGCTGTAGGAGGACCGCTCCACCAGCGTGTGCTGGGTGTCCCCGTAGGTCGCGATGGTGGCCAGCACCACCTTGCCCTGCTCGTCCTCCACGATGTGCGGCTCAGCCAGGCCGCGGGCGCCGTGGCGGGTGGCGTAGTCGTAGGCGGACTCCGCGGACTGCACGCCGAGGGCCAGGTCGATCACCCCGTCGCCGTGCCGGGCGTGGTGCTGGGCCAGGGCCGTGCCCGGCCGCACCGCACCGCGCAGCACGAACCGCGCCTGGCCGGACTCGAGCACGTACGCGGTCTCGTCGCGGCACCCGGTCTCCGGGCCGCGGTAGGCCACGACGCGCATCCCGAACGCGGCCGAGTAGTAGTGCGCGGCCTGCCGCGCGTTGCCCACGGCGAAGACCACCGCGTCCATACCGGTGACCGGGAACTCCTCTGCAGCGCTCATGGCATGCTCCCTCAGGCTCGCGTCCTGGGAGAAGCATCAGCCTCGCATGGCAGTATGTGCAATAGTGACTTGTTTTGCTGGTCAACTTGTCTAGTCTCTAACGAAAGTCGATGCTAAAGCTGTACAGCATGCGCCCATGTTCCTGGGCGCCGGCCCCACGGAGGTGATCCCCGGTGATCGACAGCCTGGACGCCCGGCTCATCGGACTGCTGGCCGCCGAGCCCCGGGTCGGGGTGCTGGAGGCCTCGCGCCGGCTCGGCGTGGCCCGCGGCACGGTGCAGGCCCGGCTGGACCGGCTGCACGCCCGCGGGGTGATCACCGGGTACGGCCCGGAGGTGGACCCGGTGGCCCTGGGGCACGGCGTGACCGCCTTCGTCACGCTGGAGATCCGCCAGCCGGGCGGGCACGACCCGGTGGCCGGGCGGCTGGCCGCGATCCCGGAGGTGCTGGAGGCGCACACGATCACCGGGTCCAGCGACATGCTCTGCCGGGTGGTGGCCCGCACCAACGCCGACCTGCAGCGGGTCATCGACGCGATCGTGGACGTGGCCGGGGTGGAGCGCGCCTCCACGGTGATCGCGCTGGCCACGCCGCTGCCTTACCGGGTGCTGCCGCTCGTGCGATCGGTGGCGCTGGGCGCCAGCCCCGCGGACCCGGCCTAGCGCGCCGGCGGCCCGGCCCGCAGCGGCGGCCCGGCCCCCGCTGGCTGCTCGACCCCCACCAGCTCGCACGCGGTCTCCAGCGCGATGTCGTGCAGCTCGCCCGGGGCGCCGGCGTCCTTGTCGAACAGCAGGCACGAGATCCCCACCGAGACCACGGCCACCGACGCCCGGACCCGGTCGCGCAGCGGCGCGTCCGGGCCGGCCAGCAGGTCGCGCAGCCGCTCGAACTGGGTCCGGAACAGCTTGTGGCGGTCCCGCTGGCCCTCGCCCATCAGCTGGTGCACGGCGGCCTGGTTCTGCTCCAGGAACCTCATCACGGGCAGGCGATGGCCGACGATCACGCTGTAGCGGTCGAGCAGCAGGCCGCGGGTCTCGTCGGTGCGCGGCTGCGCGGCGCCCCAGGCGATGAGCGCGTCCAGGTCGGTCACGTAGTCCTCGGTGAAGCTGCGGACGATGTCCTCTTTGGACTTGAAGTGGTAGTACAGGGCGGCCTTGGTGACGCCGAGCCGTTCGGCGATCTCGCGCAGCGAGGTCTTCTCGTACCCGTGCTCCGCGAACAGCTCGAGGGCCACGGCCTGGATCCGCTCCCGGGTGTCCCCCCGGGCGCGCCGTGGCGGCTGGTCAGTCCCGTCGTCCATCGTTCATCCGCCTTTGCCGGGCGGTTCGCGCCGTCTCTTCACGAGCCGGTTCGCCCGACGCTAAACTTACTTGACGCCCGGTTAGTAGCGTCCTAGCCTGGTGCCTCATACTAGCCGGTCGGCAAGTAAGTAGCCATTCATCCCTGGGGTCGGCATGACAGATACCGAAGCCGCCGCGACGGCGCCGGGCGCCAGTCCCGAGCCCAGCATGAAGATGCGGCGCGAAGTGCTCGTGGTGCTGCCGGGGCTGCTCCTGGCCATCATGCTGGCCATGCTCGACCAGCTCATCGTGGGCACCGCGCTGCCCCGCATCGTGGGCAGCCTGGGCGGCGTCGCGCACCTGTCCTGGGTGGTCACCGCCTACGTGCTCGCGTCGACCATCACCACCCCGCTGTACGGGAAGCTCGGCGACATGTACGGCCGCAAGAGGCTGTTCATGACGGCCATCGTGATCTTCCTGGCCGGTTCCGCGGCCGCCGGGCTGTCCCAGTCGATGGCCGAGCTCATCACGTTCCGGGCCATCCAGGGACTCGGCGCGGGCGGCCTGATGGTCAGCGCCATCGCGATCATCGGTGACCTGGTCTCGCCCCGCGAGCGCGGCCAGTACATGGGCTACATCATGGCCGTGATGATGATCGCCACCATCGGCGGGCCGCTGCTCGGCGGCTTCATCACCGACGCCTTCTCGTGGCGCTGGATCTTCTACATCAACCTGCCGATCGGCGGCGTGGCCCTGGCCTACCTGGCCGCGACCCTGCACCTGCCCCGGCGCCGGGTCCAGCACCGGGTGGACTACCTGGGCGCGCTGGTCCTGGCCGTGGCCACCACCGCGATCGTGCTCGTCTCCACCTGGGGTGGCAGCCAGTACGCCTGGGCGTCCCCGCAGATCCTCGGGCTCGGCGCGCTGGCCCTGGTGACGGTGGCCCTGTTCATCATGATCGAGGCGCGGGTGGCCGAGCCGATCCTCCCGCTGCACGTCTTCCGCAGCCGGAACTTCTCGGTGGTCACCGGGCTCAGCTTCCTGGCCGGGCTGGCCATGTTCGGTGCGATCACCTTCCTGCCGCTGTACCAGCAGACCGTGCAGGGCGCCTCGCCGACCGTCAGCGGCCTGCTGCTCACGCCCATGATGGTCGGCGTGATGATCACCTCGCTCATCGCGGGCCAGATCACCACCCGGACCGGCCGGTACAAGGCGCTGCCGATCCTCGGCGCGGCGGGCATGACCATCGGCATGTGGCTGCTGTCGCTGCTCGGGGTGGACACCAGCCGGGTGACCTCCAGCCTGTACATGGTGGTGCTGGGCCTCGGCATGGGCTTCCTCATGCAGATGACCACGCTGGTCGCGCAGAACAGCGTGGAGCTCCGCGACATCGGGGTGGCCAGCAGCTCACGGCTGTTCTTCCAGCAGATCGGCGGGTCCATCGGGGTGTCGGCGTTCGGCGCCATCTTCGCCCGGCGGCTGGCCGACGCGCTGACCTCAGTGTCACCCGGCGTGCACCTGTCCACCAGCGGCGGCCAGTTCGACCCGGCCACGGTCAAGTCGCTGCCCGCGGCCATCCAGCACGACGTGTACTACGCGGTCTCGTACGCGATCCACGGGGTGTTCCTGTGGGCCGTCCCGGCGTGCGCCCTGGCCTTCGTCCTGGCCTGGTTCATCAAGGAAGTGCCGCTGCGCGGCCACACCGCCCCGGGCGACGCCGAGGCGCCCGCTCCCGAGCTGGTCGCGTAGTCCCGCAAGCAGGAGCGTCCCCAGGTCAGCTACGTCCCGGGGTCAGCTTCCGATGTACGGGACCGCCTCGAGGATCTCCACCTTGGCCGCCCGGCCGTTCGGCAGCTGGTAGGTGGCGGAGTCACCGATCTTCTTGCCGTTGATCGCGCTGCCCAGCGGCGAGCGCGGCGAGTAGACGTCGATCGGCGCGCCGCTCTCCTCGCGGGAGGCCAGCAGGAAGGTCACCTCGTCGTCGTCGCCCTCGAACCGGATGGTCACCGTCATCCCCGGCCCGACCACCCCGTCGGTCCGCGGCGGCTCGCCCACCTGGGCGTGCTGCAGGATGTGCGCGAGCTGGATGATCCGGCCCTCGATCTTGCCCTGCTCCTCCTTGGCGGCGTGGTAGCCGCCGTTCTCGCGCAGGTCGCCCTCGTCCCGGGCGGCCTCGATCTTCTTGGCAATATCGACCCGCCCCGGCCCCGAGAGGTAGTCGTGCTCCGACTTGAGCCGGTCGTACGCCTCCTGGGTGAGCCAGGTGAGGCTGTCGCTGTTCGTCTCGGTCACGGGTACTCCTTGCCTGCAGTGCGGACACTTGGGTCCGCTTGAGCCATGCGCGGCTCCTCGGGGGTAATCCTTTGAGGCTAACAAGGCCGGACAAGTACGTCGCGCCCCAATCCGTTGCCGGCACGCCAGCCCTGACGCCGCTGCGTCATCAGAGCCCGCCACTATACGGGAATGTCGTCACGGGCCTAGCGCGTTGTCCTGCACAATGTTCTGTCGGCGAGGTACTGTCCCGGGTGCACCGGCCGGGGATCGGGGCGCCGGTTCGTAGTGACTCTTCATGGTGCCGAGGGGAATTCGATTCGCTTGTCTGCCGCCACGAATGATCCGGTGGTTCCGCCGTCCACGCCGTTGCGGCTGATGGCCGTGCACGCGCACCCGGATGACGAGTCGAGCAAGGGTGCGGCCACGATGGCCCGCTACGTCCGGGAAGGCGTGGAGGTCATGGTGGCCACGCTGACCGGCGGTGAGCGCGGGGACATCCTGAACAAGGCCATGGAGCGGCCGGACGTGCGGGAAAACCTGCCCCGTATCCGGCGTGAGGAGATGGCCCGGGCCCGCGAGATCCTCGGGGTGAGCCAGGAATTCCTCGGCTTCGTCGACTCCGGGCTGCCCGAGGGTGACCCGCTGCCGCCGCTGCCGGACGGCTGTTTCGCGCTGCAGTCCCTCGAGGTGGCCGCTGAGCCGCTGGTGCGCGCGGTCCGCGAGTTCCGGCCGCACGTGATCCTGACGTACGACGAAGAGGGCGGCTATCCGCACCCGGATCACATCAAGACCCACGAGGTCGCGGTGGAGGCGTTCGAGGCCGCCGCGGACCCGGACCGCTACCCCGGGACCGGTGACCCGTGGCAGCCGCTCAAGCTGTACTACTTCGCCACCTTCCACCGGGACCGGATCACCGCGCTGCACGAGGAGCTGCTGCGGCGGGAGCTGGAGTCGCCGTACGCCGAGTGGTTCGAGCGCTGGGAGGAGCGGGCGGCGGACCGCAAGCCGGTGGAGATCACCACCCGGGTCCAGTGCGCCGACTACTTCCCCATCCGGGATCAGGCGCTGCTGGCCCACGCCACCCAGATCGACCCGGAGAGCTCGTGGTTCGCCTGCCCGGTGGAGGTGCAGCGCGCGGCCTGGCCGACCGAGGACTACCATCTAGCCAGGTCGGTAGTGGACACGGAATTCCCCGAGGACGACCTGTTCGCGGGGGTGCGGGAGAGGGTGAGCCAGTGAGCGTCCTGGCCTCGTCGAGCACCGCCAGCCAGGTCTACCCCGGGCTGGTCGGGTTCCTCGTGGTCGCGGGCATGGGCCTGGCCCTGTACTTCTTGTTCCGGTCGCTGAACAAGCAATTGCGCAAGATCGCCCCGGGCCAGCCGACCAGTGCCCCGCCCGGTACAGGCCGGCCGCCGCGGCCGGGCCTGGCCACCTATCGCGCCATGCAGGCCGACCGGGCCCGTGCGGCCAGCGACCCTGGCGCCGGGGATCAGTCCGGCAACACCAACCCGTAGGCCGGCAGGGTAAACCCGGGCACCGGGGAAAAGTCCCGGTCGGGCAGCCGGCGGAACCCGGCCTCGGCGTAGAGGTGCTGCGCCGCGAGCATGGTCGTCTGGGTACACAACACCAGGTGCCGCACGCCGCTGGCCCGGGCCTGGTCGATGACCGCCTGGAGCAGGGCCCGGCCCGCGCCGCGCCCGCGCGCTTCCGGTGCCACCGCCAGCGCCCTGACCTCAGCCTCGTCCGAGGCTCGCACCACATGCCCGGCGTCTGGCCACAGCTGCAGCATGACCGTGCCCAGGATCTGCCCCGTGGAGTCATCGACCGCAGCCAGGATCTGGCCGCTGCCGTCATGGCCCAGGGTCCGGAGGGTCTCGCCGTAGTGCGAGGCGTCGGACAGGAACCCGCCCGCCTCGTAGGCCGCCACCCGCAGATCGCCGATCTCCGCCAGCTCGGCGGGCCGGGCGTCACGAACGATCAGTCCAGGGGAGGCCGGGCCGGGCCGGGGCGTCGATCCTGTGCTACCCATCTTCGACACCGGAGCACTCTACCTAGTTCGCCGTACTCAAACCGCTGCCGCTGAGGCGACACAGCCTGCGATGACGAAGCGGCCGGGGCTACTCTGCACAGCATGAACACTCCGGCCGGCCCGCCCGCGGCGCCCGGTACTGAGGCCGACCTGCTGGGCGCGCTGTTCTCTCCGGCCGGCCGCTCCGATCCGCACGTGATCTTGCGTTCCTGCGCCCTGCCGGGCTGCCAGTACCGGTTCGTCCGGGAAGTGCTGCGCGACCCGAGGTTCGCCGCAGCGACGATCCCGCCCTCGTCCGATGGGGCGTTCCAGCTGCTCGCCCGGTGGATGATGCGGCTGGACGGCGACCGGCACCGCCGTGTCCGGGATGCCTTCGGGGGCCTGTTCACGGCCCGCAGGGTCGAGCGCTACCGGGCCATCATCGCTGGGCGGGCCGCCGCGCTGATCGACCAGGCCGCCCCCGCAGGCGGCATGGACCTGGTCGCGGAGTTTGCCCGGCCGCTGCCGTTCATCGTGATCACCGAGGTGCTCGGCGTCCCGCCCGGTGACCGGGACTGGCTGGCCACGGCGGTCGCGACGCTCAACCGCGGCTTTGCCCGCCAGCGCGACGCCGACCGCACCCCGGTCCAGGCCGCCAACGACGCGGCCGGGCAAATGCTGTCCTACTTCAACGGCCTGCTCGACCAGCGCACCGCGGCGCCAGCCGATGACCTGATGACCACCCTGGCCGCCCGGCACGCCGACGGCGAGGATCGCCAGGACCTGGCCGCGAACTGCGTCTTCTTTGTCAACGCCGGGCACCAGACCACCACCACCCTGCTCACCCTGGGCGCTCACCTGCTCTGCACCCATCCCGAGGCGCTCGCCGCGCTGCAGGAAGACCCGGGGCGCTGGCCAGCCGCGGTGGAGGAAATGCTGCGGCTGATCACCCCGACGACCTTCACCGCCGCGACCCCCCGCAACGACGCCGACATCAACGGCGTCCAGTGCCCGGCGGGCCAGCCGCGGCTGCTGTTCCTGGCCGCCGCCAACCGTGACCCCGGCACCTTCCCTGCCCCGGACCGGTTCGACATCAGCCGTGAGCCCAACCCCCACCTCAGCTTCTCCGCCGGCGCCCACTTCTGCCTCGGCGCCCCACTGGCCAGGCTGCACGGCGAAGTCGCGCTGGCCACCCTGTTCACCCGGCTGCCCACCCTGGCTGCCCGGCACCCCGCCCGACATCACCGCCAGCGTACCGATCCGCCAGGTCGATCACTTTCCCGTCACCTGGCAGCCACACTGACCAGCTACAGCCGTGCCGCCGCAGCGGATAGTTACCGCGGCGCAGGGGCAGCGGCACCTTACTAGACGCTGTACTTCCTGTGCTTAACCGGGACTAGCGAGCAGCCCGGCCAGGGCCTGCTTGATCGGCGGCCGGGAGCCGAACACCAGCAGGAACAGGGCCTCGCGGGCCAGCCGCTGCGCGTCCTGGCCGGCCAGGATCGCCGTGGAGCCCTGGCTGACCACCAGTGCCGCCGTGGCCCGCAGGGCCAGCTCGCAGGCGGCCGCGCGGGCCGCGGGCATGCTGGCCGGATCGGCGCTGTCGAGCGCCGTCCGGCACCGGGACAGCTGGGTGTCGAGCGGGCCCGGGCCGATCAGCTCGCTGCACCGGGCGGCCAGGCCGAGCGCCAGCGACCCGTTCGAGCGCAACCCGGCCGCGTCCTGGCTGCGCCACTGGGCCAGGGGCAGGGTGCCGGTCACCCGCCCGGCCGGGACGGGGTGGCCGGAGAAGCTCAGTTCCACCGTGGAACTGGCCATCACCGCCACCATGTCGAGCGGCTCAGCAGTAAGGGTCGGGGTAGCGCGACCCGGTCCGCCCCCGGCGTCCAGCACCGCCCACACGATGGTGTCGTCCTCCCGCCGGGCGGCGACGTACAGCGTGTCGATGTACTGCCAGCCGGTGACCCACGGCGAGGTCCCGTCGAGCACGTACCCGCCTTCGGCCGGCCGGGCGCGCAGCCGGGGCGGTCCCGGCAGCAGGCCGGCCAGGGCCACTCCCGCCCGCCGCTCGCCGTGGCACAACGGCCCGAGCATCGCCTGCCGCAGCGCGGTGTTGGCGGTCCCGGCGACGCCGCGCACCACGCCGTGGTGCTGCATCCACACGAACGTGGTGGACAGGCACGCCCCGGCCAGGATCTCGATGATCTGGTCGGCCGCGGGGAGCGGCAGATCCAGGCCACCCGCCGCACGGGGGCCGGCCAGCCCGTAGAAGCCCTCGGCGGCGAGCAGGTCCAGATGCCCGGGCGGCACCCGCTGGCTGGCCTCCACCTGCATCGCGGCCGGGGCGAACACCCCGGTGGCCAGCTCACGGGCCCGCTGTATCCAGTGCGCGGTTCCTGTCCTCGGCATGACGCCAGCGTGCCACGGCTGTCCCTGGTGGTTGCTACCGTCGGTCGGGAGAAGGCGTGGCCTGGTCAGGCCGGCGAGGAGTGGCGGGCATGCTGGTCATCCACGGCATCTGGGCGCGGGACGCGCTCTGCCTGTGGGCGGAGGACTCCACGCTGCCGGCCAGCCTGGACGCTCCGGCCGGCGGCCGGTCCTCGCGGGCCCCCCGGCCGCACCCCTTCGCGGCCGATCCAGGCGTCCTGGGCGATGCGCTCGGCCTGCTCGGCGAAGGTCCCCGGGACCTGGTCAGCAAGGCGGCCGCGGACGAACTCCCGCTCTGGCTGCCGTCGGCGGGACCCGGTCCCGGGTGTGCCCCGGAGCTGATCCGGCCGGCCGATCTGGATGGGGACGGGCGCGGGGACAAGCGCGGCCCGGGCCGTGGCCGCCGCGCCGCGCTCGGCAGCTGGCGGGTCCCGGCGCTGGCCTTCGATCCGGCCGCCGCGCTCACCCTGCTGGCCGCTCTGGACCCGGTGGATAGCCTGCCCGCCGCGGCCGCGCACCCCGACCTGATCGCCGGGGGCTCGGCCGCCTACTGGGCGGCCGTGGCCCGCTTCGCGGCCGACCTGTGTGCCCGCGGCCGGATCCTGCCCGTGCTCGAGCGGGCTGGCGGCGTTGCTGCTGGCCTGGGGTCGGTCGGCGGCCCGGAGTCTGCTCGCGGCCGGGAGGCGGCTGGTGGCCCGGACTCTGCTCGCGGCCCGGAGGCGGCTGGTGGCCTGGAGTCTGCTGGCCGCAGCCGGGCTGGTCAGTCCTGGGTCGCGGCCTGGCGCCCGGTGCTGACCGGCCCGGACGCCCCACGGGCCGCCGAGCTGGCTGCGGCGATGCCGCCGGTGTGCCGCGCGGCCGAGCCCGGCGGTCAGCCGCCCGGGCCGTTGCTGGCCGGGGCGCTGGACGCGCTGGCCGACGCGGCCGCGCGGGCCCGGCTGGACACGTCCGCAGCAGCTCCCCAGGCCTCTGCTCGTCAGCACGGGGCCGACCAGCATGGGGCCGCCCAGCATGGGGCTGTTCAGCAGCGCTGGGGCCTGCTCCCGCCGCGCCGTGGGCGCCGGCCCGTCCACGTGCCGGTGGCCGAGCGGTGGGCGGCCGCGCTGACCGGCCCCGACGCCGGAGTCGAGGTGGCCACCGCGCAGGACGAGGCGGAAGTGGCCGCGCTGGCCGACGCCCTGGACGCCTGGCGCGCGGCCGCCCAGGCCCCGGCCGGCCCGGTACGCACCTGCTTCCGGCTCGTGGAGCCCGTGCTGGAAGACCCGGCGCAACTGGATCCAGTGCAGCAGGACCCGGTACAGCCGGGAGCCAGCCCTCCGATCCCCCCGACGACACCTGGTACGTCGAGTTCACCCTCCAGTCGGCCGAGGATCCCAGCCTGATGCTGCCCGCCGCGGACGTGTGGGCGGGCACCGGCGGCTGGGCCCCGGGCGGGATCGACCGTCCGGACGAGGAACTGCTGCTGGGGCTGGGCTCGGCGGCGCGGCTGTTCGGTGAGCTCGAGGACGCGTTGCGCGACCCGGCGCCCGCCGGGGTCACCCTGGACACCGCGGGAGCGTTCCGTTTCCTGAAGGAGACCGGCCCGCTGCTGGCCGGCGCGGGGTTCGGCGTGCTGCTGCCGGACTGGGCCCGCAAGGCCCGGCTGGGCCTCAAGCTCACCTCCCGGTCGCCGGGCACCAGCCCCTCCGCCTCGGCCAGCGCACCCGGCGGGAGCGGCTTCGGCCTGAACGACCTGGTCGAGTTCCGCTACGACCTGGCCGTGGGGGACACCACGCTCGACGCCGAGGAGCTAGCCGAGCTGGCCCAGCTGAAGATCCCCCTGGTCCGGGTCCGGGGTCAGTGGGTGGAGCTGGACGAAGGCAACCTCCGGGCCGCGCTGAAGTTCATGGAACGCGGCCGCGAGGGCGTGATGCGGGCCGGTGACGTCCTGGTCGCCGGGCTGCGCGGCCCAGAAGAAGATCTCGAGGTCACCGCGGTCGCGGCGGACGGGTGGCTGGGCGACCTGCTCTCCGGGGCGGGCGACCGCTCGCTGACCCCGGTGACGGCCCCCTCCTCGTTCCGCGGCGAACTGCGCCCCTACCAGGAGCGCGGCCTGGCCTGGCTGTCCTTCCTCAGCGACCTGGGCCTGGGCGGCATCCTGGCCGACGACATGGGGCTGGGCAAGAGCGTGCAGACGCTGGCTTTGCTGGACCACGAGCGGGTGGCGCAGGGGGTACCCGGCGCGCCGCCCCGCACCGGCCCGACGCTGCTGGTCTGCCCCATGTCGCTGGTGGGGAACTGGCAGCGGGAGGCGGAGCGGTTCACTCCCGACCTGGCCGTGCACGTGCACCACGGCTCGGACCGGCTGTCCGGCGAAGACCTGCGCGCCGCGCTGGCCGGAGCGGACCTGGTCATCACCACCTATGCGCTGGCCGCCCGGGACCGCGAGGCGCTGGCTGCGCTGCCCTGGCACCGGGTGGTCTGCGACGAAGCGCAGAACATCAAGAACTCTGGCACCCGGCAGGCCCGCGCGGTGCGTGGTCTGCCCGCCCGGTCCCGGCTCGCGCTGACCGGCACCCCCGTCGAGAACCACCTGGGCGAGCTGTGGTCGATCATGGAGTTCACCAGCCCCGGGCTGCTCGGCCCGGCCGAGAAGTTCCGGGAGAGTTTCGCGGTCCCGGTGCAGCGGCACGGCGACGAGGAGGCCGCGGCCCGGCTGAAGCGGCTGACCGGCCCGTTCATCCTGCGCCGGGTCAAGACCGACCGGTCCATCATCTCCGACCTGCCCGACAAGATCGAGATGAAGATCTGGTGCACGCTCACCCCGGAGCAGGCCTCGCTCTATCAGGCCACGGTGACCGACATGCTGGCCCGGATCGACGCCGCCGAGGCGGACATCGAGCGCCGCGGCCTGGTGCTGGCCACCATGGCCAAGCTCAAGCAGGTCTGCAACCATCCGGCCCACCTGCTCGGTGACGGCTCCCGGCTGCCCGGCCGGTCCGGCAAGCTGGCCCGGCTGGAAGAGATCTGCGAGGAGATCGTCGAGGCCGGGGACAAGGCGCTCTGCTTCACCCAGTACGCCGAGTTCGGCCGGGTGCTGCAGCCCTACCTGGCCGCCCGGCTCGGCTGCCCGGTGCTCTACCTGCACGGCGGGTTGGCCAAGAACGCCAGGGACGCCCTGGTCGCCGAGTTCCAGAACGCCGCGGAGCCGGCCGTCTTCCTGCTCTCGCTGAAGGCCGGCGGGACCGGGCTCAACCTGACCGCGGCCAGCCACGTGATCCACTTCGACCGCTGGTGGAACCCCGCGGTCGAGGATCAGGCCACCGACCGCGCGTTCCGCATCGGGCAGCGCAAGGACGTGCAGGTCCGCAAGTTCGTGTGCGTAGGCACGCTGGAAGAGCGGATCGACGCCATGATCGAGGAGAAGAAGGCGCTCGCGGAGCGGATCGTCGGCACCGGTGAGGGCTGGCTCACCGAGCTGTCCACCGCCGATCTGGGCCAGGTCCTCGCTCTGTCGCCCGAGGCGGTAGCCGAATGACCGGGCAGAGCGGCGGGGGCCGCGACGGGCAGAGCGGCGGGGGCCGCGGCGAGCAGAACGGGCCACCCCCCGAGGGGCCGGCCGGGACACCTCCTGGTGGCACGAGGCGTCCGCGCCCCGCCGGGTCGAGAACGGCATCAAGGCCCGCAGCAAGCGCGGCGCGATCGGCGAGCAGTGGTGGTCCCGCCGGTTCGTGGCGGTGCTGGAGTCGTTCGGGATGAGTGGCCGGCTGGCCCGCGGCCGGAACTACGCCCGGCGCGGCCAGGTCATGGAGTTCGAGCTGACCACGGGCAAGGTCCGGGCCCGGGTGCAGGGCTCCCGGCCCGCTCCCTACCAGGTCCGGATCGGGGTCCTGCCGCTGACTACCGCGCAGTGGCGCTCGGTCACCGCGGCGCTCGGCGCGCAGGCGCTGTTCCGGGCCAAGCTGCTGGCCGGGGAGATGCCGCACGAGATCGAGGAGGTGTTCGCGGCGTGCGGCACCCCGCTGTTCCCCCGGTCCGCGCGCGACCTGGAGATGTCCTGCTCCTGCCCGGACTGGGGCGTGCCGTGCAAGCACCTGGCCGCGGTCTGCTACGTACTGGCCGAGAAGTTCGACGACGACCCGTTCGCGATGCTGGCCTGGCGCGGCCGTGGCCGGGAGGAACTGCTCGGCGCGCTGCGGCGCCAGTCGGCCGCGCCGGGCCCCGGTCCCGGTGAGACGACGGGCCCGGCCGGGTTTTCGTTGGAGAAAGTAAATGCGCCGCCGCTGGCCGAGTCGCTGGACCGGTTCTGGTCGCCGGGGTTGTCCCGGGCCCGGCTGCGCGCGGCCCAGGCCGTCCCGGCTACCGCTCCGGACCTGGTGCTCCGCTCGTTCGAACCGCCCGGGGTCGAAGTCCGCGGGCAGGACCTGACCGCCCTGCTCACCCCCGCGTACCTGCGCCTGGCCGGGCCGGAGGAACTGCCGGGCGAGGGGCAGGACGTTCCCGGACCCGGATAGGCCGCGGGATTCGTGTACACGAATGTGTCTGGCGCGCCACAATGGGTTGATCGGCAAGCGTTTGCGGGGAGGGTGCCAGATGGACCGGAAGCCGATCATGTCCGGGCGAGCGGTATGACGGACGAGGCGCAGCCGCAGCAGGTTCCGGCGGCGCAGGTGCCCGCGGACGCTCTGCTGGTGGACGTCCGGGAGCCGGACGAGTGGACCGCGGGGCACGCCCCCGGGGCGGTGCACATCCCGCTGGGCCAGCTCGGGGCCCGTTACACGGAGATCCCGCGGGACGGCCGGGTGTACGTGATCTGCCGGGCCGGCAGCCGCTCCGCCCGGGCCGCGCACGCGCTGGCCGGGGCGGGCTGGGACGTGGTGAACGTGAGTGACGGGATGAACGGCTGGGCCGCCGCGGGGCGCCCGATGACGAACGAGTCGGGGACCACGCCCTACGTGGCCTGAGTGCCGGGAGACGGCCAGAGCCGCCCCCCGGCGTCAGCATCGGTCAGGCTCCGCTGAGTCGCTGAACTTCGGCGTCGGTGAGCACCAGGTCGGCCGCCTGGGCCGAGTCGGTGATGGACTCCGGCCGGCGGGCGCCCGGGATCGGGATCACCACCGGCGCGAGGGCCAGCATCCAGGCCAGGGTGACCCGCTGCGGCGAGACGCCGTGAGCGTCGGCGACCTCCTGGAACGCCGAGTGCCGGGCACCGAGCTCACCAGCCCGGTCGCTGCCGCCGAGCGGGCTCCAGGGCAGGAACGCGATGCCGAGGCGGGCGCAGTAGCGCAGTTCGTCTTCGCTGGACCGGAAGGCCGGCGAGAACTCGTTCTGGACGCTGGCCAGGTTGCCCTCGCCGAGAATCTGCCGGGCGGTGTCGATCTGCGCGACCGTCGCGTTGGAGATGCCGGCCAGCCGGATCTTGCCCGCGTCGAGCAGGTCCTTGAGGGCCCCGATCGACTCCTCGTACGGGACCTTGGGGTCGGGGCGGTGGTACTGGTAGAGGCCGATGACGTCCACGCCGAGGGCCTTCAGTGACGCCTCCGCGGCCTCGCGCAGGTACGCCGGGGAGCCGTCCACGGTCCACGAGCCGTCGCCGGGCCGGACATGGCCGCCCTTGGTCGCGACCAGCACGCCGCTGGTGTCGCCGCCGTAGGTGGCCAGGGCCCGGGCGATGAGGCGTTCGTTGTGACCGGCCTCGCCGGGCAGGAGGTGGTAGGCGTCGGCGGTGTCGATCAGCGTGACGCCCGCGTCCAGGGCGGCGTGGATGGTGGCGATGGAGCGCTGCTCCTCGGGCCGGCCCTCGATCGACATGGGCATGCCGCCCAGGCCGATCGCGCTGACCTCAAGACCGCCAATGGACCTGCTGTGCATAAGTGCTCCAGGGTGTCTGCTGTCCGGTGTCCGTCTACCGCAACTGCCCGCGCCCGCCAGGACATCCCGCGCTGGTGATAAAAACTGGTCAACCTGGTGATCACCCTGAGCGATCAGGGACGAGTTCGGCCACGAACGCCCGGGCCGCCGCCGATGGCCGCCGGGCGGTCGGGGTGGCCACCGAGACCCGCCAGAGCAGGGCCGGGCCGTCCAGCTCGATCACCGCCAGCCCGGCGAGGTCGGCCGCCGACTCCGGGATGAAGGCGATGCCCAGGCCGTTGCGGACCAGGGCTGCGGCCGAGGTGAACTCGGCCACCTCGAAAGGCACCCGCCGGTCCAGGCCCGCCCCGGCGAACGCGCGATCGGCCAGCGTCCGGTTCCCCCATCCGGGCGGGAAGTCCACGAAGTCCTCCTCAGCCAGCCGGGCGAGAGTCACCCCGTGCTGCCCGGCCAGCGGATGCCGCGCCGCAGCGATCAGGACCAGCGGCTCCTCGCTCAGCGGCTGCAGCCGCAGGCCAGCCGGCGCCTGTCCGGGCAGGGCTACGAGAGCCAGGTCAAGTTCGCCACTGATTACGAGTGCGGCCAGCCCCGCCGACCCCGCGGGAGCCTGCCGCAGGTGGACCGACACCCCCGGATGAGTGGCGTGGAACCGGCCCAGTAGCGCCGCGAGGTCGAACGAGCCGGTGGACAGCATCGTGCCCACGGTGAGCGTGCCGCGCAGGCCCGCCCGGGCCTGCGCTACCGCGTCCCGGGCGGCCTGGGCCGCGGCCAGCGTGGCCCGCGCTTCTGGCAGCAGGGCCAGGCCCGCGTCGGTCAGCGCCACGCGGTGCCGGTCCCGGTCGAACAGGGTCGCCCCGAGCTCCCGCTCCAGGCTGGCGATGGCGCTGGACACCCCGGACTGGACGACGTGCAGCCGGCGCGAAGCCCGGGTGAAGGACAGCTCCTCGGCGACCACCACGAACTTTCTCAGGCTCTCCAGCGACGGCAGTTGACCTGGGTCCTCCCGGGATCCGGGCCGCGCTGACGTCATGCGTGCCTCACCCGGTGCATCATCTCCCGGGGAGATTTTGCTTAGCAAGACTTGTCATTGCCGTAGATCAATGATCTGGGCTGCGGCCGGTGTTATCCCGGGCGACGTTACTTCTACGAAGGAGTCGCTGATGCCAGCGCCCACGCCCCTCGCCAGCCGGCGCCGGGAGATCTCGGCCGGGGCTTCCGGGGCCATCTCCCGGCAGGACGGCCAGTCTGTCGCGGGCCGGTCTGTTGCTCGCCAGTCCGTCGCGGGCCGGTCTCTTGCGGCGTCTCTTGCGGGCCGGGCGTACCGGCGCGGGTTCTGGCTGGTCGGTTTCGTGTTCCTGGTGACCATGGCCTTCTCGGCCGTGCCCGCCCCGCTGTACGTGCTGTACGCGGCGCGGGACCACTTCGGCCCGCTGATGATTACGGTGATCTTCGCGGCCTACGCCGTGGGCGTGATCGCCAGCCTGTTCCTGGCTGGGCACTTGTCGGACTGGCTGGGGCGGCGGCGGATGGCCGTGATCGCCGTGACGGTCAACGTGGCGTCCGGGGCGATCTTCCTGCTCTGGCCCTCGGTGCCCGGGCTGCTCGTCGCCCGCGTCGTGTCCGGGGTCAGCGTGGGGATGCTGACCGCCACGGCCACCGCCTACCTGAGCGAGCTGGACGCGGCTGGCCGGGGCGGCCTGTCCCGGCGCCGCGCGGAGATCGTCGCGACCGCCGCGAACCTGGGCGGGATCGGGCTCGGCCCGCTGGTATCCGGGCTCCTGGCCCAGTACGCAGCGCACCCGCTGGTGGTGCCGTATCTCGCGGTCGAGGCCCTCATGCTGGCCGGCCTGCTCGGGCTGGCGCTCGTGCCCGAGACCGTGACGCGTCCGGCGGCCCGCCCGCGGTACCGGCCGCAGCGCGTCTCGGTGCCCGCGCAGCACCGTCCGGCGTTCTACGCGGCGAGTGCGGCTGCCGCGGCTGAGTTCGCGCTGTTCGGCCTGTTCACGTCGCTGGCCCCCGGCTTCATCGGCGGCACGCTGCACGACACGTCGCACGCGCTGGCCGGCGCGGCCACGTTCGCGGTATTCGGTGCGGCGGCCCTGGCCCAGATGGTCGTGAGCCGGGCTCCGCTGCGCCGCCAGCTGGCCCTGGGCCTGGCCGCCCTCGTCCTGGGCCTGGCTCTGGTCACCGCGGCGTTCTGGCTGGCCAGCCTGGCGCTGCTGCTAGTCGGCGGCGTGCTGGCCGGCGCCGGCGCCGGCGCCGCGTTCAAGGGCAGCGTGAGCACGGTGCTGGGCGTCGCCCGGCCCGAGGCTCGGGGCGAGGCGCTGGCCGGCTTGTTCCTGGCCGCGTACGTCGGCCTGGCCGTTCCGGTCGTCGCGCTCGGCGTGGCCACCCAGCTGCTCTCCGCCCGGGTAGCGGTCCTGGGCTTCGCGGTGCTGCTGGTGACGGTCGTCGCCCTGGTCAGCCGGAGGCTGCTGAGCCGGTAGCGCTCAGCCGGAGGCACCGGGGCGTGACGGGGGGCCTCCGGGCCGGCTCCGGGGCCTCAGTAGGGTGGAAAGACCACCCAGCTTCCCTGGCTTTCCCCTCGAGTTCCCTGACTTCCGGCTCGACTTCCCACTTTCCGGAGAGGAACAATGGACTACGTCAACCTCGGCGCTACGGGTCTGCAGGTCTCCCGCATCTGCCTCGGCATGATGAGCTACGGCAACAACTCCCAGCGTGAATGGGTGCTGGACGAGGACACCGCGGAGCCGATCGTGCGGGCCGCCGCGGACGGCGGGATCAACTTCTACGACACCGCCGACGTCTACTCCGCCGGGGCCAGCGAGACGGCTACCGGCCGGCTCCTCGGCAAGATGTTCACCCGCGAGGAGGTCGTGGTCGCCACCAAGGTCCACGGCGACACGATGCCCGGCCCGAACGGCCGCGGGCTGTCCCGCAAGCACATCCTGGACTCCATCGACGCGTCGCTCGAGCGTCTCGACATGGACTACGTCAACCTGTACCAGATCCACCGCTGGGACAACAGCACGCCGATCGAGGAGACGATGGAGGCGCTGCACGACGTGGTCCGGGCCGGCAAGGCCCGCTACATCGGCGCGAGCAGCATGTTCGCCTGGCAGTTCGCCAAGGCGCAGTACACCGCCTCGGCGCACGGGTGGACCCGGTTCGTGTCCATGCAGAACCACTACAACCTGGTCTACCGCGAAGAGGAGCGGGAGATGATCCCGCAGTGCGTCGACCAGGGCGTCGGGGTCATCCCCTGGAGTCCGCTGGCCCGCGGGTTCCTGACCGGAACCCGGACCCGGGACGGCGGCAAGCACACCGTGCGGGCCAACTCCGACGCGTTCGGGGACATCCTCTACACCCAGCCGGCTGACTTCGACGTCGCCGACCGGGTGAACGAGGTCGCCGCGGCCCGGGGCGTGTCCTCCGCGCAGGTGGCGCTGGCCTGGCTGCTGCACCGCCCGGGGGTGACCGCGCCCATCGTGGGAGCCACCAAGGTCGGTCATCTGGAGGACGCGCTGGCCGCCGAGCAACTGGAGCTCACCCCGGAGGAGATGACCCGGCTGGAGGAGCCGTACCTGCCGCATCCCACCCTCGGCCACGGCTGACGTCATCGGGATTCCCTGCGGGTGCCTTCCACGAACTCGCAGCCATCGCCGGCCCACAGGCCGGCGATGGCTGCGCGGCGGGACGCGGGGTCGGCCAGCACGACACGCCGGCATCAGCCGAAGGTGAACACGTACGCCTGGACTCCAGGGTCGGGGAAGACGATCTCGAAGGTGCGGTCGGTGATGGGACCCCGCTGCCGGACGAGCTGGTAGAGCCGCGGCTGCACGACCTCCCCGTGGCCCTGATCGTCGACGTCGGTTCCGCGGTCCGCGCCCGGTGGCTGCCCGTCGACGAGCACGCGGAACGGCACGGGAGTTCCTGGTCCTGCCGGCCGGAGGACAAGATTGAGATCGCGCGCGTGGAAACGGCAGACGATCCGCCCGTCAGGCGCGTTCAGCGTGGCCTGTTCTTCCACCGTCCAGTCCCCGGACAGGGCCCACTGGTTGAATCTCAGCTGCGCGGGGGCGGTGTAACTGTGCGGCTGGCCCGGGAGGACGCCGCCCGGGGAGGCGAAGTTCTCGGTGCGCTCATAGCCGGTGTAGTTTTCCGGCGATCTCAGGGTGGCCCAGTCGGCGGGTACTTCGACACCGCGGGCGTCGACCGATACCAGTTCCTGGCCGACGTCGCCGGCTCCGGCCTCGGCCAGCAGCTGCTGGATGACCATTTCTGACTGCTCGTATTCGCCTTCGCCGAAGTGGTGATGGCGGATATGTCCGCCCGCGTCGACGAAGTAGAGCGCGGGCCAGTAGTGGTTGGCAAAGGCACGCCACACCGCGTAGTCGCTGTCGAGCGCGACCGGGTAGGTGATCCCCAGGTCCTGCGTGGCCTGGCGGACGTTATCGGGGTCGTGCTCGAACGAGAACTCGGGCGTGTGCACGCCGATCACGACCAGCCCGTGGTCAGCGTATTTCGCGGCCCAGGCGCGGACGTAGGGGAGCTGCCGTAGCCAGTTGACGCAGGTATAGGTCCAGAAGTCAGCCAGCACGACTTTCCCGCGCAGGCCTGCTGGTGTCAGCGGCGGCGAGTTGAGCCACCCGGTCGCACCGTCGAACGCGGGCAGTTCGCCCTCAACGGGCAGCCGGACCGAGGCGGTGTGCAGTCCGGCGGGTGTGCGCCAGTGTGCGTTCATGGCGATCCTTCCTGGGCTGGATGCCCCTCGGCCCCCGATTAACGCTCCTGGGCTGCCCGCATCCGCGGTGGCGCTCGGGCGGCCGCCGCCCGCGTGGTCTTCACCGGTCAGTAGCCGTCAACGTCAACGATGGCCTGGGCAAAAGCCTGCGGAGCCTCTTGCGGCAGGTTGTGCCCGACGCCGCCGGAGATGGTCCGATGCGCGTACTTGCCGGAGAACTTCGCCCGGTAGCCGTCCGGCTCCGGATGGGGCGCACCATTGGCGTCACCTTCGAGGGTGATCGTGGGCACGGTGATGACGGGGCCGCCAGCGAGTTGCTTTTCCAGATCGTCGTATTGCGCCTCGCCCTCGGCCACTCCGAGCCGCCAGCGATAGTTGTGGATCACAATGCTGACATGATCTGGGTTGTCAAAGGATGCGGCGCTCCGGCCGAACGTCGCGTCGTCGAATTTCCACTGGGGCGAGGCGGTGTGCCAGATGAGGTTGGCGAACTCGCGCCGGTATTTGTCGTAGCCGGCCTGGCCCCGTTCGGTGGCGAAATAGAACTGATACCACCACGCGAGTTCGGCCCGCGGCAGCAAGGGTGCCTGGCCGGCCGCCGGGCTGCCGATCAGGTAGCCGCTGACCGACACCATGGCCTTGCACCGCCCAGGCCACAAGGCGGCCACGACGTTGGCCGTCCGTGCTCCCCAGTCGAACCCGGCGATGATCGCTTCGTCGATGCCCAGAGCATCCAGAAGCGCGACGGCGTCCACCCCGAGGACTGATTGCTGGCCATTCCGGGTCGTCGCATTGGACAGGAAGCGGGTCGTGCCATAGCCCCGCAGGTAAGGGACGATCACCCGGTACCCCGCCGACGCCAGCACCGGCGCGGCCTCGGCGTAGCTGTGAATGTCATAGGGCCACCCATGCAGAAGCAGGACCGCCCGGCCGTCAGCGGGGCCGACGTCGGCGTATCCGACGCTCAGCAGGCCCGCGTCGATCTGCTTCAGCGCGCCGAACGGCGTGTCCGCCCGCCGGTTGGCCGGTTTCTCGTCTGCCGGGCTCATCCCAGGTGCCATCAGACTTGCCCCCCGGTTTCGCCTGAGGTTGGTGATATCAGCGTTACATACCGGGCGGCGCGTCACCAGCCCCTGAAGTCACGGGACAGGACCTATGCCGTCGGGCACACGGCTGCCGGCCGCCAAACACCAATGACGTAAAGAATGCGCTCTCGGCTATGAACGGGACGACCAACATGGTCGCCTCCGGCGCCTCGTCGGCGGCTGGCCGCAGGGTCGCGGTTGACTCATGGCCCCACCATCTATGTCACCAACGAGACAGCGACACGGTGACGGTGATCACCCCGTCCTCACGACCTGCCGCCGGGCCGGTGAGGGTGCCCGCGGACACCCGTAGGAGGCGCGGCGGTTGACGGTCGCCGACGATCGCACCACGCTTAGAAGACAGTTACCTCGAAGGAGCGGTCGCATGATTCTGATCAACATCAAGATCCCGGTCCGGCCCGACAAGATGGACGAGTGGCTGGCACTGGCCGACTCCTACGCCAAGGACGTCAACTCCGAGGACGGCTGCCTGTTCTTCCAGTTCTCCCGGAGCCTCGCCGATGAGAACGAGTTCGTCTGCATCGAGGGCTTCAAGGACGCCGAGGCCGGCGGCTTCCACGTCAAGCAGCCGTACGTGAAGGCGTTCTTCGACGCCGCGCCCGATCTGGTGTCCGCGCAGCCGCAGATCATCTACATCGACACGCCGCATGAGGGCTTCGGCCCGATGGGTGAGATCCAGCCCCGCTGACCCGCCGCTCCGGGCCCGGCCCCGCGCATCGCTGCGCGCAGGCGTTAGTCGTGCCCGGAAGCGGTGCTGGCCTGCGCACGCTGGAGTGATCGCTCGAACAGGACTGTGAGCCAGGTGAAGCCGGTGATGATGCTGGCGCGCTGGAACAGCCCGCCGAGATGGACAAGGCGGGGAGCCTGGCCGAAGCCCGCGCCGGCCAGGGCCATGGTGGCCAGCATGGTGACGGCGGTGCCCCCGCTGTAGAGCGCGGACCCGCGCTGGCCGGCCCGCCAGGCTCGCCAGCTGCAGGCGAGCGCGGCCGCGGGCAGGCCGAAGAACACCGGGACCGCCAGCAGATTGTGCGCGGCGCCGGCCTGGCTGGGCTGGGTGAGCGCGTCGGGTGTTCCCGGCGGGTAGCCGCTGACGGGGTCAGTCGTGAATACGGCCGAGCCGATCAGTCCCGCGCCTGCCGCGCCGATCAGGGCCGGTGCCGCCCGGCTGCTGGCCGCGGGGTCACCAGCACGCGCCAGCCCGGCCGCACCGGCCAGGAGCAACGTCCCGGCCACAGCGAAGTTCCCGGTCTGGATCCAGCCGCGCGACCCGAGGGCGAGAGAACTGACTGGGTGGCGCAGGGGGTGATAGCCGTCCCGGACCGCACCCTCAAGGAGGAACACTGCGACGAACACAGGACCTGCGACGACGCCGCAGCGCAGTAGTCCTCGGGTCCATGCCTGCGGCGTGCCAGGGATGCTGGCCGTCCTCACGAGCGAAGCGTAGCGGGCCACGGCCGGCGGCCGGCGCCAAAGCAGGCTCTGGTGCCGCCCGGGCATCTGCAGCACCGCACGCGCCGGAGCGGCCCTGCGGCCTTTTAGGCTTACGTCATGCTAGGAGAGCGGCAGAAGGCGGCAGCGACAGAGCTGGCGCAGTGGTGGGACGGGCTACGGCCGGGTGGCGGTGGCTCGCACGCGATCCTGCTGGCCGAGCCGGCCGGCTGGGGGCGGTCCACTGTCCTTGATCAGCTGCCGGAGATCATCAGGACTGATGCCCCCATCCTCGAGGTGCGCATTAACGGCAGGTCGCTGCCGGACGGACCGGGCCTGCAGGCTGCGGCCCTCCGAGACAGCCTGCTCGGAGCCGGGGTGCGGCGGCAGGCAGCCGCGCTGCTCTGCACGAGCCGGCTGCGTGGCGCCCCGCGACTGGGCGCTGGCAGTCTGCTGCTGGCCGGGATAGCCGGGACGATCTCGCTGCTGCAGGCCGGCCTGGCGGCCGCCGCCGCCGGCGGCGTGGCGGACGACAGCCCGGCCAGCGAGAACGGCGCCGCCGCCCGCGCTGCCCGGGTCGTGGCGGCAGTATCGGCGTCGTCGCCGGCCCTGGTCGTCATTGACGACGCTGACTACCTGGAACCAGGCCTGGCCGTCACCATGATCGAGAACCTGATCGACCACCACGACAGCCAGGTCCTCGTGGTCGCTGCGGTCGACCTGGGCAGCGACCTCGAGGCGGCCCTGACCTCCCGCGCCCGGTACGGGCCGACCGCGGGGAGAGTGCACCGGGTAGACGCCGACCCCCGGATGGGATACCAGTCCCGCGCTGAACTCGCGGGTGAGCTGAAGCCGCACCTGACCGCGGCGCAGGCCCAGCAACTCGCCCGGCGAACCCGAACGTTCGCAGAGATCTTCGCAGCCGCCAGATCCGAGCCACTGCCCTAGAGGCGCTGCCACGGGTCCGGCTTACCTGCGCACCGGGCACGCTCGGTAGTCCGCGTCCATCTCCCTGCGCAGGTCGTCGGTGGCCAGGCGGCAGATCGCGGCGTTGTCGCGCCGGCAAGCGCAGTACTGGCCAGCCTGAAACCAGATCGCGTAGGCATGGCCCCACTCACGGCGGAGTAACTCGAGGTCCTCGATCAGGGCCGCGCCTTCGGTCACGATGCTTCGCCGCCCGGACCGGAGGGACCTCGGTGCGCGCCAGTGGAGTCGGGTGGCACCCGTGCAGGGAGGAGTCCGTGTTCGGGCTCACGGCGGGCGATCAGCGCGCGGAGGATAGCCGCGCCCTGGCCGGCGTCCTCCGCGACACGGTCAAGGATCTCCGCCTGCTGCTCGATCTGGTCGTCCGTGCCGAGGCCAGCCAGGCCGTTGGCTACCCCGGACAAGTCCGCGGCGGTGGCCCGAAGTGAGGCGGTCAGGTTCACCGCGATCTCGTTGTCATGGACAGCAGTCCAGGAGCGGATTTCCTCACGCAGGCTCACCGGGTCGGGCCCGCGCACGACGACTAGCGGGGAACTGCCCCGCAGACTGGCGAACACCATGCCGTTGATCCCCGGGGCATAGCAATGCCAGTCCGGGGAACTCCCGGCCGACGTCCTCGAGCGTCGGCGCGGGGTCGCCGCTGGTCACTCCGCTGTCGGGCATGCTGATACCCCCTAAATCCCCGGCAGAGCCGCGGGCACGAGTGCCGACCGGCAGCTGCCGGCCCTGCCGGGGAGCCTCTGCAGATCAGGCTTGAAGTCTCGTCCGCTCAGCATAGGACAGCTTCGGATAGCTAGGAAAGCTAATTCAGCTAGGAATGCTCGGAATGATCCCGGACAGCGCGGGGCAGGAGTGCAGATGATCAACCTGTGTCACGGGCTCCGCAACCGCCATACCTGCGTGTGGCTGACGCACTGCGGCAACGGCTCCTCGGGGGAGAGTGGTTGCCAGGCGAAGCCCTGCCCGGGGTCATCCCGCTGGCGGCCGAGTACGAGGTTGGCAAGTCCACCGTGGCTCGTGCGATCAAGATCCTGACGGACGAGGGACGGGTCTACACCGTGCGCGGCTGGGGCACCTTCGTCAGCGAGACTCCACCAGGTTGAACCGGGGGAGGGCGTGACGTCGGGAGGAATGCCGGTCAGCCCGGCTTTGACCGCCAGGACCAGGGGCAACACACGGGGCGCGCCGGCCTCGCGGAGCAGCCGGGCCGCGACCGTCATCGTCCAGCCGCTGTCGATCCGGTCGTCGATGACGAGCACCGGGCCGCCGAGCGAGGCGACCGCCCCGGCCAGCGGGGCGGGCAGGCGCAGTTCACGCCAGACCGCCTGGAGCCGCTGCGGGCTGTTGAACTGCTGGGCGCCCGAGGCTCCCACCCCGGGGCCGGAGCCGGCGTAACTCAGGGAGCCCAGCAGGGGCAGCCGGCCGATCTCCGCGATCCGCTCGCCCAGGCTGGCGATGAGCCGGGGCCGGGTATGGCTGGGCAGCGTGACCACGCCGGCCGGGCGCTGCTCCCAGTCCCACGCGGCCAGCACCTGGACCAGCGCGGCGACGAGGTCCGGCGGCACCGCGTCGTCGGGCACCGGGCCGCCGGTAGCGGGCCGCCGGACACCGAGTCGTCGGGCACCACTGGGCCGTCGCGTGCAGGGTCGTGCGGCGCTGCGCCGTCGGCCCCCGGCTCCAGGAGAGCGCGGAGCCGGGGGCCCCACCCGAGGCCGGTGAGCCGGCCCAGGGCCCGGCCCGTGTCCGCCGACAACTCCGCCGGGATCTTGCCCGCCACGTCCACGCCGAGCCGTTTCATGCCCGGCGGCCACATCCGGCGCGGGCTGATGTCGATACCGGGACGCAGCAGCCGGGCCCGGGCCAGTTCGGTCCCTTCCGCCGACACCTCCGCGGGCCACGGGCGCCCGGTGCAGTTGTCGCACCGGCCACATGGCTGGGCCTCGGGGTCGTCCAGCTGACGGCGCAGGTACTCCATCCGGCACCCCGGGGTGCGCAGGTAGCTGAGCATGGCCTGCTGCTCCCGGTGCCGCTCCGCCGCGACCGTGGCGTAGCGCTCGGCGTCGTACTCCCACGGCTGCCCGGTGGCAGCCCAGCCCCCGCTGACCTTGCGGACCGCGCCGTCCACGTCCAGGACCTTGAGCATCATCTCCAGCCGGGCCCGGCTCAGGTCGACCTGGGTCTCCAGCGCGCCGGACGACAGCGGTCCGGACGCCGCGTCCAGCGCGCCGAGCGTCGTCCTGACCAGCGCCTCAGGCGGGAACGCCAGCGAGGCGAAGTAGGCCCAGATGTCCCGGTCCTCCGGCCCGGGCAGCAGGACCACCTCGGCCCGCGGCACAGCCCGCCCCGCGCGGCCGATCTGCTGGTAGTAGGCGACCGGCGACTGCGGGGCGCCCAGGTGCACCACGAAGCCCAGGTCGGGCTTGTCGAAACCCATGCCCAGCGCGCTGGTGGCCACGAGCGCCTTGAGCTCCCCGTCGAGCAGGGCGCGCTCGGCGGTCAGCCGCTGCTCCTGCTCGTCACGTCCGGTGTACGGGAGGACGTTGTGGCCCCGGTCGCGCAGGAAGGCCGCGGTCTCGTGGGCGGCGGCCACAGTGAGGGTGTAGATGATGCCGGACCCCGGCAGCTCGCCGAGGTGCTCGGCCAGCCAGCCCAGCCGCTGCTGTGCGGCGGGCAGCTGCACCACCCCCAGGCACAGGCTCTCCCGGTCCAGCGGGCCGCGCAGCACCAGCGCCTCGCCGTCGGCCCCGCTGGCCAGCTGCTCGGCCACGTCCCGGGTGACCCGCGCGTTGGCCGTCGCCGTGGTGGCGAGCACCGGCACACCGGGGGGCAGGTTCTCCAGCACCGTGCGGAGCCGCCGGTAGTCAGGCCGGAAGTCATGCCCCCAGTCGGAAATGCAGTGCGCCTCGTCCACGACCAGCATGCCCGCGGTCGCGGCGAGCTTGGGCAGGACGAGGTCGCGGAAGCCGGGGTTGTTCAGCCGCTCCGGGCTGACCAGCAGCAGGTCGACGGAGCCGGCGGCGATCTCCGCGTAGATCTCGTCCCAGTCCGCCATGTTGGCTGAGTTCACCGTCCGGGCCTGCAACCCGGCCCGGGCCGCCGCCTCGATCTGGTTGCGCATCAGGGCGAGCAACGGGGAGATGATGATGGTCGGCCCCATGTCCCGGGCCCGGAGCAGGGCGGTCGTGACGAAGTACACGGCCGACTTGCCCCAGCCGGTGCGCTGCACCACCAGGGCCCGGCGCCGGTCGCGGGCGAGGGCCTGGATCGCCGTCCACTGATCCTCGCGGAGCCGCGCGGACGGCCCGGCGAGCGCCCGCAGGCAGCGCTCCGCCTCCTCGTGGAGAGCGTGCTCCGCCTCTTCGCGCAGCACTTCCTCACCCTGGCCGGCCTCGGATGTCATAGGTCCTTGGTATCAGGCCGGGCCGACAGGTGTGGCCCGGGCGACGGCCACTGCGCGTCGTCACGCGCGCACTGGCCAGGCTCTTCGCGGCTACATCGTCCACCATGTGGGATACTCGCCCGGAGACATCGCAGGTGCGGGAACGTCCGTTCGAGCGGGGCCTGCTGAGCAGGAGCCGGGCAGCGGCGCAGAGGTCAGGCGGGGTCGGAGGACGGCTGTGGCGCTGACGGACGAGGCCATCGAGAAGATCAAGGCCATGATCGTCTCCGGCACCCTGCGAGCCGGGGACCGGCTGCCCCGGGAGGCCGATCTGGCCGCCGAGCTCGGCCTGTCGCGCAGTTCGCTGCGCGAGGCGGTCAAGGCCCTGTCGCTGGTGAACATCCTGGACGTGCGGCGCGGCGACGGCACCTATGTGACCAGCCTGCAGCCTCCGCTGCTGCTGGAGGCGCTCAGCTTCATCGTGGATTTCCACCGCGACGGGACCGTACTCGAATTTCTCGCTGTCCGGCGCATCCTGGAGCCGGAGGCCACGGCGATGGCGGCCGAGCGGATCTCGCCGGAGGAGATCGCCGGGCTGCGTGAGCTGCTGGACAGCCTGGGCCCGGATCCGGAAGTCGAGGACCTGCTCGCCAACGACCTGGAGTTCCATCGCCGGATCTCGGCGGCCTCGGGCAACAGCGTGCTCTGCTCGCTGCTGGAGTCGCTGTCCGGGCCGACGTCGCGGGCCCGGGTCTGGCGCGGCCTGACCCAGGACGGAGCCACCCAGCGGACGCTCGCCGAGCACCGGGCCATCCTGGACGCCCTGGAGTCCCGCGATCCGGCGGTGGCCCGGTCCTGGTCCACCGTGCACATCGCCAGCGTCCAGCAGTGGCTCGCCTCGGTGCTCTAACCAGGGAGCTGGAGCCGGTAGATCGCCTGGGCGTTCCCGGCCAGGACCGCCGCCACGTCCGCGGCGCCGAGCCGGCTAGACAGCAGCGAGACGGCCAGGTCGAGCACCTCTGCGTAGCTGGCGGCCAGGGTACAGACCGGCCAGTCCGAGCCGACCATGAGACGGCGCGGCCCGAAGGAGTCGATCAGGTGGCTGGCGTAGGGACCGATCTGCGCCGCTGACCAGTGCGGTCCCGCCTCGGTGACCAGACCGGACAGCTTGCCGGCGACGTTGGGGCAGGCCGCGAGCTCACCGACCAGGCTGGCCCAGGGCTCGTACTGGCCGCGGGCGATGTCCGGCTTCCCGCCGTGATCCAGCACGAAGCTGACTCCGGGCAGGTCGCGGGCGACCCGGACCGCCGCGGGCAGCTGCGCCGGGCGGACCAGCAGGTCATAGGCCAGCCCGGCGCCGGCCAGTGCGCGCAGCCCGCGGCGCACCTCCGCCCGGTCCAGCCAGTCCGGATCCGGCTCGTCCTGGACCAGGTGCCGGAGGCCGGCCAGCCGGTCCCCGCCGGGAAGCTCGCGCAGCCGGTCGATCTGATCCGCGACGTCCGGCGCGGTCAGGTCGGCCCAGCCGACTACACCCGCGACCAGGCCGCCGGACGCGGCCACGGCCAGGAACTCCCCGGTCTCCGCCACGCTGGGCAGCACCTGCACCAGGACGCTGGCGCTCACCCCGTGCGCTCTGGCGAGCGGCGCGAAGTCAGCCAGGCCGAAGGGGCGGCACAGGGACGGCAGCGCGTCGAGCCAGGCGTGCCGCCGGACGCCTGGATCCCACAGGTGGTGGTGCGCGTCGATGATCATCGGGATTTAGTTGGTCTTTCTGTGTTCACGTCCCTGGGTCTGCGGCCTCGCCCTGGCGCGCACGCGACGACAAGGCCCTGTCGGTCGCGTGGCAGAAAATAGATCGGATGTATCGAGCCTGTCAATGCTCTGCGGCTCACCTCCGGCCGCGTGGGTCGCCAGTGGTCCGATCTCTAGCGAGACGCCGATCTGCGGTGTCGGCCACCGCCGCGGACCGGGCCGGGCGCGGCCGCCGGCCAGAGCGAGGGCCTGCCTGGCCCGACAAATAACTCATCACGCCGCAGTACTCCGCCAGCAGGCCAGGCGGAACTTTACTTCGCTATGCTGCACGTACCGGACCTGACGGCAGCACCCCGCCCTGCAGTCGAGCGCACGTCCCGGTGACGTGCGCCAAAGGCATAGTCCCTGTGGCCTGAGGAGGTCGCTGATGATCGCTGCCGGGTTGCTGCGCGCCGTTGCGCGCAAGCCACTGTGGTCACTAGCTATGCGGCCACGGACTCTCGGGGTCTTGGCGATCGCCGGGGTGGCGGCCGCCCCCGTCTTCTTGACGACCCCCGCCCTGGCGGGAACCGCCGGGAACGCGGACGCGCGGGCCGGTACCCGGGTGGTGACCTCCTGCGGGGCCGGCGTCACCGCGGTGAACGTCCGGCTGCCGGCCGGCTTCGACCCGCTGACCGCGACCCCGGCCCAGTTGGCCGCGAACGATCTGCCGCTCCGGCCCACCGGCCGGGTCCAGCTGGCCGCGTGGCGGAGATTCGTCACCGGGGGAGTGCGGGCGGCCCGCGCCACGTGTGTCTTTGCCCCCGTGACCCCGTCCAGCGCACCCCAGTCCATAGTTGGGGACGCGAAGCCGGCGTCCCTGGTGGGAGACGCGAAGCCCGGGTCCCTGGTCGGGGACGCGAAGCCCGGGTCCCTGGTCGGGGACGCGAAGCCCGGGTCCCTGGTGGGGGACGCGAAGCCGGCATCGATGGTAGGGGACGCTCAGGCGGGCCCGTCCACCACAGGGAGCGTCAGCCCCGCCCTCAGCACTCTGGCGCGCCCGGCCACCGCGCCGCGGCCCAGCCCGGGGGGCAACCGGGCCACGGCTGCCACCCGGACGGTGGTCTACGGCACCTGGCGCGTCACCCGGCCGAAGAACGACCCGACCGCCGCCATATCGTCATGGGCCGGCCTCGGGCTCGGGCGGGCCGGGAGTCCGCTCGTCCAGGCAGGCTCCTCCGCGGGCGGCTACTTCGGTCCCTACCTGTGGTGGCGGGTGGCCCCGCAGCGGCCGAACGAGCAGCGGATCAGCCTGGACACCGCGGCAGGCGACACGGTCTACGTGCGTATCCAGCTGACGCGCGGCCAGGCCACGGTGACCATCAGGGACGAATCCACCGGCGCGGGCGGCACCTACGTCCTGCGCTACCGCGGTCTGGACGGCTGATCAGGCCGGCGGCCCGGCTGGCCTGGCCCGCCGCACCCGGCGGCGGGCTGCCCTGAGAGCATGGCCGGATGAACGGCACTGACACGCCCGAGATGGACGGCGTCATCAGGCGGCTGAAGGCCTGCCTGAACGGAAAGCGCAGCCAGGCCGAGAATCCTGCGGTGCCGGTCACCCCGGCCGAGCTGGCCCGGGACGCCGCGGCCGCGGTCGCCGCCGGGGCCGAGGCCGTCCACCTGCACGCGCGCGGCCCGGACGGCGCCGAGTCGGTGCGGGCCGCTGACGTCGGCGCGGCGGTCGCCGCGGTGCGCGCGGCCTGCCCGGGCACCCCGGTCGGGGTGTCCACCGGGCTGTGGATCACCGGCGGGGACGCGGCGGCCCGGCACACCGCCGTCGCAGGCTGGGCGGGCCTGGACGCCGCCGCGCGGCCCGACTTCGCCTCCGTGAACGTCAGCGAGGAAGGCTGGGCCGGCGTGGCCCGCGTGCTCGGCGCGGCCGCGATCGCGGTGGAGGCGGGGGTGTGGTCCGCCGCGGACGTGCCGGTACTGGCCGCGGCCGGGCTACCCCAGCCGCCGTTGCGGATCCTGGTCGAGATCATGGGCGAGCCGGCTCCCGCCGCCCCGCGGGCCGCCGAGGCCGTCCTGCGCGCCCTCGACTCCTCCGCGGTGCGCGGGCTCCCGCGCCTGCTGCATGGCGAGGGAGAGAGCTGCTGGCCCCTGGTGGCGCAGGCGGCCCGGGAGGGACTGCCCACCCGGATCGGCCTGGAGGACACCCTGGCCGGCCCGGACGGCCGCCCGGCCAGCGGCAACGCCGAACTGGTCCGCTGCGCGCTGGAGATGCTGGACCGCACCCAGCGTTAGCGGGCCGCCGAGGATCAGCTTCTGCAGCGCCGTCCCGGGCTGCACCAGGGTCTCGATCGCTGACCGTGGTGCCGTTCAGCTTCACCGTCGGGGTGGAGTCGATGCCGCCCTTGATGACCTGCTGGCTGAACGGGACGGCCTGCGGGGCGAACGTCTGGGCCGAGACACAGTGCGTGAACGACGCGCTGGTCAGCCCGATCTTGCGGCCCATCGCGAGGAGCAGGCTGACCGGGAACCCGTTCTGGGCCCGTTCGTAGGGCTGGTTGGAGTAGAGCAGGTTGTGGTACCTCATCCACGACCCGGCGGGCACGCACTGCGCCGCCGCCCAGGCCCGCACCGAGTTGTCCTGGGCCGGCTGTTCGCCCAGGAAGATCGTGAACGGGTGGTAGACGACCCGCACCTTGCCCTCCCGGGCCAGCTTCTGCACCGACGCGCCGTTGGCTTTCTCGAACTCGTCGCAGATCGGGCACTGGAAGTCCTCATAGACGTCCAGCACGGGCGTCTTCACGCCGGGCTGGGCGCTGGTCACGCTGTGGTCCGGGTTCTTCGTGACCGGCGCGAACGGGCCGTTGTAGTAGGCGTCATGCACCGCAGCGGTGCTCGTGCCCTTGTTCTGACCGGGCCGGATCACCAGGATGACGACGACCGCGATCACGACCGCGCCCACCGCGCTGCCCACCACGATGAGCACCCGGTTGCGCCGGCGGCGGCGGGCCGCGCGCTCGCGCTCCAGCCGGATCCGCTCCCGGGCCGCGGCCCGCCCGGACGACTTGCTCATCTCGCGGCGGGTTCCTGGGCGAACTCGTCTTTGCTGCACTGGGGACACAGGCCGAACAACTCGATGGTGTGGTCCACCGCGGTGAAGCCGGCCTCGGCCGCGACCTGTTCGGCCCAGCGCTCCACGGCCCGGCCCTCCACCTCGACGCTGGTCCCGCAGCTGCGGCAGATGAGGTGATGGTGGTGGGCGTTGCTCTCGCACCGGCGGTACAGCGTCTCGCCGTGCGCGTCGCGGATCGTGTCGACCCGGCCGTCCTCGCTCAGCACCTGCAGGTGCCGGTAGACGGTGGTCAGGCCGATGTGCTCGCCGCGCTGGCGCAGTTCGGCGTGGATCTGCTGGGCGCTGCAGAACCCGGGCAGCCCGCCGAGAACCGCCGACAGTGCCTCAGCCTGCCGGGTCCCGCGCACCCGGGTGCCCCCGGACGGACGCTTAGCAGGCACCGGCGTCATCACACCCGCACATTAGCAGCCGTGACCCCCTGCTCCGCAGCTCCGCGCCAGGCCCGGGGCCTGGCCGGGCGCCGCCCGCGCAGCGCGGCGTAGCCCCGCCCGGCGGCGTAGCAGACCGCCCCCAGCGCGCCCACGAAGAAGCCGACGGGCCAGTTCGTCTGGTAGGCGGAGGCGATCGAGACCCAGACCACCACGACCGCGATGACGGCGGACAGCGCCAGGGCGGGCAGTGGCTTGCTGGTCACCGAGCGGGCCGCGGCGGGCGGGCCGATCATCAGGCTGAAGATCAGCAGCGCCCCCACGACCGGCAGGGTCATGCTCGTGGCCAGCGCCACCACCACGAGGAACAGGGTCTCCACCCGGGCCGGCCGGATGCCGCGTGCCTCGGCCAGTTCCGGCATCACCGAGGAGAGCAGGAGCGGCCGGTACAGCGCGAGCGATGGCCGCGACGCTGACCGCGGCGAGGATCGCGATCGGCAGGACCTCGTTGCTGCTCACCCCCAGCACCTCGCCGAACAGCAGGGAGTAGATCTCTGGCGCGTACTCCGTGCTGAAGCTCAGGAACAGCGCGCCCAGGCCGAGCAGGACCACCAGGGCCAGGGCCGTGGCCACGTCCCGCCGCCCGTGGCGGCTGAGCCAGCCGATCCCGAGCGCGCCGATCAGGGCCGCCACGGCCAGCCCGACGAGGGTGCTGACCCCGAGCAGGCTGGCCCCGGCCGCGCCCGCGAACGCCCCCTGCGGCACCGCGTCCGCCACGAACGCCGCGCCGCGCAGCACGATGAAGAACCCGACGGCGCCCGCCACGACCGCGACGATGGTGCCGACCAGCCAGGCGTTGGTCATGAATCCGGAGAACATCGGCTCAGGCCCGCCTAACCCGGCCCCGGCTGGTGATCCCCTGCACCGCCACATAGCCCAGGAAGATCAGCGTGACCACGAAGAAGCTGACCGGCCAGCCGTGCCGGGCCGGCGGCCAGTAGAAGCTGTCGTAGGCCAGCAGCACCCCCAGCCAGGTGGCGGCCAGGCCGGCCAGCGCGCCCCAGGCCATGGCGAGTCCGGGACGGCTGGTCAGCCGGAGCCCGATCGCGGCGGGCCCGATCAGCAGCGCCGTGGACAGGATGGTGCCGATCGTCATGGCGGACAGGGCCACGGCGAGGGCGATCGCGACCAGGACCAGGAGGCCGACCAGCCGGACGCTGATCCCGCGGACGGCGGCCAGGTCCGCGGCGACCGAGCTGAGCAGCAACGGCCGGTACAAGATGGCCACGATGCCCACGGCCGCCACGCTGAACAGCGTGATGACCGGCAGCAGGGAACTGCTGATGGTGAACATGGAGCCGAACAGGATCGTGATCGTGGCCCCGGACACGTTGCTGTGCGTGGTGTCCCAGTAGAGGAACAGCGCGGCCAGGCCGAGGCCCGCTCCCCGGACGATCCCGGTGGCCAGGTCCCGGCCGCGGGGCCGCTGGACGCCGATCATGTCCATCACCCCGGCGGCCAGCACGCCCACCCCGACGAAGCCCCACAGCGGGCTGACTCCGACCAGGAAGGACGCGGAGCCGCCGGTCACGCTGATGTCGGCCAGGGCGTGCCCCGCGTAGGACTGGCCGCGGATCACCGCGAACGAGCCCACGATCGCCGACACCAGCGCCACGACCCCGCCCGCGGCCAGGGCCACGTGCACCGGGGCACTGGAGAAGAAACCCGGTTCGAAAATCGTCTGCAGCAGGCTGGGCACGGGCAGATCACGCGCCCTCGTGAATGACCGGCTCTGGTTCCGGCTCCGGGACGTCGAGCCCTACCCCGCGCGCGGCCGCCACCACCAGGATCCGTCCATGCACCCTGATTACGTCCACGTGCTGGCCATACAGCTCGCTGAGGACCTCCGGGCGTACCACCTCGGCGGTGGTCCCGCTGGCGGCGCGGCCCGCCGCCATGTACACGAGCCGGTCCATGACCGGCAGCAGCGGGTTCATGTCGTGGGCCGAGATGAGCACCGCGATCTGCTGCTCACGGGCGACCCGGCCGAGCAGTTCGACCACGTCCTGCTCGCTGGCGATGTCCAGGTTGGCCAGCGGCTCGTCGAGCAGGAGCAGCCGGGGGCGGCTGATCAGTGCGTGCGCGATCAGCACCCGCTGCTGCTCGCCGCCGGACAGCAGGCCCACCCTGGTGTCGCCGAACCGGTCCGCCCCCACGGCGTGCAGCATCTCGTCGACCTGCTGCCGGCGCCGGGCCGACGGCAGCGGGAGGCCCAGCCGCTGCCCGTCCAGCCCCAGGCCGACCAGGTCACGGGCGCGCAGCGGCATGTCCGGGTCGAGCAGGATCTTCTGCGGGACGTAGCCGATCACCGAGCCGCGCCGGGTGCGCGGCTGGCCCGCCACCCGCACCGTCCCGGCCGAGGGCGCCTGCAGGCCGAGGATGACCCGCAGCAGGGTGGTCTTGCCCGCGCCGTTCGATCCGATCAGGGCGGTGAACTCGCCCGGGCGGAGGGCGAAGCTGACGTCGTCGAGGATCTTCCGGCCCGAGAGCCACAGGCTGACGCCCTGCACGTCGAGCAGGTCGCCGGGGTTCCCCTGGGTGCCGCGTACTTCCTGCACCGGGCGTTCCTGCACCGGGCGTTCCTCCCGCCGGGGTTTCTCCGGCCGGGCGTTCTCTCGCCGGGCGCGCCATCACTTCAGCTTCTCGGTGGAGGTCTGGTGCGCCACGGCCCGCTCGAGCGCGGCCGTCTCGGCCATCATCCAGGACTGGTAGTCGTAGCCCGGTTCCGGCATGGTCTCGTACACGCCGACCACCGGGATCCCGTCGCGGTGCGCCGCGGCCAGGAACGAGGCCGTCAGCGAGTCGGTCACCTGCTGGTTGTACAGGAACACCTTGACCTTGTGCCCGGAGAACAGGCCGTCCTGGAGGGACACGTACTGCGGGGCCGGGTCCACGCCGTTCATGATGTCGGCCTGGAAGGCGAACGGGGTGAGGTTCCGGGTGCCCGCGGCCTGCAGCAGGTAGTCGCCGACCGGCTCGGTGGTGGCCACCGGCGTCCCCGGGTAGCGCGCCTTGAACTGGGCGATGGCGTGGTACCAGGGCTGCAGGGACGCCTCGAAGGCGGCCGCCCTCGCCGCGAAGTACGCCTGGTGGGCGGGCTGCAGGGCGGCCAGGTCCGCAGCCACGGCCTTGGCCACGGCCGGCATGGTGGACGGCTTGTACCACAGGTGCGGGTTGGGCGTGCTGTCCGGCAGGCCGAGCAGATGCTGCACGTCGATGACCTTGCGGCCGCTGCTCGGCGCCGCGGCCTCGATCTTGTTCATGTACGTGTCGTAGCCCAGCCCGTTCTGCACGACCAGGCCCGCGCTGGCGATCAGGTTGGCCACGCTCGCGCTGGCCTCGAACGTGTGCGGGTCGGTGTTGGGGTTGCTCTCGATGGCGCTGACGTGCACGTACTTGCCACCGACCTGGCCGATGACGTTCGCGTACTCGTTCTCGGCACCGACCGCGGTGATGGTGGTGCTCGAGTTGGCCGCCGGGGTCGTCCCCGAACCGGGCGAGCACGCGGTCAGGACCACCGCAGCCACGGCGAGCACCGCGGCCGAGGCCACTCTGGCATGACGCATGTTGAAAACGATAACCGTTATGAGTACCGGTCGCAACGCGAACGGACATACCCCAAGATGGGGGCATGGCCAGCCGACTGAAGAACGCGACCAGCCCGTACCTGCTCCAGCACGCGGACAACCCGGTCAACTGGTGGCCCTGGTCCGACGAGGCCTTCGCCGCGGCCCGGGCCCGCGACGTGCCCGTCCTGCTGTCGGTGGGGTACTCGGCGTGCCACTGGTGTCACGTGATGGCGCACGAGTCGTTCGAGGATCCGCAGACCGCCGCGCTGATGAACGAGAACCTGGTCGCGATCAAGGTTGACCGGGAGGAACGCCCGGACGTGGACTCGGTGTACATGACCGCGACCCAGGCCCTGACCGGCCAGGGCGGCTGGCCGATGACCGTGTTCATGACCCCGGACCGGGATCCCTTCTTCTGCGGGACCTATTTCCCCCGGGAGCCTTTCCAGCGCCTGGTGCTCGGGGTGGCCAAGGCGTGGCGGGAGGGCCGGGACAACGTCGTCAGCCAGGCCCGGGAGATCTCCGCCGCGCTGGCCGAGCGGGCCGCACCGCCCGCGGGGCAGGTCCTCGACCTGGCCAGCGGGGATCCGGGCGGCGCCGAGGCGCTGCTCGCGCAATCCTGTGACCAGGCGGTCCTCGCCCTGGCTGAGGACTACGACGCCGCCGCCGGCGGATTCGGCGGCGCGCCCAAGTTCCCGCCGTCGATGGTGCTCGAATTCCTGCTCCGCAACTCCGAGAGCGCGCGGCAGCGCAACGGCGAGCCCGCCGCGACGGCGTTGGGGATGGTCACCGGGACCGCGGAGGGGATGGCCCGCGGGGGCGTGTATGACCAGCTCGCGGGGGGATTCGCCCGGTATTCCGTGGACGCCGGCTGGGTGGTGCCGCACTTCGAGAAGATGCTCTACGACAACGCGCTGCTGGCCCGGGGGTACGCGCACCTGTGGCGGCGCACCGGGTCGGAGCTGGGCCGCCGGGTGGCCCGGGAGACCTGCGCCTGGATGCTCGCCGAGCTCGGGACCGCGGAGGGTGGCCTGGCCTCGGCCCTGGACGCGGACAGCGACGGCGCGGAAGGCCTCTTCTATACCTGGACACCGGACGAGCTGACCGGGGTGCTCGGGGCGGCGGACGGGAGCTACGCCGCGGCCGAGTTCGGGGTGACGGCCGCCGGGACCTTCGAGCACGGCCGGTCGGTGTTGCAGCGGCGCGCCGACCCCGCCGACCCCGCCCGGCTCGACCGGATCCGGGCCGCCCTGCTGGCCGCGCGCGGCGCAGCGCGTCCGGCCGGGGCGCGACGACAAAGTGGTCGCGGCGTGGAACGGGCTGGCCATCGCGGCGCTGGCCGAGACCGGGCTGCTGCTCGGCGAGCCGGCCTTCACCGACGGGGCCCGGCGGGCGGCGGAGTTGCTGGCCCGGGTGCACTTCTCGGCTGGGCGGCTGGCCCGGACGTCGCGGGACGGCGTCGCGTCCAGCAGCGCCGGGGTGCTCGAGGACTACGCGTGCGTGGCCGAGGGGCTGCTGACCTTGTCCGGGGTGACCGGCGAGGCGCGCTGGCTGTCCCTGGCGGGGGAGTTGCTGGACACCGCGCTGGAGCGGTTCGGCGACGGGAACGGCGGCTTCTACGACACCGCCGACGACGGGGAGGTGCTGGTCTACCGGCCCGCGGATCCCGCGGACGGCCCCACCCCGTCCGGAGCCTTCGCCGTGGCCGGCGCGCTGCTCAGTTACTCCGCGCTCACCGGGTCGATGCGCCACCGCGAGGCCGCGGTGGCCGGGCTGGGACTGCTCCGGCCGATCGCCGCGCGGTTCCCGCGGGCCGCCGGGTCGGGACTGGCGGTCGCCGAGGCGCTGATCTCCGGGCCGGCCGAGATCGCGGTCGTCGGCCCGGCGGACGACCCGCGCACGGCCGGGCTGCATGTCACGGCGCTTCGGGCCGCCCCGCCGGGTGCGGTTATCGCCCTCGGGGACGGCCGCCGGGAGGGCGACCCGGACCCGGAGATACCGCTGCTCGCCGGGCGCGGCCTGGTCGGCGGGGCCCCGGCCGCCTACGTGTGCCGCGGCTTCGCCTGCCTCGCGCCGGTCACCGACCCGGAGTCGCTGCAGGCTGCGCTGTCCGGCGCATCGCTCGCGGGCTGAGAGTCAGCGCCCGCGGCTGAGACGCGCCGGGTGAGGCTTAGGGCTCGCTGGGTGCGGCCTCCAAGCCCGCTGCATGAGCGTTGTGTAAATGGCACCGTAATATTTCCGGATCGTTATCCCGGCTTCCCTCCGCTGGCCTGGGCGTCCACTCGCCCGGGCCAGCCGGGGCGGAGCAAGCCCGATGGTGCGGGCCTGGTATGCGGGCCGATGCCGGGGTATACCGGACCTCGTGAATCCGGCTCGGGCGACGGCACCGCGTGGTGCGCCACGGCGGGGTGCCGTGCTGTCCCGCCTGGGCGCACGCCGTTACGGTGCCGTACTGCTGGCCGGGGTGGCCCTGGCGGGTACCGCGGCGGCGCGAGTGCCCGCGCCCGTGGGCGGACCTGCGCAGGCGTCGAGCCCGGCGGCCACGGCGGCGGCTCACGCCACCCACCGCAAGCTGCTCCGGGCGGACGTGATGGTGGTGGCCCAGAAGGCGCTGCCGGCCAAGGACGTGGCCCGGGTGGCCCGGCTTCGCGGCGTCCAGGCGGCCCGGGCGGTCGACGCGGCCCGAGTCCAGGTGAACGGGACGTTCGCCGCGGTCCTGGGGGTGGACCCGGACACGTTCCGCGCCTTCGCCGCGGGACCGACCGCCTCGTCCAGCCGGCTGTGGCGGAACGTGGCGAACGGCGCGATCGCGGTCTCCTACACCATGGGCCAGCAGGACCGGCTGCCCCGGGGCGGGATCGTCCAGGTCGCCGGGCGGACCATGCGATCGCTGCGGGTCGCGGGGTTCGGCACGGTCGGGATCGGCGGGGTGGACGCGGTGATCTCCGACGCCCAGGCCCGGGCGCTCGGCTTCCCGGCCGGCAACGCGATCGTGGTGAGCGCCCCGCACGCCCGGGTCGCCGCGCTGGTCCGCCAGATCAAGACCCGGATGCCGCGCGGAGCCGTGGTCGAGCCGCTGGTCGCGACGTCGGCCCAAGGTACCCCGGCCGCGGCGGGGGTGGCGGGCTCGTCGCTCGCCTCCGGAACCGCGGCCAGCGCCGCGGCCAACGGGCGGGCCGCGCTCAGCATGGCCGAACTCGTCGCGATGCTCAAGGCGGCGGCCAGCCGGGTGGGCTACCCGTACGTGTGGGGTGGCTCCGGACCGACCACGTTCGACTGCTCCGGGCTGGTGCAATGGTCGTTCGCCCGGGCCGGGGTGGTCATGCCGCGGGTGGCCGCCGACCAGGCCCGGACCGGGCCCGCGATCCCGTTCAGCCAGGCCCAGGCGGGTGACCTGCTCTTCTACCACACCGATCCCACCGCGCCGGACTACATCTCCCACGTGGCCATCTACCTGGGCAAGGGCCTGATGATCCAGGCGCCCGAGCCGGGAGAGAACGTGCAGATCGTCCCGGTGGCGCTGGGCAGCGAGTTCGCTGGCGTGGTGCGCGTCTCCCCGGCTATCGCCGCCCAGGTGGCCGCCGCCCCGCTGGGCTGACTACGCCCAGTGCTTGCCCCCGCCCGGGCCACGTGATTACGTCATTACATGAGTACTGGGAAACACGGCGAAGACGCCGTGCCGGGCGACGAAGTCCGGGGCTGGTTCGCGGGCCGGCTGCCCGCGGGCTGGTTCACCGGGGCGCCCGAGGTCCTGGTGGACCGGGAAGAGATCACCGTGGTCGGCCCCCTGGGCGACCTGGACCTGGCTGCGGACGCCTCACCAGCCGCGCAGGCGGCCGAGGTGGACGGGCGGGCCCGCCGGTTTCGTGAGGAAACGCGGGACAACCGGATCGAGATCGCCTGTGAGGCCGAGGTCAAGTTCAGCCGCAAGGTGTCCTGGGGCGTCGTCTGCGGGGGCCGGAAAGTGATGTTCACCACATTGACGGTCCCGGTGATGACGCGCCTGCGGCAGTCCGAGCGCCGGGTACTCGACACGCTGGTGGACGCCGGGGTGGCCCGCAGTCGCAGCGACGCCCTGGCCTGGTGCGTGCGCCTGGTCGGCGAGCACGAGGAGTCGTGGCTCGGGCAGTTGCGTGAGGCACTACGCCGGGTCGAGGCGGTGCGGGCCGAGGGACCCCAGACCTGACGCGCCCCGCTCCGCCCCCGCTCTGGCTCGTGCTGCGACGCGGATGACGGAGGCCCCCTGAGCCAAGAGGCAGGCTCGCTTTGGTGAACAAAGCGTAACGAGCTGTCGTAATTTCGCTACTTTCTGTTTAGATAGCTCCAGGGCCGGATGGGCCGGCGGCGAGCTTGGTCGTGTCACGAGGCCGCCCCAGTGGTGACATCCTTGAGACGGGCAGGCCATGCCCATCGGCCGGCGGCTAGCGGCGGGAGTAGGTTCGGATGGGGTTGCGCGAGGCTCGGATTGGACTCCGCGATCTCGCGTACCGCGCCTACGAGCGCAGGCTGGAAGCGTCCCTGGCCGGGGACCCCATCCCACGCCACGTGGGCGTGATCCTGGACGGCAACCGGCGCTGGGCGCGGCTGGCGGGCTTCACCGACGTCAGCAACGGCCACCAGAAGGGCGCCGACCATATCTTCGAGCTGCTCGGCTGGTGCAGCCAGGCCCGGGTCGAGGTGGTCACCCTCTGGCTCCTGGCCACGGACAACCTGTCCCGGCCAGCGGCCGAACTGGACCCGCTGCTGAAGATCATCGAGAGTACGGTCCGTGCGCTGGCCGACGAAGGCTGGCATGTGAAGCCGGTGGGCGCGCTCGACCTGCTGCCCGCCGAGACGGCCCAGGTGCTCAAGGACGCGGGTGAGGCCACCGCAGGCCGCCCCGGGCTGCTGGTCAACGTGGCCATCGGGTACGGCGGGCGGCGGGAGATCGCCGACGCGGTCCGCTCCCTGCTGCAAGACCACGCGACCAAGGGCACCACGATCGAGGAACTGGCCGAGGTCCTTGACGTCGAGCACATCGCGGAGCACCTCTACACCGCCGGTCAGCCCGATCCTGACCTGGTCATCAGGACCTCCGGAGAGCAGCGGCTGAGCGGATTCCTGCTCTGGCAGAGCGCGCACTCGGAGTTCTACTTCTGCGACGCCTACTGGCCGGACTTCCGGCGGGTCGACTTTCTCCGCGCGCTGCGCTCCTATTCGGCGCGCCAGCGCAGGTTCGGATCCTAAACCTGTCCTGAACCTCTTCCGGCGTGGTGTGCGACACCCCGTCTGGGTCTTCCGGGGATGGCAGCGCCCGGGTACCTTTCAATCAGGTGGGCGGTGCCTAGCCGTCCCCCCGGGAAGGCCCTCGACATCCTCGAGCTTCGTGTCCTGACACGCAGGCGAGACGAGCGAAGGGCCGGGATCTGGCCCTTTGAAGGGCTGTCCCGGTCCTGGAGACACATCTGTGTCCGAGCGCGGCGCCGCTTCAGGCGCCCAGGGGAGAACGAGTGGCTAGTTCTTCTGCCCGCCGCGAGCAGCGGCCCAGCAATGCCAGTACTGACACGGACGGTGGGGCTCCGGACTTGTCCGGAAGCCGCCGGTTCAGCTACGTGCTGGACACCAGCGTCCTGCTCGCCGACCCGGCTGCGATCAGCCGGTTCGCCGAGCACCGCGTGATCATCCCGATCGTCGTCATCACCGAGCTGGAGGCCAAGCGTCATCATCCCGAACTGGGCTATTTCGCCCGTCAGGCCCTCCGGCATCTGGATGACCTGCGGATCGAGTTCGGCCGGCTGGACGCCGACCTGCCGATCGGTGACGAAGGCGGGACGGTCCGGGTCGAGCTGAACCATTCGGATCCCACGGTGCTTCCCCCGGGGTTCCGGCTCGGCGACAACGACACGCGGATCCTGTCAGTCGGGCGCAGTCTGGCGGCCGAGGGCGAAGACGTGGTCCTGGTCAGCAAGGATCTGCCGCTGCGGGTGAAGGCGGCGTCGATCGGGCTGACCGCCCAGGAGTACCGGGCCGAGCTGCCGGCCGACTCAGGCTGGACCGGCATGACCGAGCTCGCCGTGAGCGCAGACGACATCCAGGAGCTCTACGACACTGGCAAGCTGGACTGCGAGCAGGCCCGGGAGCTCCCGTGCCACACAGGGCTGGTCCTGGCCGCGGCCGGGTGCAGCGCGCTCGGCCGGGTACTGCCGGACAAGTCCGTGCGGCTGGTGCGCGGTGACCGGGAGGCGTTCGGCCTGCACGGCCGCAGCGCCGAGCAGCGGGTCGCGCTGGACCTGCTGCTGGACCCGGACGTCGGGATCGTCTCGCTCGGCGGGCGGGCCGGCACCGGCAAGTCCGCGCTCGCTCTCTGCGCGGGACTGGAAGCCGCGATGGAGCGGCGCCAGCACCGCAAGGTGGTGGTCTTCCGGCCGCTGTACGCGGTAGGTGGCCAGGAGCTCGGCTACCTGCCGGGCTCGGAGGCCGACAAGATGAACCCGTGGGCCCAGGCGGTGTACGACACGCTGTCCGCGGTCACCTCGCAGGACGTGATCGACGAGGTGCTGGCCCGCGACATGTTCGAGGTGCTGCCGCTCACCCACATCCGGGGCCGCTCGCTGCACGACTCGTTCGTCATCGTCGACGAGGCGCAGTCCCTCGAGCAGAGCGTCCTGCTGACCGTGCTGTCCCGGATCGGTTCCGGGTCCCGGGTCGTGCTGACCCACGACATCGCGCAGCGCGACAACCTGCGGGTAGGCCGGCACGACGGCGTGGTCGCGGTCATCGAGAAGCTGAAGGGGCATCCGCTGTTCGCGCACGTCACCCTGGTCAGGTCGGAACGCTCCCCGATCGCGGCACTTGTCACCGAGATGCTAGAGGACTCGGGTTTGTAGTAGACCCCGGGTAGCGGGAGGCCCCGGCAAGTCGGCAGACTACTCCACATGGTTTTCGACTTGCCGGAGCTTCTCGCTGCCCGGCACGGTGAGGGCTACGCCCTCGCCAGCCAGCACCTGAACCCCCAGCTCCCCCGGATGCTGCACGCCATCGGCTTCGACCGCGTGTACGAGCGCGCCGAGGGTGCCTACCTCTACGACTCCGACGGCCAGCGCTACGCCGACTTCCTGGCGGGCTTCGGGGTCTTCGGCGTCGGCCACAACCACCCCGTGGTCCGCAAGGCGCTGCACGACATGCTTGACGCTGAGCTCGCCGATCTGGTCCAGTTCGACACCCCGCTGCTGCCCGGCTTGCTCGGGGAACGGCTGCTGGCCAAGGCCCCGGGCCTCGACCGGGTGTACTTCTGCAACAGCGGCACGGAGGCCGTGGAAGCGGCGCTGAAGTTCGCCCGGTACGCGACCGGGCGGCAGCGGATCATCTACTGCGACCACGCCTACCACGGGCTCACGGTCGGCTCGCTGTCCGCCAACGGGTCAGGGGAGTTCCGCAAGGGCTTCGGCCCGCTGCTGCCGGACACGATGATCCCGTTCGGCGACCTGGAGGCCCTCGAAGCCGAGCTGCGCCGCGGCGACGTGGCCGGGCTCATCGTCGAGCCCGTGCAGGGCAAGGGCGTCGCGGTGGTCCCGCCCGGCTTCCTGGCTGCGGCCCGGGCCCTGCTGCACGAGCACGGGGCCCTGCTGATCTGTGACGAGGTGCAGTCCGGAATCGGGCGGACCGGCCGGTTCTTCGCCTACCAGCACGACGACGTCGAGCCGGACATCGTGACGGTGGCCAAGGCACTGTCTGGCGGGTTCGTCCCGGTCGGGGCCACCCTGGCCAAAGAGTGGATCTTCGACAAGGTCTACTCGTCGATCGACCGGGTGCTGGTGCACGACTCCACGTTCGGCTCCAACGCCGCCGCGATGACGGCCGGCCTGGCGTCCCTGGCGGTCGTCGACGACGAGCACCTGGTGGAGAACGCCGAGCAGACCGGCGCCCTGCTGCAGGAGGCCCTGCAGCTCCTGGTGGACAAGTACGAACTGCTCGCCGAGGTGCGCGGCCGCGGGCTGATGATCGGCCTGGAGTTCGGCCGGCCGAAAGCCATGCGTCCCCGGGCGGCGTGGAACATGCTGCAGGCCGCCCGGCACGGCCTGTTCGCGCAGACCGTGGTGGTCGCGCTGTTCCAGCGGCATCGCATCCTCACCCAGGTGGCGGCGGACTTCACCGAGGTCATCAAGCTGCTGCCGCCGCTGATGATCGGGGAGGCCGAGGTCGACCTGTTCCGGGACGCGTTCGTGGACGTCATGGACGACGCGAGCCGGGGCAGCGGGCTGATCTGGGACTTCGGTCAGACTCTCGTCAAGCAGGCGGTCAGCGCGCGTCGTCACTGAGCGCGTCGTCACCGAGCTCGTCGTCACCGAACTCGTCGGCGCTGAGCTCGTCGGCGCTGAGCGCGTCGTCACCGAGCAGGGCCTCGGCGATACTGAGATCCACCGGATAGGTGATCTTGATGTTGCGCTCAGTACCAGGCACCACGGCCACCGGCACGTCCGGCAGATACCGCATGACCACCCCGCAGTCGTCGGTGGCGGCCAGGTCGGCGAACGCGGGGTCGGCCACCGCCAGCTCGTGCGCCTTGCGGATCACCGACAGCCGGAAGCCCTGCGGGGTCTGGCAGCGCCGCAGCGTGTCGCGGTGCGGCATCCCGGTCATCAGGCCGTCTTCGACCACCACGATCGTGTCGGAGGTGGGCACCGCCACCCCCACCGCCTGGTACGTGTCCAGGGCGCGCACGCAGCCCGCGATCGTGGCCTGGTCGAGCAGCGGCCGCGCGGCGTCGTGGAACAGCACGTTGCCTTCGGCTGGCCCCAGCGCGGCGATCGCCCGCCGGGTCGACTCCGGCCGCGTCTGCCCGCCCTCGATGATCCCGGTCACCTTGCGGTACCCGCCCAGGTCCAGCAGCTCGCGGGCGTGGGCGGCATGCCCGGGGGCCATCACCACCAAGGTAGTGTCCACCCCCGGAGCCTGCTCGAACGCGGCCACCGAGTGCTCCAGCATGGCCCGCCCGTCCAGCGGGAGCAGCTGTTTGGGGAGCGCGGCGCCGAAGCGCACTCCTGAGCCGGCCGCCAGCACCACAGCCACCGTTCGCATGAGCGGACTCTACCTGGACCTCCAGGGGGGAGCCGGGAGTGGTATGCCTGGCCATCTCCGGGTAAGACAGGCAGGGATCGCTCAGTGGAACCTGACCAGTGGCTGGCCAGCTACTCCTGACACGCGCGCGCACGGGAGAGGGACATGACGGTAACCACGGCCGTGGTGGTGCTGCCGCGGCGCGTGGCCGTCTGGGCCAGCCGCCGGGCCCTGGCCCGCAACTCCCTGACCGGCATCGAGCTGGCCTGCGCCCTGTGCGCGGCGGTCTGGTTCAGCGCCGGCACCCCGCTCGTCCGCCCTGGCCGGAGGCGCGGCGCTGGGCGGCGGCTACCTGGCCCGGCGGGTGGGCGGCCAGCTCACCGTGGGGGCGTTCGACGGCTGGCTGGCCGGCGCCTGTGCTCTGGCGGGTGAGCTGGCGGTCTACGCGGGGCTGGCGGCGGGCGCGGCACCTGGGCAGACCCGGGTCTGGGCCCTGGCCACCGCGGCCGCGCTGCTGCTCGCGATGCGGAAGGTGGCCCGGCTGTGCCGACCAGCCCGTTCTGCGGCCGGGCCGCCGCGGTCGCCGGACCACGAGGCTCTGGCGGGCCAGAGCCCGGCCCGCGCCCTGGCTGTCCTGGCCGGGCGCCTGCTGGGGCTGCCGGCGGGGGAGCGGGCGGTACTGATCACCGTGACTGCGGCCTTCTACGGCACCCGCATGTCCCTGCTCGTCCTCACCTGCTGGGGGGCAGTGGCGCTGGCCTGGGCGATCGCGGGCCCGCGACCGGGATCCGCCGCGCAGCCGGGAACCGCCCCCAGCCCTGGAACCCCGGCGCGCCGGGCCCCCGTCCGCCGGTTCGACGTCGCGGCCGCGCGCGACGACGGTCCGCTGGCCCGGTTCGCGGGCGCGCTGGTGCGCGGCCAGCTGGTGCCGCTGCCCCCGGCGGTGGCGGGGCTGACCGCGACCGTCCTGCTCGCCACGCTCGGCCTGCATGACCTGGCTGGCCTGGTCCTGCTGACCCCGGTGGCCGCGATGCTGCTCGCCGCGCCGGGCTCTGCGCATCCGCACGACGGCCCGCTGGACTGGATCACCCCTCTGGTCATCCAGGCCGGCCAGTACATCTACCTGGCCGCGCTGGGTTTCGCCAAAGGCGTTCCCGGCCCGCTGATCTTCGCGCTGACCGCGCTCGTCGGCCTCCGCCAGCTGGACGTCGCCTACCGGGCCCGGTATCCGATGCGCGCGGCTGATCCACGCGGCGGGATCGGCTGGGACGGCCGGATGCTGGCGGCCGGGGTCGGCGCCATGCTCGGCGTGGCCACGTTCTGCTACCTGGCGCTGGCCGTGTACCTGATCTGGTTCCTGTCCTCGGGCAGCCTGGCCAGCTGGCTAGCGATAAGGATTCGCCGGCCAGGTGTCCGGCGGCCTAGTGTGGGCAGCAGTGCTCCGGGGTGCCACCGCAGTGCCGAAGGTGCGGAAGGCTAGGATCACCCCGTGGAGGGTGTATCTCGATGCTCCAGCTCATACCAGCGCCGCTGCTCAGCGCCGGGCCAAGCCAGGGATGGCGGTCACCGGTAACCATCCCTCGCCCGTGGCTGGCCGCGATCTTCGCTGCCTGCGCGCTGTTCGCTGCGGGCATGGGCGTATTCAGCACGGACTCCCTGCACCGGCTGTGGGGGCTGTTCGCGGCCGTTGCCTACGTGCTGGCCGCCGCGGTCGTCCTGGCCTGGAAGTCGTCGCGGTCGGTGGATCTGGCCCTGCTCCTGGGGATCGGCGGCGCGCTGATCACGCCGCTCACCCTGCTGGCCCAGGAGGGCCGGTGGCAGCCTGAGGTAGCCGTGATCGCCCGGGGCGCCCGGCTCCTGCTCCAGCACGGCACCCCCTACGAGAGCCAGGCCGTGATCACGGCTTCACACGATCCCAACATCTACAACCCGTACCTGCCCGTGATGGCGATCTTCGGCCTGCCGCGCGCGCTGTTCGGCCCGGGAATCATCACCGATCCGCGGGTCTGGTTCACGGTCGGCTTCGTGGCGGTGTTCGCGGCCGCGCTGGCCGCGGCCGGAGCCCGGGACGTGCTGCGCTGGACCGTGCTGGTCACCGCGACCCCGGTCATCGCGTTCTCGCTGACCGTGGGCGGGACCGACGTCCCGGTGCTGGCGCTGCTCTGCCTCGGCCTGGCGCTGCTGTGGCGCCGCCCGCAGCCCGTGCTGGCCGGGCTGGTACTGGGCCTGGCCGCAGCCACGAAGGCGACCGCGTGGCCCGCGCTGATCGTCGCCGCGACCATGCTCACGGTGCGCGACGGCAGGCGCGCGGCGGGCCGGTTCATGCTGGCCGCGATCGCTGCCGCGGCGGTCATCATCGCGCCGGTCGCGGCGTTCTGGCCCCACTCGCTGGTGGAGAACACGATTCTCTTCCCGCTCGGGCTGGCCAAGATCAAGTCCGCGGCGGTCAGCCCGTTGCCCGGGCACGTGCTGGCGGACACCGGCCCGGCCGGCCACACGATCGCCGTGGCCCTGCTCTGCCTGGCCGGCCTGGGGGTGCTGGTCTCGCTGGTGGTGCGTCCGCCGCGGAACGTCCCGTCCGCGACCTGGCGGCTCATCATCGGCCTGGTGCTCATGTTCGCGCTCGCGCCGGCCACCAGGTTCGGTTACTTCATGTACCCGCTCGGCCTGTGGACCTGGCTGATCGTGTCCCAGCTAGGCGCCCGGCGCGTGCTGCCCTCGGGCCGGCCGGATGAGGACGCCCCGGGGGGCCGGCCTCCGTCCGGCGGGGTGGCTCAGCCCAGCGCCGCCTAGCGCCGCTCCAGTCAGGGGCCCCGGCCCCGGACCTCATCCCCCCGGCAGCGGGTTGTCCGGGCCGGCGAACGCCGCCGAGTCCTTGCAGATGTTCGCGTTCGCGGTGATCCCGCCGTAGCTCTTGGCCAGGTTGCTGAGCGTCTTGGCCGACGCCTTGGCTGCGCCCTGGCCGGCGCTCAGGCCGTGATAGTTCGAGCCGAGGATGAGGTTGATGGACCCCGCGCCGAGCGTGGTGTCCTTCTGCGCGACGACCCGGCCGAGCGCGGCCTTCAGCGTGTCAACCTCGGGAAGCTGGGCTGCGGAGGAGTACTGGATCGTGGTGCTCGCGTAGCTGTAGTTGGCCGCCGGGCCGGTCCCGGTCACGGTGAAGCCCTTGGCCGTCAGGGCTGTGGCGGCTGAGCCCGCCACCCCATTCACACCAGAACCGTTCAGCACCTGGACGCTGACCTTGGCCGGACTGACCGTGGGCGCCGCGGCGGCCGCCGCCGTCTTGTCCTTGCCGTTGGCCTTGGCCGCGGTGGGCAGGTCGCGGTCGGCCTCGATGGCCCGGAACATCTGGTCCGACTGTGGCTGCGCCCACGACAGTTCGGCGGCCGGATCCCCGGCGTAGGGCACCACGGGCACCGTGACCAGCTGCACCGAACTCGAGCTCAGGCTCTTCATGCTGTCCGCGATGCGCAGCATGGTGGACAGGTCCAGGCCACTGTCGGTGGTCAGGGACTTCGCCACGTCGCGGACCACGTTGAAGATCCGGCTGGGCTGGCTGAGCAGGTTGGTTGACTTCAGCTTCTGCATGACCGCGGCCAGGAAGTACTGCTGGCGCTGGATGCGCTGGGTATCTGAGCCCTCGCCGATGTTCTCCCGGAGCCGGACGAACGCCAGCGCCTGCGCGCCGTTGACCACTCGCTTGCCCGCCGCGAGGTGCAGCCGGGCCTGGGGGTTGTTGATGGCGAACGGCAGGCAGACCGGCACCCCGCCGACGTCGTTGACGATCGACTGGAAGCCGGCGAAGTTCACTTCCACGAAGTGCTGGATGCGGATGCCGGTTTCCTGCTCAAGGGTCTTCCACAGGCACGGCGCGCCGCCCGCCGAGAAGGTGGCGTTGAGCCGCTCGACCTCCCCGGGCTGCGCGCTCTGGCCGGGATGGCCCTGCTGGTCGTTGGCACACGCCAGCACAGGGACCATCGAATCGCGCGGGAAGCTGATGATGTCCGCCCGGGTATGCCCCGGGGCGATGTGCAGCAACATCGAGGTGTCGGAGCGTGCGCCCAGCACGTCGGAGCCGAACTTGCGGCCCAGACCCTGGCGCGAGTCTGAGCCGATGATCAGGATGTTCAGGCCCGCGGTGAACGGCGGCCGCTTGCCCAGCATCGCCGCGGTCACGTTCTCCCGGCGGATGCTGCCCACGACCCCCCGGTATTTCGCGTAGGCCGCCAGGGACGTGGCCACCACCGCGACCATGGCGATGATGGCCGCCGCGCCGAACAGCGTGTGCCGGCTGGGCCGCCGCCAGCGCGGCCCCCTTCCAGCCTGCGCCCCGCCGCCGCCGCGTCCCGGCCGCGGGTCCGGGGGCCCTGCGGGCTCGGGACCGTACAGGGCCAGCTGCCAGTCCGTGTCCCCCCGGGAGTCCAATCCGGCCGGCCGCGGCGGTCCGGGCGCATAGCCGGACACTGAGATACCGCCCCCGGACTCGTCCATGTCGTCGTAGCGGGTCATCGCTCCTCGTGGCGTGGGGCCGCGGCTTGCGCGGGGGTGCGGGGTATGGCGTCCATTGTTCACCGAACAGCTACCGCATGTGGCGTCAATAGGATGAATCGGTCACCGGGGCCTCCTCGGCAATGTCGGTGTCCCCGCCTAGAGTGGGACCCGTGCATCCGGGAGCCCGTGAGGCCGGCCCAGCGGCCGAGAGCCGTGAGCCTGCCGCCACGGTGAGGCTGGGACGCCGGGTGCCCTCGGCCTGGTGGTGGTTCAACCAGGTCACAGTGCTGCCGGTGCTGCTGGCCATGGCCTGGCTCATCCCCGGCACGGCCCTGCTGATGGCGGGCAGGCTGCGGCCCGCCCCGCTGGTGCTGATCTCGGCGCCGCTGGCCGTCATCCTGATCGCCGCCGTCGGGCGCCGGGTGCCCGGGCAGCGGCTTATCACGGCGCCCGGGGCCGGCCAGCCCCGCCGCGCGGCCGCGGCCTGGACCGGCTGGTGGGGCCTCGCAGGCACGATCGTGGTGGCGGCCGGCTTCGGGGCCTGGCAGATCCGTCTCAATTCCCCGCAGGTCATCGTGACGCGCCAACCCGGCGCACTCTTCCAGGTGGCGTACTGGATCGCGGGGCACGGCTCGCTGCCCATCCCGGAATCGCTGCGTGACTTCGGCGGGGCGCACCCGGGGCTCACTTTCGCCAGTACCGGCCTGACCGCGACCCACGGTGGCCTGTCCCCGCAGTTCGCGCAAGGGCTGGCCATCGTCACGGCCGGTGGCTGGTGGATCCACGGCATGGCCACAGCCGTGCTGGTCAGCCCGGTGCTCGCTGCCCTCGCGGTGCTCACCTTCGGCGGCCTCGCGGGACGGCTGGCAGGCCCGCAGTGGGCCCCGCCCGCGGCCCTGGTCCTGGCCGTCACGCTGCCGGAGCAGTACACGAGCCGGTCGGCGTTCACCGAGCCCCTGGCGCAACTGCTGCTGCTCGGCGGGCTGTGCCTGGTGGCCGACTCGCTCACGATCCGTCCCGGCCGGTCCTGGCTCCCTCGCGACCCGGGGCGGCTGAGCTGGCCGGCCTGGCTGTCGCCGGGCCTGGCCGCGGCCGCGCTCGGGGGCCTGGCTCTGGGCCTGGCCGCACTGGCCGCCCCGAACGTGCTGCCCGACCTGATTCCCGTCATCCCGTTCGTGGGCCTGCTGGCCGCGGCCCGGCGCCCCCAGGCGCTTCCGCTGGGGCTCGGCGTGCTCGCCGGGGCGGGATACGCCGTCGCGGGCACCTGGGTCACGGCGCCAGCCGCACTAGCTGCCCCGGGCTTCCCCGTCCGGCAGGCCAGCCTGATCGCCACCGGAGTCGCGGTGGCGACCGTCGCCGCCGTGGCCGTCGCGACCTGGCCGCCCGCCCGGTCCCGGGCCGCCCGGCTGATCCCGGGCTTGCTCCGCTGGCGGCTGCCCGAGGCGGCCGCCGGGCTGGTCCCGGCGGCCTTGATCGCCTTCCTGATCCGGCCGTCGCTGCAGACCGCGCACTGGCACCCGGGCGCCGGCACGAGCGGGTACATCGGCGCCCTGCAGAAGTTCCTCGGCCTCCCGGTCCAGCCCACCCGCTCGTACGCTGAGGACAGCCTGTACTGGGTCATCTGGTACATCGGGATCCCTGCGCTGCTGCTCGCCGGTTTCGGGATGGCCCTGCTCGTCCGCCGCTGCGTGCGCGCGCTCCTCCGGTGGGCCGACGCGGACGGCGCCGCCCGGGCCTGGGGACTACCTCTGCTGATCTTCGGCTGGACCACGGTGATCGTGCTCTGGGACCCGCAGACCGCCCCGGACCAACCATGGGCGAGCCGGGTCCTGGTGCCGCTGGTGCTGCCCGGGTTCATCCTGTGCGCGATCTGGGTCGCCGCATGGCTGGATCGCCGGGCGAGGGAGCGGGGTGCCGGGCTGACGGCGGTGTCCCTGGCTGCGGCGTGCTTCGTCCTGGCCATGGGGGTGCCGACCGCCCTGACCACGTTCGGAATCACGCTCAGCCAGAGCGGGTCAGGGCATTCAGGTCCCACGGCCACGGGACTGGGGGTGACCCGGACCGGCGCGGGTCAGACGGCCGCCGTCCAGGAACTGTGCGGCGCGATGAGCGCGCGGATGTCGGTGGTGATTCTCGACCGGGTGGCCGCGGGCGAGTTCGCCCAGGCGATCCGGGGGATGTGCGGCGTCCCGGCCGGAGTGCTGGCGGGGGCTCCGCAAGCGCAGGTCCAGGCCGTGATCCGGGGCATCGCCGACGCGGGCCGCGAGCCTGTGCTGGTGGCCACCCGGCCGTCCGAGCTCATCGGGTACGGGGCTACCCCGCGCCGGGCGCTCCACCTGGTCACCACCCAAGACGCGCACGACCTGACCCAGCCACCGGCGGCCCCGTGGCCGATCACGTACCAGTTGTGGATGTCGGCGCGGAGCCCCTCGGCGCCAGGCGCGTAGCCAGCCCGCCAGCCGGTGGAAGCCGGACCCCGGAGTGACCGAGGGCATTCTGTGCTCACCTCCTGACCGAACGCATGTTCGAATCCAATGTGACTTCACATCAGCATCGCACATGTGTTCTAATAGCCGCCAGGCCTCAGCCAGACCGGGCTAGGGCTGCCACGGGGGCAGCTGAGAGTCCGGCGCAGTCGCTCCCGCTGCCAGCGGAAGCGACGGTGCCGTCGCTCTCAGCTATCCCACGATCACTGACCTGATGGGCGGATCCGGGCCGGTCATGAGCACCCGGGGCTGGCCCGGTACGGCCGCACGCTAGAGGTGAAGCAGTGACGACACACTTCGAAGACATAATCCGCCAGAACAGCCAGCGGCTCGCCGACCTGAAGAAGACCACCGAGGACCTGCAAAGGGAACTCTCCGAAGCGCGGGTGTCGCTGGAACGTCAGCGCAACCAGCCCCCTGATGGCCATGATCTGTTGCAGGAGCACCTTCCCGACCTGTACCTGGCGCTGCCCGAAGAATCCCCGACCGGACCTGACCCTGACTCCGTCCCCGACCATTACCCGCCAAACAGCCAGGTGTACTACTCGGCCGACGAGGCGCCTTTCGTGGGAGAGGGTCCGCCTTATGACACCGGGGACCCGGCGGGATCGGCCGACGTGCCGGATCCGACCGTGGGAATCGTCAATCACGGGCGGCAGAGTGCGTACCGGCGCGGCTTCTCCCAGCGGGCCACGATCGCGATGACAGCGGCCGCGGTCGTCCTGGCCACGGTGCTTGCGGTCATCATCAGCAGTGGCGGGGCGTCCTGGCCGGCCAGTGTGGCTACCGTGCAGGCGGAGACAACCAAGGCCTGCCAGAACCCCGACGTCGCCTCCGAACCGGGTCAGGTCAACTTCGCCTGCGCGAAGGCCACGCGGCAGGTCCTGTGGGTCTTCGCCCTGCTGACCAGCGACAACAATCCTCAGTTCGAGGACACCAAGACCGGTCGGCAGGGCCTGGAGCCCATCACGCCTGCCCAGGGGGGCGAGGTCGCCGCCTCACTGAACCTGCACCACCCTTACGACCCCGCCGACCCCATCGACAGCATCGCCGTGGCCGCTCGCGCTATCAACGACATCATCGGCGGGGCGACGCTGACCGGAACCGACGGCAACCCAGTGGTCCAGTCGGGGCTGGAAGGGAGTTCTCGGAACTGCCTGCGCTATACCGGCTCCGGCCTGGTTACCTCTCGTCAGGGATTCCCCGATGTGTGCACTTACCGGATAACGAGCATGGGAGGCCAGGCTGCCCTGGTGGCTGACGTCTACCAGAAATGGATCGTGGGCGCGTCCACCGGGGCCGCACACGATGCTGCGGTGCTGTTCGCCAATGCGGGAAACCCTGGTGATTCTCAGGTGCAGGCCATTCTGAAGCAACTGGGCCACGAGACGCTGGCGGCCTGACGTGGCTGCCTCCGTGGTGACCTGGTCTCCATTAACTGTAGCCGGATTAGGGACCGTTCAAGACACGTCACCCGCGCGATCCGCGGGGACGAACTATTCGCAGGAAAGAGGTGAAATCGTTGCCTTCGGCCGGCCGACCGCGGTGGCAGCAGATGACGGCGCTGGTGAGTCTCAGCGCGGGCGGGGCCATCACGGGGTTCTCTTTCGTGCCGAAGGCGGCGGCCGACATCAGCTCGCCGACCAGCATGCCGCTGAACCTGGCCGCCCTCCAGCAGTCGGCCCGCCCGGCCCACTCGGCCCGGACGGCGCCGGGGAGCGACGCGATGCTCCGCAAGGCCATCGTCAACGTCGCCGACTACTACCTGCGGATGGCGGAGAGCAAGACCCCAGCCGAGATGGAGGCGATCATCTGGCGGCACGACAGCATCGACGGGGCTGACCACGGCCAATCGTGCGCGGCCTTCGCCAGCCTCACGCTCGAACTGGCCGCGCAGGTCGTGGGTCAGCAGAGCTGGGTCTCCGGCGGAGGCTCCTACCCGTGGCCGCTGCATTCCTGGGCGGACGTACGGGTGGACGCCAATCCGGACTCCCTCGGCATCATTTCGATCCAGCAGGACGCGGAGGCGCAGCACCGCTGGCATCCGCTTGGAGACGGGTACCGGCCGCTCCCCGGCGACTGGGTGCTGTTCGACGGTCATGTCGAAGTGGTCACCGAGGACAGCGGCGGGGTGCTGCGTACGGTTGGTGGTGACTCACTGCCCAATTTTTCTGTCAACGCGCACGAGTATCGCGCGCCGCTGTCCGCAGCGGGCGTGGCCGGGTTCGTCAACAACGGTTCGCTGCCTTCGGCCGCGGGGGGTGCGCGGCAGGACGCTTCCTCGTCGGGCGGCCAGGGCACGTCGTCGGGAAGTAGCGCGTCGTCGGGAAGTACGGTGTCCGCGGCGGACGCGGCTGCGGCGAGCGCGGGCGCACTCGCGGCCATCCCTGGGACCCAGTCAGCAGCGCCGCAGAAGGCCGGGACCCCCGCGGCGCGGAGCCGAGAGCCGGGGACGGGCGGGGCAGGGAGCCGCGCGGCGGGGAGCCACGAGCCGGGCAGCCGTCAGGCAGCCCGCCGTGACGCGGCGAGGCCGATGTCTGCTCACACGACGCCGGGTGACGCGGCCATCCCAGGCTTGGCGGTGCCCGCACCGAGGTCGGGTGGGGCGACTGAGAAGGCCGCGACTGGGCACGCGCCTGGCGGGAAGGCCGCGGAGCACGCGTCCGCGCGGCCAGCGGCAGCGGCCGCCCGGGGTGACGCGGCCATTCCCGGGCTCGACGTGGGCGTAGATCTGACGCGCGGGCACCACGACGTCGCCTACCGCAGGCACCATCCCTCACCGGCGCGTAGGCCGGTGTCCGAGACGCGGGCCCAGCAAGCGTTCATCAGCCAGGTCGCGCCGGGCGCGATAGCCGCCCAGCACCGCTACGGGGTGCCGGCCGCGGTCACGATCGCCCAGGCCATCGACGAGTCGGGCTGGGGCCAAAGCGAACTGGCCGCCCAGGACCACAACCTGTTCGGCATCAAGGGCACCGGCCCAGCCGGCAGCGTTCCGATGCCCACCCAGGAGTACGTGAACGGACAGCCGGTGAATACCTCGGCGTCCTTCCGCGTCTACCACGACGCCGCCGAGAGCATCGACGACCACGGCAGGCTGCTCGCCCACAGCGGCTACTACCAGCAGGCCATGGCGGAGCACCAGCATCCGGACAAGTTCGCGGCCGCCCTGACTGGCGTCTACGCCACCGACCCCAACTACGGGGCGAGCCTGATCAGCCTCATGCGGCGCTATGACCTGTACCGCTACAGCGCCTCCGACGCTCACCATCCGGACCGCGGGCCAGCCGTCGTTCAGCCGGGCAGCGCGACCATTCCCGGGGTGTCGGGCCCCGGCACGCCTCCGGCCCAGCCCGGCGGGTCCGCAAGCCTCACCGCCGGCGACCCCCAAGCCGACCCGGACCACCAGGCCCGAGCCGACCCAGACGGCGACCCCCAACCCGACCCAGACCGGGATCCCTGAGCCCACCCGGACGGCGACCCCGAGCCCGACCCAGACCGGGATCCCGGAGCCGACCCGGACGGCAAGCCCGAGCCCCACCCAGACCGGGATCCCGGCGCCGACCCGGACGGCGAGCCCCACCCCGACCCGGCCCGCGAGCCCAGACCCCTCCCTGCCCGGCGTCCCGGAGCCGACCGGAACCGCAATCCCGGCGCCGGCCCGGACGCCTGCACCTGCGCCGAGCGCGGCGGGCCGCCCGCAGCCGTCCGGGACCCGTCCTCCTCAGCGCACCGCCACGCGGAGCGCGAAGTCCGCAGGCACGTCCACCGCCCAACCGCCGAGCAGTGCGCGCCCGGCGGCCACGCGCAGCCCGCAACCAACACCGGCCAAGAACCGCCGCGCCCCCCGCGCGGCTACGTCCTCGCCAGCGGGTCCACGCCCTTCGTCCGGGCCGTCCGCGCCGTCCGCCCAGGCGGACATCCCCGGTGTGACCACTCAGGCTGCGTCCGCCCGCCCGATGACCTCCGCGGTCAGCTTCGGGCCCGCGGCTCGCTTCGTGCCCGTGAACCGCTCCGCCGCGGCCCGGCCGCGGTCTGCTCCGTCGGCGCGGCGCACCGGCCCGGCTCGCGCCGCGGCCAGCCCGGTTCGCGCCACGCTGGCCAGTGCCCGGCGCTACCAGCCGCACATGCCCCGGTCCGTGCTCAACTCCTTCGTGCAGACGGCCAAGGGGCCGCTGCTCAGCGAGGAGACCCTCTACCGCGACGTGGCCAGTTTCCGCGGCATCAGCTGGCAGCTGCTCGCCGCCTGTGACTGGATGCAGTGTGACGCGCGGCCCCGCCGATCCCCGGTCTACGGCGAACGGCTCGGCAGCCTCAACGCGGACGGCACGGTGTACACCTCGAGGTCCGCGGCCCTGGCCCGCTGCGCGGACGACCTGATCCGGCTGGCCGACACCGTGTACGGAATCGACCTGACCGGGCGCCGTGACCTGTCGGTGCGGGATCTGGCCAACGCGTTCGCGGCCTTCCGGTGGGGCGCCCTGCTCAAGGCGCATGACTGCTCGGCGCTGGAGTTCCCGTACTCGGTCGCCGGTCTTACCGACCACCACCTCGGCATGCGGTGGCCCAGGATCGCCGCGCCCGGGACCGGCGACCGTCCGGGCAGCCGGTACCGGCGGCCGTTCGGGGCCGTGCCCATCGTGCTTGGCCTCGACTACCAGGCGACCGTGTAGACCGGCCCCGCCGTGCCCAGACTCCTCACACCGTCGGAAGGAAGGTGGACCGCGTGGTCCGTATCGTGCTGGCTCTGCTGAGCCTGCTCACCGCGAACCGGCCGGCCCGGGCCGGCCAGGGACGCACCGCCCCCGCCTGGTCCGGCGCCGGCCCGTACCCGGCCGGGCGTTTCGGCGCGGGACACACGACCGCCGTGCTGGCCGGCTCCGGCGGGGGCCCGGGGGCTGCTGCCGCCCCCCCTGTCGTCCCGCCGGCGGACGCGCCGCACGGCCCGCCGAGCGGTCCCCCAGGGTGGCCATCTGACCCTGGTCCCGGCCCGCGCCGGCGGCGGCTGCGCAGCCGGGTCATCTGGGGCACGGTCCTCGTGCTGGCCGGGCTCATCTTCCGTAAGGCGATCGCGTCCGTGGTGCTGGCCGCGCTGTCGGCCGCCCTGCACCTGGTGGGCCTGAACGTGCACCTGCCGAGCGTGCGGTTCGCCTGGCCGTGGCAGGTCGTCACCGGGGGGAGCACGGTCAACACCGATCTCGGGCCCTGGGTGCTGCAGAAGATCGAGGGCATCTCCCAGCCCGCCCTCGGTCAGGCGAACTTTGACTTCTACTTCACCCGCAAGGTGTCCAAGAACATCGGCCCGTGGCCCTGCTGGTACGCCAGCACGTTCTACGCCGTCGGGCACGCGTCCGCCACCGTGGACCTCAACCCCGGCCCCGCCTGGTGGGCACCGGCCGCGGGGCACTACCGGTTGCGGGTGCTGAGCCGCCCAGCCGCAGGCAAGCCCGGCCACGTCACGGTCATGATGGTGCTGCCCCGGCCGCGCCTGCCGCAGACGGTGCACGACATCACCATCGACAACCTTCCGTCTCACCCCATCGACACCCAGCACAGCTGGACCTACCCGGGGTTTGGCTGCGGTGTGGTGCTGAAGCCCCAGTTCGCCCCGTCGGTGCTGTACCCGCAGGCGCAGCGGATCGCCTTCTACAAGGCCACCCACGCCCCGCAGGTGACCGGCCCGCTCGTCGGCAGCGCCGAGAACGAGGCCACCCAGACCATCCGCGGCAGCTTCATCCAGCCCACGCTGAACGCCCTCGGTTACACGCTCGACCAGTTCACGCTGCGATGGGCGGCCGCGGGGCCCGCGGCGGCGGCGCCGGCCCCGGCAGGCCAGTAGTTACTGCACTCAGTGGCTACGCAGCCCCGGGCGAGCGGCGTGGCTGGGTCGCGGTCCGGATGGGGCGGCGGCTGTCCGTGACGCGCTGGGCATCGGCGGTCACGGGATGCCGGCCAGCGCGCCGGTACGCTGGCCGGGTGAAAGGCCTGGATGGCCGCCTCGCGCGGGTGTCGGGGGCCAGGTGGAGGCTGGTGCTGACCGGGGCCCTGGCCGCCGGGATCGGGCTGCTCGCGGGAGGATGCGCCACCCCGGAGCGCGTTCAGGCCAGCGCGCCGGCCGGCCAGCAGCGTCCGGCTTCCCCCAGGCCCGCGACACCCGCCCCGCCGGCCGCGACCGGCACGGACAACCCCGCACCAGGCGCGGGGCCGGCCGCGCCGGGCGCCGGGCAGCCGACCGTGGTCCCGGTGCCGCCCCCGCCGGGCCAGCTGAAGCAGACCGGTGCGCTGCCCAGCCCGCACACTCGGGTGTTCCGCGCCGAGATGACGGATCTGTGGGCCGCCGTGGTCACCGGCCGGGCCGGCCTGGCCGCGCAGTCGTTCTTCCCGCTGGTGGCCTATACCCAGGTCAAGGCGATCGCTGACCCGTCAGCGGACTGGCACACCCGGCTCTTCGGGGAGTTCCGGCTCGACGTGGCCGCCGCGCACCACTTCCTCGGCCGTGGCGCCCGGCACGACACCCTGGTCCGGGTCGTCGTGCCCGCGGCCGAGGCGGCCTGGATCAGCCCCGGGGCCTGCGACAACGCCGTGGGCTACTGGCATGTGGGCGGCGCGCGCCTGGTGTACCGGGCCGGCGGCCAGCAGCGCTCGATCGGGATCGCGTCCCTCATCTCCTGGCGCGGCCGCTGGTACGTGGTGCACTTCGGTGCGGTGCTGCGAGCCGGCCCCGGCGGCGTCGTGGACGCGCCCGCGACCGGGCCGGGCGTCCCCGGGCCCGCCGGCGGGTGCTGACCGGGCGGCGCGCCCGGGCGGGGCGTCGGCCGGCGGCACCCCTGCCCGGAATCAGCGGGCCCGGGGCGGCGACTCCGGTGGCTCCCGCTGGTCTACCTGTGTAGCCGTCACCGACGGAGATCACAGATTACGGAGGGGTGCTCATGACTATCGACCTCGACGGGCCGGACCGCGCTCGTCACCGGGGCCAGCCGGGGCTTCGGCCGGGCCATCGCCGTCGCGCTGGGCGCGGCCGGCGCCCACGTCGTCGGCGTGGCCCGGGACCCGGCCCCGCTGGAGGACCTGCGGGCCGAGCTGGGCGGCTCGTTCACCCCGGTAGCCGCGGACGCCGCCGACCCGGTGGTGGCCGGGAAGCTCATCGACGCCTACCGGCCGGGCCTGCTGGTCCTCAACGCGGGCGCCGCACCGCTGTCCCGGCCGATCCAGCGGCAGACGTGGCAGACGTTCAGCCGGAACTGGGACGTCAACGTCCAGCACGTCTTCCACTGGACCCGTGAAGCGCTGCTGGCGCCACTGGAGCCGGGCAGCCTGGTCGTCGCGCTGTCCAGCGGGGCGGCGGTGCGCGGGTCACCGCTGAGCGGCGGGTACGCCGGGGCCAAGGCCACCATCCGGTTCATCACCAGCTACGCCGCGGCCGAATCCGAGCGGGACGGTCTCGACATCAGGTTCGTGTCGTTGCTGCCGCAACTGACCCCGGCGACCGGGCTGGGGGCCGCCGCGGTAGCCGGGTACGCGGCCCGGGACGGGATCGAGGTGAGCGCGTTCCTGGACCGGGCCGGGCCGGCCCTGACCACGGACCAGGCGGGCCAGGCGGTCGCCGACCTGGCCGCGGGCCGGGTCAAGGGGCACGGCGCGTACCTGCTCACCGCCGGAGGTCTGAGTCCGGCCCCGTGATGACCGGCCCGTGATGACCGGCCCCATGATGACCGGCCCCGTCACCTGATCTCGTTCCTCAGCTCCCCGGCACGGGCAGCCGGCCGGATACGGTCGTGCCCTGCCCGGGCTGGGAGCGGAGGTGCAGGGTCCCGCCCAGGGCGGCGAGCCGGTCGGCCATGCCTTGCAGGCCGGTGCCGTGCCGGGCGGCCGCGGTGTCGAATCCGGTTCCGTCGTCAGTGATGGTGAACTGCAGGCTTCCCCCGGAGCAGGAGAGGCAGACGTCGGCCCGGGAAGCGTCCGCGTACTTGGCCGACGTTCTGCAGGGCCTCCAGCGCGCAGAAGTACACGGTCGCCTCGACGTCCTGCGGGTAGCGCTGAATGCCGTCGGCCTCAATCGTGACCGGCACCACGGTCTTGCCCGCCTGGGCTTGCAGGGCGTGGACCAGGCCCTGGTCAGCGAGCAGCGGCGGGTAGATGCCCCGGGCGAGCGCCCGCAGGTCGTCGAGCGCCGCCCGGGCTGATTTCTGCAGCTCGGGCGTGAGCTGCCGGACGGAGGCCGCGTCGCCGGCCGAGTCTTGCAGCAGGCCAAGCTGGATGGAGAGCGCGACGAGCTGCTGCTGCGCCCCGTCGTGCAGGTTGCGCTCGATCTTGCGCCGCTCCTCGTCCTGCGCCTCGACCAGGCGCCGCCGCGAGGCCCTCAGTTCCTCGATGGTGGCCTGCAGCTCCGCGGTGAGCCCGGCCGTTGCGGAAGACCAGCCCCGCCTGGGAGGCCAGATGCTGCAGGAGCTTGTCTTCCGCCTGGGTCAGCGGCTCGTTCCTCGGCTTGAGCAAGGCCAGCGCGCCCAGCAGCTCATCCCCGTGCCGGACGGCCACCGCCCGGGACGCGGCCTCGAAGGCGGGCAGCTGCTCGCCATCGGCTAGCGGGAGCGCGGCCCGGGGAGAGGACCCGTCGGGCCAGATCGTCACCGGCCGCAGCTCCGGCCCGACCCGGATCCAGGCCTCGGCCCGGATGGCTCCGGTAGCGCTGGCCAGGACCGTCACCATCTTCGCGACAGCCTTGTCGTAGTCCAGCTGCTCGGCCATGTCGTCGGCGAAGTCGGAGAGCACCTGGTAGGGCGTGGCCCGCTCCCCGTACACCAGCCGGTTGGCGACCCGGCGGGCCCACTGCCGGGCGGGCTGGAACAGCAGGGCGACCGCGACGGCCGCGGCGATGGTCAGCCCGGGCTGTTCTGCTGCCCAGCGAGCGCCCCGATGCCCAGCACGATGGCCGGCGTACACGGCGGTCAGCCCGGCCGAGACCAGGCCGTAGACGACCGCCCGGTTGATGATGACGTCGATCTCGTACAGCCGGTACTTCAGGATCCCGACCGTGATCGCGGCCGGGAAGCCGAGCAGCCCGATGACGGCGGACGCGGCATAGGCGGCGCCGGTGATGGGCGGCTGCTTACCGTGGTCGGCCAGGATGCCTGCGATCGCCACCAGCTGGACCAGGGCAAACGCGGCGCCGGCCAGCGCCACCCAGTTGATCTGGCGCCGCAACTCGCCATCGCCCGCCCGGTAGCGCAGGACGAGCGACAGCGCTCCCGCTCCTGAGGAACGGCACGGACAGCAGGGTCAGGGAGTTGAAATTGTTCAATGGCAGTCCCGGCAAGAGCACTCCCGATGGCCGGAATGCCGAACGGATTCTGGTACGTGAGCGAGACACCGCCGGGGGCTGGGAGGGCCACCGAGCCTGGGCACCAGGATGAAGCCGATCATCAGCAGCCCGGTGGCCAGGAAGTTCAGCACCACGACCGGGCGCCAGCGCCGCGACCGCAAGGTCCCGGTTGGGAAGAGGAGGAACGCGCAGGCCAGCACGGCCACGACCGGGAAGAAGAGCCACTCGGCCACCGCGCCGACCTGCTGAGGCGCGGGCACCGCGCCGGGATGCGTGGTGATCCCCAGCATGGCATAGGCGTAAAAAAGCCCCATCAGCCCGAGGCAGACTCCCGCGGCCAGCAGCAGCCAGCCAATCGGGTTGCGGACCCGGCGGACGATCAGCGCCCCGAGAGTGGCGTACGCCAGCGTCGAGACCGGGGATCCCACCTGGGAGATGGCGTCGCCCGTCTTGAAGTCACTCCAGGTCAGTCCGGTCAGTATGGCGCTCCGCGACGGCGATCAGGACCGACCCGGCCCACAAGGCGTCGATGAGGCGCATACCTGACCGGCCAGGCACGCTGGCCACCTCCAGCCTTCGCGTGCCCGCCGCCTGGCTATCCGTGCTCGCCGTCATGAGTTCCTCCCGTCATGAGTGCTGACGGCGGGCCGCCAGATACAAGAACGCGGCGATGCCCAGGATGGCCAGCCCGTCCAGGGCGTGCAGGCCGCCGAACCACACGGTGTTGTCGGCCAGGCTGGCCAGCAGGCTCTGGACCAGGACAGCCAGCAGGAACAGCAGCACCGACCCGATGACCGCGCGGACCCCCGGCCGGGCGATCAGCGCGAGGACCAGGATGAGGAGCGCCACCCCGCCCATCGCGAATCCCACCGCACGATGCGGGGCGAACGCCGTGTCGCCCGAGACCCCCAGATTGTCGATCCGGAAGGCGCCCAGGCCAGCCAGGAAGATCTGGACCGCGCCGAGTAGCAGGAAGACCAGCAGCAGCCAGCGGTATCCCGCCTGGGCCGCACGCCGCAGACGGGTGTCGGCCGATGATGAGCTCCGAGTCTCGACGGATGAGGCCATGGGATCCCCCAGATCAGTGCGGTCAGGTCAGTCACGGGCGGCTAGGTGGGGCGATACGGGGCTCGGTGCGGGCGACGCCGGTGCGGGCGGGCGCACCAGGGCCGCGATGCCGAGCGCGATGAACGCCAGGAACTGCGGGAAAGGCAGGGCGCCGCGGAACACGGCGAACTCGCCGAACAGGAGGGCCGCCGCGATCAGCAGGACCACGCCGGTCCAACCCGGGAGTCTGCGGGTCGCGATGATCGACGCCCCGAAGCACACCAGCGCGGCCGGCGCCAGCAGCGCGAAGTAGGCCGTGGCCAGGCCCTCCGCCCAGTGCTCGGCCCCGAGGTACCAGGCGGGCAGCCGGGTGCTGCCCAGGAGGGTGCTGGTGACCGACAGGTCCCAGGTCGTGGACGCGAGAGCCAGTCCGCCTCCGACCAGGTAGAGCGACCGGCCCACCCGGGCCGTGTCGGTATCCACGGACCGGACCAGGAGTTCGACTGCGGCGATGGCGGCCACCACCGACAGTGCGATCAGCCAGGTCGAGAAGAACCACGCGGTGCGGTGGGCCGAGGCCGTGCGGAGCGCCTCGGGTACCGATTCGCCCCAGGTGGACAGCAGGGGCGGGTTGAGCACGCCGGCCACGAAGCACAGGCCGGACACGATGAACAGGACGCCCATGGCACGATCGCGCATTCGGCTCACCTCAGCGAGCCCGGGCTCGTATGCCGCAACGCCGCCGGCCGGTCCGCTTGGGGCGGCCCGGCGAGTTGCCGCAGCACGCTGGCCAGGTCGGCGGACGACCAGTGCTCGGCGAACTTCCCGTCCACCCCGGCCCGGCTGATCTCGATGATCTGGAAGGACACCGGCCGGCCAGTCGGAGGGATACCGGAGAACTCTCCCTGGTGCGTGCCGTAGCAGGTGAGGCGCTGCGCGACCAGGTCATCTTCGGCGATCTCGTCTTCCACGATGGCGTGGAAATCAGGGAAGATACTCAGGGTCAGCGCCAGCCAGTCCCGGAGGGCCGCGAGGCCAGGCACCGACAGGCCGCCCGGGATGTGGTGGACGCAATCGGGGGAGATGAGCTCATTGGCGACAGCGAGGTCGCCCTGGTTGAGGACCTCCTCGACCATGCGGCGGGCACGGGACTTCAGGTCGTCAGGGGCCATGGTGGTGCTCCCTGGGCAGCTCGGCAGATGGCCTGGTCTCACGATCGGCGCCGCAGTGGCCCGATGCCAGGACGACCTCTCCCCGTTTCCTGGACGTTTGGCGGTCCGGCGATGACGGGCGGAGATCCGCGGAGCTTCGGCGCGCTGCTGAAACGCCAGCGGCTGGCGGCGGGCCTGACCCAGGAGGCCCTGGCTGAGCGGGCCGGGCTGAGCCCCAAGGCCGTGAGCGATCTGGAGCGCGATCCGGCCCGTTCGCCGCGCCTGGGCACGGTGACCTTGCTCGCCGACGCACTGGCGGTGGATCCGGACGCGCGCGCCGAGCTGCTCGCGGCGGCCCGCCCCGGGGACTCCCCCGTCCCGGACCCCCCCTGGCGCGGCCTGCGGCGGCCCCTCACCCCGCTTATCGGCCGGGCCGGCGTGACGGCGGCGGTGGTCCGGTTGCTGCGCCGCGGCGACTTGCAGCTGCTCACGCTCACCGGACCCGGCGGGGTGGGCAAGACCCGGCTGGCGATCGAGGTGGCGGAGCAACTGACTGGGGACTTCGCCGACGGCGCGGTCTTTGTGGACCTGGCCCCGCTGCATGACCCCGGGCTGGTGCTGACCGCCATCGCCCAGCGGCTGGGGGTAGACGAGCGGGACGCGACCCCGCTGCCTGGACGGCTGGCTGCGGCTCTGCGGGCCAGGCAGATGCTGATCCTGCTGGACAATTTCGAGCACGTTCTTGCGGCCCGGGAGAGCCTGCTTCCGCTGCTGGAAGCCTGCCCGCGGCTGGTCATGCTGGTGACCAGCCGGGTGTCCCTGGACGTGCGGGGCGGCCGCGAATATCCGATCGCTCCGCTGGTCCTGCCCGAGCCGGACGTCCTGCCGGAGACACTGAGCGGATCGCCCGCGGTGCAGCTCTTCGTGGAGCGCGCCCGCGCCACGGGTACCGAACTGGCGCTGGACACCGCGACGGCCCAGGCGGTGGCGGAGATCTGCCGGCGGCTGGAAGGGCTGCCCCTGGCCATCGAACTGGCCGCAGCCCGGACCAGGCTGCTGCCCCCGGCGGCGTTGCTGGACAAGCTGGGTCAGCGGCTGCCGGTGCTGGCCGGCGGGGTGCACGATCTGCCGGACCGGCAGAAGACCATGCGGAACGCCATCGCCTGGAGCTACGACCTGCTCGACGAGCCGGACCAGGTGCTCTTCCGGCAGATGTGCGTGTTCACCGGGGGCTGCACTCTGGATGCGGCCGAGGTGGTCTCCGCGGGCGGCGGCCGCCGGCCCGGGGCGCATGGGCTCCCTGGGCCCGGGCCTGCGGCTGTGCTCGACGGACTGGCCTCACTCGCCGCCAGCAGCCTGCTCCAGCAGGACACCACCTCTGCCGGGCAGGCGGACCTTCCACCCGGGGGACCGCGGGTGACGATGCTGGAGACCATCCGCGAGTACGGGAGCGAACAACTGGCGGCGCATGCCGAAGCCGCTGCCGTCGGGCAGCGGCACGCCGCTTACTACCTGGCCCTGGCCGAGGATGCAGCTATCGCGCTCACTGGCCCGGAGGCCGCGACCGGGCTGGCGCGGCTGGACGACGAGCATGACAACCTGCGGGCCGCCCTCCGCTGGGCCCGGGAGCGGGGCGACCGGGTGACGGCGCTCCGGCTAGCTGGCGCGCTGTGGCGGTTCTGGGCCCAGCGCGGCCACCTCAGCGAGGGCCGCCGGTGGTTCGCCGAGGCGTTCGCCCTGCCCGGCGACGGCGGCCGGCTCCCGCGGCCATCCAGGTCAACTGGCTGGCCGGGGCGGCCCAGCTGGCCATGGAGCAGGCTGCCTTCGACGAGGCCATGGGGTACAGCGACCAGGCTGTCGCCCTGGCCAGCCAGCGCGGGGGCGCTGCCGACCAGGCGACAGCCCTGAATACCCAGGGCCTGCTGGCCCGCGCGATGAACCAGTACGCCGATTCGGCTACAGGCTCATGAGGCCGCGCTGCCGCTGGCGCGCGCGGCGGCCGACCCGGGCGCCGTGGCGACGGCCCTGCTCGGCCTGGCCTACGCGGCGATGTTCACCGGCGATGCCCCGCGGGCCAGCACCCTGGCCGAAGAAAGCCTGGCGCACGCGCGGGAATCGGGGGATCCGCTTATTCTTGCCCAGACGCTGTTTTTCATGAGCTGGGTGGCGAGTAACGGGGCCGGGTTCGAGCGAGCCGCGGTGCTCGCGACAGAGGCACTGGACTTGTTCACCACCCTGGGCGATTCCGGCGGCCGCGCCGAGGCCCTCTTCGTGCTCGGCACCGTCGAGATGTACTCGGCCCGCTACCGGGAGGCGGCGGGCTTCTTCACCGACAGCACGAACCAGCACCGGGCTCACGGCGCCGGACCCATCCTGGCCCGGGACCTCGGCGGGCTGGGCAGCGCCCTGCTAAACCTCGGTGAGCTGCCGCGGGCCCGGGCCGTGCTCGACGAGAGCCTCGAAGTGGCGCGGCGGTACGCGGATCCCTGGAGCTCGGCCATGTCGCTGATGCTGCTGGGCCACGTCCATCTGGCCGAGGGCGAGACCCTCCGCGCGGAAGCGGTGCTGGCCGAGGCCGGGTCACTCTTCCAGGCCACCGGCAACATGGTCTACCTGCCGTGGTGCCTGGAAGGCCTGGCCAGCCTGGCTGCCGCGCAGGGTGACTACGGGCGGGCAGCCGGACTCGCCGGGGCCCGGGACGCGCTGCGCGACCAGATCGGCGTGTTCTTGCCGCCCGTGTACCCGGCCGGATACGACCGGACACTCCAGGTCGTGCGGGCCAGGCTGACCCCGGAGGCGTTCGAGGCCGCCCACGCCCGGCTCGCGGGCCAGCCCCCGCCGCAGATCGTCGCGGCCGCCCTGGGCGGCGGTGACTCTCCGCTCAACGTCACGGAGCCGGACTGACGCAGCGCGATGGTTACGCTGTGCTGATCAGCCCTTACGATGACGGGCGACGAATGTTACCGGCCCAGGATTGACGTGAATGAACCAAGGAACGCCGCAGCGCCGTACCTGGGCCAGGCCACGCTCCCGACCGGTTCCTGGGCAGCGGAATGCCCGTAGCGGGCGCAGGCGAGGGCTGGGCCCGGTCCTGACTGGCCTGCCGCTCGCAGCGCTGGTGGCGGTAGCGGGATGCGCCGGCGCCGCCGGGGCCCCTTCCTCGGCGGGACCGGCCTCCCCGGGCGCGCACACCACCAGCGCTCCGTCCACGGCCCGCGCCCCGGCGGCCAGCTCCGCCGCCCCGTCCCGGTCGTGCGCGGCCCGGGTACTGGACCGGATGACCCTGCCCCAGCGGGTCGGTCAGCTGTTCGTCGTAGGGCTGGCCGGCAGCGTGCTGGACTCCGCCACCGCGAGCGCGATCCGGGCGTACCACTTCGGCTCGGTCAGTTTCGTCGCCACGGACACCGCCGGCGTCGCGGGGGTTGGCGCCGTCAGCCGGGCTGTGCAGTCGCTGTCCTCGCCCGAGGTGACCGCCGGGGTCCGGTTCTTCGTGGCCGCCAACCAGGAAGGCGGCGAGGTCCAGGCGCTGCAGGGCCCGGGGTTCGCCACCATGCCCAGCGCTGTCGCGCAGGGAACGCTGGCCCCCGCCCAGTTGCAGCGCCTGGCGCAGACCTGGGGCCAGGAGCTCCGGGCCGCGGGGGTCAACCTCAACTTCGCCCCGGTCATGGACGTGGTGCCGGCCGCGGACACCACCCAGAACGCGCCGATCGGGCAGCTGATGCGGGAGTTCGGCCACACCCCGGCCGTGGTGGCCGGCCACGGTGTCGCGTTCATCCGCGGCATGACCCAGGCGGGCGAGGCGACCACCGCCAAGCACTTCCCCGGGCTCGGCCGGGTCCGCGGCAACACCGACTTCAGCGCCGACGTCGCCGACACGGTCACCACCGCCGACGACCCCTATCTGCGGACCTTCCAAGCGGCCATCGACGCGGGCGTGCCGCTGGTGATGGTGGCGCTGGCCACCTACACCCGGATCGACCCGCATCATCTGGCCGTCTTCTCGCCGGTCGTGATGCGCACGATGCTGCGCGACCGGATGCACTTCGGCGGCGTGATCATCTCCGACGACCTGGGCGCGGCCCAGGCGGTGGCCAGCGTGCCGCCGGCCGCCCGGGCCCTTCAGTTCATCGCGGCGGGCGGTGACCTGGTCAGCGCCAAGTACGTGGCCCCGGCGGAGGCCATGGCCCAGGCCGTGCTGGCCCGGGCCCGCGCCTCCCGGCCCTTCCGCGCCGAGGTCGACGCGGCGGCCGGGCACGTGCTCGCGGCCAAGCAGAGGTTCGGCCTGCTGCCCTGCTGAGCTGGGCCTGACCAGGCACTCTCAGGTGGCCGCGTTCTTCAGGAGGCCGACCGTAAGCTGGATCTGGAAAGTGCGGCGTCAGCGTGGCCGCGCGGTCAGGATGCTCTGGCCGCCGGGCAGCGGGGTGACCTCGTCCAGCTGCCAGCCAGCCGAGTCGAGCAGCTGGCCGAACTGGTCGCGACGGCGCTCACCGCCACCGCTCATCGCGAGCAGGTGCAGGCTCAGCACTTCGGGCGTGAGCGGGCCGGGCTCATCGGCCAGCACGGCCTCCACGATCAGCAGCCGGGCGGCCGCCGGGGCCGCCCGGCGGACGGCCGCCAGGATCCGGCGCGCGGCGGCGTCGTCCCAGTCGTGCAGGACGTGGCAGAGCACGTAGACGTCGGCGCCCGCCGGGACGCTGGTCATGAAGTCACCGGCGACGAACTCGATGCGCTCGGCCGCCGGGGCGATGCGGACCACCTCAGGCAGGTCGAGCAGCACGCCCTGCGCCCGCGGCGCGCTGGCGAGCAGGGCCCGCAGCAGCGTGCCCTGCCCGCCGCCCACGTCCACGATGCGGCGGCACTCCCGGACGTCCGCCCGCTCCGCGACCTGCCCGGCGATCGTCGCGGACACCCCGCTCATCGCGCCTGCGAACGCGGCGCCCTCGTCCGGGTGGTCGCGGTAGTAGTCCCAGATGGGCTGGCCCAGGGCCGCCTCGGCGACCGGCTTTCCGCGGAGCGCCTCGGTCAGCAGTTCCAGCGGGCGCAGCTGCCCCGGGGCGGACAGCATCAGCGCCAAGTCCCGGAACGACCCGGGTCCGGCGCGCAGGCACGCACCGGCCTCGGTGGTCGTGATCAGTCCGGCCGGGGTTCGTTCCACCAGCCCCAATATCGTGGCCGCGCGCAGCAGCCGGTCCAGCAGTTCCGGGTCGGTGCCGGTGAGCTCGGCCAGGTCGGCAAGGTCACGCGGGCCGGCCGCGAGGTGCCCGGCGACGTCCAGCCGGGCCAGCGCGCCCAGGACGTGCGTGGACATCGCGCCGTGCGCTAAGTCCAGGATGAGGGCCGCGGGTGGACGCATGTGCTGAACCGTAGCGGGTCCGGCGACGGGGAGTCAGCTACCCGTTCGGGTAGAAGTCCGCAGGATCTGGTCGGCCAGTGCCGCGGGGTAGGACAGCGCAGCCAGGTGGCCGCCGGGGACCACGTCGACCTCGAGCCCGAGGCGGTCCTTGGCCACGCGGCGCTGGAACTCCAGCGGGAAGAGGCGGTCGTCGCGGCCGGAGATCACCTGGGTGGGGACGTCTGGCCACCGGTCGATGGCGCAAGGCTGGGCGAACGCGATGTCAGCCTCGGGCCCCCCCGAAACCTCGTCTGAGGCCAGCACCTCGGCGGGCAGGTCGTGCAGGAAGTAGGTCTCCAGATCGAGTTCGGCAGGGTAGCCACCGTCCCGGGCGGCGGCGATCCGCGCCTCTTCCGAGCCGGTGTTGCCCCACCACTCACCGGGCGTCTCGCCCGGCCGCGGGATCATCGCGTTGACCAGGATCAGCAGGCGCACGGACCCGCGGGCGCACACCATCGGCGCGGTGAACCCGCCCATCGACTGGGCCACCAGCGCCACGTCCTCGCGGTCGCCCATGGCCGCGAGGACCAGGTCGGTGTATTCGGGCAGTCCCGCGGACTCGTCGGCGCCCGGCAGGTCGACGGCGATCGCCTCGTGGCGTCCGGCCTCCAGCAGCGGGGTCACCCGAGACCAGAACGACGCGGCCCCTCCGGCCCCGGGGATCAGCACGAACGTGCTCACCAGCGGCTCCTTGCTCTCGGCGGGTGGGTTCCCCGGCGGCTGCTCTTCTCGTGTCCGCAGGTAGGACGACCAGGGACGCGGGAACTCACCGGCCGGGCGTCAGCCGGCCATGAAGCGGTCCGGCCGGAACGGCGCGAGTTCGGGCTCCGCCACGCCGTCCAGGACCTCGGCGGCGATGAGCTCGGCCAGGTGCGCGCCGAGGGTGACGCCGCTGTGGGTCACCGCTGCGTACACCCCCCTCGCGCCGGGCAGCCACCCCACGATGGACCGGCCGTCCGCGGGCATCGGGCGCACGCACACCCGGTACCCGGTGACGGAGGCGTCGTCGAGCCCGTCCACCACGCCCCGGGCCCGGGTCAGCAACTCCGCGGCCCAGCGGCGCAGATCCGGCTCGGGCGTGTGCAGGTCCACGGCCGCGTCGGGCGCTTCCAGGTGCACCAGCCCCCCGGCGTGCGGGCGCAGGTGCACCCGGGGCGTGTGCATCATCCGGATCGGCCCCGGAGAGGTCACCGGACCCGCCTGGACCACCAGTCCCGGCGCGGTAGCGCCCGGTTCCGCCCACGGGACCAGCGGGACCGGGCAGACCGCCCCGGCCAGCGCCGCGAGCTGGGGAACCTGCGTGCCCGCGCAGCACACCACCACGTCCGCGCAGATCTCCTGGCCGGTGGCGGTCCGGACCAGCCAGACGCGGCGGCCGGCCTCCGCGGCGGTCGCGAAGCCGGTCACCCGCCCCGGGTCGCGGGTCATGACCCTGACCCTCTGCTCAACAGCGCGCTCCGCCAGATGGCTGACCATCGCGGCGGTGAGCAAGTATCCCTCACCGGCGAACCACCCGATGGCGGGCGCCGGGCGGGGCAGCCGGAGCGACGGCTCGAGCGCGCGCGCCTCGGCCGGGTCGATCAGGCGCGCCGGGTACCCCCATTCGGTGAGCCTGCCCACCCGGGCGGTTAGTTCCGCGCGGTGCGCCGGGCTGACGGCCCACTCCAGGTTCCCGGCGGGCCGGTACCACGCGGCGCCGTCCAGCCGGGCGGCCAGCCGGCCCAGGCCCGCAGCCCCGCCACGTTGAGGTCGTGATAGGCGCGGGGCGCCTTGTCGTTGGAGTTCAGCCAGGCGAAACTGGACCGGGTCGCGGCCTGGCCGGGCTCGTCCCGCTCCAGCAGCGTCACCTCGGCCCCTGCCTCGGCCAGCCGCACGGCCAGACTGACCCCGAGCACCCCAGCGCCAACCACCGCATAGCGGCGCGGCCGCGCTTCGCTCTCCCCGGTCATCCACCATCCCCTCCGCCTAGACTCCACGGGATCACTGACTGGGCAGTCGCGCAACCACCGTGCCGGGGGACGGCCAGGCGGGATCATCCGGCCCGGGGGAACCTCGCGGTCGATGAGTTGCGGGCCGGCTGACCGTCTACCAGGGCAGGGCACCATGACCCGTGAACTTGGAAACCTGAGGAGACGACGATGCGACTGACCATGCACACCTTCCTGACCCTCGACGGCGTGATGCAGGCACCGGGTGGCCCGGACGAAGATCCCAGCGGGGGATTTGAGCACGGCGGATGGTCAGCCCCCTACGGCGACCAGGACTTCGGCGCGGCCATGACGGGCTGGTTCGACCAGGTGGACGCGTTCTTGCTGGGCCGCAAGACGTACCAGATCTTCGCCGGCCACTGGCCGAAGGTCACCGACCCTGGTGACCCCATCGCGAGCAAGCTCAACACGCTGCCGAAGTACGTGGCCTCGACCACTCTCCAGGACGTCAGCTGGCACAACTCGACGCTCCTGGGCGGGGACGTGGCCGCCGAGGTGGCCAAGCTCAAGGAGAGGCCCGGCGGTGAGCTGCAGGTCCACGGCAGCGGCCAGCTGGCTCAGACCCTCATCGACCACGACCTCGTGGACGAATACCGCCTGCTGTACTTCCCGGTTCACCTCGGCTCGGGGACGAAGCTGTTCCGCGACGGCACCCGCGCGGCCGCGCTGCGGCTCACCGGTACCTCGAGCACGAGTACTGGCGTCGTCATCGCGACTTACGAGCCTGATGGGCCGGCCCGGTACGGCTCGTACGCGCTTGAGGACGCCTGATCCTGGGCTTCCAGGGTGTCAGGCAGCCGGTAGAAGTCGTCCAGCGCCTGCCGGGCCGGCTCGTCGTCGGCGACCGCAGCGTCCCACCGGATCCCCCCGGCGTCGGTGGTCACGGTGAAGTCGAAGAAGCCGCAGCACTCCTGCTCCCGGCGGGCCAGGTCACGGACCCAGTCCTCGACACCTGACTCAGCGCGGAACCGGAACCGGATGCCTTGGCTCGTCCGGCTGCGCTCGGCGAGGTACTGGCGGAACAGCCGCCGGTACTCGGCCATCCGCTCCGCGAAGGCACCGGGGGTACCGGTCAGCGTGCACGCCACGGGCAGTTGGGCAGCGGGGCGCTCGGGTGAATCCACGGTTGCTCCCAGGGCAGCGGCGGGGCGGCCTACTGTCACCACCCTAAAGTCTGGACTCCGGGCCAGGGTCAAGAGGAGCTGCACTACATGCCCGGTACGGGGGCCAGGCGACGGGTGCTCCTGCCGGGTCCTCCTGGCTAGGCTGACGATATGAAGACGGGGATGGCCCGCACCCTGGCCGGGTCGGCTACGTCCGGCGTGGTGGCGTTACTGGCCTCGTGCGCCCCGGCGCTTCACCCCGCTAAGCCGCCCAGCCCGCCTCCAGCGCCGTCCGCTGCCGCGTCACCCTTTCCCTCCACCGTCCCGGCCAGATCGCTGAAGGTGCCGGGGTGCAGCGCCGCGGTGGCCCCGGCCCGGACGCTCACCGGGGTCCGGCCGGTGATGACGCCCGTCCCGCCGGCGCCGTTCGGGGTGATCACCTCGCCGGACGGGCGGTCCGTCTTCGTCAGCGACACCAAGGGGGTCACCGTGCTCCAGGCGGGTGCGGCCTCGCCGGCGGTGGCGGAGTCCGTGTCACTGCCCGGTGGCCAGCAGGGTCTGGGGGAGGCGCTGACCCCCGACGGGCGGTACTTGCTGGTGGCGGCGACGAGGGAAACCGCCGTGCTCAACGTGGCCCGCCTTGAGTCCGGCTCCGCCCAGGCGGTCGTGGGAAGCCTGCCCGCGCCCGGCGGGGCGATCGAGGTGGCCACCTCAGCCGACGGGCGTTACGTGTTCACCTCGCTGGAAGACACCGGGGCCGTTCAGGTCTCGGACCTGGCCCGGGCCCTGTCGGCGGGTTTCGGGGCCCGGGGAGTCACCGTCGGGCGGGTGCCGGCCGCATTCGCCCCCGTGGGGGAGGCGGTCTCGCCGGACGGCCGATGGCTCTACGCGACCAGCGAAGCCGTCCCCTCGGCCGGCACATCACGCCGCCCGGTGACCGGCCGGACATGTCCCGGTGACCCCGACTCTCTCCCGGGAGTGGTGCGGGTCATCGGAGTCGACGCGGCCGAGCACCATCCGGCCACCGCCGTCCGGGCCACCGCCGCCGCGGGCGCCAGCCCGGTCCGGGTGGTGCTGTCCCCAGGCGCGGCCGTGGCCTGGGTCACCGCCCGGGGCAGCAACGCACTGCTCGGTTTCGTCACGTCCCGGCTCGCCACGGCCCGGCCAGCGCTGGTCGCCGACGTTCCGGTGGGCTCGGCGCCGGTCGGCGTGGTCCTGGTCGACAGTGGCCGGCTGGCGGTGGTCGCCGACTCCAACCGCTTTGCCGGCCGCGGCCCGCAGTGGCTGAGCGTGGTCAGCACCCAGGATGCGCTGCGTGCCCAACCGGCCCTGCTGGGGCGGATCGGCGCCGGGAACTTCCCGCGGCAGTTCGCGTTGTCCCCGGACGGCCAGACGCTCTACGTCACGAACTTCGGCAGCAGCCAGCTGGAAACCATCCGGGTGGCCGCCCTGGTCAGCGCCGCAAAACCCGGTGCGGCCCGGCGCTAGCAACGCGGGTCCGGGCCAGCAGGTTCCGCACTTC
>CAWJPL010000030.1:0-14613 GCA_963844695.1 uncultured Actinomycetes bacterium
CCGGCGCGGGCTAGCTCCCGCTCTGTGCGGGCTCGACTGGTGGCGGGAACGCGCGGGTCTGGTTCGCGTCCGAGGGATGGGTGAGTTGGCCACCTTGCCGTCGGCGGTGAGGTGGCGCCAGCTGGTCTGCCAGTCCGGCAGGCCGGGGCTGTCCTGGTCCCAGTCGACGAAGGTGGCCTCGTCGCAGAAATGGTCGAGGCGTTTGCTGATGCTCAGGTGCGGTTCGGCGTCCACGAAGGCCTGCATCGGGTGGCGGCCGGTCCAGGCGCTGACGCTCCACCATGCGTTGCCCGCGTCGGCGAGCGCGTCCGCGCCGAGGTTGCCGTCGGACTTCTGGGCCTGCTCAATCGCGGCGACGGCGGCGGTGAAGAACTCATCCAGCAGCGCCGGGTCCTTCAGCCGGAGCCGGGTCACAACGATGACCGGCATCACGACCTCCTCAGGGTTGATGACTTGTGCGGTCAGTCTTACCCTGCTTCGGCGCCGGAATGAAGCGGGGTCTGCGGGGCAGTAGCCGCCCAGGGGGAGCAGCCGTGCCCGGCCGGTGCGGCCAACTCGGTGGAGGACGCGATGACCTTCCAGAAGAAGATCAGGAACAAGTTCCAGATCACCCGGGGCCGCGCCAAGCAGAAGCTGGGCCGCGCGACGGGTAACCGCCGGATGCAGGCGGCAGGGCTGGCCGACCGTATCGGCGGGAACGTCAAGCAGGCCGGCGAGCAGGTCAAGGATGCGGGCCGTGATCTACGCCGCGGGGGCAGGCGTTAGCTCGTCCCGGTGCAGAATCGGGTCATGCGCCGTGAGCCGCTCCGATACCCGCAGGGCGAGCTGGTGGTCGTGATCGACTGCGCCCAGCTCGATCGCTCAGCCGAGTTCTGGACCGCCGTGCTGGGCTATGTCCGGGACGGTGTGGCCACTGGCCGCTATCAGAGCCTCCTGCCTGCCCACGGCCAGGGGGCGGAGATCCTCCTGCAGCGGGTTCCGGAGGCCAAGCAGGGCAAGAACCGGGTTCATCTCGATCTGCGCACCCGCGAACTTGAGCCTGAGACCCGCAGGCTCGTCAGCCTGGGCGCCCGGATGCTCACTGAGCAGCCTGTCACCGAGCACGGATGGCGCTGGCACGTCATGGCCGACCCTGACGGCAACGAATTTTGCGTGCTTCAGCCGCCCGCCTCTTACTGGGCCGGCTAGCAGCCGCGATGACCGGTGGCCTTTCTGGCAAAAAGTTTGCAAAGCACAAGTTTTGCGGGCCAACGGGGTAAACCAGCCGCACTCAGCTGGGCGTCTCTCTGCTGCATGGCGCCGGCCAACGAGTTTCCCTAACGCCTGTGCGGGCTGGACCCGCACCGCGGGCCCGGCCGTCGGCGCGTCGCCATGCCGGACATCGTTCAGGCGGCAAAGGAGCCAGCTCACCACATGCTTCCCGGGGCCCGGCTGCTCCGGTCGGCCGTCCGGGTGGTCAGCAGCGTGGGCGTCGTGGCCGTGACCTCGGCCGCGCTGCTGGCGTCGGCTAGCGGCGCGAGCGCGTCAACCCGCCCGGTGCTGTGGGTGGCCACGACCGGCACGGCGACGGCGGCGGACAGCAACTGCGCAACCGCCCGGTACAGCACGGTGCAGTCAGCGGTGACCGCGGCGGAGAGTCGCGAGACCGCCCACCCGCTGGTCGTGCCGACCATCGAGCTGTGCCCGGGCACGTACCAGGAGCAGGTGACGATCACCAAGAGCCTGACCATCACGCATGCCCCCCGAAGTGGCCGGGTCCTGATCGAGCTGCCCGCCACGCCCGCGTTGTCCACGACGAACTGCCAGGCCAAGGCCACCTCCGCCCAGGTGCCCCAGTCGGTGGTGGAGATCTGCGCGGCGGCGGCCGGTGGCGCGAACACGAACGGCGTCTCGGTGTCGATCAGCGGGGTCGCCGTCCAGGGTGACTGGCCCGCGGATGTCTGCAACGACAACCTGTACGGGGTCCTGGTCGAGGGCGGCGCGGCGTTGACCCTGGCCAAGTCCACCGTGAAGGACATCGGCGCCGATCCGCTCACCCAGGCCGGCGGCTGCCAGGGCGGCGTCGGCGTCGAGGCCGGGTACTCCTACACCCACCAGGTCGGCCACGCGACTCTCACCAAGGACATCATCAAGGGCTACCAGAAGAACGGCGTCGTCGCCGACGGCAGCGGTTCGACAGGCTCCGTCGTCGACACCACGGTGACCGGGGCCGGCGCCACCCCCTACATCGCCCAGAACGGGATCCAGATCTCGACCGGCGCGACGGGCGTGGTCTTCGAGAGCGCCGTTTCCGGCAACAACTACACCGGGAAGGGCGAGGCGTCGTCCGCAGGCATCCTGGTCTACGGCGGTGGCGCGTCCTGCAGCGGAGGTGACCCGGAGTCCGGGCTGGTCCGCCGGGCGGGGTTCCTCGGCAACACGCTGACCAACAACGACATCGGCATCGCGCTGTTCAACCTGAACTCCAAGTGCGACAAGTCCGCCCCCACCCCCACGCGTGACCTCGCGTGTGACAACACCATCAGCAACAGCCACGGCTACCCGAACGGTGTCCCGTCGGCAGACGCCAACATCAGCGGGCTGGTCACCACCTCCGGTTACGTGGGTGACCAGGCTGGAGTCAGCGACACCGGCAACCGCGACGTGATCTGCCACAACAAGATCAGCGGCGCCGGGTACGCCCCGATGGGCAAGGCGAGCTCCCTGCCCAACCCGCCGGGACCGGCCTGGGTACGCCCGGTGGACATCTACTCGTTCGCCGCCGCCATCCACCCGCAGGTGTCCGGCAACCGCTACGACGGGAAGAGCTACAACCCGTAACGATCTGACCGCTCCACATCTGGCCGGCCTGTCAGAGGCCGCAGCTCAGCAGTCTGGAATCTGAGGCCCGGGCGCCGTCACGGCGCCCGGGCCTTGAGGTCAGGTGCCGTAGAGAGTCGAGGTCCAGATGCGCAGCAGGGTGCTCACGAGCGTGTCCTGGTCATCGAACGGCTGGGTGTTCGTGGCGGCGAGATAGTAAAGGCGTTCGCCGAGCCAGGTGAGCGCGCTGGCCAGGGCCCGGATGTCCGGGCCGCTGAGCCGGCCCAGGACGCGCGGATCCGCGCTGAGCTGGGCGATGGTCGCGTCGGTGAAGGTCTGCATCTGCTCGAGCCACAGCGCCGTGAGGCGCGGATCGGTCCGCCAGTTCTCGACGATGGCGCGCAGGACAGGTGCGCTGGATCGCCACAGCTCGGCTCCGGCGGTGATCCCGGCGCGCAGCGCGGCAGCCGGGTCGGCCGGGCTGGCCAGCCACGGCGCCGCGGCCGAGTGTCCCTGCGCCACGGCCCGGCGGACGAGTTCGGCGAGGACGTCGTGCTTGCTGTCGAAGTAGAAGTAGAAGGTGCCGCGCGAGACTCCGGCCGCGGTGAGGATGTCGCTGACGGCAAGATCACTGAAGTCATGGTCGGTGAGCAGGCCCATGGTGGCGGCCAGGATGGCCTCGCGCAGGTCCGGGCCGCCATCGTCGCGGAGCGCCGCGCGACGGCCTTGCCGCCGGCGCGCAGGCGGCCCAGGCCGCGGTGACGTGGGCATGGCCAGGAGACTACCAACAAAGCTGTATAGACAGTGCGTATGAACAATATGTATAGTCACTCGGGTGAGCATGCTGACTTGCCATCTGATGACCCGGAACCCGGCCGCAGCGGCGGCCTGGCCCGACGCGGAGGTGGGCCGCCTCGAAGCGAAGGCCTCCGGCCGGGGTACGGGCTGATGCGCTACCGGCTGTTCGGCGCCAGCGGGCTGCGCGTGTCGGAGCTGTTCCTCGGGGCGATGACCTTCGGTGAGCAGGGCGGCGTGGGCGCCGCGCCAGAGGAATGCCGGCGGATCGTCGATGCGTACGCCGACGCGGGCGGCAACGTCATCGACACGGCCAGCAACTACCGGGGCGGCGCCAGCGAGGAGATCCTCGGCGATCTCCTCCACGGGCGCCGCGACCGGTTCGTGCTGGCCACCAAGTACACCGTGTCGCGGGACCGGGACGACCCCAACGCCGCGGGGAATCACCGCAAGAACCTGCGACTGTCACTGGAGACGAGCCTGCGCCGGCTGCGCACCAGCTACATCGACATCTACTGGGTGCACATGTGGGATCGCCACACCCCGCCCGAGGAGACCATGCGCGCCCTCGACGACGAGGTCCGCGCGGGGAAGATCCTCTACGTCGGCATCTCCGATACGCCCGCATGGCTCATCGCCCGGGCGAACACGCTGGCCCAGTGGCACGACTGGACGGCCTTCACCGGCGTCCAGGTGCCGTACAGCCTGCTGCAACGCGACATCGAGCGTGAGTTGCTGCCCATGGCCGACGCGCTGGGCATGACCGTGGCCGCCTGGAGCCCGCTGGGTGGCGGGATCCTCTCCGGCAAATTCACCGGAGCTGACGCCGCCGGACCCGGCACCCGCATCGACCCGGCCACCCTCACCGAGCATCAGCGCACCGTGGCCGCCACCGTGCAGACGGTCGCCGCTGAACTCGGGGTGACCCCGGCCCAGGTCGCCATCGCCTGGACCCGGACCCGGTCAGTCGCCGTTCACCCCATCATCGGGGCGCGCCGCCCCGACCAGCTGCTGGACAACCTCGGCGCCGCCGACCTGGAACTCCCCGGGGAAGCCATCGCGCAGCTCGACAGCGCTACCGAACTTGATCCTGGCTTCCCCGCCAGCTTCATCCGCGATACCAGCGCCTGGGTCTTCGGCGCGGCGGCCGATGTCACGGCCCGGTAGCCGCGGCGCGAAGATCTAGGCCCGGTCATCTGGCCCGGCGCACGACCGCGCTCACGTGGCGGCGCGGGCTGCTCTGCCCGCAACGATCTGGCCGCCGCACACCTGCGGTTCAGAAGGAGCGGATAGCGCCGCCGTCCACCGGGATCATCGCGCCGGTGATGTAAGACGCGGCGGGGGAGAGCAGGAAGGCGGCCGCCCGCCCGAACTCGGCGACTTCGCCGTACCTGCGCAGCGGGATGGTCTGGGACAGGCGGGCCCGTACCTCGTCGGGGTCGCCGAGGAGGGCGTCGAGCTGGCGGACCCGGTCGGTGGCGATCCGGACGGGCAGCAGCCCGTTGATCCGGATCCCGGCCGGGCCATGCTCGTCGGCCAGGGTCTTCACCACGCCGGCCAGGCCAGGGAACAGTCCGTTGGAGATGGCGAGGCCGGGCAGCGGCGCGCGTACGGAGGCGGCCAGGACGAAGGCGATAGAGCCGCCTGTCCCGGGCAGGGAAGCGGTCTCGTCCGTGCCGTCGCGGCCGGCGGCCAGGTCGGCCGCGAGCTCCCGGGCCAGCCGGACGGCGCCGAGGAAGACGCTCTCGAACGCGGACCGCCAGGCATCGTCCCCGGTGTCCGCGACCGTTCCGCCTGGTGATCCGCCCACGCTGATCAGCGCCCCGTCCAGGCGGCCGAACCGGTCCCGCGCGGCGGCGATCAGCTGGCCCGGGGCGGCCGGGTCAGCGTTGTCCACGACGGCCCACGCGGCGGCGCCAGACACCGCGTCCTGCGCGAGCCGGGCCGCGGCCGCGGCCGCCGTGTTCTCGTGGGGTGCGCTGAGCAGTACCCGGGCCCCGTCCGCCACGAGCGCCTGTGCTGCGCCGAAACCAAGACCCCGGCTGCCGCCGGTCACCAGGTACACCCTGTCCCGCAAGCCAAGATCCATGCGGCTCATTCTGCCCGCCCGGCGACATGGCGCAGATGTTCGAGGACCTCCCAGACGGCCGCGCAGCCGTCAGGCGAGCTTGATCTTGCCGCCCGCCACCTTGATCTTCTGGGCGGGCAGCGGGCTCCGGGCCGGCCCGTAGACCACGCTGCCGTTCTTGACGCTGAACTCGCTGCCATGACAGGGACAGTCGATGGTTCCGCCCGCGACCCTGTCCACCAGGCACTGCAGGTGGGTGCAGATCGCGCTGAAGGCCTTGAACTCACCCGCCGTGGGCTGGGTGACCACGACCTTCTCGCGGAGAACACCTTCCCGCCGCCGACCGGGATCTCGCTCGTGCTGGCGAGCGCTGCGCTCCCGCTGTTTCCGGCCTGCCCGGACCCGGAGCTAGTGCTGGACGACGAACTGCTGCTCCCCCGCCGCACGCGGCCAGGGTGGCTGCCAGGCCCGGCGAAACCCGCGCCCGCCAGTGCGGCCCGCCGCGTCGTTTCCCCGCCAGGCGAGGAGTCCTGCGTCACGATGTCAACCTCCGGGCGTTGTCGGATCGGAACTCCCCACGCCCAGGTAGCACGGTAGCCCTCCCGTCCCGGTTCAGCGCCGGGGGTGACGTAATCAGTTGTTAACAGGCTGGGCCCAGTCGTCAGCCTCAGCCCACGTTCAGCGCGGTCAGCACGACGAGCACGATCGTGACGGTGGCGAAGACCCCGTGGCCGATCACGACCGGGAGCGGGAAATGCCGTTCGGGCGGCCCGGGGGCGCCGGCCTGGGTGAGGTGCCCGGCGCCGGACGGCTCCGTTGCGGCGGGGTTGAAAAGGCCGGCCGAAGCGCTGTGCGCGCCGGTTGCTGCGACGGCCACCCGCGGAGTCCGGTAGGCGCGGTACACCACGATCCAGCGAGCCCCCATGACCAGCCCCAGGACCGCGACGACGGCGAGGATCGCCACGGCGGCCCAGGCGACCCGGGCCGCGTCACTGTACAGGTAATAGCCCCACAGGCTCAGCCCGGTGATGGCGAGCAGCGCGTGCGCGCTGATCACCGGCACCGGCAGGCGGGTCGCTGCCCCGGCCTGGAATTCGTGGTCGTACTCGATCAGCCAGATGGTCAGCAGGTAGAGCCCGCCGCCGGCGGTGATCAGCCAGAAAAACAGGGCAGCTAGCGACATCGGCAGCGTCCTATCGTCCGCAGGTGAGAACTACCCGGGGTGATACTGCCGTGGCATCGCAGCGCCGGGTGGCAGCCGGGTCCCAAGGGGGAAACCCGGGTCTCCCGTTATGACGGATCAGGTCGCTGGCTAGTTCAGCCGGCTTCGCCCGCAGGCCAGCTGGGCCCGTTCAGCGGCCCGCCTGGCTGCCGGGCCGCTGAACCGGTCCTACTTCTTGCGGGCGCGGGCGGCGGCCTGCCGCTCGGTCCTGGCCCCGGAGGTGGCGAGAGACCCGCTGGAGTCCTCGAGATGAGCCCGGACGAACCAGTGAAACTGCTCCAGCTGGCCGGCCTGCCCGACGAGCATGTCCTGGGTTACCGGGTCGAGATCCTCCGTCGTCGCGATCGCCTTGCGGTGCGCTTCGATGACCCCCGCGTAGACGAGATCGAGCGCGCCCAGGTGGGCCAGCGCGCTGTCGCGGCCGAGGGAGTAGTCGTCCCAGGACCGCGCGGCGACCAGGGCGCCCGGCGTGCCGGCCGGTGAGCCGCCGAGGGTGGCGATGCGCTCGGCGGTCTCGTCGGCCATCAGGCGGACGGCGTCGACCTGCGGGTCGAGCATGGTGTGCACCGAGATGAACTGCGGTCCGACCACGTTCCAGTGGATGTGCTTGAGCGTCAGGGCCAGATCGTTGAGGGCATTGAGCCGGTCCTGCAAGATCTCGACGACCACGCCCGCGTCCCGCTTCCCGAGGCCGGGAACGCCGAACTGGACGGAACTGGTGCGCTTGGCGGCTGCCATGATTGCTGCTCCTCAGAATGCCAGTACCGCCGCAGCAGGTGCCGCGGCAGACCCCTCGCTCTACCCGTCGGGGGCTGCGTCATTCGGGCCGGGGTGGCGCCGATGATCGCGAGCGGTGCTCCAGGCTGTGATTCGGGACCCTGATTCGGGGTAGCCACCGGCCAGGAAGCTCGTGAGCGACGCTCGGGGAGCGCAGGCATGCCAGAGGAGTCCGGCGGGAAACCGTGGCCGCCGGGCCCGGCTGCGGTCAGCGCCGCGCCGGACGCGCCGTCCGGGCCCCAGCCCTTCCCCGCCTGCCTGCCGGTGCTTCCCTGGCTGCGCCTCTCGGCCTGCCACCGCCAGGCCGCCGCGAGCACGGCGACCGGGGCTGACTGGCTCGACGTGCTCGTCCGGCCGGGCGGGGCGGCCGCGCTCGTCATCGGGCACGCCGAGGGGCCGAGCGGGCAGATCGCGGCGGCCGCGGCGCGGCTGCGCACCGGCCTGCGGGAACAGTTGCACGCAGGCGCGGCCCCGGCCGAAGCCCTGTCCCGGCTGGCGGCGGCCGTACGAGCGACCCCGGGCGTCCGCGCGGCGACGGCGAGCCTCGCCGTGCTGGACGCGGCGACGGGGCAGCTGCGCTACGCCAGCGCCGGCCAGCCATGGCCGGTGATCTGCGGGCCGGCTGGCACGAACGGGTGGCTAGCCCGGCCGGCCGGCGAGCCGGCCGCTCCCGGCGCCCGCCCCCCGGAGCCCGGTACCGCGGTCCTGCCGGCCGGGGCGGTCGTGCTGCTTTACTGCGGGCGGCCCGGCCTGACTGATCGGGAGAGCCCCGCCGCGGGCGCCCGTGAGGTGGCGGACGCGGTCTCGCCCGCCCTGGCTGACGCAGGGGCGGGCCGCCGCCGCTGATCTGGCTGACCGGGTGGGCCCGGCGGCGCTGGCGGGCCTCACCGGCAACGGCGCCGCCACCGTGCTCGCCGCGTACCGGCTCAGGGATCCGGTCGCCGGCTGGTCGATGGACTTGCCCGCCGAGCCCGTGGCGCTGCGCGGGCTACGGGCCCGGCTCCGCGGCTGGCTGCAGGAACTCGGGGCGGCGGCGTCCGACCGCACCGACCTCGAACTGGCCGTCTGGGAAGCCGCCGTCAACGCGATCGTGCATGGCCAGCCGCCGGCCGGGGACGCGACGGTCACGGTCCGTGCCTCACTCGACGACACCGGGCGGGCGGTGATCCAGGTGAGCGATCGCGGCCGGTGGCGGCCGCCGGGCTCGGCGGATCCTGGCCGGGCGTGGCCCGGCGGGCAGGGACTGTCGGTCATCAGGCAGGCCACCGACGAACTCGACATTGCCCCTGGGCCGGCCGGGACCACGGTGACGATGCGCCGCGCCCTCAGCCGCCCGGTTCAGGGCGAGGCTGAGCCCGGGGAGTGTCCAGCGACTGCTGCACGTCACGGTAGACCGGCATGATCTGGTCCAGGCCGGTGAGCTCAAATATCCGGGCGACAGGGGAGTCGCCGAGGGCCAGGCGGAGTTCCCCGCCTTTCGCAGCGACCAGTTCGCGCGTCCGGGTGAGGACGTAGACCCCAGCGGAGTCACAGAAGACGGTGCTGGTCAGGTCGGCGGTGACGAGGTCCGGGGCCTGCCCGGCCACGGCTTTCAGCTGCTCGTCCACGTCCCCGGAGTTGCCCAGGTCGATCTCGTCCGGCATGGTCACGACGGCATGCCGTCCCGACCAGCTGACCTGAAGTTCCTGCCCGGTCATGGATTCTCCCCGCGTTCCGGCCCCGGGCTACCGTTTGCCGCCCGATCGTACCCCGCAGCGCCGCCGCCGGCCCCCGGCTGAGGCGATCAGCCTGCCCGGCGGGGGAACAAGTCTTCCCAAACCAGGACTCGCCGGAGGGTACGCTGCCGGAGGATCTGCGGCAATGGCAGCCTGGAGGGGCACCGGTGAGCAGTATGGAGCCCGCCGAACCCGCGGACGTGACCTTCCCCGGGGACGGCGAGATGGCGCGGCGGATGCGCGCGTATCCCTGGGCCGGGTCGGCGCTGGGAGATCCGCGCGGCTGGTCTGCGAGCCTGCGCACCGCCGTCCGGATCTGCCTCACCTCCCGGTTCCCGATGATCGTGTGGTGGGGTCCGGACCTGCTGTTCCTGTACAACGACGCCTACCTCCCGCTCCTCGGCATCAAGCATCCGGCGCTGGCCAAGCCGGGCGAGATGGTCTGGACGGAGATCTGGGACATCATCGGCCCGATGCTGGGCTCGGTGATGAGCAGCGGGCAGGCGACGTGGTCGGAGGACCTGCTGCTGCCGATGGACCGGCACGGTTACTGGGAAGAGACGTACTGGACGTACTCCTACAGCCCGCTGCACGACGACGACGGCGTGGTCCGCGGGGTGTTCACCGCGGTCAGCGACACCACTGAGCGGGTCATCGGAGGGCGGCGGCTCGCGGCCCTGCAGGATCTGGGGGCCCAGGCGGGCAGCGCCCGCAGCGTGGCCGAGGCGTGCCAGCTCGTGGTGACGGCCCTGGAGCGGGCCCGCCGCGACGTCCCGTTCGCCGCCATCTACCTGCGCAGGCCCGGCACCAACGACGCGGTCCTGACCGCCAGCGGCCCGGATCAGGCGGTGCCTGCTCCGCGCCCGGATGGCCCGGGCGGCTGGCCGGTCGAGGAGGTGCTGAGCAGCGGGCAGCCGGTGACGGTGAGCGACGTGGCCGCCCGGTTCGGCGACCTGCCGTCCGGCGGGTGGTCAACGCCGCCGGCCCAGGCCAGGGTGCTGCCGCTGGTCGGCGAGACCGGCGGGCAGACCACCGGCGTCATCGTCCTCGCCGCCAGCGCCGGGCACGCGCTGGACGAGGCCTACGAATCCTTCCTCGGCCTGGTCGCGCAGCAGACCGCGGCGCTGGTCAACGGCGCGGTGGCCTACCAGGTCCAGCAGCGGCGCGCCGAGGAGCTCGCCGAGCTGGACCGGGCCAAGACCACCTTCTTCTCCAACATCAGCCACGAGTTCCGCACCCCGCTCACCCTGATCATGGGCCCGGTGGAGGAGCTCCGGGCCAGGCTGGCCACCCAGGACCCGGGCATCCGGGAAGAGCTCGACGTCATCCAGCGCAACGGCCTGCGGCTGGGCAAACTCGTCAATACGCTGCTGGACTTCTCGCGGCTCGAAGCCGGCCGGATGGAGGCCCGCTTCGAGCCGGTCGAGCTGGCGGCCTTCACCGCCGACCTGGCCAGCGTCTTCCGCTCGGCGATGGACCGGGCCGGCCTGGCCTTCGGTGTGGACTGCGGCGAGCTGCCCGCGGTGGTCTACATCGACCGGGAGATGTGGGAGAAGGTCGTCCTCAACCTGCTCAGCAACGCCCTGAAGTTCACCTTCGACGGCACCGTCAGCGTGTCGCTGCGGGCCGAGGGTACCCACGCCGTGCTGCGGATCAGCGATACCGGCAGCGGTATCGCGGCGGCGGAGATGCCGCGGCTGTTCGAGCGCTTTCACCGCATGCCCGCCGCGCGCTCCCGGTCCAACGAGGGCAGCGGCATCGGGCTCGCCCTGGTGCGCGAGCTCGTCGGGCTGCACGGCGGCACCATCACCGCGCAGAGCACCGAGGGGGCGGGCACCACCTTCACCGTCCGGCTCCCGTTCGGCCACGAGCACCTGCCGGAGGAGAATCTGGCCGCGGCCTGCCCGGAACTGATCTCGGCGGTGGCCGATCCTTTCCTGGCCGAGGCCCTGCGGTGGCTGCCCGGCGATCAGCCGGCCGAGCCCACCCTGGCTGCCGACCAGGTGGGCGGCCCGCCGCGCCGGGACCTGGCCGGGCGGGACCTGGCCGGGCGGGGTGCCCCGGCCCGGGTCCTGCTCGCCGACGACAACGCCGACATGCGCGGGTACCTGCAGCGGCTGCTGCAGCCCGGCTACCAGGTGACCGCCGTGGCGGACGGGCGGGAAGCGCTGGACGCGGTCCGGGCGCAGCCCTTCGACCTGGTGATCAGCGACGTGATGATGCCGGGGCTGGACGGGCTGCAGCTGGTGGGGGAGCTACGGGCCAACTCGCGCGCCCCCGACCTGCCGGTGCTGCTGCTGTCCGCCCGGGCCGGGCAAGAGGCGGCCATCGAGGGCCTGGAAGCTGGCGCGGACGACTACCTGGTCAAGCCGTTCTCGGCCGCCGAGCTGCTGGCCCGGGTCCGGGCGACCGTGGAACTGGCCCGGCTGCGCAGCCACCACGCGCGGTGGCGGGCCGCGCTGGTCGACTCGCTGCACGAGGGGTTCTTCCTGTGCGACGAGACCGGCCGCGTGGTCGAGAGCAACGCCGCCTTCACCGCCATCCTGGGATACGGCCCGGACGGCCTGCCCTACGCTCCGCCGTACCCGTGGTGGCCGGACCAGGACACAGATCCGGACGCCCGGCGCCAGAGCAGCGAGGCATTTGCCCAGCTCATGAAGCAGGGCAAGGGCGGCTTCGTGACGCCCGTCACGCACCGCGATGGGCGCCGGCGCTGGGTCGCGGCCAGCTTCAACGAGGTGCAGGACCCAGACTCCGGCCGGCGCATGGTCGTCGGCAGCATGCGTGACATCACCGCCGAGCACTACGCCGGGCAGCGCGAGGCGGCCCTGGCGGCGATGGGCCTGCTGCTGTCCCAGGCGGACAGCCTGCCCGAGGCCCTTCAGGGTGCCCTCAACGAGCTGCAGCGACTCTGGCACGCCCGGCGGGTGATCGCTGCCACCTGGACCGGCGCCGAAGCGCCGTCGCTCATGTCCGCCGCCGGCGCCCACCGGCCACGCCGGCCCCGCCGTCGGCTGGACGGAGCTGCCCGCCGAGCTCCGCGAGACGATCGGGAACCTGCGCCAGCGGCCTCTGCTCACCCCGACCGACGGGCCGGCACCGGACGTGGGCATCAGCGTCGAGCACCCGGAGGGGCAGCTGGCCGTCTGGATCGACGTGGATCCCGCCCGGCCGTTCACGCCCGAGGACCGGACGCTGTTCGCGTTGCTGTGCGGGTATCTCGGCCAGGCGCTGCACCGGGCTCACCAGAGGGATCAGCAGCGGGAGACCGCCCTCGCCCTGCAGCGCGCCATCCTCGGCCCGGCCCGGCTGCCCCCGGGCTTCGCGGCCCGCTACGAGCCGGCCAGCCGCCCGCTCGAGGTGGGAGGTGACTGGTACGACCTGGTCGAACTGCCCGACGGGCGGATCGGCATCGTGGTCGGTGACTGCGTCGGGCATGGCCTCGAGGCCGCGGCCGTGATGGGCCAGCTGCGCAGTGCCTGCCGGGCCCTGCTGCTGCAGGACGCCAGCCCGGCGCAGACCCTGTCGGCCATGGACCGCTTCTCCGCCCTCGTTCCGGACGCCTACTGCAGCACGGTCTTCTGCGGCATCCTCGACCAGGACACCGGCCAGCTGACCTACAGCAGCGCCGGCCACCCCCCGGGCATCCTGGCCCACCCGGACGGCCGGGTCGAGCTGCTGCGCGCGGGCCGGTCGTTCCCGCTGGCGGTGCAGCGCGAGGCCCGGCGTACCGACGCGACCTGTTTCCTGCCCGGCCGGTCGGCGCTGCTGCTCTACACCGATGGCCTCGTGGAGCGCCGCCGCGTCTCGATCGACGAGGGGATGGCCCGGGCGGGCGCCGCCCTCCGGCAGGGCCAGGACGCCGGCGTGGAAGACCTGGCCAGCCGGGTGATGGGCGACATGGCCCCGCCGGACGGGTATGAGGACGATGTGGCCCTCGTCCTGTTCCGCCATCCCGAGCCCCTCGACCTGACCTTCCCGGCGGACCGGGGGCAGCTGACGCCGGTCCGCGCGGCGCTGCGGACCTGGCTGGGCCGCGCTGGCGTGAGCCGCCGGACGATCCAGGACGTTCTGGTCGCCGCGGGGGAGGCCTGCGCCAACGCCATCGAGCATGGCCACCGCGACGCCCCGGGCCAGCCCATTCGGCTGCAGGCCGAGGCCACGGTCAGCCGGCTCCGGCTGACGGTCACGGACACCGGGCGCTGGCGGGCCACCCCGCCCGCGGCTGACCCGCTCCGCGGGCATGGCATCGCCCTGATGCGCGCCCTCATGGAGCAGGTCACCATCGAGTCAGGCCCGGCCGGCACGACCGTCGGCCTGGAGGCCGCGATCACCGCATGACACGGCAGACCGGGTGCCGCCCGGTGCTGGCGCCTGGTACTAAGGTGCGGAAGATGACCAGTAACTGGCCGGCTTGCTCGTACGAGGAGTGGCGCGCGACCTGCGACACGCTTCACGGACACACCCAGGTACTCGGCAAGCTGGCGGTCCGGCTCGCCCCGCCTGAGCCCCAGCTCCAGCACGCGGCGCTGCGGCTGACCGCCCGGGGGTGGGAGACTGCCCCGCTGCCCGCGCCGGACGGTTCCGGGGCCCTGGTCGTCGCGCTGGACCTGCGGACCCACGAGGCTGTGGTCGAGCACAGCGGCGGGCAGGCGGAACGGGTCGCGCTGACCCCGGACCGTGCCGTCGGGGACGTGACCCGCGAGGTGCTGGCCGCGGTGCGCCGGCTCGGCGGGCCGGTCGAGATCGACCCGGCACCGCAGGAGGTCCCGTGGAGCGTGCCACTCGACGAGGACCGCGAGCACGCCACCTACGACCCGGGCCAGGTCCGTGATTACTTCGCCGCGGCCACCCAGGCGGCCCTGGTCCTCGCGGACTACCGCGCGCCGTACCGTGGGCGATCCACCCCGGTCAACGCGTGGTGGGGTTCCTTCGACCTCGCGGTGAGCCTGTTCTCCGGGCAGCCCGCCGAACCGCCGTCCGCCGACTTCATCATGCGTAACGCGATGGACGCGCAGGAGGTCGCGGTCGGCTGGTGGCCGGGTGACGGCCGCTACGGCCGGGCGGCGTTCTACGCCTACGCGCACCCGGCGCCGGAGGGCTTCGGCGGCCTGCACGTGTCTCCGGCCGCCGCCCGCTGGGACGGCACGCTGGGGGAGTACGTGCTGGACTGGGACGACGTCCGGGCCGCCGAGGACCCGCACGCCACCGCGGTGGAATTCGCCCGGTCCGCGTTC
>CAWJPL010000031.1:0-27406 GCA_963844695.1 uncultured Actinomycetes bacterium
GCCCCGGGTGGTCGGTCAAGGATGTGCTGGCGCACCTGGGCACGCTGCTGAGACTGGTCATCGATCCGGCCTCGCTGCCGGACGCGACCGGGCTGGAGACCGAGCGCGCTCAGGACATGTACGTCGAGTCCCGGCGGTCCTGGGCCCCGGCCCGGGTGCTGGCCGACTACGAGTGGGTCAGCCTGCCCGCGTTCGAGGCCCTGGAGGGCCTGGCCGGCCTGGACCTCGAGGTGCCGCTGGGGGATCTCGGCACCTATCCGGCCTCGCTGATCCCGACCGCGTACGCCTTCGACCACTACACCCACATCCGCGCCGACCTCTTCCCGCCACGCGGCGCGCTGGCTGTCCCGCCGCCCCCGTCGGACGAGCTCCGGCTGGTGCCCGCGCTCGACTGGATCGAGGCGGCCCTGCCGCAGCAGAACGCCGAGCGCATCGCGGCGCTGACGGGCGCGGTGCAGATCAGCGTGACCGGGCCGGGAGCCCGCACCGTCAGCGTCGGCGCGGGCGACCCGGTGGCGGAGATCAGCTCCGACGCTCCCGCGTTCGTCCGGTGGGTCACCCAGCGCGGCAGCTGGGCGGAGCTGGGCGTGCAAGCTCGGGGCGACGACGGCGCGCTGCACGTCGCGGCAGGGCTGAAGGTGTTCTGAGCCGGATCGCGGCTGGCCGGGCCCGCGCGGGGGCCCGGCCCGGCCAGCCCTTCGACGGCCAGCGCCTCGACGGTCAGCGGCTCAGCCGCCGCCGCCCCTGCGGCTCAGCCGCCGTCGGCCGCCAGCCGGTAACCGGCGCCCCGCACCGTCTGCAGGGCGGAGCGGCTGAACGGCGCGTCGATTTTGCGCCGCAGGTACCCGGCGTACACCTCGACCACGTTGAGGTCCAGCGAGTCGTAGCTGTCCCAGACGTGCTCCAGCAGCTGCGTCTTGGACACCACCTGGCCGGGCCGCCGCATCAGGTACTCCAGCAGGGCGAACTCCCGGGCGGTCAGCTCGATGTCGGTCTCCGCGCGCCGGACCCGCCGGCTCGCCGGGTCCAGGGTCAGGTCACCCGCGCGCAGCTGTGCGGGCCGGGGGACCGCACCGCGCCGGAGCAGCGCCCGCAACCGGGCGGCCAGCACCACGTACGAGAACGGCTTGGTCAGGTAGTCGTCAGCGCCCAGATCGAGGCCGTCCGCCTGGTCGTACTCCCCGTCCTTGGCGGACAGGATGAGGATCGGTACCCAGTTCTCCTCGGCGCGCAGCTGCTGGCAGACCCGGTACCCGGAGACCTTGGGCAGCATCAGGTCCAGCACCACGGCGTCGTACCCGCCCTCGCGGGCGGCGTGCAGGCCGTCTTCCCCGTTATGGGCCAGGTCAACGGCGAAGCCCTCGGCGGCCAGGCCGCGCCGGACGGCGGCGGCCAGCCTTCGTTCGTCTTCCACGACGAGCACCCGCACGGCCCCGAGGCTACCGGGATTCGCTCAGTGCCTGAGCGCCGCGCCGCGTGACGGCCAGGATTGCGGCGTGGCGATCAGCTCAGCCGCTCGTGCGCTGGGCTCGCGCCGTACCGCAGTCCGTCCAGGAGCAGCGCGACCATCCGGTAGGCGCGCGAAGTGTCCCCCGTGCCGGGCGGGGGGACGCAGAGATTCGCGACCGCACCGAGCAGGTCGAGAGGATCCACCCCGTCCCGGACCGCCCCGGCTGCGACGGCGTCGTCGAGCAGAGCCCGGAGGGCGGGGCCGAGGTGATCGTGGAAATAGGCCGGCAGGCCGTTGAACGCTGGGTCGCCCGAATGGAGCGCGGCGGCGAGGCCGCGCTTGGTCGCCACGAACTCGGTGTAGCGCTGGAGCCAGAGTTCCAGCGCCTCGTCGGGTTCGTGCGACGCGGCAAGCTGCGGCGCTTCGGCCGCACAGGCGTCAACCTCACGGCGGAACACCGCGCAGATAAGGTCCGACCGCAGCGGAAAGTGCCGGTACAAGGTCGCGGTGCCCACGCCTGCCCGGGCGGCGATCGCGCGCACGTGGACGTCAACGCCGTGCGCCGCGAACTCCTCCTTCGCGGCCGCGATCAGCGCGTCGATGTTCCGCTGTGCGTCGGCACGAGGCACCCGAGGGCTCCTTGCTAAGTGGGACAGTGTCCCGTATGGTGATCCACGTAACGGGACAACGTCCCACTTCTCTCGACTATACGGCACCCACGCGGCGTCCCTAGGAGACCAGCAATGCGTTATCGCACCCTCGGCCGAACGGGTATCCAGGTCAGCCCGTACGCGCTCGGGGCGATGATGTTCGGCGTGATCGGCAACCCGGACCACGAGGACTCGACGCGCATCATCCACCGGGCCCTCGACGCGGGTATCAACTTCATCGACACCGCCGACATGTACTCTCACGGCGAGTCAGAGGAGATCGTCGGGGCCGCGTTGCAGGGACGACGCGACAACGTCGTGCTCGCCACCAAGGTCTATGGCCCGATGGGCGACGACCCGAACCAGCGCGGCACGTCCCGCCGCTGGATCATGACCGAGGTGGAGAACTCCCTGCGCAGGCTGCGGACCGAGTACATCGATCTGTACCAGGTGCATCGCCCCGACCCGGCCGCCGACATCGAGGAGACGCTTTCCGCCTTGACCGACCTGGTCCGCAGCGGCAAGGTGCGGGCGATCGGCTCGTCGAGCTTCCCCGCCTCGGACATAGTGGAGGCGCAGTGGGTCTCGCAGCGCCGCGGGCTGGAACGCTTCCGCACCGAACAGCCCACCTACTCCATCCTCAGCCGCGGCATCGAGCGGGAAGTGCTGCCCGTCGCGGAGCGCTACGGCATGGGGGCGATCGTCTGGAGCCCCCTCGCCCAAGGCATGCTCACGGGACGCGTCCGCAAGGGCCAGCAGACCGACCTCCGTCGGGTGAACCGCTTCAGCCACATCAGCGACGAGCGCCGCGTCGACGCTGTCGAGCGGCTCATCCCCGTGGCCGGCGAGGCCGGCCTCAAGCTCACCCACCTCGCGATGGCCTTCGCGATCGCGCACCCCGGCGTCACGTCGGCGCTCATCGGCCCCCGCACCATGGAGCAGCTCGATGACCTGCTCGCGGGCGCCGAGGTCCTCCTCGCCGACGAGGTGCTCGACAAGATCGACGAGGTCGTTCCGCCCGGCACTGACGTCGGCCGCCTCGACATGGCCTACGACCCTCCCGCCATCCAGCAGGCGACCCTGAGGAGGCGCCCGGCCGTGGAGCGGACCGCCGCCTAGGAACACCGGCCGGGCGCGACTCCCCGGAACCTCCACCGGCCATCCGCGCAGCCAGGCGGGCCAGGCGCGCCGGGGCCGCCAGCCCGCCTGGCTCACGCTCACAGGGTCCGCTCAGGCAGGGTGCGGCAAGATGGTGAATGGCAGGGCCCAGGCTGGCCGGCGGAGCCGGCCGGTCGGGGCCCATACGGGGCCAGCTGGACCGGGCCGCCCGATCAGGGCGGCTGCGGTCTGCGGGGCCGCTCAGGGCCCGGCTCGTACAGGGCCACCGCGGCCGATGGGACGAGCCCGTGCGGCTGACCCGCACGGGGACGAGTGAGGTTGAGTAATGAAAACGCTGCCGACGTTGTCCCGGCGCGCGAGGTGGGCGATCCCCGCCGGCGCTGTCGCCCTCGCGGGTGCGCTGACCGCCGGTACCATGATCAGCACGGCTCAGGCTTCCCCTGAGCTGCCGGTCCGCACCCCCGCGCAGTTGCTCGCGTCGGTGGCTGGCCGGGACGCGCCGCTGCCCGCACTGACCGGGACCGTGGTGGAGACCGCGTCGCTCGGCCTCCCGCAGCTGCCCGGCTCGGCCGACCCGAACTCCAGCATGGCGCTCTTGGCCGGGTCGCACACGATCAAGATCTGGTACGCGGACCCCACGCACATCCGGCTCGCGGAGCCGTTGACGATGTCGGAAACCGACCTGATCCGCAACGGCCGCCAGGTCTGGGTCTGGCAGAGCAGCTCGAACACGGTCACCCGGATGCAGTTGCCGGCCAGAGAGGGCGGGGTGCCCAGGCCTCCGGCCGCGGTGCCGTCGCAGGTGCCGCTCACCCCGCAGCAGGCGGCCAGCCAGGCGCTCAAGGCGGTCGGGCCGAGCACCCGGGTCAGCGTCGAGCGCAACGTGACGGTGGCCGGCCAGCCCGCCTACCAGCTGGTCCTGTCACCCAAGACCAGCGGCTCGCTGATCGGCCGGGTCGCCATCGCCATCGACGCGGCCAAGAACGTGCCGCTGCGCGTCCAGGTGTTCGCCAAGGGCGCGGCCAGCCCGGCCTTCCAGGTCGGCTACACGTCGGTCTCGTTCGTCAAGCCAGCCGCGGCCAACTTCAGCTTCACCACTCCGGCCGGCGCCAAGGTCAAGGTGGTCAGCCCGCCCCGCGAGACCTCCGGGCCGATGCCGGCCCAGGGCAAGCAGGCCAGCGGTGAGCCCCAGGTGATCGGCAAGGACTGGCTCTCCGTCGCGGTGCTCCCGGCGTCTGCGCTGGCCGGCGTGACGGGCCCAGGCGGCGCGTCGAGCGTGGCCGGGGACGCCGCGCAGTCCGCGGCGGGCAGCCCGGGCGGCGGGAGCGGCGAGGACGCCGCGGTCGCCGCCGCACTGCTGAAGACAGCCACCCCTGTGCACGGGGCGTGGGGCAGCGGCAAGCTGCTGCACACCAGCCTGGTGTCGGTGCTGATGACCAGCGACGGCCATGTGCTCGTCGGGGCGGTAACGCCGGCGGTGCTGGAAAGCGCCGCGGCCCAGATCAAGTGAGCACCAGCCAGGTGAGCACCGGCCAACCCGGCGCCGGCCAGGCGAGCACGGGCCAGGCGAGCACCGGCTCCGCATCGGCCGCCCGCCCGGACCCGGCCGCCGCCGGGGTGGGCGCCGCCGCGGAGCCCACCCCCGCGATCGTCACTTCGGGGCTGACCAAGCGGTTCCGCAGTGGCCAGCTGGCGGTGGACGGCCTCGACATGCTGGTGCCCCGGGGCAGCGTCTACGGTTTCCTTGGCCCCAACGGGTCCGGCAAGACCACCACGATCCGGATGCTGCTCGGCCTGGTCTACCCGACGCAGGGCAGTCACGCGCTGCTCGGCGTGCCGATGCCCGCGGGCACCGTCCGGGTGCTGCCCCGGGTCGGGTCCCTGGTCGAGGGGCCCGCGTTCTACCCCCAGCTGTCCGGCTGGGACAACCTGGCCCGGGTGGACGCGGCCGACCGGACCGCCGACCCGGGCACGGCGAAGGCGCGGATCAGCGAGGCGCTGGAGCGGGTCGGCCTGCTCGCCGCGAAGAAGAAGCACTACCGGGCCTACTCCCTCGGCATGAAGCAGCGCCTGGCCATCGCGGCCAGCCTGCTCCAGCCGCGGGAGCTGATCATCCTGGACGAGCCCACCAACGGGCTCGACCCGCAAGGCACCCGCGAGGTGCGCGGGCTGATCCGCGAGATCGCCACCGACGGCATCACCGTCCTGGTCTCTTCGCACCTGCTCGCCGAGGTCGAGCAGATCTGTACCCAGGTGGGCGTCATGCGGACCGGCCGGCTGGTCTTCCAGGGACCGCTGGAGGAGTTGCGGGCCCGTGGCGCGGCCCGGATCCGGGTCACCACGACGGACGCCACCCGGGCCGCGGAGGTCCTCGGCAAGCTCGGGCTGGCCGACGTGTCGGCCGCCGGCGGGGAGGCGTCCGCGGCGCTCGGTGACCAGGCCCCGGAGCAGATCTGCCGTGAGCTGGTCTACGCCGGCGTCCCGGTAGCCGGGCTGGACACGCCGCGGCCGAGCCTCGAGGAACTGTTCGTCGGACTGACCGGGGAGGGATTCGATGTCAACGGCTGAGCTGTCCGCTCCCCGCGACGGCGCCCCGGCGAGCGCCGGCGGCGCGGCGCTGGCCAGCCGGGCCCGGCCGCGCAACGGTGTCCGTACCTGGCTCCGTCTGCTGGGCAGCGAGCTGCGCCTGATGTTCCGGCGCTGGCGCAACCTGGCCCTGCTCGGCGTGCTCGTCGTGCTGCCGGTGATCCTGGGCGTCGGGCTGCGGATATCCATGCCGCACGGCGGTGGCGGCGGCGGCGACGGGCCGGGCGCGTCGTTCTTCGCCCAGCTCGCCGGGAACGGGGTGTTCCTGTCCTTCCTGGCCCTCACCATCCTGCTCACCCTGGTGCTGCCCCTGGTGGTGGCGGTGGTGGCCGGGGACTCGATCGCCGGCGAGGCGGGCCTCGGCACGCTGCGCTACCTGCTCACCGTGCCAGGCCGGCCGGACCCGGCTGCTGTCGGTCAAGTACGTGGCCGTGGTCATCTTCGGGCTGGCGGCGTGCCTGCTGGTGTCGGCGGTGTCGCTGATCATGGGCGCGATCCTGTTCCCGATCGGGCCGGTGACGCTGCTGTCCGGGACGACCGTGTCCCTGGCGGACGGCCTGCTCCGGCTGCTGTTCGTCACGCTGTACGTGGCCGCGGGGATGGCCGCGCTGGCCGCGATCGGGCTGGCCATCTCGACCCTGACCGAGCACCCGATCGGCGCGATCGCCGCCGTCCTGGTCCTCGCGGTGGCCAGTGAGGTGGCCGACAACGTGGCCCAGTTCGCGGTGATCCACCCGTACCTGCCGACGCACTTCTGGCTGTCGTTCGACTCGCTGCTGCGGGTGCCGGTCAACACCACCGCCCTGCTGCACGGGCTGCTGTCGTTCGCGGCTTACATCGTGATCTTCTGCTCGATCGCCTGGGCCCGCTTCACCAGCGGCGACGTCACCAGCTGAGTCAGCCTGTGGCTGACGTCCAGGCGCGCGGGTCGAGGGTACCGTCCACGGCGGCCTGGGCCACGTCGGTGAGGGGCAGGTTCGCGTTGCGCGCGTAGCCGCGCAGCCGGGCGAACGCCTCGGCCAGGCCGACGCCAGCCCGTTCGGAGACCACTCCCTTGGCCTGCTCGATGACGATGCGGCTGCTCAGCGCGGCGGACAGCTGCTCGTTCACGCGCTGGGCCTCGGCGCTGGCCCGGTGCTGGAGGATGCTGAGCGTGGCTAGGTCAGCGAAGGCGCGGGCGACGATGACGTCCGGCTCCCCGATCGGGGGGCGGGTCGTGCTGAACAGGTTGAGGGCGCCGAGAGTGACGTCCCGCAGTCGCAGCGGCAGCGCGACCGCCGACTGGAAACCAGCGCGGACAGCCGCGGGGGAGAACGACGGCCAGCGGTCAGACCCGGCCCGGAGGTCTTCCTGGTCAACCCGCGCGCCGGTGCGGAAGGCGTCCAGGCACGGACCTTCCTGGGCCTGGAGCTCGAACAGTTCGAGCAGGCGCATGGCCTCGCTGGACGAGGCCACCAGGCCGAGGCTGCCTGAGGGGGAGGCCAGCATCACCCCGGCGGCGGAGATACCGAGCAGGGTGACGCACCGGTCGGTGAGCCCGGTCAGCAGATCGACGACGTCATAGTCGTCCACCAGGGTGTCGGCCATCTCGACCAGAGAACGGACCACGTCGGCTTCCCGGGTCATCCCCGGCCCTCCCTTCTGAGCGGTGCCTCCGTGCGGGGGCGGGCGGGCCGGCTCATCCGAGCCGGAGTCTGCGGGCGATGACGTCCTGGGCCACGTCGTCGAGCAGCCGGTCGTGGCTGTAGGCGAACGCCCGCAGCCGGATGAGTGCGTCGGTCACACTGATACCTTCCTGAACCGAGACTATTCCTGCCGCGTTGTGCACGGCGAAGTGGAAGTCGGCGCCGGCCTGGAGTTGCTCGGCCACCACGCCGGACGGGGCGCCGGCCTGGGCGTCCAGCACCCAGCGGGCGGTCAGGTCTGCCAGTACCAGCGCGTCGGCGTGCTGGTCGGAGCTGAGGTCGCCGGGGCGGTCACGGTAGAGGTCGAGCGCCCCGAGGCGCACTGCGCCGACCCGCAGCGGAAATCCGAACACCGCCCGCACGCCCGCTTCGAGCACCGGCGGGGTGAACGCGAACCACCGTGGCGTCTGCGGGGCGGCCAGATCGGGCTCGCGCACGATCGTGTCCCCCTGGTAGGCGTCCACGCACGGGCCCTCTCCCAGCGTGTACTGCAGCTCCTCGATGAGCTGGCTGACCTCGTCACTGCTGCACAGCGACCCGCGGGGAACGTCGTCGGCCATGAGCATGACCCCCGCGCCTTTCATGCCGGTGAGCTGAGGGCCGACCGCGCACAGCCGGGCGGCCGGCCACATGCTCTCCCCGTCGGACAACTCGGCCAGTATCCTGCGCAGCCTGTCGCCGGGCACCTCAGCCGCCCGATCCCAGGCCGGGGCGGCACCCGCCCACGGTCCCGCGGCCACCCATCACCGGCTGACTCCTTCACCTGGGGAAGGAAAGCGTCAGCTAGGCCGGATTCGGCGTCCTTCCAGGCCCGGAACTCCGGGCGTTTCGACCAGGCTATGCCGTCAGGAGGACGCCGGGCGCCCGGCCAGCGGATGTGCGCACCGAACCGCCGGCCTGGGCGGCGGTCGTGAATGGCCGCCGGGCCGCGTTCCTGGTGACCAGGGAGCCCTGTACAGCAGATCCCCGGAAGCGTAACCTGTCCTCGGCTGCTCCGGACCCTGGCGGCCATGACCTTGCGTTGCTGTATGCCCAGGCATTGCTGGTGGTCGCGAAGAGCCAGGAGCCGGCTTTTTTTATGCACAAAACCTGGGGCTGGGTGTCCCGCAGGAGGTCGCTGGGGCGTCTCCTGTACCACGCAACCGGGTCTGTCCAGGCGATCGTGGCAGGCGCGCACACGAAGGTGAGCGGCGGAGGGGGCCGCTAACCCTTCAGGCCTGGGAAGTCCTCTTCCCAGAACTCCGTGTGCCCGCGCGGGCCGGTGGGTGCGGCGGGACCGGGTCCCGCCGCACCCGGCGGGCCCAGCCGCTCTGTCTCCTGGCCGCGCAGTTCCACCCGGCGGATCTTGCCGGAGATGGTCTTGGGCAGCTCGCTGAACTCCAGCCGCCTGATCCGCTTGTACGGGGCCAGCCGCTGCCGGGCGTAGCCGAGGATCGACACCGCGGTCTCAGGCGAAGGCTCGAACCCGGCCGCGAGCGTGACGTACGCCTTGGGCACCGCGAACCGCATCGGGTCCGGCGACGGGACCACGGCCGCCTCGGCCACCGCCTCGTGCTCGATCAGCACGCTCTCCAGCTCGAACGGGGAGATCCGGTAGTCCGACGCCTTGAACACGTCGTCGGTCCGCCCGATGTAGGTCAGGTACCCGTCGGCGTCGCGGCTGGCCACGTCCCCGGTGTGGTAGTAGCCGCCGCGCATGGCCTCGGCGGCCCGCTCCTCGTCGCCCCGGTACCCGGTCATCAGGCCCAGCGGCCGCCGCTCCAGGTCCAGGCAGATCTCGCCCTCCGGGCCAGGCTCGCCGGTCAGCGGGTCGACCAGGGCCACGGTGTAGCCGGGCAGCGGGCGGCCCATCGAGCCGGGCCGCAGCGGCTGCCCCGGCGAGTTGCCGACCTGGGCGGTGGTCTCGGTCTGCCCGTAACCGTCGCGCACCGTGATCTCCCAGGCCCGCCGCACCTGGTCGATCACCTCGGGGTTCAGCGGCTCGCCCGCGGCCACGCACTCGCGCAGCGCGCTGACGTCGCAGGCGCTCAGGTCGGCCTGGATGAGCATCCGCCAGACCGTGGGCGGGGCGCAGAACGTGGTCACCCCGTAGCCGCCGATGGTGTCCATCAGGGCCTGGGGAGAAAACCGCTCGTAGCCGAGTATCAGCGCGGTCGCCCCCGCGATCCACGGCGCGTACACGTTGCTCCACGCGTGCTTGGCCCAGCCCGGCGAGGAGATGTTCAGGTGCACGTCGCCCGGCTGCAGCCCGATCCAGTACATCGTCGAGAGATGACCAGCCGGGTAGCTGGCGTGGGTATGCTCCACCAGCTTGGGCTGGGCGGTGGTCCCGGACGTGAAATACAGCAGCAACGGATCGGTGGCCAGCGTCACGCCCTCCGCGACGTAGCGGGCGCTGGCGCTGGCCGCCTCGGCGTAACTGTGCCAGCCCCCGGGCGGGGGCGCCCCGGGGCTGACGCTGACCGCCACCCGGGTCCAGTCCCCCGGGACCTCGGCGAACCGGGCGGTGTGGCCGTACTCGGTGATCACGTGCCGGACGTCGCCGCGGGCCACCCGGTCGGCCAGGTCTTCCGGGCCGAGCAGGGTGCTGGCCGGGATGATGACCACGCCGAGCTTCATCGCGGCCAGGATGATCTCCCACAGCGGCGCGATGTTGCCCAGCATCAGCAGCAGCCGGTCACCCCGCCGGGCGCCGAGGCCGCGCAGCCAGTTGGCCACCTGGTTGGAGCGCGCGGCCATCTCGCCGTAGCTGATCCGGGCGGCGGAGTCCCCGTCGGCCACGATGCGCAGCGCGTCGCGGTCCGGGTGCTCGGCCGCGATCACGTCGAACCAGTCCAGGGCCCAGTTGAACTGATCAAGCTGCGGCCAGGAGAACCCGGCCAGCGCGGCCGGGTAGTCCGCACGGTAGCGCAGCAGAAGGTCCCGGGCGTCGCGGAAGACCCGCGTGGGGGAGGGCGCGTCGGTCATGAGGCCATCGTGGCAGTTGGTCCCCGGCGATGGAACGAGTCGATGCGCAAAACGTGATCGGTCACCCGCAGTGACGAGCACGCAGTATGGTCAAGCTGGGCAAACACCGAAATGGGGGCAGTAGTGCGCAAACTCATCGTGGCTACCGCGGTGTCCGCCGCCGCCGGGCTGCTGACGCTCGGCATGGCCTCGGCTCAGGCCGGGACGGGCGGCGAGCAGCCGCCCGCGGGGGTGGTGTCGCCTGCTCCGGCCAGCGGCACGCCGCGCCTGGCTAGCACGTCGCAGCCGAGGGAGCAGATCCGCCAGCTCCTCAAGTGCGGTGGCGTGATGTACGCGGTGGGCAGCTTCAGCTCGATCAAGCAGGGCAGCAGGACCTACGCGCGCACCGACATCTTCAGCTTCAGCGCGACCAGTCCGTACACCGTCACGTCGTGGGCGCCCAGGGTGGTGGGCAGCACCAAGACCGACCAGGACGGTGCCGCCGCGATCAACTCCATCGCCTTCAGCGGCCGCAAGTGCGCGGACGCCTACATCGGCGGCAACTTCACCCGGGTCAACGGCACCAAAGTGAGCAACGTCGCTGAGATCAGCCTCAGGACGGGCAACGTGCTCCCCGGCTTCGCGCACAGCGCCAACAAGACGGTCAACACCCTGGCCAAGGTCGGGGGCCATCTGCTGACGGGCGGCAAGTTCACGTCCATCAACGGCTCCCGCACCGCCCACATGATCAGCCTGAACTCGCGTAACGGCCACAGTGACGGGTTCCTGAGACTGTCCATCTCGGGCAGCCAGGTCTTCAACCAGCAGCTCAGCCACGGCGGCACCCTCGACCTGGTCGAAGGCGTGTTCAGCCGGGCCGGCGGCGTCACCCGGCACCAGATGTTCATGCTGAACGTGGGGGGCTCCCGGGCCAGCGTGACCGGCTGGACCTCGCCGGACTTCAACGTCTCCTGTACCGAGTCGTTCTGGGCCCGCTCAGCGGCCTGGTCGCCGGACGACTCCACCGTCTACGTCGCCACGACCGGCTTCCACACCGTCGGCGGCAGCAATTCCGGCGCGCGCTCGGGACCGTGCGACGCCGCGCTGGCCTACCCGGCGACGCGAGCCTCGGTCGGGCACAAGTGGGTCAACTACACCGGCTGTGACTCGCTGTACTCGGCGGCGGCCGACACCCACGCCGCCTACTTCGCCGGTCACGAGCGCTATTCGATGAACGGCAACGGGTGCAACGGTCTCGGCGCCGGCGGTTACAACGCGCCGGGCCTGGAGGGCGTGGACCCCGCGAACGGGAGGCTGTACGTCAACTCAGCGGGCTCCGCCGGATATTACAGCCGGGCCCGGGGCCTGGGCGCCGACGACATGCTGGCCACCAGCGCCGGGCTGTGGATCGCCAGCGACAACCTGGACGGCAGCGACACCTGCGGTGGCCAGAGCGGGCACGCCGGTATCTGCTTCCTGCGCTACTGAAGCCTATCGTGCCGTCTGCGCTCTGAGCTCGCGGCGGCTGTCGTCAGGGCACGGTAGCGTCTCGGAACGTGGCTCCCGGTGAAAAGTCCGCGCAGGCTGGTCCTCCCCGCGCGAAGGTGGACGCCCGGGCGCTGCCTCCCCTGCCCGACCTGCTCGCCGCGGCGGTCGCCGGGATCGGCGGGGCCGAGCGGCCCGGGCAGGTCGCGATGGCCGAGGCGGTGGAGACGTCCCTTCGCTCTGGTGAGCACCTCGCGGTCCAGGCGGGCACCGGGACAGGTAAGTCCCTGGCCTACCTGGTCCCTGCGGTCGCGCACGCGCTGGCCAGCGGCAGCGCGGTGGTGGTGGCCACCGCTACCATCGCCCTGCAGCGCCAGCTGATCGACCGGGACTTGCCGCGGCTCGCCACGACGCTCAAGCCGCTGCTGGGCCAGGAGCCTGAGTTCGCGATCCTGAAGGGCCGGCGCAACTACCTGTGCCTGCAGCGGCTGAAGTCGGGCGCGCCCGAGGATCCCCGCGACGTGCTCTTCGACCGGGGGGCGACCTCCGCGGTCGGCCAGCAGGTCGAGCGGGTCCACGAGTGGGCGGCCCAGACCACGACGGGCGACCGCGACGAACTCGTCCCCGGCGTGGACGACCGGGCCTGGCGGCAGGTGTCGGTGAGCGCCCGGGAATGCCTCGGCGCCCAGCGCTGCCCGTTCGGCCGTGACTGCTACGCGGAGCAGGCCCGGCTGACCGCGGCCAAAGCCAGCATCGTGGTGACCAACCACGCGCTGCTCGCGATCAACGCGCTGGAGTCGTTCCCGGTCCTCCCCGAGCACGACGTCGTCATCATCGACGAGGCCCATGACCTGGTGAACCGGGTCACCAGCGCCGCGAGCGGGGAACTGTCCGCAGCCGGGGTGGACACGGCGGCCCGGCGGGTCGGGCGGCTGCTGTCCGCGGATGCGGCCGGACGCCTCCGGGAGGCGGGTGAGGCGGCCGCCCGGGCCTTCGCCGAGTCCCGCGACGGCCGCCTGGACTTCCTGGACAGCGACCTGTCCAGCGCGCTGGCCCTGGTCCGCGACGCCGCCGCCGGGTGCGCCACCGAGATCAGGTCCAGTGCCAAGCAGTCGGGTGAGGACGTACCTGAGCAGCAGGCCGCGACGCGCGCGGCGCTGGCGGGCCTGGACGATCTGGTCGGCACCGCGGAGCGGATCCTGGTCTCCTACGTCGAGGACCTCACCTCCCGGACCGACGTGGTCTGGATGGACCGGCCGGTGGTCGAGGACCCGCGCCGCCCGGCCACGCTCCGGGTGGCCCCGTTGCAGGTCGGAGCGCTGCTCGCGGAGCGCCTGTTCCGTCGCCAGACCGTGGTGCTGACCTCGGCGACCCTGGCCCTCGGCGGCTCGTTCGAGCCGCTGGCCCGGCAGTGGGGCCTGCCGCGGCCCGGGACCGACGTGCCCGGCCCGGAGCCGGCCAGCTCCGAGCCGGCCAGCCCGCCGGCCAGCCCCGAGCCGGCTGGCCCGGAGCCCTCCGGCACCGCGGAGACCGATGCTGGGCAGGCCGCCGCCGCAGGTGCCGCCGGTGCGGCAGCGGCCGGGCCGGGAACCGACGATCCGGGGGAGCTGCCGGCCGAGCCGTCCCCGCACGGCCTGGCCTGGTCCGGCCTGGACGTCGGCTCGCCCTTCGACCATCCGCACCGCGGCATCCTGTACGTCGCCAAGCACCTGCCCCCGCCCGGCCGCGATGGGCTCCCGGCGGCCTACCTGACCGAGCTGACCGAGCTGATCACCGCGGCGGGCGGGCGGACGCTCGGGCTGTTCTCGTCCATGCGGGCCGCCCGGCAGGCCGCGCTGGAGCTCCGCGGCACGCTCAGCGTGCCCCTGTTCTGCCAGGGTGACGACTCCACCGGGCAGCTCATCCGGCAGTTTGCCGAGTATGAGACAAGCTGCCTGTTCGGCACGCTGTCGCTGTGGCAGGGCGTCGACGTGCCGGGGTCGGCGCTGCAGCTGGTGGTCATCGACCGGATCCCGTTCCCGCGCCCGGACGACCCGCTGGCCTCCGCCCGGCAGCGGATGATCGGGGCCCGCGGCGGCAACGGGTTCATGGCTATCGCCGTCTCCCATGCCGCGCTGCTGCTCGCCCAGGGCGCCGGGCGGTTGCTGCGCACCATGGACGACCGGGGCATGGTGGCGATCCTCGATTCCCGGCTGGCCACCGCCCGGTACGGCGGTTTCCTGCGCGCGTCGCTCCCGCCGTTCTGGGTCACCACGGATCCGGCGGTAGCCCGGGACGCGCTGCGCCGCCTGGCCGCCCAGAACGCCTGACGCCCCCGGCTGCGCCGCGGCGGTCGGGCCGGGTCGCGGATGACCAGTCCGGTGTCCAGGATGACCTGGCCGGCCCACCTTCACCCTGAATGGGGCGCCCTGTAGCCTGTAGCAATCTCTTCGTCACTCTTGGTGACGAAGAGGGTGTATCCGGGAAGCTGGGCGCGCCGTACCGGGGGGGACGTGGCGGCAGGCGAGGAGCGGGGCTACGACGCCTTCATTTCCTACAGTCACCGGCTCGACGCCGCGATCACCGCGCGGCTCCAGGCCGAACTGCAGCGCTTCGCCAAGCCCTGGTACCGGATGCGGGCGCTGCAGGTGTTCCGGGACGAGACCAGCCTGGCCGCCTCCCCGCACCTGTGGACCACGATCGAGGAGGCGCTGTCCGACTCCTCGTGGCTGATCCTGATGGCCTCCCCGGAGTCGGCGCAGTCGGGCTGGGTGTCCCGGGAGATCTCCTGGTGGCGGGCCCACCGGCCGATGAACCACCTGCTCGTCGCGGTCACCGAGGGCGACCTGGTCTGGGACGAGACCGCCGGGGACCTGGACTGGGCGGCCACCACCGCGCTGTCCAAAGAAGCTCTCGGGCACGCGTTCAGCGAGGAGCCGCGCTGGGTGGACCTGCGCTGGGCCCGGGACCAGGCCGGCAGCCTGCGGTCCGCGGACCCGCGCCTGCAGGACGCCGTGGCCGACCTGGCCGCGGCGATCCGGCACGTGCCGAAGGACTCCCTGATCGGGGAGCACATCCGCCGCCGCCGCCGGGCCGTGCGGGCGGTCGTCGCGACCGGGGCCGTCCTCGTGGGCCTGCTCGCCTTCTCCCTCACCGCGACGTTCGTCGCCCAGGGCCAGCGGGACCGCGCTGACCGGGAGAACACCGTGGCCACCGCGGGCCTGCTGGCCTCCACCGCGGTCGCGCTGACCAGTGCGCGTCCCGACCTCGCCCAGTTGTTCGCGGTCCAGGCGTACCGGCTCGACCCCGGTAACCCGCAGGCCCGGGCGGCCCTGTTCGCCACGGTCCAGGCGGACCCGCAGGTGCAGCGTTTCCTGGTCGCCCCCGGGCCGGTCTCGGCGCTGGCCGTCTCGCCGGACGGCCGGGTGATCGTCGCGGGCACCAGGAACGGATGGGTGCGCGGCTGGGACCTGGCCCGCTTCACTCCGGTCAGCTACGGCCGGATGGGCGGGCCGGTCACCGCCGTAGCGGTCAGCGCGGACGGGACGACCGTCGCCGCGGCCACCGGCCGGTCCGCCCGGACCTGGGTAGACGGCCACCTGGTCGCGTCCCGCACGGCGCCGCCGGGGACCCCGTTCACCGCGGCCGGGGTGTCGCCGTCGGGAAGGTTCGCCGCGTTCGCAGCCTTTCCCGGCCTGGACGTGCTGAGCACGCCGGGCCGGTCCTGGCGGCAGGCCCGGCTGGCCGGGTTCGGCACCTGGCACGGAGGCCGCCCACCGCTGGTCACGAACCTCGCTGTGCCCAGCGACACCGAACTGGTCGCGCTCGACGGCCGGTACGGCTCCTGGCGGCGCCTCACCCTGCCCGGGCTCGCCGCGGCCGGCTCCGCCCGCAACACGTTCGGGCTTTCCCGGTATCCGGCCTATACCTCCGCGCTGTCCCCGGCCGGCACGCTGTTCACGCACAGCTACGTGGCGGCCGGGTCGAGCCTGCGCGTGCTGAGCACCCGCAAGTCAGGCCGCCTGGCGGGGCGCGCCCGTCCCGGCGGCCGCCTGGCCCTGGCCCTGGCCATCAGCCGGAACGGCCGGTGGGTCGCCTCGGAGGACACCAGCGGCATCCACGTGTCCCGGGTCGCGGGCCGGGCCGGGCCGGTCCGCCCACCACGCTCCTACCCAGGTGCCGAACCGCTGTTCAGCACCTCCCTGGCCTTCGTCGGGCACAGCGACAGCCGGCTGATCTCAGCCTCGGGGAACCTGCTCACGCTGTGGAACCTCCGGCAGTACTCCCGCATCGGCCGGGCGGCCCGGATCCTCATGCCGTCGCGGTGCGGCCGGGTCTGCGCCGGCCCCCGGCTGGCGATCGGGCCTGGTGGCCGGGAAGCCGCCCTGACCGACAGCAGCGGCGGCCTGCTGGTCCGGGCGGGACTGGGCCCCTCGTTCGGGAAGATCACCACGCTGGCCGGGGGACGGACCGGGCAGTTCGGGCTGCCGCTGTGGAGCGCGACCGGGAACCGGCTCTATGTGTTCGGCCGGGCGGTGACGCTGCTCACCGCCGGGAAGGGGCCTGCGGTCATGCTCAGCCGGGACCCCGATCCGCCTCAGGCGCTCGCCCTGTCCCCGGACGGGAACCGGCTGTTCGCGGTCGACGCGGCCGGGACGGTCCGGATCGGCCCGGTCCCCTCTGGCGCTGCCCGCTCCGCCGGGCCCGTGGTCAGGAGATCCGCGGTCAAGGGATCCGCGGTGAAGGGATCCGTGGTGCGGGGGCCGCCCGGCATCCGGCCGAACTTCGGGCAGTACCAGCGGCAGGCCGCGGTCAGCGCGTCCGGGACCCGGGCGGCCGTCATCGACCAGTCGAACCAGGAGGTCTACGTCATCAACCTGACCACCAGGCGGACCTGGCGGGTCCCCGGGGTGAAGGCCTACGAGCTGGCCTACTCCGGGTCCCGCCTGGTGCTCCAGCGGGAGAACGGCGACATCGACCTGCGCGATGCGGACGGCACCCGGGTGATCCGCTCCGTCCAGGCCGGGACGCCGTGGAACTACGGGAACATCGCGGCCGGCCCAGGCCCGGCCGCCGGCCAGATCCTGGTGGCCGGGGAGCGGGCCGACGGCCGCGGCGTCCTCACCGACCTGGGATCCGGGCACCTGCTGGGCGTCTTCCCGATCGGCAAGGCCTCGCCGTACCAGCAGACCACGATGGCGTTCACCCCCGGCGGGCGCAGCCTGGTCACCGTGACCGAGGCAAACAGCCGGACCGGTGACGGCGTGCTCACCCAGCTGAGCCTGGTCCCGGCGCAGTGGGTCCGGGTCGCCTGCACCACGTCCGGGCACGGCCTGACCCCGGCGGACTGGCGCCGCTACATCTCGCCGACCCCGCCGGCCCGGCTGGGGTGCGCCCGATGACCCGCCAGCTGCCCGGCCGGGCGGACCGGGTCGCCGGGGTGGCGGACGCCGGGTGGCCGCCAGCGGGAGAGGGGCAGCTGCCGTTCTCGTTGCGGATCGGGGTGACCGGGCACCGGCGGCTCACCGACCCGGCCGCGCTGGTCCCGGGCATCCAGGCCGCGGTCGGGGGGGTCGTCGAGCGGTTCCTGGGTCCTGCGGCCGAGCCTGCGCTGCTGGTCATCTCCGCGCTGGCCGAGGGGGCGGACCGCCTGGTCGCGGCGGAGGTGCTGGCCAGGCCGGGCGCCACCATGGAGGCTGTGCTGCCGCTGCCGCCCGGGGACTACCTGGACGACTTCACCGGCGACGCCTCGAAAGCCGAGTTCACCGAGATGCTCGGGCAGGCCACCTCGGTCTGGGTGGCCCGGCCGGGGGGCAGCCGCGACGAGGCCTACGAGCGGGCCGGGCGCCATGTGGTGGACCGCGCCGACGTGCTCATCGCGCTGTGGGACGGCGAGCCGCCGCGCGGCCGCGGTGGCACGGCCACGGTCGTGGCGTACGCCCGCGCGCAGGGCGTGCCGGTGGCGTGGGTGTCCACGTCAACCGTGGCCGCCCCGGTCTACTGGTACGACGAGGAGCGGGCCGTGCACGTGGCGGAGGCCGCGCGGGAGTTCCGCGAGTACAACGCGGCCCCGATCCCGGAGTTCGCGGCCCGGGCCCGCGCGGAGCGGGACCGGCTGGCGCCCGCCGGGCCGGCCGGCCCGCCCGACTCCCTCCAGCCGGCCTGCTCGGAGGTGGCCGGCTGGGTCACCCCGTACTTCGTCCGCGCCGACGTCCTGGCCACCCGCCTGGAACGGATCTTCCAGCTGACGAACTGGACCATGTTCCTGGCCGCTGCGGCCGCCGTCGTCGTGGTGGCGGTCCAGGTCACCGTCTGGCCCCGGCTGACCTGGATCGCCGCGGCGGAAGTAGTCCTGCTCCTGGTGCTGGTGGCCGCTCCCCTGGTCAGCCGGAGGCTGCGGGTCCTGGACCGGTGGATCTCCTACCGTTTCCTGGCCGAACGGCTGCGCTCCGGCTACTTCCTGGCCCTGGCCGGGGCGGGCGACCGGTCCAGGCCGGGAGAACGGCGCGAGCCGTCCGCGTACCTGTCCGACCCGACCGAGGTCTGGATCGAGCGGGCGCTGGACGAGATCACGGCCCGCCGCCCGCCGGTGCGTTTCGATCCCGCTCACGTCGTGCCGCTTCGCGGCTACCTGAGCGAGCACTGGATCAGGGCGCAGATCCGGTACCACGAGGGCACCGCCCGCCGCCAGGGGGCCTGGGACTCGCGGCTGTTCGCGGCCACCGGCGTGCTGTTCCTGATCACGGCGGTGGCGGCGTTCCTGCACCTGCTGGGGTGGGGCGAGCACCACGACAACCCGACCGAGTTCGGCCTGCTGCTGATCGTCTTGTCGATCTGCGTGCCGGCCATCGGCGGCGCCGTGCACGGGATCAGGACCCAGTCCGAGTTCCGCCGTCACTGCCAGCGCTACCAGCGCATGGCCGGGCTGCTGCGGCAGCTGGACGCCGACATGTGCCGGGCTGATTCCATCACGGTGATCCACGAGATCGCGGCGGACGCCGAGCACCTGATGCGCGCGGAGAACAGCGACTGGTTCGGCGTCATGCGGTTCCACGACGTGGAGCTGATCACCTTAACCCGCAGAGCGCCCGCAACCTGGGGCCGCGAAGGGCGGTTCTGCGCCCCGGCTGGCGTCCCTGGGAAATATCTAAGCCGCAGGGCGCGCTCTAACTGGCGAAGGACCTCATGCGAAGGCGGGCACACTGCATGAGCTCGTGCTCACGTCCGCCGGTCATCGCGGCGTATGCGGTCGCTCCGAACGAATCCCAGCCTGGTGATCGTCCGGACAATGTCTTCCTTCCGTGCACCTGCACGGCTTGGCCCGGCTGCCCCTGACCTCGGCGGTCACTTGTCGATTGATTTAGAGCCGAGGCTGGCATGAAACTAAATTTTCTTCCGTCAGGGTTTTCCCGGGCCGGTCACGAGGCCAGTACCAGGCATCGGTCAACGCCGGTCCGCCCCGGTCCGCCGAACCAGCTGAACCACCGCCCCAAGGCGCCCACGCCAGCGCCTAAGCCGAGTCCGCGCTGGCCGCTGTGGGTGTTGGTGGCCGGGGCCGTGCTCGGCGGGGTCATCCTCTTCCATCCGGGGTTCAACACTGCGAAGACCCAGGACTTCAGCTACAGCAGCTTTGTCGGCGAAGTGACGGCTAACAAGGTCTCGACCGCGACGATCAGCTCGACCGGGGTGGTGACGGGGAAGCTTCACAACGGCGTGGCCTACAGTTCCCAGATCCCCACCGCGCTGAACGACCAGGCGCTCTCTCCTCTGCTGCTCAAGCACAAGGTCCAGGTGACCGGAGGCAGTGCGGGCACGTCCCTCGTGACGAGCCTGCTCTTCTCATTCCTGCCCCTGCTGCTCCTGGTCGGTGCCTTCATCTGGTTCGCCCGCCGCGGGCGCAAGCAGATGGGCGGGATCCTGAGCATCGGCAAGTCAAAGGCCAAGCTCTACGACGAGGAAAGGCCGACCACCCGTTTCGCGGACATCGCCGGCTACGAAGGCTCCAAGGCCGAGGTCATGGAAGTCGTCAACTTCCTGAAACACCCGCAGCGCTACGCCCAGGCGGGCGCGGTCGGCCCCAAGGGCATCCTCATGGTCGGGCCGCCCGGGACCGGGAAGACGCTGATGGCCAAGGCGGTCGCCGGCGAGGCGGGGGTCCCGTTCTTCGCGCTCAGCGGGTCGAGCTTCGTGGAGATGTTCGTCGGTGTCGGCGCGTCACGAGTGCGGGATCTTTTCGCCGACGCGCGCAAGCACGCGCCCTCGATCATCTTCATCGACGAGATCGACGCCATCGGGGGCCGACGCGGTCCCGGGGGGTTCGGCTCGAACGACGAGCGTGAGCAGACCCTCAACCAGCTGCTGTCCGACATGGACGGGTTCGAGCCCGGCGCCAGCGTGGTGGTCATGGGCGCGACCAACCGGGCTGAGATCCTGGACAGCGCGCTGCTGCGGCCCGGCCGGTTCGACCGGACGGTGGACATCCCGCTGCCCAACCAGAAGGAGCGGGCGGCGATCCTGGAGATCCACGGGCGGGGCAAGTCCCTCGCGCCCGACGTGGATCTGGCCGCGGTGTCCCGGGGCACGCCCGGGTTCTCGGGCGCCGACCTCGCCAACCTGGTGAACGAGGCCGCGATCAACGCCGTGCGCGACCACCGCGCTGTCCTGTCCGCCGCTGACTTCGCGACGGCCCGGGACCGGCTGCTGATCGGCCAGCGTGACGCGTCCAACGCGCTGCTGCCTGAGGAAAAGAACTCGGTCGCCGTGCACGAAGCCGGCCACGCGCTCGTCGCTGTCCTGTCGGAGCACGCCGACCCGGTGGCCAAGGTCACCATCCTGCCCCGGGGCGCGGCCCTCGGAGTGACCGAGCAGCTGCCGGAGTTCGAACGCCACCTGTACCGCCAGAGCTATCTCACCGACACGCTCGCGGTCCGGCTGGGCGGCCGCGCGGCCGAGATCATCGTCCTCGGGGAGCCCTCGACCGGTGCCTCGAACGACCTCGCGGGCGCCACCGACCTGGCCACCCGCATGGTGCGGGAATGGGGCTTCTCGGCGGAGATGGGACCCGTCGGCTACGGCCCGGAAGGGCCAAGCCGGGACAACCCGTTCGCGGGCCGTCCCTACGCCGAGGAGACCCAGCGCGCCATCGACCGGGAGGTGGCCACGCTGCTGCGCGAGGCCGAGACCCGGGCGACCACGCTGCTGCGCACGAACCTGGACAAACTCAGCCAGGTGGTCGATCTCCTGCTCGAACGAGAGACCATCGACGGGTCGGACCTGACGGCCATCGTCGGGACACCCGAACGCCACGGGACGCCAGAAATGACCTGGGCGCCCCGGGCGGTGGCGATGGCCCCAGCCGAGGCGGAGCAGGGCGGGACCAGCACGGCCAACGGGAAGGCCGCGCCGGTCGGCTGAGCCGCCGTGCCTGGGTTAGCGCGACACGCGGGTACGGGTCGGCGACGGCACAGGCGCCGGCCGGGCTGAGCGGGAGGGCACCGGAACCGGTGTGCGTGTGCCTGCGCGCGTGGGCGACGGCACCGGGCTGGGCGCCGGCGCGCGGGACGGAACGGCCGAGGGCGCGGGACTGGGTGCCGAGGTCCGGGACGGGACCGGTGCTGGCGCCGCGGTCGGTGACCGAACCGGCGAGGGCACCGGGCTGGGCGCCGGCAGCCGGTACCCACAAAAAGCAGCTAGCCCGGTCGCGGGCCCTCGTGCCCACTCTTCCCGCGTAGCGTTCGCCTCAACCGGGCAAAACACCCGCCAGGGCGCACCTCACGCGGGAAAAGTCGGCGCTGGCCATGATCAGCGGCCAGGCTCGGCTTGCAGGATCTCCCCGGAGCGTTCAGCGAGGTCTGGATCGGCCCGGAATGAGGCAAAAAAGGGAAGATCCCTTCCCTGCTCGTCACGTCCCCGTACGCGATCGCGGACGAAGTCCAGGGTTGGCCGCAGTTCAGCTTCGGGGAGCTGGCCGACCAGGTGATGAAGCTCGTCACGCATCGCGTCCATGTAGGCATGGTACGTACGACTCCACGGGAGGCTGATTCAACTCGGCGGGAGGTCCGCAGGCACGTCAGCGCGGTGCAGTGTGCGTGCTGGACGCACATGCACCGCGCTGAATGAGCTCGGCCGGGGAGTGGGTTACAGGACGTCGTGGCCGGGGTGGGGGTCGGCCGGGACCTCGGCGTGCTCGGCGGGGATGCTGCCCAGCAGGCCGGCCTGGAAGTCCTCGAACGCCTGCACCAGCTCTTCCCGGGTGTTCATCACGAACGGGCCGTACGCGGCGACCGGCTCCCGGATCGGCTGCCCGCCGAGGACCAGGATGTCCAGCTCGTGGCCGGGTCCCTCCTGGGTCCGGGCCGCGTCCACGGTCAGCGCGTCGCCCGCGCCGAACACCGTGAGCTGGCCGGTGCGGACCGGGCGGTGGTCCGGGCCGACCGTGCCGGAGCCACCCAGCACGTAGACCAGCGCGTTGAAGTCGCTGCGCCAGGGCAGGTGCAGCTGCGCGCCGGGCTGCAGGGTCACGTGCAGCAGGCTGATCGGGGTGTGGGTGACGCCGGGTCCGGGGTGCCCGGCCAGGTCGCCGGCGATGACCCGGATCAGCGCGCCGCCGTCGGCCGAGGACAGCAGCGACACCTGCTGGGCGCGGATGTCCTGGTAGCGCGGGGCGGTCATCTTGAGGCTCCGGGGCAGGTTGACCCAGAGCTGGAAGCCGTGGAACAGCCCGCCGCTCATGACCAGTTCCTCGGGGGGCTCCTCGATGTGCAGGATCCCGCCGCCCGCGGTCATCCACTGGGTGTCGCCGTTGGTGATCAGGCCGCCGCCGCCGTTGGAGTCCTGGTGCCGGAACACGCCGTCGATGATGTACGTGACGGTCTCGAAGCCGCGGTGCGGGTGCCACGGCGTGCCCTTGGGCTCACCGGGGGCGTACTCGACCTCGCCCATCTGGTCCATGTGGATGAACGGGTCCAGCTGCCGCATGTCCACGCCGGCGAAGGCCCGCCGGACCGGGAAGCCCTCTCCTTCGAAGCCGGACGGCGCGGTGGTCACCGACACGACCGGCCGCTCGGCCGCCGTCGCGGCGTCGGGCTCGGGGACCCGGGGCAGGACCAGGATGTCCTCTACAGTCACCGCTGGCATGACATCTCCTCTGTTAAGCCTCGTCGACCAGCCTAGATGGAACGTTCACGGGCCCGTCCGGTGCCGTTTCCAGCCTTCCGCGCGCCGCATTTCCCCTAACGATAGTTGATCGCTCAACATTCCTGCCAGGCGGGAGAGTGAGCCGGGAGGTGAGGTTTTCGTTGCGGCGGCTGACGGCCAGGGAAGCGGACGGACCGGGGCGGCCGGGCCCGGGCCACAGGCGGCGGGGCCCGGGCCGGCGGCGGCGCGGCGGGGGATGGGGCTAGGGGAGCTTCCAGTCGATACCGCCGGCGCCCTGCTCCTCCAGCAGCGCGCTGGCCCGGCTGAACGGCCGGGAGCCGAAGAACCCCCGGTCGGCCGAGTTGGGGCTGGGGTGCGGCGACTCGACCAGCGGCACCCCGCCGAGCAGCGGCGCCAGGTCCCGCGCGTCGCGGCCCCAGAGGATCGCCACCAGCGGCGACTGCCGGGCGGCCAGGGCCCGGATGGCCTGGTCGGTGACCTCTTCCCAGCCGTGGCCGCGGTGCGAGCCGGGCTTGCGGGGCTCCACGGTGAGGACCCGGTTCAGCAGCAGCACGCCGCGGTCGGTCCACGGGGTGAGGTCACCGTTCGAGGGGGAGGGGTAGCCGAGGTCCGCGGTGTACTCGCGGAAGATGTTGATCAGGCTGGGCGGCAGCCGCCGCACGTCCGGCGCGACCGAGAAACTCAAGCCCACCGGATTCCCCGGCGTCGGGTACGGGTCCTGGCCGACGATCAGCACCCGCACGTCGGCGAACGGCTGCTGGAACGCGCGCAGCACCCGGTCGCCCGCGGGCAGGTAGCGGCGCCCGGCGGCCACCTCGGCCCGCAGGAAGTCACCCATCGCGCTGATCTGGTCCGCCACCGGGGCCAGGGCCTGCGCCCAGCCCGCCTCGACGATCTCGCCTAGCTCTCGCCCTGCCACGCAGCACACTCTAGGGCTCGCGGCCGCCTCGGGGCGGCAGGCCACGCGATTTCTTATCGAACAAGTTTTTGATCATCGGGTGCTCGTGAGCAGGCCGGCGTGACCAGGCCCTCCAGTCCCGGCCCTGACGGCCGGGGCGCGACGGGACCCGGGAATGACGAGAACCTACGAACCGGGCCTGCTGATACGCCGGCCGGTGATACGGGTGGGCTGGATGCGGATGAACAGGTCTTTCTCCCCGCCGGGCCAGGCCTCGACGCCCGACCGCATCACCTGCGCGCGCTCGTGCTCAGAATCGATGTGGTGAGCCGAGCCCTGGATGAGGATGCTCCACCCTTCCCGGGTGGCCGGGCTGATCTCGTCGACCTCGAAAGCCACGACGTAGTCCGCGTCGGCTATGCCGGTCCGCAGGTCCTCTCCCAGCGGGCTGTCCTGTCCGGTCCGGAATACGACGGCCTGCTCGGACAGCGCAAAGTTGACCGGCAGCACGGTAGGCCCGTACCGGCCCGAGTACCCGATCCGGCCGACGCCGCCCGCCGAGATCAGCTGCAGGCACTCCGCCTCGTCGAGCGGTTCCACGACCGCCGGTGCAAATTCGCCCATCTCGCTGTCACCTTCCGCTGGCTGCCATACCACGCTGTTCTGGCTCCGCGGACTGGAGAGCGTCCGTGATGTCTGCGTCCAAGTATCCGCCGCCTGGTCGCGTCGGCTCAGGGCCGAACGGCCTGAGTAACGCCCGGACCCGCCCGGCCCAGCCTGGATCACGGCCCTGGGTGGACCGGGAGCCAGGCTGGACACGGGCCCGGCTGGGTCAGCTGTGGATGCTGAAGTCCGCGCTGAGCGAGGCCGGGGTGCCGATCTGCACCTGGTAGGCGCCCGTCTCCACGGCCGGCGGGCTGTCGGACTCGATGTCACCTCCGGTCACGGCCAGGACCGAGACGGGGAACGACACCTGGACCGTCTTGGACTGCCCGGCGTCCAGCGTCACCCGGGTGAACCCCGCGAGCCGCTGATCCGGGACCAGGACCACGCTGATCGGCTGGTGGACGTACACCGGCACGATGTCGGTGCCCGCCTTGCTGCCCGTGTTGGCCACGGTGAACTTGGCGGTCACCGTGCCGTCGCGGGCCACGCTGCTGGTCGCGGACAGCCCGCTGACCTTGAACGTGGTGTAGGACAGCCCGAAGGCGAACGGGTAGAGCGGGTTGTAGCCGCTGCCCGGGCCCGAGCCGGTGTAAGGCAGCTGGTCGAATGTCTTCGGCTGGTCGCCCAGCGGTGACGGCGCCGTGGTGTTGAAGTCCGCGCCAGTCGAAGAGGCGTCAGACGGCCACGTCACGGGCAGCTTCCCGCTGGGATCGATCTTGCCGAAGATGGTGTCGGCCACCGCGGTGCCGGCCTCGGTGCTGCCCTGGTAGGCCATCAGCACCGCGCTGGCGTTCTCGGCCGGGCCGAGGCCGAGCGGCCGGCCTGCGATCACCACGACGATCACCGGCTTGCCGGTCGCCTCGAGGGCGCTGACCAGGGCCTGCTGGTCGGGCGCCAGTTGCGGCGACGGGTTGTCACCCAGACCCTCGGCGTAGGCTTTCTCGCCCACCGCGACCACGACGGCGTCCGCGGACTTCGCGTCGCTCACCGCGGCAGCCTGGTCGGTCGCGTAGGTCACGTTCGGGTCCGCGGCCTGCAGCCCCTTGAGCACCGTGGTGCCCGGCGGGATCTGGTCGGACGGCCCCACGCAGCAGGCGTGGCCCGATCCGAAGACGCCCTGCCAGCTGACGCTCCAGCCGCCGAGCTGGTTGGTCATCGAGTCCGCGCTGGGCCCGGTGACGACGATCTTGCTGGACGCCGCCAGCGGCAGCGTGTTGTCCTGGTTGCGCAGCAGGGTCATCGACTCCTGGGCCGCCTTCAGCGTCACGTCCCGGCCGGACTCGACGGCGGCGCTAGCCTTGCTGGCGTCCACCGTCGGGTGGTCGAACAGGCCGAGCTGGAACTTCAGCGTGAGGATCCGCGACACGGCCTGGTTGATCCGGCTCACGGAGACGCTGCGGTCGGCCACGTCCTGCTGGACCGCGGTCTGCCAGTCGTCGGCGCCGAACGGCAGCATGGCCATGTTGACGCCGGCGTTGATGGCCAGGGCGGCCGCGCCGGCCAGGCCGGCGGCCATGTGGTAAGTGGTGGCCAGGGCCGGGACGTCACCGTAGTCGCTGATCACGACGCCCTTGAAGCCCATCCGGTCGCGCAGTTGCGTGGTCAGCAGGTAGTGCGACGCGGTCGCGGGAATCCCGTTGACCGAGCCGGAGTCCACCATGACCGTGCCCGCATTCGCGTTGATCGCGCCCGCGTACGACGGCAGGTACAAGTCCTGCAGTTCGCGGATGGGCACGTCGGCCTGCACCCGGTCGTGGCCGTTGATCGACCCCGAGTACCCGGCGAAGTGCTTCACGGTGGCGGTGACCTTCAGGCCGCCCGCGCCGCCGCTCTGCATGCCCCGCACGTCCGCCGCGCCCATGGCGGCGGCGAGCGTCGGCTCCTCAGACCAGGTCTCGTAGTAGCGGCCCCAGCGGTTGTCCCGGGCGATGTCCTGGACGGGAGCGAAGGCCCAGTTCCAGCCGGTGGCGCGGAGCGCGTTCGCGGTGACCTCGCCGCCCGCCTGGGCGGCGGAGGGATCCCAGGTGGCACCCATCCCGATGGACTGCGGGAACAACGGTGCCTGCCACGGGTGGCCGAAGCCGTGGACGGCGTCTACGCCGAAGATGACGGGGATGTGCAGCCGCGAGTTCTTGATCGCGTAGCTCTGCATGGTGTTGTACTCGGTGGCCCAGTCCAGGCCGGTGTTGCCTGGGCCGCCTTTCCCGGTGGTGTCGATCGGGATGTCGGACCCGCCGGCCAGGATGGAGCCGGCGTGGTCGTCCACCAGGATCTTCTGCTCACAGGTGGGATTGGGCAGGTTGAACCCGCTCTGGCTGGTGCAGGCGCTGGTGGTGTCGGTGACCTGGCTCTGCTCGATCTGCACCATCTGGCCGATCTTTTCCGGCAGCGTCATCCGGCCCAGCAGGTCACTGACCCGGGCCGGGACCGCGACGCTGGCGTTCAGGTAGGCCGGCTGGCTACTGGCTGAGGCGGCCGTCCTGGCCGCGGCCGACGCCGAGAGCGCGGTGATCAGCGCAATGGCCAGTAACGAGGCCGTGATTGGCCTGCGGAGGCGGGCACCGGTCATGCCGTTTGTCCCCCGGGTAAGACCACGGACGCTCTGCATGGCGGACTCCTTCGTCGTGTGTCGCCGCTTACTTCCGTGCGACAAGACGTTATTAAAATTATGTCTAATTTCAAGCAATGAACTATTAAAACGGTCAGGCCTGCGCCGGGCGAGGCGCGTGGCGGTGCGGGGCGTGCAGCCGGATGGCCAGGTCGAACACATATTTGATTTGCCGTA
>CAWJPL010000032.1:0-50479 GCA_963844695.1 uncultured Actinomycetes bacterium
ACCCGGCCAGCTCCAGGCGGAGATCGACGAGGGCGCCTGGTACGTGCTGTCGGGTGAGCCCGCCGACGCCTTCCTGGCCGAGCCGGAGCGGCTCTGGAAGATCGTACTGCGACGGCAGGGGGGCAACCTTGCGATGGTGGCCAACTACCCGGACGACCCCGCGCAGAATTGACCCGGCTTACCGATGGTGATCCCCAGGTGAATACGCAGATGCCCCACGTCGTGAGACCTCGCAGGCTGGCGGTGGAGGCGGTCACGGCCGGCCTGGCCTTCGCGGCCCTGCTGGCCTGGGCCAGCACTGCGCTCGTCGGCAGCTTCCGGGGCCAGGAACTGCCCGGCCGCTACTGGCAGCCCATCCCGGTCGCACCGACACCTCGGGCTTCATCGCCTTCCTGGTCGCCGCGATCTGCCTGGCCACCAGTGAGTACCTTCGGCTGCGGCGGGCCGTGACGGGCGGCCAGCCCTGCCGCCCGGCCGTGCGGCGACCATGGTGCTGGCGGTGGCCGAGACGGTCGCCGTGCTGGCCACCGGCCTCTTCGTATACCTGTCGTTCAACGCGATCACCCACCCGTGGTCGCTGCTCCTGCACATCACCCACCTGCTGCCCTGGCCCGCGGAGGGGACGGTGCGGGTCGAGGCGCTCGGTGCTGAGTGCCTGTTCTTTCGGCGTCTGGCGGTACCTGCGGGCCCGGTACCGCTGGCTACCGGACCAGGCCCAGCCGGTGGCCAGCCCGGACCCCGTGGTGCCCGGAACCCGGCGGTAGCCGCGGCCGCGTACACTCGTGGACCGTGGCTACTGAGGGTATGCCGGATACCGGCACCCGAGAGGACACTGGCACCACGCCGGATATCCGTCCCGGCGATGGCGACCATGAGCGGTTCGCGCACTACGTCGAGAAGGACAAGATCGTCAACAGCGCGGTGACCGGCACCCCGGTGATCGCCCTGTGCGGCAAGGTCTGGGTGCCGAACCGGGATCCCAAGCGGTTCCCGGTGTGCCCGGACTGCAAGCGCATCTACGAGTCCCTCCCGCAGGGAGACGACTAACCGCTCGCGGGCTTTCCCGCAGCCGCCGCCGGATTATCCCTAACGCTCCACCGGCGTCCCGGTGACCTGCGCCCCAGCCGCCCGCATGGCGTCGATCGACTCGGCGGTGGTGGTGGGGTCAACTCCCGCGGTCAGGCCGAGCAGCACCAGGGTCCGCGAAACCCTCCCGGCCGCGGAGATCGTCGTGGCCCGGACGCAGTAGTCGGTGGCGATCCCGGCCACGTCCAGTTCGTCCACCCCGCGTTCCCGCAACCACGCCGCGAGCGGCGTGCCCGCCTCGTCGCGGCCGTCGAACGCGCTGTAGGCGGCCTCGTGCGCGCCCTTGCTGAACACCGTCTCGATGTGGCTCGTGTCCAGGTCGGGGTGGAAGTCGGCCCCCCCGGTGCCGGCCACGCAGTGCCGCGGCCAGGAGTTCACGAAGTCCGGGTCGGCGGAGAAATGCATGGCCCGGGTCGATGTGGAAGTCCCGCGACGCGACGACGTAGTCGTATCCGCCGGCTTCAGGTACTGGCTGATGGCCCGGGCCACCTCGCCGCCCCCCGCGACCGCGAGCGAACCGCCTTCACAGAAGTCGTTCTGCACATCCACGATCACCAGCGCGCGCACAGCCCGAGCGTACGGCATCGGGCGCCGGGCCGGGGAAAAGCCCGGTCAGCGAGGGTCGGCCCCGATGTCGGCGGGAGCGCCCCCGGTGATCCTGATCAGCTCGGCGAACGACGTCGGGAACACCGTGTGCACGTGACCGGCCGCCGCCCACACCACGTCGTACTTGTCCAGCCACACATCGACCAGGGTCCGCAGTGGCTGCGGGTGGCCGACCGGGGCCACGCCGCCGATCACCTGGCCGGTGGCGGCGCGGACGAACTCCGGGTCGGCCCGGCGCACCGACGCCGCGCCGGTCAGGGCCGCGACCAGGCTGGTGTCGACCCGGTGCGCCCCGCTGGTCAGGACGAGCAGCGGGGCGTCGTCGCCGCGGAAGATCAGGCTGTTGGCGATCGCCCCGACCTCGCAGCCGAGCTGCGCCGCCGCGATGGCCGCGGTCGGCGCCGGCTCGGGCAGCTCGCGGACTTGCCCGGGGACCCCCAGGGCCCGGAGCGTTTCCGCGACGTGGACTGCGCTGGGATGCATGCCAGCAGGCTAGCGGTGGCTCCGGCCGGCCGCGAGCCGCTGCCTCGCGGAGGGCTCGTGGACCAGCGACCCGGAGGTGCGGAACAGGAACTCGGCGTAGTCGTCCGGCGCCTGGCCCGAGTCGGGCAGGAAGCGGTCCGGGGCCAGCCTGAGCTGGGACATCGTGCGGGTGGCCTGGTTGCATTCCGTCACGACCGAGGTGATCGTGTGGGCGGCGGAGCGGACCATCTGAGACCAGTTGCGGTGATGGGCTGAGAGGGACTCTGTGCTGCTCATGACCCCAGTCTTCGTCATCACGCCGGCCCGCGAACAGTGGCAGTCAAGTCATATGGGGTCGAGATCCTGCCAAACACGAGGCATGATGGGGACATGCTGCAGAACGTCGCCGTCGTGATCCTGAACGGCTTTACCCCTTTCGAGCTGGGCGTGCTCTGCGAGGTGTTCGGCGTCAACCGGACCGACGACGGGCTGCCCGCCTACGACTTCGCCGTGGTCTCGGGCGAAGCAGTGACGGGGGCCGGAGAACCCGCCCCGCTCACCTCGTCGACGGGCTTCACCGTGACCACGCCCTACGGCCTGGACCGGCTGCGGGAGGCCGACCTGGTGGCCGTGTCGGCCGTCGGCGACGGCCACCTGCAGACGTACACCTCCAGCCAGTTCCCGGCGCCGCTGATCGACGCGCTGCGGGCCACCGTGGACCGCGGTGCCCGGGTGCTCAGCGTGTGCAACGGCGCGTTCGTGCTCGGCGCGGCCGGGCTGCTGGACGGGCGGCACTGCACCACGCACTGGCGGCACGCCCCCGACCTCGCGCGGGAGCATCCGTCGGCGATCGTCAACCCGGACGTGCTGTACGTGGACGAGGACCCGGTGATCACCAGTGCGGGCACGGCGGCCGGCATCGACGCGTGCCTGCACCTGGTCCGCAAGGAGCAGGGCAGCCGGGTGGCGAACGGGATCGCCCGGCGGATGGTCATCCCGCCGCATCGCGACGGCGGGCAGGCCCAGTACGTGGACCAGCCGGTCGCCATGCCCGCCTGCGACACGCTCGGCGAGGTCATCAGCTGGATGCAGCGTCACCTCGGCGAGCCGGTCACGATCCGCCAGCTGGCCACCCGGGCCCGGATGTCGGAGCGCACCTTCGCCCGGCGGTTCGTGCAGGAGACCGGCACCACGCCGCTGCGCTGGCTGACCGGCCAGCGCATCCTGCTCGCCCAGGAGTTGCTGGAGGAGACGACCGAGACGGTTGACGTTATTGCCGACCGGGCCGGGTTCGGCAACGCGGCCACGCTGCGGCACCACTTCCGCGCCTGGCGCGGCACCACCCCCCAGGCTTACCGGCACGCGTTCAGCCCGGCCGAGACCCCGCACAGCCGGTACGCCATCCCGGCCTGACCCGCGCCTACTCGTCGTCTGGCGGCACGAACACGGTGGGGATCGCCGGGTAGCCCCGGGACAGCTGCAGCGCGTGCACCGGCAGCTCGGCCAGGGCCGCGCGGTGCCGCTCCCGCGCCGCGTTCAGCGGCTCCTGGCCGACGATCTCGCCGCCCCGGACCAGCGGGCGCAGCAGCGCCCGCCGCCGCGCCGCGCCGGTGCCGGTAACGCCCAGGTCCGGGGTGGGCCCCGGGTCGGCCCTGGTGATCAGCTCGGCCGACGCCACGCCGTCCTCGTCGAACTGCCGGAACGCCCACTTGCGGCCACCCCGGCCCGGTTTGCCGACCGACCGCTTGGCCACGGGCTCCAGCGTCCCGCTCGCCGTCGCCTTCCCTGGCCCGGGCCACGAGCTTGTAGACCAGCGCCGCGGTGGGCGCCCCGGACCCGGTGACCAGGGAGGTCCCGACCCCGTACCCGTTGACCGGGGCGGCGGCCAGCGCCGCGATCGAGTACTCGTTGAGGTCGCCGCTGAGCACGATCTTGGTGTCCCGCGCGCCCAGTTCGTCCAGCAGGTCGCGGACCTGGCGGGCCACCATCGGGAGGTCGCCGCTGTCGATGCGGACCGCGCCGAGGCCCGGCCCGGCCAGCTCGACCGCGGTGCGCACCGCGCGGCCCACGTCGAACGTGTCCACCAGCAAGGTGGTGCCCTTGCCGAGCGCGGCCAGCTGGGCCGCGAAGGCGTCCCGCTCGCTGTCGTGGACCAGGCTGAACGCGTGCGCGCTGGTGCCGCTGGTGGGGATGCCGTAGTCCCGCCCGGCCTCCAGGTTCGAGGTGGACGAGAAGCCGGCGATGTAGGCGGCCCGGGCACTGGCCACCGCGGCCATCTCGTGGGTGCGGCGCGAGCCCATCTCGATGATCGGCCGCTCGTCCGCGGCGCGGACCATCCGGGACGCGGCCGAGGCGATCGCCGAGTCATGGTTGAGGACGGCCAGCACGAGGGTCTCCAGCACGACCGCCTCGGCGAACGGCGCCTCCACCACCAGGATCGGCGAGCCGGGGAAGTAGCAGTCGCCTTCGCCGTAGCCCCAGATGTCCCCGCGGAAGCGGTAGGACTCCAGGTAGCTCAGGGCAGTCCTCGTCCACCATGTGGTTGTCGCGCAGGAACACGAGCTCGTCCGGCCCGAAGCGGAACTGCTGCAGGGCCTCGAGCAGCCGCCCGGTCCCGGCCACCACGCCGTACCGGCGGCCGTGCGGAAGAGCCCGGGCGAACACCTCGAAAACGGCGCGCCGCCCCGCCGCCCCACTGCGCAGCGCGGCGGTCAGCATGGTGAGCTCATAACGGTCGGTAAGCAGCGCCGTGCTGGTCCCCGCGGGAAACTGTCGTCACGAGCAAGAGACTACGGAGGTCGTGGCAGGCGCACGCCGCCGGGCTGAGACACTAGAAGGCGGTGCGTGAGGAGGTGAGCGCCGGTGAGCGTGGCACCAGCAGAAGTGGAACGCCCGGAGACGCATGAGGAAGTCGTCCCCGACACACCGTGGGTCACCATCGTCTGGAACGACCCGGTGAACCTCATGTCCTATGTGACCTACGTGTTTCAGCAGGTATTCGGCTATTCCAAGCGCAAAGCCGAAAAGCTCATGCTCGACGTGCACCACAAGGGCAGGGCCGTGGTCTCGTCCGGGACCCGGGAGTCCATGGAGCACGACGTGGAAGTGCTGCACGGGTATGGATTGTGGGCCACCGTGAGTCACGATAAGTGAGCATCAGACGCAAACGGGGCGCAGGCGACTCCGACGAGAGCGGTGAGGCCCTGAACGGCTTCCGCGGGGTGCGCGGCGGCGGGGCCAGCGCCACGTTCGTGCCCTCCCAGGCCGGGATCGTCCGCTCCCTGGTCAGCCAGATCGCCGAGCTGGTCGGCAGTGGTCTCGACCGGCCAGCCCGGGGCCGTCCCGCGCCGACCCGGATCTGGCCGCCGGCTGACCCGGGGCGGCCGCCTGGTCCCCTGGACGACCTGGCCCGCCTGCTCGGCCAGACCGGCCCGGCGACCCCGCCGGACGACCCGGTGCTGGCCCGCCTGCTGCCCGACGCCTACCGCGACGACACCGAGGCCGCGGGTGACTTCCGCCGCTTCACCGAGCACGAGCTCCGCGACGGCAAGGCGGCCGCGGCCCGCACCGTGCTGGCCACGCTGCCCGAGGACGGTGGCCGGATCCGGTTGTCGGAGGAGGACGCGCAGGTCTGGCTGCGGGCCCTGAACGACGTGCGGCTGGCCCTCGGGGTCCGCCTGTCGATCACCGAGGACTTCGACGCCCGGACGGCGGACCTCGACCCGGCCGACCCCCGGTCCGCCTACATGTGGATCTACGACTGGCTCACGTTCCTGCAGGAGACCCTGGTCCGGGCCCTGCTCGTAACCGCACCCCGCCGGCCGGGTCCCCCGGCCGCCGCGGCCCGCCGGCCGGGCCCGGCCCGGCGGTACCCTCGGATCCATGCTGACGCTCCACTCCGCGCTGCGGGACAAGATCGTGGCGCACGCCCGTGCGGACCACCCGGACGAGGCCTGCGGGGTGATCGCCGGGCCGGCCGGCCAGGACCGTCCGGAGCGCTTCATCCCGATGCTGAACGCCCAGCGTTCACCGACGTTCTATGAGTTCGACTCGCTGGAACTGCTCCGGGTCTGGCGGGAGATGGATGACCGGGACGAGGAGCCGTCCGTCATCTACCACTCGCACACCGCGACCGAGGCCTACCCCTCGCGCACCGACATCAGCTACGCGAACGAGCCGGGCGCCCACTATGTCCTGGTCTCGACACGCGACCCGGACACGGTGGAGTTCCGCTCGTTCCGCATCGTGGACGGGACGGTGACCGAGGAGGAAGTCCGGATCACCGATTAACTCCGCCGGGTGACCCGCCCGTGATGACCCGGCTGCCGCCGGCCTGGAATGATCGCGGAGGCAGCCGGTTGGGATCCGGTGACGGCCGTCACCGCCCGCGCCGGCCCAGAAGCCCAAGACACTGACGCCCGCAGAGACCGACCGCCTCACCCTGGAGTGTTGTTCATGGCCATCGAAGTCCGTATCCCGACGATCCTGCGCACGTACACCGGTGGCGCCAAGGCGGTGGAGGGCTCGGGCGGAACCATCGCCGAGCTCATCGGTGACCTCGACAGCCGGTACAGCGGGCTCCGCGACCGGCTGCAGGACGAGTCCGGGCTGCGCCGGTTCGTCAACGTCTACCTCAACGACGAGGACGTGCGCTTCCTCGGCGGCCTCGAGACGCCGGTCAAGGACGGCGACACGGTGACCGTGCTGCCGGCCGTGGCGGGCGGGGCGGGCTGACCCACCCCGGGAGAGCACATGCGTTACGACTCACTGCTGGACAGCCTCGGTCATACCCCTCTGGTCGGGTTGCCGAGGCTCTCTCCCGCACCCGACGTGCGGCTGTGGGCCAAGCTGGAAGACCGCAACCCCACCGGCTCGGTCAAGGACCGCGCCGCGTTCTTCATGATCGAGCAGGCCGAGAAGGATGGCCTGCTCGCCCCGGGGACCACGATCCTCGAACCCACCTCCGGGAACACCGGGATCTCCCTGGCCATGGTCGCGCACCTGCGCGGCTACACAATGATCTGCGTGATGCCGGAAAACACCTCGGTGGAGCGGCGGCAGATCCTGGAGATGTTCGGGGCGCAGATCATCTTCTCCCCGGCGGCGGGCGGGTCCAACGAGGCCGTCCGGGTCGCCCGGCGGCTGGCTGAGGAGCATCCCGACTGGGTCATGCTCTACCAGTACGGCAACGAGGCCAACGCCCGGGCCCACTACGAGACGACCGGCCCGGAGATCCTCGCCGACCTGCCCGGCATCACGCACTTCGTGGCCGGACTCGGCACCACCGGGACCCTCATGGGCACCGGCCGGTTCCTGCGCGAGCGGGTCCCGGGCATCTCCGTCGTGGCCGCCGAGCCCCGGTACGGCGAGCTGGTCTACGGCCTCCGCAACATCGACGAGGGCTTCGTGCCCGAGCTGTACGACGAATCGGTACTGACCACCCGGTTCTCGGTGTCGTCGAAGGACGCGCTGCGCCGGACCCGGGAACTGCTCGACCAGGAAGGTATCTTCGCCGGCATCTCGGCCGGCGGCGCCCTGCACGCGGCCCTGGGCATGGCGGCCAAGGCCCAGGCGGCGGGGGAGCGGGCCGACATCGCGTTCGTGGTCGCCGACGGCGGCTGGAAGTACCTGTCCACCGGCGCCTACTCCGGGACGCTGGCTGAGGCCGAAGTGCGGCTGGAAGGCCAGCTATGGGCCTGATCTGCGCCGCAACGAAAACCGTCCTCCCGCCTCCCTCCCCCCGGCCCAACGCCGTGCACCGCAGCGCCCCCGGTTGATGGGCGCCTTCGACGAGGCCATCGCCACCCGGCCGGTCGGCGAAGGCCGGTACGAGATCCGGCCGGACGAGCGCTTCGCCATCGCCGGCGCGGTGAACGGCGGAGTACTCCTGGCCTCGATGCTGCGGGCCGTGCTGGACTCCTCCCCGCACCCGTACCCGATCGCCACCAGCGCGCACTTCCTCCGGGCCCCGCGGCCCGAGCCCGCGCAGGTCGAGGTGGAATGGCTGAAGCAGGGCAAGGTCGCCGCCACCGCCCGGGCCACCCTGGTCCAGGGGGGCCGGCCGATGCTGGAGACCACGGTCACCACCGGCGCCCTGGGTGACACCGGCGACGCCGGCGGCCTGTCCTGGACCGGCGAGCCGCCCCGGCTGCCGCCGCTGGAGGAGTGCCACGACATCCAGGACGCCCAGGGACCGCGGGCCTTCAGCGGCTACGCGAAACAGGTTGACATCCGGCTCGACCCGGCGACCCTCGGCTGGATGCGGGGTCAGCCGTCCGGCACGCCCGAGATGCGCGGGTACTTCCAGCTCCGCGAACCCTGGGTGCCGGACGCCTACCTGCTCGCGCTGGCCGTGGACTGCCTGCCGCCGGTGGTGTTCGGCCTGCGCGTGGTGGGCTGGTCGCCCACCGTCGAGCTGACCTGGCACATGCGGGCCGTGCCCGCGCCCGGCGTGCTGCGGGTCGCGGCCCGGTGCCGGCACGTGAGCGGCGGCTGGTTCGACGAGGAGGCCGAAGTCTGGGACAGCGCGGGCCGCCTGGTCGCGCAGAGCCGCCAGATCGCCCTGGTCGGCCGGTCCGGCCAGCCCTGACCGGCGGGCCTGCTCCCGCTCCCCGCACCGTGGCGCGTACCCTGAGTGCCCGTGCGCCTCACCGTTATCGGATGCTCCGGGTCGTTCCCCGGCCCGGACAGCCCCGCCTCGTCCTACCTCGTGGAGCACGAGGGGTTCCGGCTCCTGGTCGACCTGGGCAGCGGGGCCCTCGGGGCCTTGCAGCGCTACGCGAGCCTCTACGAGATTGACGCGGTCTGCCTGTCCCACCTGCATCCCGACCACTGCCTCGACATGACGGGCTACTGGGTGGCGCGGACCTACTCACCGGACGCCCCCCACCCCCGGATTCCGGTGTACGGCCCGCCGGGCACCGCGTGGCGGCTGGCCCGGGCCCAGGGCGTAGCCGGAGACGAGAGTATGGCCGGCGCGTTCGACTTCCGGGACCTGCAGCCGGGACCGCTGGAGATCGGGCCGCTGCGGCTCACCCTGGCGCACATGAATCACCCGGTGGAGACGTTCGGCTTCCGGTTCGAGGCCGGCGGCGCGGTACTCGCCTACTCCGCCGACACGGGGGAGTCAGCCGACCTGGTGACCCTGGCCCGGGACGCCGACGTGCTGCTCAGCGAAGCGTCGTTCCTGGACGCACCGGACCTGCCCGAGGGACTGCACCTGACCGCCCGGCAGGCCGCGGAGCACGCCACCAGGGCGGGCGCCCGTCGCCTGCTGCTGACCCACCTGGTGCCCTGGAACGACCGCGACCGCAGCCGTGAGGAGGCCGCCGCCGCCTTCGACGGCCCGCTCACCCTGGCCACGCCGGGGCTGGTCGTAGATCTGAGCTGAGCCTGCCCGGGGGGCTCAGGACTTAGAATGCTCAGGCATGCGGGTACTCGTGACCGGCGGTGCCGGGTTCATCGGCTCTCACCTCACCGACGCCTTCCTGGCCCGGGGCGACGAGGTGATCGTGGTCGACGACATGTCCACCGGCCGGGCTGGACGCGTCGACGAGCACGCCTGGCTGCACAAACTCAGCATCACCGACGCCGTCTCGCTCGGCGAGATCGTCCGCGGGACCCGGCCGGAACTGATCTGCCACCTGGCCGCCCACGTCGACGTCCGGACCTCGGTGGACGCCCCGGCCCAGGACGCCCAGGTCAACGTGCTCGGGACGGTCAACGTGCTGGAGGCGGCCCGGGAGACCGGGGCCCGGGTACTGTTCAGCTCCTCCGGCGGCATCCTCTACGGCCGCAACGCCGCGATCCCGTCCCGGGAGGACGTACTGCCGTTGCCGGAGTCCCCGGCGGGCATCGCCAAGTACTGCGCCGAGCAGTACATCGGGCTGTACAACCGGCTGCACGGTACCCGGCACTCCATCATGCGGCTGGCCAACGTGTACGGGCCACGCCAGGACCCCAGTGGCGACGCCGGGGTCATCCCCATCTTCTGCGGGTTCGTCCTGGCCGGGGAACCTCCGCCGCTCTACGGCGATGGCTCGCAGACCCGCGACTACGTGTACGTGGGCGACGCGGTCAGCGCCTTCCTCGCCGCTGCCGACTCCGGGCGCCCCGGCACGTGGAACATCGGCACCGGGGTCGAGGTCAGCGTGCTGGACATCGTCGAGATCATCGGCCAGGTGGCGGGACGTCCCATCACGACCCGGCCCGGGGAGCCCCGGGCCGGGGAGTTGCTGCGCAGCTCGCTGTCCGTGGGCCGGGTGGCCAGGGACCTGGACTGGCGGGCGAGGGCCCCGCTGGCCGAGGGCATCGGCCGGGTGTACCGCTGGATCGAAGCCGGCGCCCCCGACCGCGCGAGGTGCTAGCCCGGACGACTGCCGCGGCGGAACGCTACCTGGATATCTTCTACGACCTGGGCTGGGGCCCGGGTGATCTGCGGCCAGGTGAAGTGCACGACCTCGTAGCCCGCGGCGCGCAGCCGGGCGTCGCGCTCCAGCTGGGTCCGGGCCCGGGCCGGAGTCTGGTACTTCAGCGCCCCGTCGGCCTCGCCGATCGTGCGGTACCGGCGCCAGAGGAAGTCGACCCGGCCGATGGCGTCCTCGTCGTCGCCGACCCAGACCTGCAGGTCCGGCGGCGGGAGGCCGGCCCGGTGGAACACGGCCCGGCTGAGGGACTCCAGCACTGACTCCGACCGGGCGTCGCTGAACGCGGTCACCTCGCGGGCCCGCCGCAGGCCAGGCCACCGCGGGCAGTCCGCGATGACCGCGGCGAGCTCGCTCTTCGACGCCAACCCCGCGTATAACGCCGAGTCGGCCACCGCCACCCCCTGGGCGAACGGCAGCGTGCGCGCTAAGTCGATCACGGTCCTGGGCACCGAGGTCAGCGGCACGCCGCGATGGCTGACCACGTGCCCCGCGGGCAGCGCGGCCATGTGCACCAGCACGCCGGCCCGGTTGGCATGGCCAGCTCGTTCGCCAGGACACCGCGTGACCTCAGTGGTCCGCAGCTCATCGCTCACCACGCCGAGCCCGTAGATCCGCGCCGCCGAGCGGTGGCTCCCCGCTACCCCAGGGCCAGTGACCGCGAGGGCCGCGGTCACCGCTAAAAGTTGTTCACCTGCTTGCCTGGTCGTCTGGTCCCGCGCAGCGCGCACCAGTGAGGTGACGGTAGTCGCCGGCGCATAGACCCCCGACCGTAGCCGGACCAGAGCGCCGTCCCTGACCAGCCGCCGGATCCGCCCCGCCGACAACCCCGCAGCCAGTAGTTCCGCGGCGGTCCGCACACCCTCCACTCCACGTTCCACCCCTTCAGGTTGACGACACCCGCCGACATTTCCCGTGCGACGTGCGTCATAGAGGGTGTTATGTCCGTTTCTCGCACACGCGGCCCGGGAAGAGTCGGGGTGCGCGGGCGGGCCAGGGGTGGGCGGCGTCACTCTTCCCGTGCGACGTGCGTTATGGCGGGTGAATTGTCCGGTTATGGCGAACGTTTCGCGGGATATGTGCCCGGCGGCGGCCACCCGGCCCGAGGCGAGCCAGCCGCTGCGAGGCCGCGCGGGTGGACGGTCCTGCTCGGTAGGGTGGCAGGCATGTCCCGACCTGATGGGCGCGCTAACGCCTCACTGCGCGAGATAAAGATCACCCGCGGCTGGCTGGACCACGCGGAAGGCTCGGTGCTCGTGGAGTTCGGGGCGACCCGGGTGCTCTGCGCCGCGAGTGCTACCGAGGAGGTGCCGCGCTGGCGGCGCGGGAGCGGCCTCGGCTGGGTGACCGCCGAGTACGCCATGCTGCCCCGGGCCACGAACACCCGCGGCGACCGTGAGTCGGTCAAGGGCCGGATCGGCGGCCGCACCCACGAGATCTCCCGGCTGATCGGCCGCTCGCTGCGCGCTTGCGTGGACACCAAGGCGCTCGGCGAGAACACCATCGTCATCGACTGCGACGTGCTCCAGGCCGACGGTGGCACCCGGACCGCCGCGATCACCGGCGGATACGTCGCACTGGCCGACGCGGTGGCCTGGCTGCGCAGCCGCAAGCGCCTCAAGGGTGACCCGCTCGTCGGGTCGGTCGCCGCGGTCAGCGTGGGCATCGTGGAGGGCCAGCCGCGGCTGGACCTGTGCTACGAGGAGGACTCCGCCGCGCAGACCGACATGAACGTGGTGTGCACCGGCGACGGCGACTTCGTGGAGGTCCAGGGCACCGCGGAGCAGGAGCCGTTCAGCCGTGACCTGCTCAACGAGCTGCTCGACCTCGGCGTGGCGGGCTGCGCCCAGCTGACCCGGATGCAGCGCGAGGCCCTCGCCCGTGACCTGCCGGGGCGGTGACCCAGATGGGTGACAGGCTTATCGTCGCGACCCGCAACCCGGCCAAGCTCGTTGAGCTGCGCCGGATCCTGGAAGCCGGGCGGGTCCCGGTGGACGTAGGCGATCTGGACGAGTATCCGGACCTGCCCGAGGTCGCCGAGACGGGGCTCACGTTCAGCGAGAACGCGTTGCTCAAGGCCCGGGCCGTGGCTGCCTTCACCGGCCTGCCCGCGGTAGCCGACGATTCCGGCCTGTGCGCCGACGCGCTGAACGGGATGCCGGGCGTGCTGTCCGCCCGCTGGTCCGGACGGCACGGCGACGACCAGGCCAACCTGCAGCTGGTCCTGGGGCAGCTGGCCGACGTCCCGGCGGAGCACCGGGGTGCCCACTTCGCCTGCGCCGCGGCGCTCGTGCTGCCCTCCGGTGCGGAGCACGTGACCGAAGGCGTGCTGGACGGCTCGCTGACCACGGCGCCGCGGGGCACTAACGGTTTCGGCTACGACCCGATCTTCGTCCCGGCGGGTGGCGAGCTCACCACCGCCGAGATGAGCCCGGCGGACAAGGACAAGATCAGTCACCGTGGCCGGGCCCTCCGCGCCCTGGCCCCGATCATCGCCGCCCTGCTGGGCTCGTAGGCGCTGAAGGCCCGCCGTCTGTTCGGGAGACGGCGGGCCTTCAGCATCAGATCAGGTCACCAGTGAGTGGGACCTGCTCCGGTCGGAACCGGGGTCGGCGTACTGGTGACACCCGTGGTGCCGGTCGCCCCTGGCGTCGGCGTCGCTGCCATGGTGGGCGTGGTGGTCACGGTCGGCTGGACCGTGGGCGTGACCGTCATGCTCGGCGTCGGCGTGGGGTGGCGGCAACCGGCAGTACGAAGATCAGCGTGGTCGAGGGCACCGTGATGTGCATCGGCTGGTTGATCGACGTGATGACCAGGGTGATCGTGACCTTGGTGTTGTTGCCATCTCGATCAGGACGAGCTTGCGCACCTGGTGCGAGGAGTCCATCCAGGCCCGGAACCGCGTCATGCTGACGCCGCTGTTCATCACGGACTGCATGCTCGGCTGCAGACTCGAGTTCAGGCTGCCCAGCACGTGGGAGAGCATGTAGTGCCCGCCCCACTCCGACACCCGCGAGCCGTCCATCATCGAGTGGCCCATCATGCGGATGTTCTGGAGCCCTGGCTGAACAGCGGGACCTGGACCAGCGGGCTGCTGGTGGAGAGGAGGCCGAGCAGCGGGCCGAGGTTCAGGCCCGAGGTGCTGCTCATGTGTTCATCGAGCCCATCACCCACGGCTTGCCGTAGGCGTGCATCAGGAGGGGGCTCTTCAGGTAGGCCATGCCGTTGGACACGATCACCCGGATGTTCCCGAGCGCGCCCGCGTGGGCGCGGAGCGACATGACCGGGCTGGGCGAGGTGGCCTCGTGCAGGGTGCCGGTCAGGGTCGCGTTCAGCGCACCCGTGGCCTGGATCTCCACGTCGGCGCTGAACGACCTGATCTGCTGGGTCTGCTGCGCGGCTAGCGACAGGGCCGAGGCCGAGGACATCCCGGCGCCGGGTGAGCCGCTCGAGGAGTTGCTGGTGTAGACCCCGGGCTTGCATCCGGCGACCGCTACCGCGGCGGCGACCGCGATGGCCGCGAAGCCGAGCGGTCGGACCGCCCGGGCCTTCAACTGTGAGAACACGCCTGGTCCTCCTTGGGTTGGCGATTGCGCTACTTGTCACTCGCTGTGGTGCAATCCCCCGCCACCCGTCGTGGACTCTACGGTGGCTGCTCACCGTCCACCTGGCCTGCGCGGACCGCGTAAGAGGCTCTTAATAAGGTCACCCGCGTGCCTTCCAGGCCCGGTAACGTGGAGTCGTCTTTCGAGGGGAGCGCATGTGACCGATCAGAAACTGGCGCCTGGGGATGAGGCGCCGGACTTCTCACTGCCCGACGCGGACGGCAAGACAGTTCAGCTGTCCGCGCTGCGCGGGCAGCGCGTGATCGTGTACTTCTACCCGGCCGCGATGACCCCGGGCTGCACCAAGGAAGCCTGCGACTTCCGCGACAACCTGGGTGTTCTGGCCGGCGCGGGGCTAACCGTGCTGGGCATCTCTCCGGACACCCCGGAGAAGCTGGCCAAGTTCCGCGACCGGGAGTCCCTCAACTTCAGCCTGCTCGCCGACCCTGACCGTGACGTCCTCAAGGCCTACGGGGCGTATGGGGAGAAGACGATGTACGGCAAGAAGACGGTCGGGGTGATCCGCTCCACGTTCGTGGTCGGCTCGGACGGCCGGATCGAGCGGGCGTACTACAACGTCCGGGCGACTGGGCATGTGGCCCGGCTGCGCCAGGACCTGGCCGCCTGACCGGGATGCTGCGACCCGGAACACCCTCGTGACCAGCATCGGGGCCGTAGCCCAACGGCAGAGGCACAGGACTTAGGATCCTGCAAGTATGGGTTCAAATCCCATCGGCCCCACCGAAAGTGCCTGGGCTGGCTACGGGACTCTGCCAGCTGACAACCACGTCCATTCGCAGTGGTCGCACGACACCGGTCCGCGGGCCTCGATGGCCGCCGCGTGCGCCCGCGCCGTGGAACTCGGGCTGCCCGCGGTGGCCTTCACCGAGCATCTCGACTTCACCGAGTGGGGACCCGGCGACGCGATCTCGGGCACCGGCATCACGCCAAACGACCAGTGGGGACCCCGGCCGTTCGACGTCAACGGTTATCTCTCGTGCGTGGAGGAGTGCCGGCGCCGCTTCCCCTCGTTGCGGATCTGGTCTGGTGCGGAAGCCGGCGAGCCGCACCTGTTCGCGGGCAGCGCCGCCGCCGTGCTGTCCTCCGGCCGTTTCGACCGGGTACTCGGCTCTGTGCACACGCTGCCCAGCGGGGGACGGCTGGTCTACGCCCGGGCGCTGCTGCGCCGCGAGCCGGCCAGGGCGCTGATGCGCCGGTACTTCGCCGAGGTGGTCGCGATGATCGAGGGCAGCGACCTGTTCGAGGTGCTGGCGCACCTGGACTACCCGCGGCGGTACTGGCCTGAGGCGGCGGGCCGCTACCAGGAGGCAGACTTCGAGGGGGAGTACCGCGCGGTGCTGCGGGCGCTGGCCTCCTCGGGGCGGGTCCTGGAACTGAATACGGCCAGCCCGCTCGTCTCGGCCGGCCTGCTGCGCTGGTGGCGCGAGGAAGGCGGCACGGCGTTGTCGTTCGGCAGCGACGCGCACCTGCCCGGGTACGTCGGCGAGCGGTTCGGCGAGGCGGCCGGCCTGGCGGAGGCGGCTGGTTTTCGGCCCGGCCGTGATCCCTTCGACTTCTGGCGCCGCTAGCTGGCCGGCCGTCGGCCTGCGGGCCGCCGGCTAGCCAGGCAGGAGGGCGCGGACGAAGTCGCGCACCTCAGTGGGCTGCAGCGCCAGCGTGGCGTCGCCGACCGCCAGCTCTACCCGCTGGGTGCCCGGGTCCGGGGTGCTCATCGCGGCCGGCCAGGTCCACACACCCTGTCCGGTGGCCAGCCGGCGGGCCGCGGCGGTGAAGTCGTCTGCCGTGGTCCGCAGCAGCAGGTGCAGCATGGGAGTCTGCGGCGGGTCCGGGACGATTGTGACGCCCGGGAGGTCCCGCAGCGCCTCGGCGATGGCCCGGGTGTGGCTGAGGTAACGCGGCATCATCGGGAGCCGCCGGGCCAGGCAGGACAGCGCCGACGCGGCGTTCGGCCACAGGCCGAACAGCGTCCCGCCCATCCGGTGCCGCCATTCGCGCACCTCGGCGATGACGTCCTCCGGCCCCGCCACGCAGCAGCCCGGCAGCGCCCCGAGTCCCTTGTAGAACGACACGTACACGGTGTCGAACAGGGCGGCGACGTCGGCCGGCGGCCTGCCGTATCCCGCCGCGGACTCCCACAGCCGCGCGCCGTCCAGGTGCGCCGCAGCGCCGCGCTCCCGGGCCCAGCCGGCCTGCGCTTCCAGCCCGGCCCAGTCCGGCTGCTGCCCGCCGAGGTCGCGTTGCGGCAGTTCGATCACCAACGCCCCCACGGGCTCAGCCACCTGATCCAGGTCAGCCACGGTCAGCAGGCGTTCCCGCTCTCCCGCTGGACGGCCGGTGAGCTGGTGCAGGCGCTCGTAGCCGCGGCCTTCGTGGGTGTCGATGTGGCAGGCCGGGTGGAACACGACCACCCGGCGCTGGCGCCGGTCGGCGTGCACCCGCAGCACCGCCTGCTGGGCCATGGTGCCGCTGGGCAGGAACACCGCGGCGGGCTTGCCCAGCACCAGCATGACCTCGCTCTCCAGCTCCGTCACGACGCCGCCGTCCCCGTAGCGGTCGGTCTGGGTGTCCGGCGGGATCGTGGCGAGCAGGTCCGCGGCCCGGCCTGCGCCGTGCCAGCCCAGGAACCGACTGCAGGAGGCGCGCAGCGCGTCGAGGTCCGCGGCTGTTTCCCCGCTCACCGAGCCCGGGCTGGGGGAGCCGGCTGGCGCATTGCCGCCCGCGCCGCTGTCTGAGGCGGTGCTACCGGCAGCGGGGGTTCTGGGTTCAGCGGGAGCATCCACCGCGGCGTCATGAGGAGCGGGCATAACGGTCATTCTGCCGGTACGGCCCGCGCAGCTACCAGGGCCGCCGGCCGGAGATACTGGATCATGCCCGCTGTGGGGGAGGCGGCGCGGTCCCGGAGCGCGAGCGGGAGGCAGGCATGCGGGCAGCGCTCCGCGCGTGGGGGGACGTAACGGTCGTCGGACCCCTGGCCGGGGGGCACCGGAACCAGGTCCGGGAGGTGTGCCGCGGTGGCGAGCGCCTGGTGGCCCGTCAGTCCGGTCGCGGGCCAGCCAGCCTGGACTGGGAGGCTGACCTGCTCGGGCACCTCGCGCGGCACGGGTTCCGGGTGCCCTCGGTTGTCCCGGCCCTGGATGGCCGACGGCAGGTCGGCGGGGTGGTGGTCCAGTCGTGGCTCGCAGGCGAGACGCCCGGGCCGGCGGACTGGCCGAAGGTGGCCGCGACGCTGCGGCGGCTGCACGAGGTGACGGCCGGATGGCCGCAGCGTCCCGGGTTTGCCGGCACCCGCGACCTGCTGCACGTCGACCGGGGCGGCGACGTCAACCTGACGGCCATGCCGCCTGCCGTGGCCGTAGCCTGCCGCCGGGCCTGGGCCCGGTTGGACGGTGTTCGCGAGGCCGTGGTGCACGGCGACCCAGGGCCATCAAACATCCGGGTTACCAGCGACGGGGTGGGCCTGCTCGACTGGGACGAGGCCCGGCTGGACCGGGTTGACCTTGACCTTGCCGACTTGCCGTTCGGCGCGCCGCCGACCTCGAGGCTGCTGGCTGCCCGCGAGGCTGTCACGGCCTGGGAGGTCGCCGCCTGCTGGGTCGTGGAACCCGAGTACGCTCGCCGCCGCCTGCGCATGCTCGGCTCGTTCCACCAGGAGTGATCCGGCCGTCCGGGCCCTTTTCGGCGCCGCCGGGAGGAGATACTGGATCATGCCTAACCTGGCCGAAGACGCCCTCGCGGCCTCGGGCCTGCCCTACCGCCTGATCAGCCACGGACCAGTGCGCAGCCTGGCCGAGGCGGCGCAGGCCCGCGGCGTGACGCCCGCCGACGTGGTGAAGACACTGGTCGTGCGGCGCGGCGACGACGACTTCCTGTTCGTCCTGGTACCGGGGGACCGGACGATCTCCTGGCCGAAGCTGCGGGCCCAGCTGGGGGTCAGCCGGCTGTCGATGCCGGACGCCGCGACGGCCCGGGAGGTGACCGGCTACGAGCGCGGCACGATCACGCCGTTCGGTTCGCTGCGCCCGTGGCCGGTGATCGCAGACCAGCGGATCGCCGGGCGGGAGATCACCCTGGGAGCGGGCCAGCACGGCCTGGCCGTCGCCCTGGACGCGGACGAGACGGTCCGGGTGCTGGACGCCACCGTCGCGGACATCAGCGACCCTGAGCAAGCCGCCTGACGTCGCACGGGCCTAGCCGGATCAGCCAGGGCCGGGTGGGCCGACGGCCGCGCGGAGCAGGTCCGCGAGGCGGTCGACCTCGTCGCGGCCCGGCGCGTCCAGCACGTCGGCGACTGGCCCCCGCATCCGGTCGGAGGGCAGAACACCCTGCCGGACCAGGAGATGCTTCTCGACCGCGACGAAACTGTCCAGGCTGGTCTGCAGCGATACCAGCAACGCCAGCGGGCCGGCGATCCGGTACGCCCGGGGGAAGTCACCCTCGCGGAGGGCCCGCCACAAGGCCGACAGCGCCCACACCACGTCGCTGGCGGGCATGGTGCCGATCGCCCCACGACGGAAGCTGTCGATCAGGAACAGCCCCCCGGTGCCCTCGAAGACCCGGGCCCGGCCACCGGTGGCGCTGAGCAGCCGGGTCAGCCGCGGGCCGATCGGCGGGGCTTCCGGCTTGAACATCACCCGGTCGCCGAGTTCGCTGTGCAGCCGGGCCTGCAGCCCGATAGACAGTGGCCGGCCGACGTAGCCGCTCGCGTCCTGGACGATCAGCGGGATTTCCACCCGGGCGGCGATCGTCGTGAAGTACCCCAGCAGTTCGTCGTCGCCCGCCCCGTGCAGTAGTGGCGGGGTCGCCATCACGGCGTCCGCTCCGGAGTCCGCGGCGTGCCGCGCATGACGCAGGGCGGTGGCGAGCGATTCCGCACCCACGCTGATGACGCAGCGGCCGCGGCCGCGGGACAACTGGCACGCCACCGCGGCTACCTCGTCGCGTTCCTGCGACGACATCCGCAATATCTCGGACACCATGGCGAAGACGACGCCGTCCGCGCCGTTGGCGAACACCCAGTCGAACAGCTTCTCCAGGGCCGGGTAGTCGATCCGGTCACGATCGTCGAACGGGGTCTGGAAGACGGGGAGCACCCCGGCCAGGCCCGCGTGGCCCCCGGCTCCAGCGCGCTGCCCGGCCATGACGGCTAGGACCCCGGGGTGGACCAGGCGTCCAGGCAAGCCGGGAGGTCGGCCAGCCGGGTGATGACCGCGTCCGGGGTCACCTCGTCGAACGGCGGCACCTCGCTGTGCGGGATCAGCACGGCCCGCATGCCCGCGCGCTTCGCGCCGTGCACGTCCGAGAAGGGCCGGTCGCCCACGAATACGCACGTGGCCGGGTCGTCCACGTCCAGCGCCCGCATCACGGCCCGGAAGGCTTCCGGATGGGGCTTGGCCCACGGGATCTCGCTGCTGTACACGGCGGCGTCAATCAGGTCGAGCACCTCGTCGCGGCGGAACACCCGCTCGTGTGCCGTCCGCGGCCAGAAGGTGTTGGACAGCACGCCGATCTTCATCCCGCGCTCGCGCAGCGCCCGCAGCAAGGGGGACACCTCAGGGTCGGTGATCGTATGCGGATCCCAGGCGTCGTAGTAGGCGGCCAGCATCTCCTCAGTGGGCGAGATCCCGGCCCGGGCGAAGACGTCGTCCAGGGTCGCGCTGGAGTGGGCCGTGTCGGTGAGCTCCCAGTAGGCGTCCTCTGCGGCCAGGATGGCCGCCGCGACCTCGTCGCCCTGGCCGGGGAAGTGGGCCGCGCAGACCGCCCGCCAAAGGGCCTGGTGGTCCACTGAGTGCCACGGGGTGAGCGTCCCGCCCCAGTCGAAGATGACGGCCCTGATGCTCACGAACCAAATCCTATGCGGCTGGGAAGTTTCAGTCGCCCTTGACGTTCACGATCTGGCGCAGCGTATGCCGGATCTCGACCAGGTCCCTCGCGTCGTCCATGATCACGTCGATCGCCTTGTAGGCAGCCGGGATCTCGTCGAGGAACGCGCTGGTCCGGCGCCACTCGATGCCCTCCATGGCCGCGTCGAGCTGGGCCCGGCTGAACGTCTTCCGGGCGGCGTTGCGGCTGTACTCGCGGCCCGCGCCATGCGGCGCGGAGTTGAGGGCGACCCGGCTGCCCTTCCCGGTCACCACGTAGGAGCGGGTGCCCATGGAGCCGGGTATCAGTCCTGGCGTACCCACCGACGCGTCGATGGCGCCCTTGCGGGACACCCATACGTCCTTTCCGAAATGCTTCTCCCGCGCGGTGTAGTTGTGGTGGCTGTTGACCGTCTCGGCCGCTGCCACCGGCTCGCCGATCCACGTGCCCAGGCAGGCGACGGCGCGGTCCATCATCTCCTCCCGGTTCAGCCGCGCGAAGTGCTGCGCCCAATGCAGGTCACGCAGGTAGGCCGAGAACTCCCCGGTGCCCTCCACCAGGTAGGCCAGATCGGGGTCGGCCAGCGGGATCCACCAGCGCTTGGCCAGATCCTTGGCGATCTTGATGTGCTGGCCCGCCAGCCGGTTCCCGACCCCGCGCGACCCGGAGTGCAAGAACAGCCAGACGCGGTCCTCCTCGTCCAGGCTGACCTCGATGAAATGGTTCCCCGAGCCCAGGCTGCCGAGCTGGAGCCGCCAGTTCGGGGAGATTGTCTCCGCGCTGTCCGCACCCGCGCGCTCCTCGAGATCCGCGATGCGGCGCTGTGTGGCGGCGTCGCGCACATCCACGTTGTACTGGCCAGCTGACAGCGGGATCGCGGCCTCGATCGACTCCCGCAGGGCGGCCAGGTCGCCGCGGGCCCGGACGTCCTGCGCGGTGAACTGGCTCCGCACCGCGATCATCCCGCAGCCGATATCCACCCCGACGGCGGCCGGAATTATGGCACCCAGTGTCGGAATGACCGAACCGACGGTCGCGCCGCGTCCCAGGTGGGCGTCCGGCATGAGCGCGACCCAGGGGTGGATGAAGGGCAGGGCGGCGGTGCGCAGCGCCTGCTCCCGGGTGCCGTCCTCCAGGATCGACGCCCAGCTCATCAGCTTCTTGGCCAGTTGCTCCACGGTCCTGCCTCCCCGCTCCAGGGCGCGCAAGAGCCCTCACGCTAACGGGACGGCGCCGGGCCACGCACCTGCATTTACGGGCGGCCCGGCGCTGGCGGCCCCCGGGCGGCGGGGACGGCCGGACGCCAGAACTTAGCGCGCGGTCCAGGCGAGGGGGAGGGAGTCAACGCCGTAGATGCCCTCGAGGCCGCCCAGCCGCGCCTCGCCCGCGGCGTGCAGGCCGGGCATCCGGGGGACGAGGAAGGTGAGCGCCTCTTCCAGTTCGGCCCGGGCGAGGTTGGAGCCGAGGCAGAAGTGCGGGCCTGCGCCGAACGTCAGCAGCCGCCCGCCGGAGTCCCGGGTGATGTCGAACTCGTCGCCCGCGCCCGCGTCCCGGTTGGCCCGCTCGGCGCAGATGGCCACGATCGTGCCCGCCGGGAACAGCACGCCGCGGTGCTCGATCGCGTCCGTGCAGATCCGGGCGGTAAACGGGGTGATCGGCTCGAACCTGAGCACTTCCTCGACCGCCGCCGGGACCAGGCCCGGGTCGCGGGCCAGGGCCGCCCATTGGCCGGGGTGGGCGGCGAAGAGCCGCATCGCGTGGGATAGCTGGGCCTGGGTGGTGTCTATCCCGCCGGCCACCACGTTGAGGACCAGGTCGAACGCACTCCCCGTGAGTCAGCTTCGAGCCTTCGTCCTCGGCGGCGAGCAGCGCGGTGATGAGGTCGTCTGAGGGCTCGCGGCGGCGCTGCTCCAGCAGCGTCTCGACGTACTCGTACAGTTCACCGACGGCGCGCTCGATCCGGTCCGGCTCGCTGGCCAGGGCGCGGATGTCGAACTGCTTCTGGACCCAGCCGGACCACTCGTGCAACCGGGGCGCGTCCTGCGGCGGGGCGCCGAGCACAGCGGCGATGGTCAGCGAGGGATACGGCTTGGCGAAGGCGGCCACGAACTCGCACCCGGCTGGGCCGCCGGGCTGGACGGCCCCGGGATCGAGCCCTCCGTCCGCAAGGTCGCACCACAGGCCGTCCAGGAAAACCCGCATGGCAGGACGCCACCGGTCAGCCGCGCGGGGCGTGAACGCGGGCCCGATCAGGGCGCGCAGCCGCCGGTGCCGCTCCCCGGTGGCGTTCAGGATGTTGGCGTCGATCTGCTCCCGCAGTCGGCCGCCGGTCACGCCGAAGATCTCGGCGATCTCCCGGCCGGGGAAGGCGGTCTGCCGGGCCCGCAGGAAGAACTCGCCCGACTCCCGGTCCAGCACGACGTAGGTGAGCGGGGAACGGGCCAGCCAGCCCTGCTCCCGGACCGCGGCCAGCCGCTGGTGGTACACCTCACCGACCAGCCCCGGCTCGGTGTAGTCGAACACCGGCAGCTCGAGGTCATTGACCGTCGCCGCGCCACGTGCTGGCGCGCTGGATGCTGGGGCCTCGTTGGTGGCCGACATGAGCTGGGTCCCTTCCGCCGACGTCCTCGACCCTACGTGGCTCGCCCTGCCGCGCCCAGACCCGATTGTGCGGCCCGGGCGTTCGCTTTTTGGCGGGTAACCGTGCCGGCCGTGCACATGCCAGCGCCGCCTGCCACACTTACCGGGCAAGATCCGCCCCAGAAGGGATGCACGTGATGGCCGAGGCGAACCGTGAGGTCGCAGCCCTCGACCCGGATGAGCTGGTCACCGAGATCGAGCGCACCCGCGAGAACCTCGCTCGCACCGTCGATCGGCTGGCCGACTGGGTCAGCCCGGCCAACGTGGCCCGCCGAGCCCTGGACCGGGCCCGGGAGGACTTCCAGCGCCCCGAGGCGCGGATGGCCGGCGGGGCCGTCGCCGCCGTGGCCGTGCTCGGCGTGCTGAGCGTGCTGGCCGTGCACCTGATCCGCCGCCGGCACCGCTGAGTTCCGCGCCGCTGGGCACTTCACCGCTGGCACTTCACGACTGGGCGCTCGACCACACGGGCCACCCTCCTTCTAGGACCACTCCTGGTACCGACTGCTGCCGCGAGTTCGGCTCATGCCGCCGAGACAGGAATCCCCGGGTCTGGGTTCGTGTTAGCACAAAGGTTCGAGGAGGTTATGACGTGATGAAGCTCAGGAACCGCAACGCCGGCCCGGCACTGGCACCGCCGTTCGAGGGCCACGGGCCAGAGGGAGCCGAGCGCGCGACATTCGCCGCCGGATGCTTCTGGGGTGTCGAGGCGGCCTTTCGCCAGGTCCACGGGGTGCTGCGGACCGCTGTCGGTTATACCGGCGGGCACGTCGCGAACCCCACCTACGGGCAGGTCTGCCGGCACCGCACCGGCCATGCCGAGGCGGTCGAGGTGTGGTTCGACCCGGCCCAGGTCAGCTATGCGGAGCTGCTCCAGGTGTTCTGGCGGATCCACAATCCGACCACCCGCAACCGGCAGGGCTTCGATTTGGGCAGCCAGTACCGGTCGGCGATCTTCTACCACGACGCTGGCCAGCAGGAAGCCGCGATCGCGTCACGCGACGCCGAGCAGCCATCGCTGAGGCGGCAGATCGTTACGCAGATCACCCCGGCGTCCGCGTTTTACCGGGCCGAGGAGTACCACCAGCGTTACCTCGAGAAGAATGGCCAGTCCGCCTGCGCCGCCACCGTCCGGTAAACGGAGACCGTTGGCATGTCGTTCGCAAAAGTGCCCGCGACGGCTGCGTGGCGGCACCGGGGTGCCCGCTCCGGCTTTGAAGTTGTGTACTTCCAGGCTGGCGATGGTGGGTGGGGGATCGAGGGGTGGACCACTGCGGTCGAGGACGGCGATACCTGGGTCGTTGAGTACGCCATAGAACTGGATGCGGGCTGGGCCACCCGCAGCGCACGGATCCGGGGGCGGTCCCGGGCCGGATTCAGCTCGAGGCTGCTTGAGGCTGACGGGGCAGGCCGCTGGCTGGTTGACGGTGAGAACGCTGCGCACCTTGATGGCTGTCTCGATGTGGACCTGGAGTCCTCGGCCATGACCAACGCGCTGCCCGTGCACCGGATGGCCCTCCCTGCCGGAGCCCGGGCGGATGCTCCAGCCGCCTACGTCCGCGCTGCCGGCCTTGCCGTGGAGCGTCTGGAGCAGACCTACTCGCGTACTCCGGGCCAGGCCTCCCGCCAGTGCTTTGACTACAGCGCTCCCATCTTTGATTTCAGCTGCCGCCTGGTATATGACGAATCCGGCCTGGTAGTCGACTATCCGGGAATCGCCGTGCGGGCGGCCTGACTGGCCTGGCGTATTAGTGCCGGACGCGGACGACGAGCTTGCCCGTGGCGCGGTCGTGCTCCATGTCGTCGTGGGCTTGCGGCACTTGCTCCAGGCCGTCGTAGACGCGGTCTACGGGGAAGGCCAGCCGCCCGGCCGCGAGCGCGTCGAGGATGTCCTGGAAGGCCTCCCGGGGCAGGTCGGCGGCATCGCCGAAGTAGCCCGCCAGGCGTACACCTCTGGGCAGGTACTCGTTCGGGGAGAAGTCCCGCACCGTCCACTGGCCGGAGAGGCTGCCGCCGAAGCAGGCCGTGCCGTGCACGCGCACCGCGCGCAGAGTGTCGGGCAGAGTCGGCGTGCCGACGAGATCAAGGGCGGCGTCAACGCCGCCCGGATACAGTTCACGCACGGCGGGCGCGACCTCACCGGTGTCGAGCAGGGGGTAGTCAACGCCGTGCTTCTTGAGCAAAGCGAGGCGGCCTGCCCGCCGGGTGGTGGACAGCACCGTGCGCGCCGCGCCAGGTGGCGAGCGCGGCGGCGGCCAGGCCCACCGAGGAGGTGCCGCCGCGGATCAGCACGGACTGACCGGGCTGCAGGTCCAGGCCGATGGTGAGCGAGCCGTAGGCGGTCTGCACCATCTCCGGCAGGCCGCCTAGCACCTCCCAGGGCAGGTCGGTGTCGATGGGGATGACCTGGGACAGAGGCACGGACGTGTACTCGGCATAGCCGCCGTCGTAGGTGCGGCCCATGTCTCCCATCATCGCGACGACCTTCTGCCCCGGAGCCAGCCCGCTGCCGGCCGGGGCCGCGTCGACGGTGCCGGCGGCCTCGATACCCGGCACCCGGGGAAAGCTGACCCCCACGCTCAGACCCAGCCGGAGCTTCAGCTCCGAACGGTTGAGGCCGAACGCCTCGACGCGCATGCGCACCCAGCCGTCCCGCTCGGGCGGGAGCGGGAGCGTGGTCAGCCGCAGGTTGTCCACGGGGCCGGGGCCAGAGAGTCGGACGGCGCGCATGCTGGCCGGCGAGGACGTCATGGCCTGCCTTCCTTCCCCGGGGAGGAGAGTCGGTCGGCGACGGCTAACATGCGGCCACTGCGGCTTCATTCCCGCCCCCGGGGAATTATGCGTTCTCGCACGCGTTAACATGAGCGGTACCCGAGAACCGAGCCGGTCGGTGACGACTTTCCCGTGCTGTGATCACCAGCCCACTCACCGCCGGCTCCGGGTTCGTGTAAAGAGCTAGCCGAGGGCCGCCTGCGTCGATCGTCGGAGATCGCGAGTCGGCTCGGTGTTCAAGGCACCAGGCCCGCTGCCCGGGACGTTTCCCGTCCCGGCCGCGGGGCTGTGCTGCGTGTTGCCGTGGCGACTGTGTCCCGGCATTCCAGAGGAGAAGTCTGTGGCTCGAGCAGGCCAGCGCCAGGCGGGCGCTCGCCGTACTGCCCCGCGAAAGCAGCGCCGCGCCCACCACCGCGGCGATGTCGTCACGGCGCTCGCCCGAACCGTCCGTGAGGTCGAGGCGGCTGCCCGGCGCGGCGGCGTGACGCCTGCCGTGCGCACGAAGTTCCAGGCCGTCGCCCTGCTGCTGCGGGACGAGCGTGCCCGCGTCCGGGCGGCGGCCGGAAGCGACGGTCGCCGGGCCGAGCAGCTCAAGCGCCTGGACGATATCGCGGCCATCCTCGCGAGGACCGCCGTCCAGGACGCTGGGCTGCTGGCGCTGCTGGCCGAGGGCTCCAGCGTCTCCGACGCGGCCCGGTCGCTCAAAGGGGAGATGCTGCGGGACCTCGGGATCGAGCCGGCACCCGAGGAGATCGCGCCTACGCAGACCGCTACACCTTCCACCAGCTCGGTGCGGCGGGTCGTGCCGCAGCCGGTGATCTCCCGGCAACTGGCGAACCCCTTTCTCGCCCCCGACTTCTCCGCCGTCCCGCAGAACACCTCCCGTCCGCGTCGTCTGGCCGGCTGGGAGCTGCTCGGCCCGCTGCTGAGTTCCTTCGAACGTGCCAGCGGGGGAGCCCCGGCGTGCATGGCGCTCCCGGCGCCGGCGGACCGGTTCACCCCGGCGGGCCTGGAACTGATGCCGCACCAGGGGCAGGTGGTCGCCGCGGCCGCTGCCGGTCACCGGACGTTCCTGCTCGCCGATGAGCCGGGTCTGGGCAAGACGGCCCAGGCGCTGCTCGCCGCGGAGGCAGCCAACGCCTTCCCGCTGCTGGTCGTCGTGCCGAACGTCGTCAAGACCAACTGGGCCCGTGAGGCGGCCCGCTGGGTTCCCCACCGCCCGGCCACGGTGGTGCAGGGCGACGGCGAGGCGGTCAACGGATTCGCCGATATCGTCGTGCTCAACTACGAGGTTCTCGACCGCCACATGGGCTGGCTCGGTGACTTCGGCTTCCGCGGCATGGTCGTGGACGAGGCTCACTTCACGAAGAACAAGACCTCGCAGCGCTCGCAGAACGTCCTCGCGCTCTCCGACCGCATCAGGTCCCGGATGGACCGGCCCCTACTGATGGCGCTGACCGGCACCCCGCTGATCAACGACATCGAGGACTTCCGGGCCATCTGGCAGTTCCTCGGCTGGATCGACGACAGTAAGCCCCTCGATGAGCTGATGGACGCGCTCGAGGACACCGGTCTGACGCCCGCCGACCGAAGCTTCTACGCCGCGGCCCGCCAGTGCGTGATCGACCTGGGAGTCGTGCGCCGGCGCAAGCTCGACGTGGCCGCCGACATCCCGGCCCGCCGCATCGCTGACCTCCCCGTTGAGCTGGACGAACGGTCCGGCCGGTCGATCCGGGCGGCAGAACGGGCCCTCGCTGGCCGGATGGTGGCGCAGTACAAGACCGCGCTCGCGAACCGATCCTCCGACGTCGGCGTCGAGGGCATCGACCACGACCTCGTCCGCCGGGTGGCCCAGTCGGAGCTGAAGGAGACGGCAGGCGCGCAGTCCGGCGAGAACGTGTTCACCATGATGCGGCGCATCGGCCAAGCGAAGGCCGAACTGGCCGCGGACTACGCGGCTCAGCTGGCCCGCAGTGCCGGCAAGGTCGTCTTCTTCGCCAAGCACGTCAACGTGATGGACGCCGCAGAAGAGATCTTCGCCCGGCAGGGGGTGCGCTTCTCGTCGATCCGGGGCGGCCAGACGCCCACAGTGCGGCAGGCGAACATCGAAGCCTTCGTGAACGACCCGGACGTCGCGGTCGCGGTGTGCTCACTGACCGCGGCTGGTGTGGGGCTGAACCTGCAGGTCGCCTCGAACATCGTGCTGGCCGAGATGTCCTGGACCGACGCGGAGCAGACCCAGGCCATCGACCGCAGTCACCGCATCGGGCAGGCTGAGCCAGTGACCGCGTGGCGCATCATCGCCGCGCAGACCATCGACGCCCGGATCGCCGGGCTGATCGACGGTAAGGCGGGGCTTGCCGCCCGGGCGCTGGACGGGTCGGACGAGGAGGTCTCCTCCTCGGGCGACGTGCAGCTCGAGGCGCTGGTCGCATTGCTGACCGATGCGTTGCAGGCGTCTTCCTGACATGCCAACGCCCTGGGTTCCTGATCTGCCTCTGTCGGCAGGGGCCAGTTAGAGTCCCTTCGTGGATGCCAAGACGGACGAGCTGAGGACTGCGCACGATGTCCTGGCCGAGTTCTACGCTGATCGCCTGGCTGGCGCTATGGACCGGATGCCCGCCGAACGGGTGGTGCTGAGCCTGTTCTGCGACCTGACGCTGGCCGCAGGGCTGGGCGCCACGGTGGGGGACATCGGCTGCGGGACAGGCCGGCTCGCGCCCCGTCTGGCCGCCAGGGGCCTGTCCCCCCAGGGGATCGACCTGTCACCCGGGATGATCCGGGTAGCCCGCCGTGACCAGCCCGGCTTCGATTTCGCCGTAGCCGACGTGCGTGCGCTGCCTTTCGAGGATGCCTCGCTGGCCGGCGCGGTCTGCTGGTACTCCCTCATGTACCTCGCGCCGTCCGATAGGCCGGTGGCCTTCGGCGAGCTGGCCCGCGTGGTCAAACCGGGAGGCTACCTGGTGACAGCGTTCAAGGCCGGTGACAGCCAGGTCCGCCGGGGTGGCCGCAGCACCGGCCTGGGTGTCGGATTCGACGTCTACTGGCTGTCGCCCGGCGAGATGGAACACCCGGCGGCCGATGCCGGCTTCGCGGCCGTGTTCTGGGGCGGGCGTCCCGCCGAGGCCAGGAGGATTCCCCGCAGGGATACCTGCTCGCCCGGCGATCCTGAAGCCACCCCATCCACGGCGGCGAAGGCCATCAAGTCCCCCAAGCTCGCTGGCCAGCCATCCGTGCACCAGGGAGGGCAGATGAGCAAGTTCGCGGCGCAGGACCCTCGGTGCATGAATATCCAGGTGCGCTAGCACTTGTTAGTGCGGTCTGCGCTCCGTCTGGCGCTGATGTGCGTCAGAACGATATGAGCTCTCTTCCGGACCTCCCTGATCCTGAGTCCATTACCGACGAGTCATCGGCTGCTGATGCTCTTTCGAGCGCCCTAGTCGCGGCGGCGACGGCAAACCGGACCCTGAACGTTGCGTCAGAGGCCGAGGAGGAGCAGAAACACGGACCTCGCCATGCCAGGGCGGCTGTACCGTCCGACGAGTGGGAAGAGTGGCTCAGGGAGTTCCATAGACTCCTGGTGAGGATCGCCATTAAACATGCTGAGGTAGTCTCGTGGTCCGTCAGCGTCGGAACGGACTTCAGCCTTACGGTGAACTTCGCTAGCCGAAAGTGTAGAAGCGAGCACGATTCCGGTTTCCCGGGCTCAGGGTCCTGAGTACATCCACCGCCCACCCAGCGTCCGGCACTTGCCCACGGCAACGACGACGACGGCTCATCTCTACTGCCTGCAGACAGAAGCCGGCTGGCGCGCCAGCCGACGTGCGGCTGAAGCGTGCGGTTCTTGGCCTTGGGTGGTTATGCATGAACCATTCAGGCCCAAAGCGCAGGCGTGATCTTCGGGGCGACCGGATCCTGGCTCTGGTTTGGCGTCTGGATCCGCCGTTCAGGCAGATTCAGGGAGTCAGGTCACTGGCTCGGTGGCGGCGCTCAGGTTGCCGCCTACGGCCAAGATGGCGAGCGCGTGGCCGGCAGCGGCGGTGAGCTGCGTGATGGTGCTGCTGGGGGCGAGGTTGACCGGGGTGCCGAAGCTCTGGCCGGGCGGGCTGGTGACCGCGTTGCTGCCGTCTTCGACCACGAACGAGCCGGCCGGGGTGCCGGCGATCTTCCCGGACTGGCCCGAGAGCGTGGCCAGTTGGGCGGGTGCGGTCCAGCCGCCGCCCAGGGGATGGCGGGCTGTTTCCGGGACCCAGGTAATGGTCGATCCGATGTCAACCTGCTGGGTCAGCAGGGCGACCGCGTCGCCCGCCCCGTCCGCGGCCAGGCCGGAGGCGACAGTAGATGAACTGCTAGTGAGGATGACCGGGGCGGTCCAGGTGCCGCCGGGGCTGAGGGTCGCAGCCTGTACGCCGTTGCCCCCGGTCCACAGCGCGATGCCTTGCCCGTTGGCGGCCAGGGCCAGGTGCACGCCCGCCTGCTTGTAGGCGGTGGCGGGGCCTAGGGTGACCGGGGCTGACCAGCCACCGCTGACCGTGCCGGCGGCGACCGTTGTCTCGTGCGGGGAGGCGGTCCAGCCCGCGAGGATCGCGCCCGCGGTATTAACGGCCAGATTCGGGGTGACGCCCTTGCCCACGGTCACCGGGGCAGACCAGGTCCCGCCGGCCCGCAAAACCGCCGCCTGGATAGAGGCTGCGGAGCTGCTGGAGGTGGCCCACAACGCGACCGCGTCACCGGCGGCGTCCACGGCCACTTGCGGGTTGATGCCAGCCGGGGCGACGGTGACGGGCGCGCTCCAGGTTCCGCCGGGCACCAGGACGCTGGCCTGCACTCCGCTGGAGGTAGTCCCGGAAAGACCCTGCCACACGGCCACGGTGCGCCCGTTCGGGGCCAGAGCCACGGCCGGTTCATAGCCCGGGCCGAGGGTCACGGGCGCCGTCCAGGTATGTCCGTCCGCGCTGGTGGAGACGCTGACAGCGGCAGAGCCCGACGCTGTCTGTCCTGAGGTGACGGCTGCCGCCGCCCCGGAGGCGCTGACTGCAGCCGCTATTGACCCGCCGGAGATGGGCAAGGGCACGGGCGCGGACCACCCTCCTGCGGCCTGCGCCGGAACAGCCACGGCGATGCCGAGGAATGCGATCACTGTCCCGGCGATGAGCCCTAAGCTAGGCAGTGAGGTGCGATTCATCATAGGTCCCCCTCGGTGTGCATTTATGAGCATCCGCGGGCCCGTTCCTTACGCGCACAGCACGAACGCCAACGATAAAACGGGCCAGACCGGGAAACGGTTCACCCAGCGGGCCAAAACTGTCAGCAGCGCCGCATGTCAATAACTCCTGCCGGGCATCGGAGGCAGTGTTCTTCTGACCGGATCTGGTGGACCACCAAGGGCAGACACATAAGCCCATGCGTTGACCGGCATCTTTATGCGCCGCGCAAGACACACTACTTTCTCTGTCTGGGTGCGACTGGGCTCCCGGCGGGAATGGCAGCGGTACAGCCTGCACGTGGATCCGGCCGCCTGACAGCTGGCTGACCAGCGGACTCTGGGCGCTGGAAGGGGGTTGGGCACCTTGTCACCTGGGCGAATCCCAGCCTCATCGGTCCTGCGACTCGTGCCGTCTGGCCACCACAGGGCCTGCCACGGGCCGCCCCGCCACAAGCGACCCCGAGCGCCGCCGGGACGGTCCCGTCAGCCGAAAGACTGCCCTTCGCCGCGGTAGGTGGGAACGGTCGCCGTGATCGTGGCCCCGTCGATCAGGTGCAGTTCACCGAACCGCTCGCACAGCTCACCGGCCTTGGCGTGGCGGAACCAGACCCGGTCGCCTATCCGCAGCCCGTCAGCAGCCTTGCCGAGCAGCGGCGTCTGCACCTCACCGGCGCCCTCCTGCTTGTCCAGCCGCAGTCCGGGCGGGAGGTAGGGCTGTGGGAGGCGGCTGCCGTGGGCGGGCCCCGACGCCACGTATCCGCCGCCGGCCACGGTGACCACCCCGGAGGCGGGCCGCCGGACCACGGACAGCGCGAACAGGGCCGCCGGCCGCCCGGAGAACGCCCGGTAGCTGTCGAACAGGCTGGGCTGGTAGAGACCTAGCCGGCGCCGATCTCGGTGACCGCGTCCTCGGCCGCGGTCCCCCCGATCGAGCCGGTGCCGCCCCCGTTCACGAAGCGGAGCGGCGTCACCTCGCGGACCGCCGCCACGATGGCCGCGCGCCGCCGGGCCAGTTCGGCCGCGGACCGGCGCTGCATCTGCCGGACGACCAGCGCATAGGCGGGCAGGCCCGGCGGCTTGTCCCCGACCCCGGCGATCTGGGCTTCGTAGGCCATCAGGCCGGCCAGCCGGATCCCCGGGCGGCCCGCGATGTCCCGGGCCAGGGCGGCCGCCTGGGCCGGGGTGCGGACCGGGGACCGGCGCGCCCCGGCGCGGATCATGCCACCGAGGCCGACGTAGGACGTGTCGATGTCCATGCAGACCTGGACCTCGGCGGGATCGGCCACGGCCGCGGCGGCCTTCTCGATCAGGTCCAGCTGATCCGGCGAGTCGATCATCACGGTGATCGCGGCGGCGGCCGCCGGGTCACTAGCCAGCCGGGTGAGCGCCGTCCGGTCAGTGCTGGGATAGGCGGCGACGATGTCGTCGCTGACTCCCTGCCCAGCCAGCCACAGCGCTTCCGGCAGCGTGAACGCCAGGATCCCGTGGAACCCGCCGGTGCCCAGGACCTGCTCCTGCAGCGCGCGGCAGCGCACCGACTTGCTCGCCAGCCGGATCGGTTTGCCCGCCGCCCGGCGGGTCATGTCGGCGGCGTTGGCCCGCAGCGCGGCCAGGTCAACCACGGCGAACGGGGGCTCCAGGCTGGCCGTGGCCGCGTTGTACCGGGTGAGGTCCGCCGGGCCCGGCGGACCGCCGGAAGGGCTCATTCAGCCTCTTTGGTCAGCGCGGTGTACTCCTCGGCGCTCAGCAGGCCCGCCGGGTCGCCATCGTCCGGCAGCTGGATCCGGAGCAGCCAGCCGGCCCCATACGGGTCGGTGTTGACCAGCCCCGGGTCGTCGTCGATATCCGGGTTGGTCTCGATCACCTCGCCGTCCACCGGCGCGTAGAGGTCGGAGACCGACTTGGTGGACTCCACCTCGCCGCACGGTTCCCCGGCGGTCACGGCCGCCCCCGCTGCGGGCACGGATACGTACACGACGTCGCCCAGAGCTTGCTGCGCATAGTCGGTAATGCCGACCGACGCCACGGTGCCGTCGATGGCCACCCACTCGTGCTCCGCGGTGTACCTCAGGTTTTCCGGAACAGTCATCTGGTCGCTCTCCTGGAATCTGCTGCTCCGCCGGGCCAGGCCGCCCGGGGGAAGTCATGGCCGGTTGTGGCTCCGATTATGAATCCGATCGGCGGTAAAAGGGCAGCGGGATCATCTCGGCCGGCTCGGCCCGGCCTCTGACGTCAACCTCGAGCGGGCCGCCCGCTGCGTTCCCGTCGCTCTGCCCGGCGTCCCCGTTCCCGGCCGCCGCGGCCACCTCAGGCTCGACATAGGCCATGGCGATGGGTACGCCAAGCGTGGGGGAGGGAGCGCCGCTGGTGACCACGCCACGCGGCTGCCCGTCCCACAGGACGGGATATCCATGCCGGGGGACGCGCCGGGTGCCAGCGCGCAGGCCGACCAGGACCCGGCGCGGGGGCGCCTGCGCCGCGTCGGCGAGTGCGGCCCGGCCGACGAAATCCCCGGGCTTGTCCAGTTTGACCACCCGGCCAAGACCGGCGTCGAACGGCGTGGTGTCCAGCCCGAGTTCGTTGCCGTACAGCGGCATCCCGGCCTCCAGCCGGAGCGTGTCCCGGGCGGCGAGCCCCGCGGGCACCAGGCCCGCGCCGGCGCCTGCCCCGGACAGCGCCGTCCAGATGTGCTCCGCGTCCTCAGGCTGGGTGAACAGCTCGAACCCGTCCTCACCCGTGTAGCCGGTCCGGGCGAGCAGGATCTCCCGCCCGGCCACGGTGCCCTGGTGGCTGGTGTAGTACTTCACGCCGTCCAGGGTGATGTCGGTCAGCGGGGCGAGGATGCCGGCCGCCGCTGGGCCCTGGATGGCGATCAGCGCGTAGGCATCGGTCTGGTCCGTGATCCGCGCGTCGTGGCCGTCCGCCCGCTCACGCAGTGCGCTGTCTACCACGCCCGTATTGGCGGCGTTGGCCACGACCAGGAACTCCTGGTCGGCCAGCCGGTAGACGATCAGGTCGTCGAGGACGCCGCCGTCCGCGGCGCAGATCATCGTGTAGCGGGCGCGCCCCGGCGCCATCGACGACGGCTGGCCGACCAGCGCGTAGTCCAGGGCAGCGGCGGCTCCCGGGCCGGCGACGACGATCTCGCCCATGTGCGACAGGTCGAACAGGCCCGCCTGGCCCCGGACGGCCTGGTGTTCGGCCGTCTCGCTGCGGTATCGCAGCGGCATCAGCCAGCCGGCGAAGTCGGTCATCGAGGCGCCCAGCCGCTCATGCACGGCGCGCAGCGGTGTCTGCCGGGGCTTCGCCGGGTCAGGCGCGGTCATATCGGAGGCTCTCCAGGGGCTGCCGGGCGGGTGGCCGGTGCGGGAGGCCGGGCTCCGGGCGGGGGCGCAGCCAGCGGGCCGCACGGCTGCGCCGCTTAGTGACGTCAAGCGGCGCAGCCAGCATACCGGCAGATGCCCCGCAGCCGGCAGGCTGATGCTCCGCTTCGGATGGGCTGAAGTTCTCCGCTGAAGCACGCGACTGCTGGACCGCGAGTCAGCCTGAGAGCCCATGCCACGCGGGCTTTGAGCCGACGCTGCCCGCGGACGGGCAAGTCCGTCACGTGGGGTGACGAGGAATCCGATGGCGGCTCGCGCGTCTCGTCAGGACGTTCCGCAGTAGTTTGGACAGGGTATGCAGCTTTCTTAGCATCACGACGCCGGCCCGGTAGCCGGCTGACGAGCCCCCCAGAGCCCTTCCTCTCGCAGGCAGGGCCATGTCGGCGAGATTTGCGTCCCGTCGGGAACTCAGGGGGTTCGAATCATGGCGTTCAGCGCCAAGGTGGCAGCGCGGTACGTTCTGGCCGCTGCAGCTGCCGTCGTCCTGCCCGCCAGCGTCGTCGCTGCGGCGTCCATCCCTCACCCCACGGAACACTCAGCGTCACATGACACGGCCCGCGCTGGGGTCAGTCCCACCCGGGCGACATCGGGTAGTCCTACCCCGGGGGCATCGGATGCCGGGCCGCAGTCCGGGCCGGTGGCCATGCGCCCGGCGTCGGTCGCCCCCCGCGGGGCGTTCGGCCGGATCCTGAGCGCGCGGCAGGCGGTGACGGCGGCCCAGGCCTGTGCCGGATACGCCACCTACGCCGGATGGACCAACAACACCAGCCACAGCGACCTGGTTACAGCCAGTGCCATCTGTATGGCCGAATCCGGCGGCCAGCCGACCGTGTACTACTGCAATCCGACCCGCAAGGACGGCTACTACCCGCCGGTGACCTGCTCAGGCGTATACGACCGGGGGCTCTGGCAGATCGACGACCAGGCCTGGGCCAGCATCACCGACACCTGCGCGTTCACAGCCAAATGCAACGCGGACGGCGCGTACGTCATCAGTCAGAAGGGGACCAGCTTCTCGCCCTGGGCCACGTACACCAGCGGTACCTACAGCAATTACCTGAGCGTGGCCCAGTCGGCGATCACGGCGCTGCGCGGCGGCACGGTGCCGAGCGGTGTGGTCGGCGTCTGCCTGTCCCGGGCGGCCTACGCCCAGGACGCTCCGGTGATCACCAGTACCTGCGGTAGCGGCGCGGGCAGGCAGCAGTGGCACATCGGCCGCCTCGCGGTCCGGGACGGGAAGTACTGCCTCGCGGTCGCGTCACCGTCCACGGCGGCAGCCACCCACCTCCGCCGGTGCAACGGGAGCACCTACCAGCAGTGGACAGCCCTGGGCAACGGCCTGCTGCGCAACACCCTGGCCGGCCGGTGCCTGCGCGACCCGGGCAGCATGGTCACCCCGGGAACCCAGGTCAACGTGGGCTCGTGTGTCGCGGCCGCGTCGCGCGTCTGGTGGCTCCCTTGAGCGCACGCTGGACTTACCAGCCGGCCGTGTCCAGCGGCGCGGCTCCGCGAGACTGGCCATGCCGCGTCCAGCGGCACGGCTAGGCTCGCGGAACATGGGACTGCTCTCTGAGGACGACATTGGCACCGAACTCGCCAGCCTGCCGGACTGGACCCGGGCGGGGGACAGCATCACCCGTGAGGTGACCCTGACTGACTTCCGGGCCGCCCTGCTCTACGTCGGGGCGGTCGGCTACCTGGCCGAGCAGGCCAACCACCATCCCGACCTGCTGATCCAGTGGAACCGGGTGACCCTGACCTTGTCGACGCACTCGGCCGGCGGCCTGACGGGGAGTGACTTCGCCCTGGCCCGGCAGATCAGCGCCCTGCCCTGACGGCAGGGCCCTGAAGCGGGGCCCTAACGCCGGGGCCCTAACACCGGGGCCCTGATGCCGAGCCCGGGAGCCGGGCCGTGATGCCCGGCACCTTCGTCCTGGGCGGCGCCACGCCCCCGGGGAAGCGCCGCCCAGTGGACGAAGGTGTCCCCCTCGGCTTTCGCGTCTCTGCGCCACCCCGTTCCGTGCCCGCAGCCGCCGCCCGGTAGGGCGGAGCGGCTGGCCGGCCCGGCGGGGAGGTGACCCCCCTCGTTGACGCGCGGTCCCCCCACAAGCCAGGGGGTTCTAGTTATACACTCTGCGTTCGCCTAATCACAGTTCGTTACCAGATTGAGGCCGACTCGCGGGTGTCAGATGCGCGGTGCCTGGGTGCGTGGCAGTCTGCCCGGTTACGTCAGCGACTGAAATCGCAGTTGAGATGCTTGATCCCGTTGATGAAGCTGGAGAGCAGCCGGTCAGGCGGGCCGGCCGCGTGAATATCGGGAACCCGCCCCAGCAGCTCGCGGAGCGCGACGCTGATCTCCCGCCGGGCCAGGTGGGCACCCAGGCAGAAGTGCGGCCCGGCGGCCCCGAAGCCGACGTGCGGGTTGGGCGAGCGGGTGATGTCGAACCGGGCCGGGTCCGCGAACACGGCCTCGTCGTAGTTGGCCGACCAGTAGAACAGGGCGACCTTGTCGCCTTCGTGGTAGTCGTGGCCGTTCATGGTGTAGTCCCGGGTCACCGTCCGCCGCATGAACATCACGGGCGACGCCTGCCGGACGATCTCCTCGACCGCGCCGCCCAGCCGGGCCTCCGGATCGTCGAGTAGCAGGGCACGCTGCTCCGGGTGGTCGGTAAACAGCATGAGCGCGTGCGAGATGGCGTTGCGGGTGGTCTCGTTGCCGGCCACCACGAGCAGGATGAAGAACGAGGCGAGTTCGGCACTGGTCAGCTGCTCGCCGTCGATGTTCGCCGTGGCCAGCGCGGTGATCAGGTCGTCCTTCGGCTCCTGGAGCCGCGCGGCGCACAGCTCGGTGACCAGGCCAGCCAGCTCCCCGCCTGCGGTCAGGATCTGGCCCACGGCCTCGTCCGGGTTCTCACTGATGATGTCGGGGTCGTTGCCGGACAGGATCACGTTCGTGTCGTGCAGGACCATGGCGTAACTGCTGTCCGGGATGCCCATCATCTGGCAGATGATGGTCAGCGGCAGCCGTGCGGCCACGTGCTCCACGAAGTCGCACGGCCCGGTCTCCAGCAGGTCGTCCACGATCTGCGCGGCGGCCTGCCGCACGTCGTCCTCGAACTTGCGGATCATCCGGGGGGTGAAGGCCCGGGACACGATCCGGCGCAGCCGGGCGTGCCGCGGGTCGTCCATGTTGATCATGGATCCGAAGTACTCGTTGAACTCGACGGGCAGGTCAACCAGGCTCGTCGCGCCCTGCCCAGAACAGAACACCTCGGGATTCCGGCTCGCCTCGCTCACATCCGCGTGCCGGACCAGCGCGTAGTATCCGCCGCCGGAGGCCGCGAACGGGACTTCCGGATCAGCGAAGAACGGCGGCTGGGGCAAGCTGCGCAGGCCGGCGAACGCATCGCGCCGCTGGGGGAGCGGAAGGCCCCAGAACTCCGAGGCGGACAGGTCAACGCCGCCGGGAAGGACCCGGGCCTGAGGGTCCGCTGCGGGGGGTTCAGATGAGGTCACGGGCGACCGCCTTGTCCTCGAATCGCGCGGCAGGGATCTCTCCCGGCTCATCGTCGCATACGGGCGGGAATACGCTTGACCCGTGAAGCGGGCCGCCCGGTTTCCCGCGGCCGCCGCGCTCGCGGCGACCCCCGTTCTTGCGATCCCCGTTCTTGCGGCGACCGCCGTGCTTCTCGCGACCGGCGTGCTGGTCGCCGCCTGCGGGGCCGGCGGCGCCCCCGCCCACGATGAGCCGGACCGGGCCGGATCGGTCCCGGCGTGCACGGCCACCGCCGTGCGGGCGCTCGAGCAGCACGCCACGCTGACCAGCCTCCCCGGCCCCTGCCGCGGCCTGAGCCGGTCCCAGCTGAATCTGGCCCTCGGCCGGGGCATCTACGAGGTCGCCGGCGCTGGACAGCACAAGGCAGCCTGGCGGCGCCGCGCCGCCGCGGCCGAGGCCCGCCTGGCCAGGCTCATCAAGTCCGTGCCCGAGCCTGCGGTCCGCCTCCGTCCGGTCCCGCCACCCGCTCCGCCCGGGCCCGCGGGCCGCTGGGGGACGGGCCTGGCCGCGCTCGCGACGTGGCTGCTCACCATGGGCATCGGGGCCTTCATGCTGGTGCCCTGGATCAGGCGCCGCGGCCTGTACCCGCCGCGGACCGGAGGCCGCCGGCCCGGTCCAGTGGTTCCCCTCGGGCACGCGGGCGCGGCCGTCGCCGCGCTGCTGGCCTGGATCGCCTACCTGGTCACCGGGTGGAGCAGCCTGGGCTGGCTGGCGGTCAGCCTCCTGCTCGCGGTCATCGGGCTCGGCATGGCCACGCTGACGGTGTGGACGGCCCAGGCGTCCCCTTCGCCAGGACCCGTGGCGCCAGCACCCATAGCGCCAGCATCCATAGCGCCAGCATCCACATGCCGCCAGGACCCGTCCCGCCGGACGGGACCTCCGCACCGCCGCGCCGGCCGCGCGGGGACCTGCGGATCATCGTCCCGGTCGTGCACGGCCTGGCCGCCAGCGCGACGATCTTGCTCGCCCTGCTCACCGTGGTCACCGCGCGGTGATCAGGCCAGGCGAGCCACGGGGAGTGGCCCGCATGAGACCGGCCGAATAGTCTCCAAGGATGAGCGAGACGCTGCCCTTGTTCCCGCTCGGTACCGTCCTCTACCCGGGACTCTTGCTCCCGCTGAACATCTTCGAGGAGCGGTACCGGGAGCTTGTCCGCGACCTGCTGGACGGGCCGGAACCCCGCCGGTTCGGCGTCATCGCCATCCGCAAGGGCCGGGAGACCGGCGTGGACGGAATCTCCGCGCTGTACCAGATCGGCTGCACCGCCACCCTGCGTGAGGTCGCTGAACAAGACGACGGCCGGTATCACCTGGTGACCGTGGGCACCCAGCGCTTCCGGCTCGCCTCGCTCGACAAGTCGCGGCCGTACCTGCAGGGCGAGGTGGAACTGCTGGAGGAGGAGGTCGGCGACGAGGCGGCCGCCGGCCTGGCCGTGCACGCGGTGCAGCGCGGCTTCCACGGCTACGTCGAGGCGCTGGCCAGCCGGGAGAGCGTCGAGGTCACCGTGCCTGAACTGCCGGACGAGCCGTTGCTGCTGTCCTACCTGGTGGCCGCGTCGATGATCCTGGACCTGTCGGTGCGGCAGGATCTGCTGGCCGAGCCGGACGCTGAGCGCCGTCTTGGTGCCGAGCGCGCGCTGCTGGCCCGGGAGACCACCATGCTGCGGTCGCTCACCGCCACGCCCGCCCCTGACCTGCGCAACACCCCGTACAGCTCGAACTGATCCTGCCCGCGCCTACCGGTATCAGGTGGTGAGCGTGGTGAGGGCCGAGCCCAGGGGCGCGTCGAGCGTGACCGTGGCCTGCGCGTCACCCCGCGTCGGGCCCTGGTTGATGATCGCGACCGGGATGCCGAGCTTGGCCGCGTGCCGGACGAACCGGTAGCCGGACATCACGGTGAGCGAGGAGCCGAGGACCAGCAGCGCCCGCGCCTCGCTGACCAGCGCATAGCAGTCCGCGACCCGGCCGGGCGGCACGTTCTCGCCGAAGAAGATCACGTCGGGCTTGAGCGCGCCCGCGCAGCGCAGGCAGTCCACCACCGTGAAGCGGTCCGTCGCCCCCTCGTCCAGGACGGCGTCGCCGTCGGGGTTGACCTGCCGCTCCTGGGCGCCCCAGTCCGGGTTCGCCGCGCGGAGGCGCTGGTCCAGCTCTTCCCGCGGTGTCCGCTCCCCGCAGCGCAGGCAGATGACCCGGCTCAGGCTGCCGTGCAGTTCGACGACCTCCTGTGCGCCCGCGGCCTGGTGCAGCCCGTCTACGTTCTGGGTGATGATCGCGCTGAGCAGGCCACCCTGCTGCATCTCGGCCACGGCCTGGTGGCCGAGATTGGGAGTGGCCCGGGCGATGTGCCGCCAGCCCAGGTGGCTGCGCGCCCAGTACCGCTGCCGGGCCGCCGCAGCGCCGGTGAACGCCTGGTACGTCATGGGCTCCGCCCGCCGGGCCAGGCCGGTCGGACCGCGGTAGTCCGGGATGCCGGATTCGGTGGACAGCCCCGCCCCGCTCAGCACGACCACCCCGCCCCGCCCGAGCAGTCCCGCAATTTCCCTAACGGCATCCGCCGGCGCCCCGGCCAGCCCGGCGGCCATCTCGGAAGGACCCCGGGGGTCAGCGGCAGCCTGCGTCACCCCTCCATGCTGCCTCACCGTGCCGGATGCTCAGCCTCCTGGGAGACGACCCTCCGGAGACTAGCCGGGCAGTCGTTGCCCTGGCATTCCCGATCCGCCGACGGGGGAGACGCGCCGTAGGCGGGTTCGACGGGCCGGCGGATGGCGGGGTCCGTGGCGGCGGGCCCCGCCTTGCCAGCGCATGCGCCGGCAAGGCGGGGCCCGCCGAAGGCGGGTGCCCGCCGAGCCGACGTTCGGCGCGGAGCGGCGAGCGGGGGGTCCAGGGGGGTCGCCCCCCCGGACTAGCTCAGCTTTGCAGCGGCTTGCCGAGGTTCACGCCCTTGCCGCCGGTGGCCAGCGACGCCGCGCCGTAGAACACGTACACCCCGACCGCCGCGAAGGCCAGCACGACGTAGCCACCCGTCTTGGCCAGGCCCGTCGAGGCTTCCTCGGTGCCGAGCAGCACCAGCAGCAGGGCCACGTCCACCAGCACGAAGATCACTGTGAAGGCGAGCGGCAGCCGGAGCGTGGCCAAGGTGAGGACCACGACGATGACCAGCCAGGAGATCAGGAACAGTTCCTGGGTGGAGGCAGCGGCCAGGGCCGTGATGCCGAACCAGCCCCGGATCAACCCGAGCACGAGAACCGCGTAACTCAGCCAGAACCCGGCAAAGATTCCGAAGATGCTGGCCACCGCGCTCTGGCCGATGGCCGCGCTCCAGATCGTGGCGATGAACAATCCGATCGAGGTGGCCGCCAGGATGATAGGCAGGGAGGCGCCCACGGCAGTGGCCGGCACCACTCCCACCAGGACCAGGCCTAGCGCGACCGACCCAACGATGAATACCGGCAGGCCCAGCATGGACGGGTCGCCGGCCAGCGGTGCCATGATCGGGACTGGGTCTCCCGCGATTTCCGTTTCTGTGGCCGGGGCGGTTCCGGAGTTACTGGCGGATGCGTCGAGATCGGTCATCGGCTGCTCCTTCGCAGGGAACGCACGCACGAGGCCGGCAATTTACGCGGGCCATTGCACAATGCGTACCTCTGCCTGGTACAGGAGTGAATCTCACTTTGAGCCAGCCCCGCCCGGGATGCTGCGGTCTTAGTCCTCGGGGGGTGAGTGTGCCGCGTGTGGTCGTCCTCCCTGGCCGTCCTGGTGGCGGGTAACTGCATCCGCTTCGCAGTGTCGGAACGAAGTCCAGGGGTGGGTACTTTTGAGAGTATGAGGAACTTTCGCGACAACCTTGGCGGGCTGGAGACCCCGGCCGCCAAGAGCCGCGCCGCCGGGGTGACCCCGTGGTGGATGACCCTGTTGTTGGTGGCGCGGTGACCGCGGACCCGTACGCGGCCGCGGCGGGCCTGGTGTCCCGTTCGGCCGCGGCGTACGCGTCCAGCATTCCGCAGCACCCTGCCGACGACGGCTTCTTCGGACCGGGGAGCGTGGCCTGGCGGGTCAGTGCCGACCTGTCCAGCCCGGTGGCGGGGCTGCGCGCCCTGCACCTGCAGGCCCTGCATCCGCTGGCCATGGCGGGCGTGGACCAGCACAGCGACTGGCGCCAGGATCCGGTCGGCCGGCTGGCCGCCACGTCTGCCTACCTGGCCACGGTGACCTTCGGGGACCGTGAGTCAGCCGAGCGGGTCGCCGCGCGGGTGCGCCGCATCCATGAGTATGTCCGCGGCGTGGACACCGTCACCGGGCAGCCCTACACGGCCAGCGATCCCGCCCTGCTGCTCTGGGTGCACGCCACGTTCGTCAGCTCAGGGATCGTGGCCGCCGATCTGTTCGGGACGCCGCTCGCGGCGCCGGACAGCGACCGCTTCGTGGCGGAGATGGTCACCGAGGCGGAGTTGGTGGGTGTGCCCCGTGACCTCGTCCCGGCCAGCACCGCGGAACTCGAGGCCTACATCGCGAAGGTCCGTCCCGAGTTGCGCTGCACGCCGGCCGCCCGCGAGTCCATGGACTACCTGCTCGATCCGCCCGGCCTGGACGAGGACATGGCGGAGATCTGGCAGGACGTGCGGGACGCCGCGGTGGCCGCGCTCCCCGGCTGGGCCCGCGAGATGTACGGGTACGCGCCGCCACCGCTGACCGACGCCCGCCGGACCGAGATCCACCAGGCGCTCGGGGTGCTCGACACCGTGTTCCTCGGTGAGCCGGGGGTGCTCGAGGCCCGCCAGCGGATCGCCCTGCGCGTGCGTGCGGCGCGGCCAGCGTGAAGAAACTGATCGCCGCGATCTCGGTGACCGCGGGTCTGGCCGGGCTGGCCGTGCTGGGCCACCGGGTGGGGCGGCTCCGGCTGGCCCGGGGCCAGGCCGCGCTGCAGCTGGTGCTCCGGGGCGGCCTGCGCTACGCGACCAGCGCGCCGCGCCTGTTCGCCGCCGCCGGCGAGCACCGTCAGCAGCTCCGCAACGATCTCGCCCTGCAGACCGCCGAGGACGTAGCCACCACCCTGGGCGCCATGAAGGGCGTCCTGATGAAGATCGGGCAGATGGCCAGCTACGTGGACGACGGGCTGTCACCCGCGGTCCGCCGTACGCTCAGCCGGCTGCAGGACAGCGTCCCGCCGATGAGCGCGGAGCTCGCCGCGGGCGTGGTGGCCGAAGAGCTCGGCCTGCCTCCCGAAGAGGCCTTCGCCCGCTGGGATCCCGTGCCCATCGCGGCTGCGTCTATCGGGCAGGTGCACCGGGCGATAACCCACGACGGCCGGGCGGTCGCGGTCAAGGTGCAGTACCCCGGCATCGCCGAGACCATCGCGGCCGACCTGGGCAACGTCGCCCTGCTGCGCCGGATGCTGCGCATCACGGCGCCGGCCCAGGACGTGGACGGCCTCATCGCCGAACTGCGCGACCGGGTCCTGGAAGAACTGGACTACCGGCAGGAAGCGGAGAACCAGCGGCTGGTGGCGGCGTACTACGACGGCCACCCCACGATCATCGTCCCGAAGATCGTCGACGAGCTGTCCACCCGGCGGCTGGTGACCAGCGAGCTGGCCGACGGGGCCCGCTTCGCCGAGCTGGCCGAGTGGTCCCAGGAAGAGCGTGACCTCGCGGCCGAGACCATCTACCGGTTCACCTTCCGCAGCCTGTACGACGTGCACGCGTTCAACGGCGACCCGCATCCGGGCAACTACCTGTTCCACGGCGGCGGCCGGGTGACGTTCCTCGACTTCGGCCTGGTCAAGCACTTCAGCGCGGCCGAGCTGCAGCCGCTCGTGGACATGGTCCGCTACCTGTGCGTGGAGCAGGACCCGGAAGCCTTCCGGGCCAGCATGGTGGAGGCTGGCTTCCTGCGTGCCGACGCCCCGCTGAGCACCGAGACGGTGGTCGAGCACATGGCGGTCTTCTACGACACGGTCCGCCGCCCGGGGCCACGGACCATGACCGGGGACTACGCGTCCGCCGTGGTGCGCCGCTTCTTCGACGTGCGCAGCCCGCTCGCCCAGTGGGTGAGTGTGCCGCGGTCCTACGTCATCCTGCAGCGCATCAACCTGGGCTTGTTCGCGATCCTGGGCGAGCTGACCGCCACGGCGGACTGGCGCGCCATCGCCGAGGAGATCTGGCCGTTTATGCAGGGCCCGCCCTCGACGCCGATGGGGGTGGCTGAGGCCGCCTGGCGGGCCGGGCGGCCGTCCGCGACCGAGAGAGTCGCCTGACAGCACGCCTTGTGATCGGCTGATCCGGATGCGTGACAGAACATAACAATCCGGGGTGACACATGCGTTCTTACCGCAGCTGAGTGGCCCGTGCGCCTGCGGCGGGTCGCTGAGGGGTCCATACTTGTAGGGATGAAGCCAGCCCGCGCCGCGACCCGGCGTTACCTGCCCGGAAGTCCCTTCAACACTCCCCCGGTTGTCCGCCCGGTGAAGGAATTCGCCGCGGGGGACCAGGTCACCCACGACCGTTATGGCCTCGGCCGGGTTCTTACCGCCGACGAGTCCGGCGTCTTCGTGGACTTCGGCACCCAGCAGGAGCGGATCGCCGCCCCGTATACCAAGCTGACCAAGCTCTGACGACTGGTTCGGCCTACAGAGTTCTTGAACCGCTCAGTTCCCGAGCCGTGGGTTCTCTAAATCACTGAGTTCTCCAATTGCCGGGTTCTTCAATCGGGATTCTTGAATTCACTGAGTTCTCTCAATCATTGAGCCGTCCCTGGCGCCGCCTCCCGGCGTTCAGAGGCTCGCGGCCGGCTGTTTAGCGGTCTGCTGTTGAGCCTGTCGCCGTTGAGTCCGTGGTCGTTGGACCGGTGGCCGTTTGGCCTATGGCCGTGGGGCTTGCGGTGGTTTGACCTGTGCCCGACTCGCCCGGGACCGCTGACCCGGAACTGCCTGACGGCGGCCGGGCGTCATACCCGCTGAACCTGGCCGCGTGGCCGGCGGCGTCGTGGATCGCGGCAGGCCAGGTGGCCAGCGCGAGGACGACCGGCCCCCGCACTCCCTCGATGGCTGTGATCGTGCAGGCGACCGTGGCCGCGCCCGCCTCGACCTGAACCCAGCCCGCGTCCCGCGACGGGCCCAGCGTGAGCGGGGTCCCGGCCGCCCGCCCCGCCGCCGCCAGGCATGCGGTGATGGCCGTCATCCGCGCCGCCAGGACCTCCGGCGGCTCGCCGGTCCGCTCCCGCAGTTGCCGGGTCAGCTGCCCCGGCTGGTTTTCGTTGCGGCGACTGGTGGTTTCCGTGCTGCCGTCCGCGCTGTTCGCGGGGAGCGGTACCACCGGTCCGGGCCAGCGGCAGGCCGGGCCCGCCTGGACCGGCGCCCAGTAGCAGGCGACCGGCATGCTCGCCCGGACGGTCAGCTGGAATCCGGCCAGCGGGCCGAGGCCGGTGGACGCGTCGAGCCACGGCACGCCGTCTCCCCGGGGCTGCCGGTCCTGCCCGGGCTGGCCGCAGCTCACCGTGACCCGGAGCGCGGGATCGAGGCCGAACTCTGCCGCCCAGCCTTCCAGGGCGGCCGCGAGCAGGGTGGGGTGCCACGGCGCGGACGGTTCGAGCGGGCCCACGTCGCGCAGTTGCATCCCGGACCCGGCCAGCACAGTGTGGCCAGCCGCGTCGACCGCGGTCACCAGCCACCCGCTACCCGGGCCGGCCTGCCGCTCGGCGCGGACCTGCACCGCCCCGCGGACCTGCGTCCCGGAGACGGTCATCGCCTCGAACCCGGCCGGGAGCATCCGGCGATGCGGGGCGCAGGCCTGCAGCATGTGCATGACGGCGTCGTTCAGCCCCGGGCTGCCCAGCACCAGCGCCTCGTCCGTGCCGGACGCGCCTGCCCCCGCCGCGCTGGGCCCCGTTCCCCCGGGCCCGGCCGCTTCGGGCTCTGCCTGCCTGAACCAGGGCCGGTCGTCGGCCCCGCGGATCAGCGCGGAGCAGGAGCGCGAGGTCAGCTCGGGCAAGAACGCGACCCGGCGGAACGGTCCGGCCTGGAAGAACACCGGCCCGTACAGGTCGGTGCCGTCCACCAGGCCACCCGCGGAGGCCACCGTCAGCCCGAGTCGGTCGGTCCGCTCCTCCGGGCCGGACCGCGGCCCGACGGCCGGCTCTGGTGAGTTCTGGACCGGCGGCGCGGCGGCCCGGAGTGGGAACAGGGCCCGGAAATGGCCGACCTGGAAGCCGCTGTCGGCGCAGCGCAGCACGGTTTCCACCGCGTCCGCGCGGCGCAGCGCGCAGATCCGCAGGGTGGTCTCCTGGTCGCCGGGCAGCAGCACCACGGGCGCGTCCATCCGGGCCCCGGCCAGCTGTCGCAGCGGCCGCCCGCCCAGCACCGAGGCCGCCTGCGCCATCGCCTCCAGCGCGATGGCCAGGGGCATGACCATGAGGCCGTCGAGGTGGTGATCAGCCAGGTAAGGGTCGGTCCGGGGGGAGAACCTCGTATCGGCGACCAGTTCCACGCCCGGGTAGTAGACCCGGGTCGTCTCCAGGAACCGGCCGCGGATCTCCGGGGCCGGCTCCGGGTCTGCGGCCGGTTCCCCGAGGCGGCCATGCATCGCGACCCGGCCCGGCGCTTCGGTGTCGGCCAGCAGGACCAGCACGAGGCGGTGCAGCTCGGCCGCGGTGGCGTCGTCCAGGCCGAGCGGCCGGGGACGCGTCAGCTCAGCCACCCCGACCTGGTCGCTGCTGCCCGGCCAGGGCCAGTCGGCGTGCAGGATCCGGCAGCCGGGCAGGCTGGGCCGCAGCCGGCGGGCCTGCTCAGCCAGCGCGGAGGCGGCCAGGGCGGGGGCGCAGTTCCGGGCCGCGCCGTAACGGGCCGGTACCGTGCCCAGCGTGAGCAGGACCCGCAGCCCGGCCGTGCTGACCGCGCCCAGCACGTTGCTGAGCCCGTCGGCTTGCCTGGCTATCTGCGCGCCCAGGTCGTCGCCGGCCAGGCCAGCGCACTCGCGCAGGGGCCCGGTGCTGGCCGCGTGCACGACCGCGGTGACCGGGCCGACCCGCTGCTCCACGCTCGCGATCGCCGCCTCGGCCTCGTCGGGATCGGAGACGTCGGCCGGGACATAGCTCACGTCAGCGCCTGCCCCGCGCAGGTCGGTCAGCCCGATGTCGATGGCGGCGGCTTCGCCGGGCCCGGCCGTCCCGGCGAGGACCAGCCGGGCGCCGCAGCCAGCCAGCACCCGGGCCGCAGCCAGCAGGTCCCGGGTGACGCCGCCGCTGATCAGGACGACGTCGGTGGGTCCGAGAAGGCTTCCGGGCCCTGCGCCGGGGTCCTGGTCTCTGGGATTACCGGCGGGGTCCTGGTCTCTGGGCTCACCGGCGGGGGAGCGATCCAGGCTGGCCACCATGACCGGTTCGCGCGGCTCACCCTTGGTGTTCAGCACCAGTTCGCGGAACTGGCCCTCCCCGGCGGCCGCGTAGCGCTGCGCGGTGAGCAGCCCCGCCATGCTGTTCGCGGTCCGGATCAGGGTGATGCCCAGCGAAGGATGCTCGGCGTGCAGGCTGGCGCAGAACCCGGCCAGCCCGGCGGCAGGGGTGATCACCACGAGCGTCCCGCCGGCCCCCGCGGCCAGCGCCTCCTGGGCCGCGGTCACCAGGGTGGCGGCGGCGTCAGGATCGGCCAGGTCACCGATGACAGCCAGTACCCCGGTAGCGGCGGGATCGTCCTCGAACACCTCCGCGGCCATCCGTCCGAACGGCTGGCGGGTAGTCGCGTGCAGCCGCCAGGGTTCCTCCTCCACCGGCGGTACCGGAACCCGGGGCACCCGCAGCTCCTCGGTGAAGCAACGCACCCACGGACCCACCCCCGGGATCGCCACGGTGTCCCGCGGGTCATGCGGCACCTGCGGCGGATCGTCCGCGCCGTCTGCGGCCAGCCCGGCCGCGCCGTCACGGGCCAGCCCGGCCGCGCCGTGATCGCCGGGTAGGGCCAGACGGGCCGCGCGGGCCAGACGGGCCGCGCGGGCCAGGAGCGCCGCATCGGTTGGGCCGCTCCCGCCCGCCGGTTCCTCCAGGCCGGCCGGTTCTTCACGGTTGGCCGGTTCCTCCCGGCTGGCCAGCCCGGCGGTGGCCAGCGAATACGGGTTGTTGATGAAGATCTGTTCGCGGCCGATGTCGATGGGCCGCGCCGGCCGCCCGGCCAGCAGCGGGCCGAGATTGGGGATGGCCCCCACGGCGAACAGGGCGGCGGCCGCAGACGGCGCGGCCAGGCTGCCCGGGATAGCCAGGCTATCCGAGGCGGCCAGGCGGTCCGGGGCGTCGGGATCGCCCGGGCGCCCGAGGCTGGTCTGGCGGCCCGGACGGCCGGTGTGGGCCGGACCAGCTGCGAGGCTGACCGCGGGGACCTCGCTGCACCCGCCGGCGAGAGCGGCCATCGCCTGCCCCGGGCCGGTGTCCAGGAGCAGGTCAGCTGACGCCTCCGCCTCGGCGAGGGCCTCGGCGAAGCGGACCGGGGAGACCAGCTGCCTGGACAGCAGGTCCCTGAGGTCGGTCTTGGACGTCACTTCACGACCGGTGACCGTGGAGATCAGCCGCTGGCCAGGTGCCGCGAAGGTGACCTCCGCGAGCACCCCCCGCAGCGGCGTCACCAGGTCAGCCAGCGCGGGGGAGTACAGCGCGTACGGCACGTCCAGGACGTAGGCCTGGATACCTGCTTCGGCCGCCCGCCGGGCCACGTCGTGCACCGAGTCCGCCGGGCCAGCCAGGACATGGCAGCGGGGCCCGTGGTAGGCCGCGATGACCAGCTCACCGCCAGGCACCAGGGCGAGGGCGGTGTCAGCGTCGGCGGCCAGGCAGACCATCGCGGTGCGGCGGGCCCCCGGCGTGGCGAGCGCTGCGGCCCGCTGCGCCAGCAGCGCAGCCGCGTCGGACTCGGCCAGGCTGCCCGCCCAGACCAGGGCGGTAATCTCGCCCACGCCATGCCCCAGGGCCGCCGTGGCCCGCACCCCGAGGCTGTCCAGCCAGCGCAGCGCGGACAGTGACGCCTGGACGATAGCGGGCTGCGACCCTGGGCCCGGCCAGTCCTGCCCGGCGGCGGTAGTGGACGTCTCCCCGGGGAACAGCAGGACCACGCGCCCAGCGGCACCGTCCGCGGCGAACAGCCCGGGACGTGCGGTCAGCTGGCCGCTGGCCAGATCGGGCAGCAGCTCCGCGGCCTCCCGGGTGAGCCGGGCCAGCTCGTCCTGGCCGGCCGCGACGACTGCGACCCGGGTCGGGCCGGCGGCGGGCTGACGGCCTAGCTGGCAGGCGAGGTCACCGAGTTCGCTGTCGGACAGGCCCGCGGCCACCCCCGTCACCTGGGTCAGCTGGGCCGCCACCGTCTCCCGGTCCGGCCCGCTGAACGCGAAGATCTCCGGGCGCGGCGTGGCTGGGACCGTCCATGAACCGAGCGGCCGGGAGCCAGGACCGCTGGGCTGGGCCTGGTCCGGGCCGGCCGGGCCTGGGCCAGGCTGACTGCTGCCAGGCTGACTGGAGCCAGGTTGACCGGTGCTGGGTTGCCCGGGGTCGGCGTGCTGCGGGAACGCGGCCTGGTTCGGCTCGCGGCGCAGCACCACGTGCACGTGGCTGCCCGCCGGATCCATCGAGCTGACTCCGGCCAGCCTGGTGCCAGACGGCCATGACTCGGCCGTCCTCGGCACGCGCAGCACGGCGTCCTCCCCGGTGAGCAGCGGATGCGGGCGGGCGCACCCGGTCACCGGCGGCAGCACCCCGGCGTTCACCGCGAGAGCCGCCTTGATCAGCCCGGCCGCGCCGGCGGCGGCCTTGGTGTGGCCTATGTTGGCCTTCACTGAACCGAGGACGGCCGGGCCCGGCGCGCCGGCCCGGATGGCGGTCAGGGCAGTGAGCTCGGCCAGGTCGCCGTCGGCCGTGCCGCGCCCGTCTCCCTCGATGAGCTGGATATCGGCGGGGTCGACACCGGCCCGGTGGTAGGCGCGCTGGAGGGCCAGCAACTGGCTGCCGGGATCGGCCTGGGCCACGTCGCGATGACCGGCCGACGAGACGCCCCAGCCCACGATCTCCGCGTAGACGGGCATGTCCGCCGCCCGGGCGTCAGCCGCCCGCATCAGGGCCAGCATGCCGCACCCCTCCCCGGGCAGGAACCCAGTCGGGCTGGCGTCGTAGATCCGCATCGCGCCGGCGGCAAGTACGCCCGCCTGGGCCAGGGCTCCCAGCTCAAAGGGGTCCAGGCTGACGTCCACGCCGCCGGCCAGGACGAAGTCCAGCTCGCCTGCGCTCAGCAGGGCAGCCGCGCTGGCCACTGCCAGCAGGGACGATGAATGAGCGGTGTCCACCGCCTGGCCGCCACCGCGGAATCCGAACTGGCGGCAGATCCGGTCGGCGATCGCCCCGGACTGGCTGCCCGCCAGGGTCTCGCCGCTGACCTCAGGCACTGCGGCGAAGGCCGTGGTGGCCTGGCCCAGGGCCCGGGCCCGCTCGGCAGGTGGTACGTCGCCGGTGGCCAGCGCGGTGGTGAGCACGGCGCGGACGAATGGCCACCGGGTCCGCAACGCCGCGGCGCGGGACACTTCACCGGTCAGGGTGTTCCCGATGATGACGCCGGCCCGGTCCCGGGCGAGTCCCTGCGCCCCGGGGAAGCCTGCGTCGGCGAGCGCCCGGCCCGCCGTCTCCAGCGCCAGCCAGTGGGCTGGGTCGGTGGCCAGGTAGGTGTGCTCGGGGATAGCGAACCCGGCCCGGTCGAACTGCCACCCCTCGAGCACGGCGGCCCGGCGAGCGGTGCTGGCCGTCCCGGCCAGGCCGGCGCCACGGCCAGCATCCGGGTCCGCGACCGCGCCGAGCCGTCCCGGCGGGAGCCGCCGGAACGCGCGCCGTCCAGCCAGGGCGCTCTCG
>CAWJPL010000033.1:0-25710 GCA_963844695.1 uncultured Actinomycetes bacterium
CCTTCGCCGCGGTAGGTGGGAACGGTCGCCGTGATCGTGGCCCCGTCGATCAGGTGCAGTTCGCCGAACCGCTCGCACAGCTCACCGGCCTTGGCGTGGCGGAACCAGACCCGGTCGCCTATCCGCAGCCCGTCAGCAGCCTTGCCGAGCAGCGGCGTCTGCACCTCACCGGCGCCCTCCTGCTTGTCCAGCCGCAGTCCGGGCGGGAGGTAGGGCTGTGGGAGGCGGCTGCCGTGGGCGGGCCCCGACGCCACGTACCCGCCGCCGGCCACGGTGACCACCCCGGAGGCGGGCCGCCGCACCACAGACAGCGCGAACAGGGCCGCCGGCCGCCCGGAGAACGCCCGGTAGCTGTCGAACAGGCTGGGCTGGTAGAGACCTGAGCCGGCGCCGATCTCGGTGACCGCGTCCTCGGCCGCGGTCCCCCCGATCGAGCCGGTGCCACCCCCGTTCACGAAGCGGAGCGGCGCTACCTCGCGGACCGCCGCCACGATGGCCGCACGCCGCCGGGCCAGCTCGGCCGCGGACCGGCGCTGCATCTGCCGGACGACCAGCGCATAGGCGGGCCGGCCCGGCGGCTTGTCCCCGACCCCGGCGATCTGGGCCTCGTAGGCCATCAGGCCGGCCAGCCGGATCCCCGGCCGGCCCGCGATGTCCCGGGCCAGGACGGCCGCCTGGGCCGGGGTGCGGACCGGGGACCGGCGCGCCCCGGCGCGGATCATGCCACCGAGTCCGACGTAGGACGTGTCGATGTCCATGCAGACCTGGACCTCGGCGGGATCGGCCACAGCCGCGGCGGCCTTCTCGATCAGGTCCAGCTGATCCGGCGAGTCGATCATCACGGTGATCGCGGCGGCGGCTGCCGGGTCACTGGCTAGCCGGGTGAGCGCCGTCCGGTCAGTGCTGGGATAGGCGACGACGATGTCGTCGCTGACTCCCTGCCCGGCCAGCCACAGCGCTTCCGGCAGCGTGAACGCCAGGATCCCGTGGAACCCGCCGGTGCCCAGGACCTGCTCCTGCAGCGCGCGGCAGCGCACCGACTTGCTCGCCAGCCGGATCGGTTTGCCCGCCGCCCGGCGGGTCATATCGGCGGCGTTGGCCCGCAGCGCGGCCAGGTCAACCACGGCGAACGGGGGCTCCAGGCTGGCCGTGGCCGCGTTGTACCGGGTGAGGTCCGCCTGGCCCGGCGGTCCGCCGGAAGGGCTCATTCAGCCTCTTTGGTCAGCGCGGTGTACTCCTCGGCGCTCAGCAGGCCCGCCGGGTCGCCATCGTCCGACAGCTGGATCCGGAGCAGCCAGCCGGCCCCATACGGGTCGGTGTTGACCAGCCCCGGGTCGTCGTCGATATCCGGGTTGGTCTCGATCACCTCGCCGTCCACCGGCGCGTAGAGGTCGGAGACCGACTTGGTGGACTCCACCTCGCCGCACGGTTCCCCGGCGGTCACGGCCGCCCCCGCTGCGGGCACGGATACGTACACGACGTCGCCCAGAGCTTGCTGCGCATAGTCGGTAATGCCGACCGACGCCACGGTGCCGTCGATGGCCACCCACTCGTGCTCCGCGGTGTACCTCAGGTTTTCCGGAACAGTCATCTGGTCGCTCTCCTGGAATCTGCTGCTCCGCCGGGCCAGGCCGCCCGGGGGAAGTCATGGCCGGCTGTGGCTCCGATTATGAATCCGATCGGCGGTAAAAGGGCAGCGGGATCATCTGGGCTGGCTCGGCCCGGCCTCTGACGTTGACCTCGAGCGGGCCGCCCGCTGCGTTCCCGTCGCTCTGCCCGGCGTCCCCGTTCCCGGCCGCCGCGGCCACCTCAGGCTCGACATAGGCCATGGCGATAGGCACGCCGAGTGTGGGGGAGGGAGCGCCGCTGGTGACCACGCCGCGCGGCTGCCCGTCCCACAGGACGGGATACCCATGCCGGGGGACGCGCCGGGTGCCAGCGCGCAGGCCGACCAGGACCCGCCGCGGGGGCGCCTGCGCCGCGCCGGCGAGTGCGGCCCGGCCGACGAAATCGCCGGGCTTGTCCAGTTTGACCACCCGGCCGAGACCGGCGTCGAACGGCGTGGTGTCCGGCCCGAGTTCGTTGCCGTACAGCGGCATCCCGGCCTCCAGCCGGAGCGTGTCCCGGGCGGCGAGCCCCGCGGGCACCAGGCCCGCGCCGGCGCCTGCCCCGGACAGCGCCGTCCAGATGTGCTCCGCGTCCTCAGGCTGGGTGAACAGCTCGAACCCGTCCTCGCCCGTGTAGCCGGTCCGGGCGAGCAGGATCTCCCGCCCGGCCACGGTGCCCTGGTGGCTGGTGTAGTACTTCACGCCGTCCAGGGCGATGTCGGTCAGCGGGGCGAGGATGCCGGCCGCCGCTGGGCCCTGGATGGCGATCAGCGCGTAGGCATCGGTCTGGTCCGTGATCCGCGCGTCGTGGCCGTCTGTCCGCTCACGCAGTGCGCTGTCTACCACGCCCGTATTGGCGGCGTTGGCCACGACCAGGAACTCCTGGTCGGCCAGCCGGTAGACGATCAGGTCGTCGAGGACCCCGCCGTCCGCGGCGCAGATCATCGTGTAGCGGGCGCGCCCCGGAGCCATCGACGACGGCTGGCCGACCAGCGCGTAGTCCAGGGCGGCGGCGGCTCCCGGGCTGGCGACGACGATCTCGCCCATGTGCGACAGGTCGAACAGGCCCGCATGACCCCGGACGGCCTGGTGTTCGGCCGTCTCGCTGCGGTACCGCAGCGGCATCAGCCAGCCGGCGAAGTCGGTCATCGAGGCGCCCAGCCGCTCATGCACGGCGCGCAGCGGTGTCTGCCGGGGCTTCGCCGGGTCAGGCGCGGTCATATCGGAGGCTCTCCAGGGGCTGCCGGGCGGGTGGCCGGTGCGGGAGGCCGGGCTCCGGGCGGGGGCGCAGCCAGCGGGCCGCACGGCTGCGCCGCTTAGTGACGTCAAGCGGCGCAGCCAGCATACCGGCTGATGCCCGGCAGCCGGCCGGCTGACGCTCCGCTTCGGATCGGCTGAAGTTCTGCTGAACAGCACGCGACCGCTGGACCGCGAGTCAGCCTGAGAGTCCATGCCACGCGGGCTTTGAGCCGACGCTGCCCACGGGCGGGCAAGTCCGTCACGTGGGGTGACGAGGAACCCGATAGCGGCTCGCGTGTCTCGTCAGCACGTTTCCGCAGTAGTTTGGACAGGGTATGCAGCTTTCTTAGCATCACGACGCCGGCCCGGTAGCCGGCTGACGAGCCCCCAGAGCCCTTCCTCTCGCAGGCAGGGCCATGTCGGCGAGATTTGCGTCCCGTCGGGAACTCAGGGGGTTCGAATCATGGCGTTCAGCGCCAGGGTGGCAGCGCGGTACGTTCTGGCCGCCGCAGCTGCCGTCGTCCTGCCCGCCAGCATCGTCGCTGCGGCGTCCATCCCTCACCCCACGGATCACTCAGCGTCACATGGCACGGCCCGCGCTGGGGTCAGTCCCACCCGGGCGACATCCGGTAGTCCTACCCCCGGGGCATCGGGTGCCGGGCCGCAGCCCGGGCCGGTGGCCATGCGCCCGGCGTCGGTCGCCCCGCGCGGGGCGTTCGGCCGGATCCTGAGCGCGCAGCAGGCGGTGACGGCGGCCCAGGCCTGCGCCGGATACGCCACCTACGCCGGATGGACCAACAACACCAGCCACAGCGACCTGGTTACAGCCAGCGCCATCTGCATGGCCGAATCCGGCGGCCAGCCCACCGTGTACTACTGCAATCCGACCCGCAAGGACGGCTACTACCCGCCGGTGACCTGCTCAGGCGTATACGACCGGGGGCTCTGGCAGATCGACGACCAGGCCTGGGCCAGCATCACCGACACCTGCGCGTTCACAGCCAAATGCAACGCGGACGGCGCGTACGTCATCAGTCAGAAGGGGACCAGCTTCTCGCCCTGGGCCACCTACACCAGCGGTACCTACAGCAATTACCTGAGCGTGGCCCAGTCGGCGATCACGGCGCTGCCCGGCGGCACGGTGCCGAGCGGTGTGGTCGGCGTCTGCCTGTCCCGGGCGGCCTACGCCCAGGACGCTCCGGTGATCACCAGTACCTGCGGTAGCGGCGCGGGCGGGCAGCAGTGGCACATCGGCCGCCACGCGGTCCGGGACGGGAAGTACTGCCTGGCGGTCGCGTCACCGTCCACGACGGCAGCCACCCACCTCCGCCGGTGCAACGGGAGCGCCTACCAGCAGTGGACGGCCCTGGGCAACGGCCTGCTGCGCAACACCCTGGCCGGCCGGTGCCTGCGCGACCCGGACAGCACGGTCACCCCGGGAACCCCGGTCAACGTGGGCTCGTGTATCGCGGCCGCGTCGCGCGTCTGGTGGCTCCCTTGAGCGCACGCTGGACCTACCAGCCGGCCGTGTCCAGCGGCGCGGCTTCGCGAGCCTGGCCATGCCGCGTCCAGCGGCACGGCTAGGCTCGCGGAACATGGGACTGCTCTCTGAGGACGACATCGGCACCGAACTCGCCAGCCTGCCGGACTGGACCCGGGCGGGGGACAGCATCACCCGTGAGGTGACCCTGACTGACTTCCGGGCCGCCCTGCTCTACGTCGGGGCGGTCGGCTACCTGGCCGAGCAGGCCAACCACCATCCCGACCTGCTGATCCAGTGGAACCGGGTGACCCTGACCTTGTTGACGCACTCGGCCGGCGGCCTGACCGGGAGTGACTTCGCCCTGGCCCGGCAGATCAGCGCCCTGCCCTGACGCCCGGGCCCCTGAAGCGCGGCCCTGACACCGGGGCCCTAACACCGGGGCCCTGATGCCGAGCCCGGGAGCCGGGCCGTGATGCCCGGCACCTTCGTCCTGGGCGGCGCCACGCCCCCGGGGAAGCGCCGCCCAGTGGACGAAGGTGTCCCCCTCGGCTTCCGCGTCTCTGCGACCCCGTTCCGTGCCCCGCAGCCGCCGCCCGGTAGGGCGGAGCGGCTGGCCGGCCCGGCGGGGAGGTGACCCCCATCGTTGACGCGCGGTCCCCCCACAAGCCAGGGGGTTCTAGTTATACGCTCTGCGTTCGCCTAATCACAGTTCGTTACCAGATTGAGGCCGACTCGCGGGTGTCAGATGCGCGGTGCCTGGGTGCGTGGCAGTCTGCCCGGTTACGTCAGCGGCTGAAATCGCAGTTCAGATGCTTGATCCCGTTGATGAAGCTGGAGAGCAGCCGGTCAGGCGGGCCAGCCGCGTGGATATCGGGAACCCGCCCCAGCAGCTCGCGGAGCGCGACGCTGATCTCCCGCCGGGCCAGGTGGGCACCCAGGCAGAAGTGCGGCCCAGCGGCCCCGAAGCCGACGTGCGGGTTGGGGGAGCGGGTGATGTCGAACCGGGCCGGGTCCGCGAACACGGACTCGTCGTAGTTGGCCGACCAGTAGAACAGGGCGACCTTGTCGCCCTCGTGGTAGTCGTGGCCGTTCATGGTGTAGTCCCGGGTCACGGTCCGGCGCATGAACATCACGGGCGACGCCTGCCGGACGATCTCCTCGACCGCGCCGCCCAGCCGGGCCCCGGGATCGTCGAGCAGCAGGGCACGCTGCTCCGGGTGGTCGGTGAACAGCATGAGCGCGTGCGAGATGGCGTTGCGGGTGGTCTCGTTGCCGGCCACCACGAGCAGGATGAAGAACGAGGCGAGTTCGGCACTGGTCAGCTGCTCGCCGTCGATGTTCGCCGTGGCCAGCGCGGTGATCAGGTCGTCCTTCGGCTCCTGGAGCCGCGCGGCGCACAGCTCGGTGACCAGGCCAGCCAGTTCCCCGCCCGCGGTCAGGATCTGGCCCACGGCCTCGTCCGGGTTCTCACTGATGATGTCGGGGTCGTTGCCGGACAGGATCACGTTCGTGTCGTGCAGGACCATGGCGTAACTGCTGTCCGGGATGCCCATCATCTGGCAGATGATGGTCAGCGGCAGCCGTGCGGCCACGTGCTCCACGAAGTCGCACGGCCCGGTCTCGAGCAGGTCGTCCACGATCTGCGCGGCGGCCTGCTGCACGTCGTCCTCGAACTTGCGGATCATCCGGGGGGTAAAGGCCCGGGACACGATCCGGCGCAGCCGGGCGTGCCGCGGGTCGTCCATGTTGATCATGGATCCGAAGTACTCGTTGAACTCGACGGGCAGGTCAACCAGGCTCGTCGCGCCCTGCCCAGAACAGAACACCTCGGGATTGCGGCTCGCCTCGCTCACATCCGCGTGCCGGACCAGCGCGTAGTATCCGCCGCCAGAGGCCGCGAACGGGACTTCCGGATCAGCGAAGAACGGCGGCTGGGGCAGGCTGCGCAGGCCGGCGAAGGCATCGCGCCGCTGGGGGAGCGGAAGGCCCCAGAACTCCGAGGCGGACAGGTCAACGCCGCCGGGAAGGACCCGGGCCTGAGGGTCCGCTGCGGGGGGCTCAGATGAGGTCACGGGCGACCGCCTTGTCCTCGAATCGCGCGGCAGGAATCTCTCCCGGCTCATCGTCGCATACGGGCAGGAATACGCTTTACCCGTGAAGCGGGCCGCCCGGTTTCCCGCGACCGCCGCGGGGGACCCGGGTTCTTGCGGGGACCGCCGTGCTTCTCGCGACCGGCGCGCTGGTCGCCGCCTGCGGGGCCGGCGGCGCCCCCGCCCACGATGAGCCGGACCGGGCCGGATCGGTCCCGGCGTGCACGGCCACCGCCGTCCGGGCGCTCGAGCAGCACGCCACGCTGACCAACCTCCCCGGCCCCTGCCGCGGCCTGAGCCGGGCCCAGCTGAATCTGGCCCTCGGCCGGGGCATCTACGAGGTCGCCGGCGCTGGACAGCACAAGGCAGCCTGGCGGCGCCGCGCCGCCGCGGCCGAGGCCCGCCTGGCCAGGCTCATCAAGTCCGTGCCCCAGCCTGCGGTCCACCTCCGTCCGGTCCCGCCACCCGCTCCGCCCGGGCCTGCGGGCCGCTGGGGGACGGGCCTGGCCGCGCTCGCGACGTGGCTGCTCACCATGGGCATCGGGGCCTTCATGCTGGTGCCCTGGATCAGGCGCCGCGGCCTGCACCCGCCGCGGACCAGGGGCCTCCGGCCCGGTCCGGTGGTTCCCCTCGGGCACGCGGGCGCGGCCGTCGCCGCGCTGCTGGCCTGGATCGCCTACCTGGTCACCGGGTGGAGCAGCCTGGGCTGGCTGGCGGTCGGCCTCCTGCTCGCGGTCATCGGGCTCGGCATGGCCACGCTGACCGTGTGGACGGCCCAGGCGTCCCCCTCGCCAGGACCCATGGCGCCAGCACCCATAGCGCCAGGACCCATGGCGCCAGGACCCATGCGCCAGCACCGTGCCGCCGGGACCCGTCCCGCTGGACGGAACCTCCGCACCGCCGCGCCGGCCGCGCGGGGACCTGCGGATCATCGTCCCGGTCGTGCACGGCCTGGCCGCCAGCGCGACGATCTTGCTCGCCCTGCTCACCGTGGTGACCGCGCGGTGATCAGGCCAGGCGGGCCGCGGGGAGTGGCCCGCATGACACCGGCCGAATAGTCTCCAAGCATGAGCGAGACGCTGCCCTTGTTCCCGCTCGGTACCGTCCTCTACCCGGGACTCTTGCTCCCGCTGAACATCTTCGAGGAGCGGTACCGGGAGCTTGTCCGCGACCTGCTGGACGGGCCGGAACCCCGGCGGTTCGGCGTCATCGCCATCCGCAAGGGCCGGGAGACCGGCGTGGACGGAATCTCCGCGCTGTACCAGATCGGCTGCACCGCCACCCTGCGTGAGGTCGCTGAACAAGACGACGGCCGGTATCACCTGGTGACCGTGGGCACCCAGCGCTTCCGGCTCGCCTCGCTCGACAAGTCGCGGCCGTACCTGCAGGGCGAGGTGGAACTGCTGGAGGAGGAGGTCGGCGACGAGGCGGCCGCCGGCCTGGCCGTGCACGCGGTGCAGCGCGGCTTCCACGGCTACGTCGAGGCGCTGGCCAGCCGGGAGAGCGTCGAGGTCACCGTGCCTGAACTGCCGGACGAGCCGTTGCTGCTGTCCTACCTGGTGGCCGCGTCGATGATCCTGGACCTGTCGGTGCGGCAGGATCTGCTGGCCGAGCCGGACGCTGAGCGCCGTCTTGGTGCCGAGCGCACGCTGCTGGCCCGGGAGACCACCATGCTGCGGTCGCTCACCGCCACGCCCGCCCCCGACCTGCGCAACACCCCGTACAGCTCGAACTGACCTCCCGGTGCGGGGCGGCGGCGGCAGTCGTTCGTCGTGGCCCGCCGAACGCCGGTCCGAAATGACCGCGGCTACCGGTACCGGGTGGTGAGCGTGGTGAGGGCCGAGCCCAGGGGCGCGTCGAGCGTGACCGTGGCCTGCGCGTCACCCCGCGTCGGGCCCTGGTTGATGATCGCGACCGGGATGCCGAGCTTGGCCGCGTGCCGGACGAACCGGTAGCCGGACATCACGGTGAGCGAGGAGCCGAGGACCAGCAGCGCCCGCGCCTCGCTGACCAGCGCATAGCAGTCCGCGACCCGGCCTGGCGGCACGTTCTCGCCGAAGAAGATCACGTCGGGCTTGAGCGCGCCCGCGCAGCGCAGGCAGTCCACCACGGTGAAGCGGTCCGTCGCCCCCTCGTCCAGGACGGCGTCGCCGTCGGGGTTGACCTGCCGCTCCTGGGCGGCCCAGTCCGGGTTCGCCGCGCGGAGGCGCTGGTCCAGCTCTTCCCGCGGTGTCCGCTCCCCGCAGCGCAGGCAGATGACCCGGCTCAGGCTGCCGTGCAGTTCGACGACCTCCTGTGCGCCCGCGGCCTGGTGCAGCCCGTCCACGTTCTGGGTGATGATCGCGCTGAGCAGGCCACCCTGCTGCATCTCGGCCACGGCCTGGTGGCCGAGATTGGGAGTGGCCCGGGCGATGTGCCGCCAGCCCAGGTGGCTGCGCGCCCAGTACCGCTGCCGGGCCGCCGCAGCGCCGGTGAACGCCTGGTACGTCATGGGCTCGGCCCGCCGGGCCAGGCCGGTCGGACCGCGGTAGTCCGGGATGCCGGATTCGGTGGACAGCCCCGCCCCGCTCAGCGCGACCACCCCGCCGCGCCCGAGCAGCCCCGCAATTTCCCTAACGGCATCCGCCGGCGCCCCGGCCAGGCCGACGGCCATCTCGGAAGGACCCTGGGGGTCGGCGGCAGCCTGCGTCACCCCTCCATGCTGCCTCACCGTGCCGGATGCTCAGTCTTTCGGGAGACGACCCTCCGGAGACTAGCCGGGCAGTCGTTGCCCTGGCATGCGCGATGCGCCGACGAGGGAGACGCGCCGTAGGCGGGTTCGACGGGCCGGCGGATGGCCGGGGTCCACGAGCGGCGGGCCACGCCTCGCCAGCGCACGCGCCGGCAAGGCGGGGCCCGCCGAAGGCGGGTTCCCGCCGAGCCGACGTTCGGCGCGGAGCGGCGAGCGGGGGGTCCAGGGGGGTCGCCCCCCCGGACTAGCTCAGCTCTGCAGGGGCTTGCCGAGGTTCACGCCCTTGCCGCCGGTGGCCAGCGACGCCGCACCGTAGAACACGTACACCCCGACCGCGGCGAAGGCCAGCACGACGTAGCCGCCCGTCTTGGCCAGGCCAGTCGAGGCTTCCTCGGTGCCGAGCAGCACCAGCAGCAGGGCCACGTCCACCAGCACGAAGATCACTGTGAAGGCGAGCGGCAGCCGGAGCGTGGCCAAGGTGAGGACCACGACGATGACCAGCCAGGAGATCAGGAACAGTTCCTGGGTGGAGGCAGCGGCCAGGGCCGTGATGCCGAACCAGCCACGGATCAACCCGAGCACGAGAACCGCGTAACTCAGCCAGAACCCGGCAAAGATGCCGAAGATGCTGGCCACCGCGCTCTGGCCGATGGCCGCGCTCCAGATCGTGGCGATGAACAATCCGATCGAGGTGGCCGCCAGGATGATAGGCAGGGAGGCGCCCACGGCTGTGGCCGGCACCACTCCCACCAGGACCAGGCCTAGCGCGACCGACCCAACGATGAATACCGGCAGGCCCAGCATGGACGGGTCGCCGGCCAGCGGCGCCATGATCGGGACTGGGTCTCCCGCGATTTCCGTTTCTGTGGCCGGGGCGGTTCCGGAGTTACTGGCGGATGCGTCGAGATCGGTCATCGGCTGCTCCTTCGCAGGGAACGCACGCACGAGGCCGGCAATTTACGCGGGCCATTGCACAATGCGTACCTCTGCCTGGTACAGGAGTGAATCTCACTTTGAGCCAGCCCCGCCCGGGATGCTGCGGTCTTAGTCCTCGGGGGGTGAGTGTGCCGCGTGTGGTCGTCCTCCCTGGCCGTCCTGGTGGCGGGTAACTGCGTCCGCTTCGCAGTGTCGGAACGAAGTCCAGGGGTGGGTACTTTTGAGAGTATGAGGAACTTTCGCGACAACCTTGGCGGGCTGGAGACCCCGGCCGCCAAGAGCCGCGCCGCCGGGGTGACCCCGTGGTGGATGACCCTGTTGTTGGTGGCGCGGTGACCGCGGACCCGTACGCGGCCGCGGCCGGCCTGGTGTCCCGTTCGGCCGCGGCGTACGCGTCCAGCATTCCGCAGCACCCCGCCGACGACGGCTTCTTCGGACCGGGGAGCGTGGCCTGGCGGGTGAGTGCCGACCTGTCCAGCCCGGTGGCGGGGCTGCGCGCCCTGCACCTGCAGGCCCTGCATCCGCTGGCCATGGCGGGCGTGGACCAGCACAGCGACTGGCGCCAGGATCCGGTCGGCCGGCTGGCCGCCACGTCTGCCTACCTGGCCACGGTGACCTTCGGGGACCGTGGGTCAGCCGAGCGGGTCGCCGCCCGGGTGCGCCGCATCCATGAGTATGTCCGCGGCGTGGACACCGTCACCGGGCAGCCCTACACGGCCAGCGATCCCGCCCTGCTGCTCTGGGTGCACGCCACGTTCGTCAGCTCAGGGATCGTGGCCGCCGCGCTGTTCGGGACGCCGCTCGCGGCGCCGGACAGCGACCGCTTCGTGGCGGAGATGGTCACCGAGGCCGAGTTGGTGGGCGTGCCCCGTGACCTCGTCCCGGCCAGCACCGCGGAACTCGAGGCCTACATCGCGAAGGTCCGTCCCGAGTTGCGCTGCACGCCGGCCGCCCGCGAGTCCATGGACTACCTGCTCGATCCGCCCGGCCTGGACGAGGACATGGCGGAGATCTGGCAGGACGTGCGGGACGCCGCGGTGGCCGCGCTCCCCGGCTGGGCCCGCGAGATGTACGGGTACGCGCCGCCGCCGCTGACCGACGCCCGCCGGACCGAGATCCACCAGGCGCTCGGGGTGCTCGACACCGTGTTCCTCGGTGAGCCGGGGGTGCTCGAGGCCCGCCAGCGGATCGCCCTGCGCGTGCGTGCGGCGCGGCCGGCGTGAAGAAACTGATCGCCGCGATCTCGGTGACCGCGGGTCTGGCCGGGCTGGCCGTGCTGGGCCACCGGGTGGGGCGGCTCCGGCTGGCCCGGGGCCAGGCCGCGCTGCAGCTGGTGATCCGGGGCGGCCTGCGCTACGCGACCAGCGCGCCGCGCCTGTTCGCCGCGGCCGGCGAGCACCGTCAGCAGCTCCGCAACGATCTCGCCCTGCAGACCGCCGAGGACGTGGCCACCACCCTGGGCGCCATGAAGGGCGTCCTGATGAAGATCGGGCAGATGGCCAGCTACGTGGACGACGGGCTGTCACCCGCGGTCCGCCGTACGCTCAGCCGGCTGCAGGACAGCGTCCCGCCGATGAGCGCGGAGCTCGCCGCGGGCGTGGTGGCCGAAGAGCTCGGCCTGCCTCCCGAAGAGGCCTTCGCCCGCTGGGATCCCGTGCCCATCGCGGCTGCGTCTATCGGGCAGGTGCACCGGGCGATGACCCACGACGGCCGGGCGGTCGCGGTCAAGGTGCAGTACCCCGGCATCGCCGAGACCATCGCGGCCGACCTGGGCAACGTCGCCCTGCTGCGCCGGATGCTGCGCATCACGGCGCCGGCCCAGGACGTGGACGGCCTCATCGCGGAACTGCGCGACCGGGTCCTGGAAGAACTGGACTACCGGCGGGAAGCGGAGAACCAGCGGCTGGTGGCGGCGTACTACGACGGCCACCCCACGATCATCGTCCCGAAGATCGTCGACGAGCTGTCCACCCGGCGGCTGGTGACCAGCGAGCTGGCCGACGGGGCCCGCTTCGCCGAGCTGGCCGAGTGGTCCCAGGAAGAGCGTGACCTGGCGGCCGAGACCATCTACCGGTTCACCTTCCGCAGCCTGTACGACGTGCACGCGTTCAACGGCGACCCGCATCCGGGCAACTACCTGTTCCACGGCGGCGGCCGGGTGACGTTCCTCGACTTCGGCCTGGTCAAGCACTTCAGCGCGGCCGAGCTGCAGCCGCTCGTGGACATGGTCCGCTACCTGTGCGTGGAGCAGGACCCGGAAGCGCTTCCGGGCCAGCATGGTGGAGGCTGGCTTCCTGCGCGCCGACGCCCCGCTAAGCACCGAGACGGTGGTCGAGCACATGGCGGTCTTCTACGACACGGTCCGCCGGCCGGGGCCACGGACCATGACCGGGGACTACGCGTCCGCCGTGGTGCGCCGCTTCTTCGACGTGCGCAGCCCGCTCGCCCAGTGGGTGAGTGTGCCGCGGTCCTACGTCATCCTGCAGCGCATCAACCTGGGCTTGTTCGCGATCCTGGGCGAGCTGACCGCCACGGCGGACTGGCGCGCCATCGCCGAGGAGATCTGGCCGTTTATGCAGGGCCCGCCCTCGACGCCGATGGGGGTGGCTGAGGCCGCCTGGCGGGCCGGGCGGCCGTCCGCGACCGAGAGAGTCGCCTGACGGCACGCCTTGTGATCGGCTGATCCGGATGCGTGACAGAACATAACAATCCGGGGTGACACATGCGTTCTTACCGCAGCTGAGTGGCCCGTGCGCCTGCGGCGGGTCGCTGAGGGGTCCATACTTGTAGGGATGAAGCCAGCCCGCGCCGCGACCCGGCGTTACCTGCCCGGAAGTCCCTTCAACACTCCCCCGGTTGTCCGCCCGGTGAAGGAATTCGCCGCGGGGGACCAGGTCACCCACGACCGTTATGGCCTCGGCCGGGTTCTTACCGCCGACGAGTCCGGCGTCTTCGTGGACTTCGGCACTCAGCAGGAGCGGATCGCCGCCCCGTATACCAAGCTGACCAAGCTCTGACGACTGGTTCGGCCTACAGAGTTCTTGAACCGCTCAGTTCCCGAGCCGTGGGTTCTCTAAATCACTGAGTTCTCCAATTGCCGGGTTCTTCAATCGGGATTCTTGAATTCACTGAGTTCTCTCAATCATTGAGCCGTCCCTGGCGCCGCCTCCCGGCGTTCGGAGGCTCGTGGTCGGCTGATTAGCGGTCTGCTGTTGAGCCTGTCGCCGTTGAGTCCGTGGTCGTTGGACCGGTGGCCGTTTGGCCTATGGTCGTGGGGCTTGCGGTGGTTTGGCCTGTGCCCGACTCGCCCGGGACCGCTGACCCGGAACTGCCTGACGGCGGCCGGGCGCCGTACCCGCTGAACCTGGCCGCGTGGCCGGCGGCGTCGTGGATCGCGGCAGGCCAGGTGGCCAGCGCGAGGACGACCGGCCCCCGCACTCCCTCGATGGCTGTGATCGTGCAGGCGACCGTGGCCGTGCCCGCCTCCACCTGAACCCAGCCCGCGTCCCGCGATGGGCCCAGCGTGAGCGGGGTCCCGGCCGCCCGCCCCGCCGCCGCCAGGCATGCGGTGATGGCCGTCATCCGCGCCGCCAGGACCTCCGGCGGCTCCCCGGTCCGCTCCCGCAGTTGCCGGGTCAGCTGCCCCGGCTGGTTTTCGTTGCGGCGACTGGTGGTTTCCGTGCTGCCGTCCGCGCTGTTCGCGGGGAGCGGTACCACCGGTCCGGGCCGGCGGCCTGCCGGGCCCGCCTGGACCGGCGCCCAGTAGCAGGCGACCGGCATGCTCGCCCGGACGGTCAGCTGGAATCCGGCCAGCGGGCCGAGGCCGGTGGACGCGTCGAGCCACGGCACGCCGTCCCCCCGGGGCTGCCGGTCCTGCCCGGGCTGGCCGCAGCTCACCGTGACCCGGAGCGCGGGATCGAGGCCGAACTCTGCCGCCCAGCCTTCCAGGGCGGCCGCGAGCAGGGTGGGGTGCCACGGCCCGGACGGTTCGAGCGGGCCCACGTCGCGCAGTTGCATCCCGGACCCGGCCAGCACGGTGTGGCCAGCCGCGTCGACCGCGGTCACCTGCCAGCCGCTACCCGGGCCGGCCTGCCGCTCGGCGCGGACCTGCACCGCCCCGCGGACCTGCGTCCCGGAGACGGTCATCGCCTCGAACCCGGCCGGGAGCATCCGGCGATGCGGGGCGCAGGCCTGCAGCATGTGCATGACGGCGTCGTTCAGCCCCGGGCTGCCCAGCACCAGCGGCTCGTCCGTCCCGGACGCGCCTGCCCCCGCCGCGCTGGGCCCCGTTCCCCCGGGCCCGGCCGCTTTGGGCTCTGCCTGCCTGAACCAGGGCCGGTCGTCGGCCCCGCGGATCAGCGCGGAGCAGGAGCGCGAGGTCAGCTCGGGCAAGAACGCGACCCGGCGGAACGGTCCCGCCTGGAAGAACACCGGCCCGTACAGGTCGGTGCCGTCCACAAGGCCACCCGCGGAGGCCACCGTCAGCCCGAGTCGGTCGGTCCGCTCCTCCGGGCCGGACCGCGGCCCGACGGCCGGCTCCGGTGAGTTCTGGACCGGCGGCGCGGCGGGCCGGAGTGGGAACAGGGCCCGGAAATGGCCGACCTGGAAGCCGCTGTCGGCGCAGCGCAGCACGGTTTCCACCGCGTCCGCGCGGCGCAGCGCGCAGATCCGCAGGGTGGTCTCCTGGTCGCCGGGCAGCAGCACCACGGGCGCGTCCATCCGGGCCCCGGCCAGCTGTCGCAGCGGCCGCCCGGCCAGCACCGAGGCCGCCTGCGCCATCGCCTCCAGCGCGATGGCCAGGGGCATGACCATGAGGCCGTCGAGGTGGTGATCAGCCAGGTAAGGGTCGGTCCGGGGGGAGAACTTCGTATCGGCGACCAGTTCCACGCCCGGGTAGTAGACCCGGGTCGTCTCCAGGAACCGGCCGCGGATCTCCGGGGCCGGCTCCGGGTCCGCGGCCGGTTCCCCGAGGCGGCCATGCATCGCGACCCGGCCCGGCGCTTCGGTGTCGGCCAGCAGGACCAGCAGGAGCCGGTTCAGCTCGGCCGCGGTGGCGTCGTCCAGGCCGAGCGGCCGGGGACGCGTCAGCTCAGCCACCCCGACCTGGTCGCTGCTGCCTGGCCAGGGCCAGTCGGCGTGCAGGATCCGGCAGCCGGGCAGGCTGGGCCGCAGCCGGCGGGCCTGCTCAGCCAGCGCGGAGGCGGCCAGGGCGGGGGCGCAGTTCCGGGCCGCGCCGTAACGGGCCGGTACCGTGCCCAGCGTGAGCAGGACCCGCAGCCCGGCCGTGCTGACCGCGCCCAGCACGTTGCTGAGCCCGTCGGCTTGCCTGGCTATCTGCGCGCCCAGGTCGTCGCCGGCCAGGCCAGCGCACTCGCGCAGGGGCCCGGTGCTGGCCGCGTGCACGACCGCGGTGACCGGGCCGACCCGCTGCTCCACGCTCGCGATCGCCGCCTCGGCCTCGTCGGGATCGGAGACGTCGGCCGGGACGTAGCTCACGTCAGCGCCTGCCCCGCGCAGGTCGGTCAGCCCGATGTCGATGGCGGCGGCTTCGCCGGGCCCGGCCGTCCCGGCCAGGACCAGCCGGGCGCCGCAGCCAGCCAGCACCCGGGCCGCAGCCAGCAGGTCCCGGGTGACCCCGCCGCTGATCAGGACGACGTCGGTGGGTCCGAGAAGGCTTCCGGGCCCTGCGCCGGGGGCCTGGTCCCCGGGCTTACCGGCGGGGGCCTGGTCCCTGGGCTCACCGGCGGGGGAGCGATCCAGGCTGGCCACCATGACCGGTTCGCGCGGCTCACCCTTGGTGTTCAGCACCAGTTCGCGGAACTGGCCCTCCCCGGCGGCCGCGTAGCGCTGCGCGGCGAGCAGCCCCGCCATGCTGTTCGCGGTCCGGATCAGGGTGATGCCCAGCGAAGGATGCTCGGCGTGCAGGCTGGCGCAGAACCCGGCCAGCCCGGCGGCAGGGGTGATCACCACGAGCGTCCCGCCGGCCCCCGCGGCCAGCGCCTCCTGGGCCGCGGTCACCAGGGTGGCGGCGGCGTCAGGATCGGCCAGGTCACCGATGACGGCCAGTACCCCGGTGGCGGCGGGATCGTCCTCGAACACCTCCGCGGCCATCCGCCCGAACGGCTGGCGGGTAGTCGCGTGCAGCCGCCAGGGTTCCTCCTCCACCGGCAGTACCGGAACCCGGGGCACCCGCAGCTCCTCGGTGAAGCAACGCACCCACGGACCCACCCCCGGGATCGCCGCGGTGTCCCGCGGGTCATGCGGCACTTGCGGCGGATCGTCCGCGCCGTCTGCGGCCAGCCCGGCCGCGCCGTCACGGGCCAGCCCGGCCGCGCCGTGATCGCCGGGTAGGGCCAGACGGGCCGCGCGGGCCAGGATCGCCGCATCGGTTGGGCCGCTCCCGCCCGCCGGTTCCTCTAGGCCGGCCGGTTCTTCGCGGTTGGCCGATTTCTCCCGGCTGGCCAGCCCGGCGGTGGCCAGCGAATACGGGTTGTTGATGAAGATCTGTTCGCGGCCGATGTCGATGGGCCGCGCCGGCCGCCCGGCCAGCAGCGGGCCGAGATTGGGGATGGCCCCCACGGCGAACAGGGCGGCGGCCGCAGACGGCGCGGCCAGGCTGCCCGGGGTAGCCAGGCTATCCGGGGCGGCCAGGCGGTCCGGGGCGTCGGGATCGCCCGGGCGCCCGAGGCTGGTCTGGCGGCCCGGACGGCCGGTGTGGGCCGGACCAGCTGCGAGGCTGACCGCGGGGACCTCGCTGCACCCGCCGGCGAGAGCGGCCATCGCCTGCCCCGGGCCGGTGTCCAGGAGCAGGTCGGCTGACGCCTCCGCCTCGGCGAGGGCCTCGGCGAAGCGGACCGGGGAGACCAGCTGACTGGACAGCAGGTCCCTGAGGTCGGTCTTGGACGTCACTTCACGACCGGTGACCGTGGAGATCAGCCGCTGGCCAGGTGCCGCGAAGGTGACCTCCGCGAGCACCCCCCGCAGCGGCGTCACCAGGTCAGCCAGCGCGGGGGAGTACAGCGCGTACGGCACGTCCAGGACGTAGGCCTGGATACCCGCTTCGGCCGCCCGCCGGGCCACGTCGTGCACCGAGTCCGCCGGGCCAGCCAGGACATGGCAGCGGGGCCCGTGGTAGGCCGCGACGACCAGCTCACCGCCAGGCTCCAGGGCGAGGGCGGTGTCAGCGTCGGCGGCCAGGCAGACCATCGCGGTGCGGCGGGCCCCCGGCGTGGCGAGCACTGCGGCCCGCTGCGCCAGCAGCGCGGCGGCGTCGGACTCGGCCAGGCTGCCCGCCCAGACCAGGGCGGTGATCTCGCCCACGCCATGCCCCAGGGCCGCCGTGGCCCGCACCCCGAGGCTGTCCAGCCAGCGCAGCGCGGACAGTGACGCCTGGACGATGGCGGGCTGCGACCCTGGGCCCGGCCAGTCCTGCCCGGCGGCGGTGGTGGACGTCTCCCCGGGGAACAGCAGGACCACCCGCCCGGCGGCACCGTCCGCGGCGAACAGCCCGGGACGTGCGGTCAGCTGGCCGCTGGCCAGATCGGGCAGCAGCTCCGCGGCCTCCCGGGTGAGCCGGGCCAGCTCGTCCTGGCTGGCCGCGACGACCGCGACCCGGGTCGGGCCGGCGGCCGGCTGACGGCCTAGCTGGCAGGCGAGGTCACCGAGTTCGCTGTCGGACAGGCCCGCGGCCACCCCCGTCACCCGGGTCAGCTGGGCCGCCACCGTCTCCCGGTCCGGCCCGCTGAACGCGAAGATCTCCGGGCGCGGCGTGGCTGGGACCGTCCATGAACCGAGCGGCCGGGTGCCAGAACCGGTGGGCTGGGCCTGGTCCGGGCCGGCCGGGCCTGGGCCAGGCTGACTGCTGCCAGGCTGACTGGAGCCAGGTTGACCGGTGCTGGGTTGCCCGGGGTCGGCGTGCTGCGGGAACGCGGCCTGGTTCGGCTCGCGGCGCAGCACCACGTGCACGTGGCTGCCCGCCGGATCCATCGAGCTGACTCCGGCCAGCCTGGTGCCAGACGGCCATGACTCGGCCGTCCTCGGCACGCGCAGCACGGCGTCCTCCCCGGTGAGCAGCGGATGCGGGCGGGCGCACCCGGTCACCGGCGGCAGCACCCCGGCGTTCACCGCGAGAGCCGCCTTGATCAGCCCGGCCGCGCCGGCGGCGGCCTTGGTGTGGCCGATGTTGGCCTTCACTGAACCGAGGACGGCCGGGCCTGGCGCGCCGGCCCGGATGGCGGTCAGGGCAGTGAGCTCGGCCAGGTCGCCGTCGGCCGTGCCGCGCCCGTCTCCCTCGATGAGCTGGATATCGGCGGGGTTGACACCGGCCCGGTGGTAGGCCCGCTGGAGGGCCAGCAACTGGCTGTCGGGATCGGCCTGGGCCACGTCGCGATGACCGGCCGACGAGACGCCCCAGCCCACGATCTCCGCGTAGACGGGCATGTCCGCCGCCCGGGCGTCAGCCGCCCGCATCAGGGCCAGCATGCCGCACCCCTCCCCGGGCAGGAACCCAGTCGGGCTGGCGTCATAGATCCGCATCGCGCCGGCGGCAAGTACGCCCGCCTGGGCCAGGGCTCCCAGCTCAAAGGGGTCCAGGCTGACGTCCACGCCGCCGGCCAGGACGAAGTCCAGCTCGCCTGCGCTCAGCAGGGCAGCCGCGCTGGCCACTGCCAGCAGGGACGAGGAATGGGCGGTGTCCACCGCCTGGCCGCCACCGCGGAATCCGAACTGGCGGCAGATCCGGTCGGCGATCGCCCCGGACTGGCTGCCCGCCAGGGTCTCGCCGCTGACCTCAGGCACTGCGGCGAAGGCCGTGGTGGCCTGGCCCAGGGCCCGGGCCCGCTCGGCAGGTGGTACGTCGCCGGCGGCCAGCGCGGTGGTGAGCACGGCGCGGACGAATGGCCACCGGGTCCGCAACGCCGCGGCGCGGGACACTTCACCGGTCAGGGTGTTCCCGATGATGACGCCGGCCCGGTCCCGGGCGAGTCCCTGCGCCCCGGGGAAGCCTGCGTCGGCGAGCGCCCGGCCCGCCGTCTCCAGCGCCAGCCAGTGGGCCGGGTCGGTGGCCAGGTAGGTGTGCTCGGGGATAGCGAACCCGGCCCGGTCGAACTGCCACCCCTCGAGCACGGCGGCCCGGCGAGCGGTGCTGGCCGTCCCGGCCAGGCCGGCGCCACGGCCAGCGTCCGGGTCTGCGACCGCGCCGAGCCGTCCCGGCGGGAGCCGCCGGAACGCGCGCCGTCCGGCCAGGGCGCTCTCAAAGAGCGCCAGCGGATCGTCAGCGTCCGGGAACCTGCAGGCTAGGCCAACGATGGCGATCGGTGTTGCGCTGCTGCCCGGTGCGATGCCCTCAGGCATGAGCGCAATCGGGTCCGCGATCGTATGCACCAGCCATTATCTCTTTCCTAGTCACAGGAACCCACGATCGTCCTGCAACGCCCATTGTTCCCCCGGAAAAGACTGATTTGCTGCATTTGCCCGCACACAGGGTTACCCCGTGCAGGCGCTGGCCAGCAATCGCGCTGGCACAGAAATGACCAGAACCGCTGACCCGGTACGAGGCCGCCTGTCCCCTTGCTGCCTCGGGTGGGGGCGAGCCATCGCGGCGAAACCGCCAACCGTGAAGTTGCACGCCGCCATGACCTGGACGACCTTATTAACATTCGCTTCCACCGGTCAACACGAATGCGGGACATGCAATTTTGTGCGGTTGAGCGAATTTCGCAGGGATATTGGCCGCTCCGTGAGTCAAAGTTCTCGTTGCCGGAATTGGTGTAAGGGCTGCGGGCGGCTCGCATGTGTCCGGGCCACCATCGGGGGTCACTGCGACGTGCCTCGCCCCGGGCGGGCATACTCGGTGAGAGTGAGCCGGGGACGGCTCGGGCCCGGATCGTCCGCGACCTGGTGCGCCGGGACTTCCGCGACCTGACGCGCCGCGACTGAGGTGAGGCGATGACTGACGGACTGGTGACCCTGCAGAGCAACTACCCGGTCCCGGACACGATCGACCGGCTGCAGGACGCCGTCACCACGGCCGGACTGCAGGTCTTCGCGCGGGTAGACCATGCGGCGGGCGCCCATGAGGTGGGCCTGGAACTGCGGCCCACCGAGCTGCTGATGTTCGGCAACGCCCGCGGCGGCACCCCGCTCATGCAGGACCAGCAGACGGCCGGGATCGACCTGCCGCTGAAGGCGCTCGCCTGGACGGATGAGAGCGGGCAGACCTGGCTGAGTTACAACGACCCGGTCTGGGTCGCCGAGCGGCACGCGCTGACCGAGTCGAGCGCGGCGGCGGCGCAGATACTGCGCGGGGCGATCGCCAAGCTGACCCAGGCCGCCGCGGGTGCCTGAGAACGCGCCTGAGAACACCGCCGCTGAGCACACCGCCGCAGGGCGCGGCGGCTGACGCCAGGGCCGGGATGGGCCCTCCGGGTCGGGCGCGGAGGTAAGCCAGCTTCGGGACATATGGCACCGGCGGCGTGGCTCGCCGCCGTGCGCTACCCTTGGGTTATGCGTTCCGCCCGGCAGCTCCTTACCTAGCCGCGCTGACTGACCCCGTCGTTGGCGCGGCTGCCCCTCGTGACCGGGGGGCTTTTCTGTTGCCGGAGCCGGACCGACCAAGTGCTGAGGAAACACCATGACAGCCGCCGAGAGTGCTGAGCGGGCGCAACACTACGACCCCCGCGAAATCCAGGAGAAGTGGCAGGCCCGCTGGGCGGAGATGGACCTGTTCCGGGCCAGCGACGACCCGGAGGACCCCCGCCCGCGCACCTACCTGCTGGACATGTTCCCGTACCCCTCGGGCGACCTGCACATGGGCCACGCCGAGGCCTACGCCATCGCCGACGCGGTGGCCAGGTACTACTTCCAGCGCCAGCACAACGTGCTGCACCCCATCGGGTGGGACGCGTTCGGGCTGCCTGCCGAGAACGCGGCGATCAGGAACAACACCCACCCGGCCGACTGGACGTACGCCAACATCGAGACGCAGGCCGCGTCGTTCCGCCGGTACGCGGTGTCCTTCGACTGGTCGCGGCGGCTGCAGACCTGCGACCCCGGGTACTACCGCTGGAACCAGTGGCTGTTCCTGCGCTTCTACGAGCGCGGCCTGGCCTACCGGAAGGACGGCTACGTCAACTGGTGCCCGCACGACCAGACCGTGCTGGCCAACGAGCAGGTGATCGCGGGCCGGTGTGAGCGGTGCGGGACCGAGGTCGTCCGCCGGGTGCTGACCCAGTGGTACTTCAAGATCACCGAGTACGCGGAGCGCCTGCTGGCCGACATGGCCCAGCTGGAGGGCCAGTGGCCGGACCGGGTCCTGCTGATGCAGCGGAACTGGATCGGGCGCTCCGAAGGGGCCGACATCCGCTTCGTGATCGAGGGCCGCAGCGAGCCGGTCACCGTGTTCACCACCCGCCCGGACACGCTGTACGGGGCGACGTTCTTCGTGGTGGCGGCGGACGCGCCGCTGGCCGAGGAGATCTGCGCCCCGGAGCACCGCGAGGCCCTGCGGGACTACGTGGCGCAGGTGCGCAAGCTGACTGACATCGAGCGGCAGGAGACGGACCGCACGAAGACCGGCGTCTTCCTGGGCCGCTACGCGATCAACCCGGTCAACGGGGAGCGGCTGCCGGTCTGGGCGGCCGACTACGTGCTGCCTGACTACGGCACCGGCGCGATCATGGCTGTTCCCGCGCATGACCAGCGCGACCTGGACTTCGCGCGGGCCTTCGGGCTGCCCGTCCAGGTGGTCGTGGACACCGGCGGACCCGACCCCGCGCAGACCGGGATCGCCACGCACGGCGACGGATCACTGATCAACTCCGGTCCGCTGGACGGGCTGAGCAAGGCCGACGCCATCGCCCGGATCACCGCGACCATGGAAGCGGAAGGCCAGGGACGGGCGGCGGTCAACTACCGGCTGCGCGACTGGCTGCTGTCCCGGCAGCGGTTCTGGGGCACGCCGATCCCCATCGTGTACTGCGCGTCGTGCGGCGAGGTGCCGGTGGCGGACGACCAGCTGCCGGTAGTCCTGCCCGACCTGCGCGGCCAGGATCTGGTCCCCAAGGGGGTCTCGCCGCTGGCGGCGGCCGAGGACTGGGTCAACACCGAGTGCCCCAAGTGTGGTGGCCCAGCCCGTCGGGACACCGACACGATGGACACGTTCGTCGACTCCTCGTGGTACTTCCTGCGCTACTGCTCACCGCACTACGAGCACGGACCGTTCGACGTGGCCGCTGTGCGCCGCTGGGCTCCGGTCGACCTGTACGTGGGCGGCGTCGAGCACGCCATCCTGCACCTGCTGTACAGCCGGTTCTTCGTCAAGGTGCTGCAGGACATGGGGATGGTGGACTTCGGGGAGCCGTTCACCAGGCTGCTGAACCAGGGCCAGGTGATCAACCGCGGCCGGGCCATGTCAAAGTCCCTGGGCAACGGGGTTGACCTGGGCCAGCAACTGGCTGCGCACGGGGTCGACGCGGTCCGGCTGACGATGATCTTCGCAAGCCCGCCCGAGGACGACATCGACTGGGCCGACATGAACCCTGAGGCGTCGGTGAAGTTCCTGGGCCGGGTGTGGCGGATCGCCGATGACGTCGCGGCGACGCCTGCGGACGCGGTGTCCGGGGAGCGCGGCGTCCGCGGACGGTCACGCCGGGGGCGACCTGGGCCTGCGCAAGGTCACGCATCACACCATCGACGAAGTCACCCGCCTGGTGGAGGCGTCCCGGCTGAATGTCGCGGTGGCCCGGTTGATGGAACTGGCCAGCGCGACCCGGAAGGCGATCGACACCGGCCCGGGCACGGCCGACCCGGCGGTGCGGGAGGCGGCGGAGACGCTGACCGTGATGCTGTCCCTGTTCGCCCCGTACACGGCCGAGGAGTGCTGGGAACTGCTGGGCCGTCAGGCGTCTGTGGCCCTGGCCGGCTGGCCGGCCGCCGATCCCGCGCTGCTGGTCGAGGACGTGGTGACCTGCGTGGTGCAGGTAGCCGGCAAGGTGCGCGACCGCGTGGAGGTCCCGCCGGGCATCGGCGAGGACGAACTGCGCGAGCTGGCCCTGGCCACCCCCGGGGTCGCCCGGGCCCTGGAGGGACGGCCAGTACGCAAGGTCATCGTCCGCGCGCCCAAGCTGGTCAACGTCGTACCAGGCTGACCCGCCCGGAATTGAACCGGGCGGTCACCTGCCCGCTGGACCGCCCATGCCAGACGCGCCCACGCCCAGACCGTCTCCACCCAGCTCAGACGCGGCGGAGTACCGCGACCACGCGGCCCAGGATCGCGGCCTCGTCACCAGGTATCGGCGTGTACAACGGGTTGTGCGGCATCAGCCATACGTGCTCGCCGGAGCGCTTGAAGGTCTTCACCGTCGCCTCGCCATCGATCATGGCCGCCACGATGTCGCCGTTCTCCGCGACCGGCTGCTGCCGGACCACCACCCAGTCGCCATCGGCGATCGCAGCGTTGATCATGGAGTCGCCGACCACCTTGAGCAGGAAGAGCGTGCCGTCGCCGACGATCTGCTTAGGCAGCGGGAAGATGTCCTCAATGGCTTCCTCGGCGAGGATCGGACCACCAGCAGCGATCCGGCCGACCAGCGGCACGTAGGTAGCTTCCTGCGAGGCGATGTCCAGCGGAGCCACTTCGTCCTGCTCAGCGTCGGGCCGTACCGCCGGGTGCCCGGGCAGCCGGACCTCGACCGTCCGCGGCCGCCCCGCGTCGCGCCGCAAGTATCCCTTGCTCTGCAGGGTGGACAGCTGGTAGGAGACGCTTGAGGTGCTGGTCAGCCCGACCGCCTCGCCGATCTCGCGCATCGAGGGCGGGTAACCGCGCCGCTGAACCGAATCCCGGATGACCTGCAGTACCTTGCGCTGGCGCCAGGTGAGTACATGGTCAGGGTCAGGCCGGTCCGGCATCTCAGTGACTACCGTCGGCACGCTGCCCTTCGGCTTTCTCCCTGGGCGGCCCTTCGGTCTCGCGGCGGTACCCGTGCCGCTCCCGCCCGGCGCGCCCGGCGCGCCGTCGTCGTCCGAGCTGTCCATCAACACTGCCCTCCGGATCTGGTGGCTGAACCCGTAGCAGACGGTAGCGCTTTCGCTTCACTATCTCAAACATCTGTTCGAGCAGGCGAGAAAGCCTTATTCGCACACTCTCACAGATCTACCTGGCGAAGCAGGCTCCGATGCAGGTCAGAGGCGGTTTTCTGGGTCCTGGGAGGCGACCTTGGGAGCCGAAAATCTTTCCGGGGCCGCACGCGTGTCGGGTTTCGCCCGGCGTGTCGTGCTCGGCAACCCGGCGGCGAACAGTGCGTCCGTGACGTTCACCTGCCGCCACTTGCCGGGCTACCGTCTCGCCGCGCCCGGCAACCGGCGCTCTACTTCCTGGCCACGCCCTGGACCGGATACGCCGGTCAAGTTGGTCGTGTGTGCTGGCTGCCGCCATGCCTGTTCCGGTGTTCGTGTCACCCGGAAGCAGAGGAGTCAATCGGAGGAGCCGGCGCGCGCCGGCTCCTCCGGGTAGCGGTCTGCACCTGCAGACGTGGAAACCCGGCCTGACCTGGCCTGATGTATGGCTACGGACCTTACTGTCAGACCCCCGCGCTACACCTGTACCGTACAGTCATTCGATCGAAAGCGCGATCGATCGAACAGCTGTACGATAGAACGGTCGTTCGACAGAGGAGGCTGGCATGAGCGTGATGAGCGTGGGCAAGAAGCCCAAGGCCCTGGTCCGCCCGCTCGGTGCTGGGAATTCTCGGGCCGATCGGGGCGAGTCACGCGCGGGTGACCTCGGCGTGACACCGTCCCGGTCAGGCAAGCGAAGTGGTCCGGGCGTATCGGTGGCAGCGCAGCCGGGAGCTGCGGGGCCTTCCTGGCCGCGGGCCTCGGCCAGGAAGCCGCCGGCGCGTCCGCGTCTGTGGGTGGTGCCGGACGCCGCGGATCCAACCGTCGCTGTGCCCAACGTGGCGGCGCCAAGCGTGGCCGGGCCAAACGTTGCCAGGCCAAACGTTGCCGGGCCAAAGGTTGTGGTGCCGAGGCCGCGGGTGGCGGCCGACGAGCAAGCTCCGGCCCGGCCGCGCAGCACCAGGCCGGCCGGGGCGCCCTCGCGGACGCGCGTGGTCCGGTCGGCAGCGGCGCCATCCCGGGTGCCGGTCCGGCGAGTGCGGCGGACCAGGCTGACCCGGCGCGGGCGCCGGGTGGTCTGGGCTTTCGCGGTTCTCCTCTTGGTCGCGGTACTCACCCCGGTCCTGCTCGCCCTGGCGTCCGGTGCGCAGGCGGCCAATCACGGCCTGCCGCCGTCCGCGGTGCGGGCCAGCATGCGGCACGTCGTGGTCAAGCCAGGCCAGTCCCTGTGGTCGATCGCGTTGAACGCGGAGCCCCAGGCCGACCCGCGGGCGGTCAGCCAGCAGATCATGGAATTCAACGCGCTGGACAGCCAGGTCGTGGTGCCCGGGCAGAGCCTCTGGGTCCCCCGGGGCTGAGCCTCATGACCCGGTTCCGGCGGGCCGGCCCCTTCCGGGCGTACCAGTGCTCGGGCCCCTCCCGGGCCCGGCCCGCCCGGCGCCGCGACGCGTCCGCGACACGCCCGGGGTGCGGCGGGACCCCGCCGCCGGTGGAAGGGATTTCCCTGCTCTT
>CAWJPL010000034.1:0-145012 GCA_963844695.1 uncultured Actinomycetes bacterium
AGTTGGTGGCTGTGACGCTCAGCAGCCGTCAGTATCCGGGTAGTCCGTAGAGTTCGAGGGCCTGACCGTCGGGGACAACGGCAATCCGCCCATCGCCAACCGCGAGCCCGCTGGCCGAGCTGCCGGCCGCCCACAGGGTGGCCATGGTCTTGCCCGTTCCGGTGTTCAGAGCCAGCCCACTGTCGAGGTAGAGCACTCCGCCGGCCGCCGCAGCCAACTGGGGGGCAGAGCCTAGCTGCGTGTTCCACTGCCGACTGCCCGAAGTGATGCCGTAACCGCACACGCCAGGGCCGCCGCAGGTCGCAAACACGCGGGCGCCGGCCACGGCGAGCACGCTGGTGGCACCGGCCAGCGCGTACTGAGTCTTTCCGGTCAGGGGATTGAGGCTGACAACGGAGCCGCTGGCATTGGTGGCGTAGATGTGACGGCCAGTGGCAGCGTCAGTGTCACCGCGCCACAACTGCCACGTCCCGCTGCGGCTCCAGATGACCGCGCCCGTGCCGAGGTCGCGGGCGGTCAAGGGGGTGCCGCAGCCACCACCGGAAATCACCCGCTGGGCTACGACGAAGGCGACTGCGATTCCGTTCCCGCATTCGTCCGTGTCGTTAGACCAGACCAGGGCCCCAGTGGTGAGCCGATGTACCGAGACGTCATTTCCCGCGTCCGGGGATGCCCCGGCTACCACTACGTACCCACCTGATACCCCCATGGTCCGTGCGGGAGCACGACCCGGATACGGCGCAGGGCTCTGTGACCAGACGAGTGCGCCCGTGGTGGCTTTGAATGCCTGGACGACTCCAGTCGGAGCACTGGCAGAGCCGCAGTACTGCTGCCCGACAATCACCAGCCCGCGCGCCACGGACAGCGAGATGAGATCGAAAGAGAACGTCGGGTCTGGGGTAATGTCCCACGCCGCCTTCCCCGTGCGTGGGTTGTATTTGATTACGTGGCCATAGGCCAGGGCGTACAAGGACCCGCCGGCCAGCACAGGCGCGGTATAGCCTTGGAAGTCGCAGCCGTTTGGATTTGGTTGCGGAGCGGTCATGCTCCGCAGGTGAACCACGTTGGCCACGGTGGTGCGGGTGAGGATCTTTTCATAAAGATTAGCCCGGCTCAGCGCGGCGTTGTAGTCGGTCTGGCCCCACGAGCTGCTGGGAGTTCCCGCCGAGGCCGGGGCGCTCATCCCAGTCAGCACAGTGAGCACGGCCGTCAGCACTGTGACGATCTTGGCCATTCTCCGCGCCATGTGCCTCGACCTCCGGCTGGAAACAGACGTATAAAGGACAGCGCCCCTGGCGCCAGCAATTCTGCTCTCCGCCCCAAACCGCCGCAAGGGACCAAAGGCCTACATCTGCCACAATCTCGCCTTCCAGGAAGGACTTGTACGAAGCCTGGCATCAAGCGCGACCCTTCCGGACTCACTAACGCGGGGCACACAATGATCAGGTCTAGAGTCTTGAGTCGTAGATTCCTGGTCAGCCGGTAGTCCTGCAGGTGAGGTGCTAGTCCAAGACGATCGCGTCTACCTCGAACTCCACCAGCCATCCTGGATCGATGAAGCGTGACACCTCGACGAAGGTGCAGGCCGGCCGCACCTGAGCGAATCGTTGTGCGTGGGCGCGGGCCGCCTCCCGCCATTGCCCGATGTCGGTGAGCATCACCCGGGTCCGGACCACGTCGGCCAGAGACGCGCCCGCTTCCCGCAGTGCCTGTTCGGCGATATCGAGGCAGCGGACCGATTGTGCGTAGACGTCACCGGGGGCTGCGGTGCCGCCGCCCTCGGCGATCGGCGCGGTGCCAGCGACGCAGACGTAGGGTCCCGAGCGCACGGCGCGGGACATGCCGATCTCTGGCTCCAGAGGCGAGCCCGAACTCACCAGCCGACGGGAGGAAGTCATAAGTGCAGCATGCCAGTGCCAGTGAGCGTGGCATCGTGACTCTGGGCCGCCCGGCCCTGCGCAACCTGAGCGAACTGATCGGCGGGACGTCCGTGCAGTTCCGCCACCACGTCCCGGCACCGGCGACGCTGCCGCCGGCCCGGCGGCTAAGGCTGCGCCTTCTGTTCCAGGATGCGTTGCTTGGCGGCCGCAAAGGCAGAGCCGGAAAGTACCCCCTGGTCGTGCAGCTGTGCCAGCTTGCTCAGTTGCGATATCCACGACGTCTGGTCGTCCGCAGCCACAGGCGGGGACTGGGCAGCGGCGGCTGGCTGAACGGGAACCGCTGGCTGGGCGGGGGCGGCCGCACCGGGGCTGGCTGGAGTCACCAGCTGCTGGCCTGCGGGGCTCACCCCGAGCTGACGCCAGAACCGCTCGACCTGCGCCGTGTACCGGGCCTGGGTAAGCCGCCCGGCGCGGAAAGAGGCAGTCGCGTCGGACATCGAGCGTATGTGACGCAGTTGTGCGTGGCTGATCTGAAGGCCCCGGCTGCAGATCGGGCAGACCAGGTAGTCGTCCGTCCCGTAGGGCACTACGGGGACGAAGTACAGGCGCACCGACTTCTTCGAACGGACGTGGTGGAGGAACACCTGGTTATGACAGTTCGGGCACACACACGGCGCGATCTCGCCCTGATCCTCCGGATGGCCTGGCCCGACGCCGAAAATCACCACCATGTGGTAATTAAAGCCGGGTCACCCGCTTAGCGGCTCATCCCTGGCAGGTGATACCGGGCGACGTGCTACATCGCTTCGGGGGCCGCACTGGTGGTTCAGGTTGGCCTGGCGCAAGCCGCGTTTAGCGGGCACCGGTGATGTAGTCGGTCAAGGCGGTTCGCTCAGTTTCGAGTTCGCCGATGCGGATCTTCACTACGTCACCGATGCTGACGATCCCCTGCAGCCCGTCATCAGCCACGACCGGCACATGCCGCACCCGGCGCTCGGTCATCATGCGCATGACCTCCTCGATCGGGACCTGCGGCGTGACCGTATGCACCTCGGCTGTGTAGATGGCCGTGACCGGCTCAGACATCACTGCGGCGCCCCGCCGGGCCAGCGCCCGGACGATGTCACGTTCGCTGGCGATTCCGTCGATCGCGGCGCCGTCGTGCGAGACGACGACCGCACCGATCCGGTGCTCGGCCAGGACCGCCAGGAGCTGCCGCACTGTGGTGTCCGGGGTGACGGTGACGACCTGGGTGCCCTTGACGCGAAGTACGTCGCTGATGCGCATCGGCCCTCCCAGACGTTCATACGCGGCTGATCGCGCGCCATACCACTATCCCCGGGCTCGACGCCTTCAATCAACGGTTGCCGGTATTCGCGATCCTGCGCGCATCCGGTCGGAGGCGTGGGTGACGCGCGGTCAGGCCGGGTCTGATGGGCAGCCGGCAGACCCGGGGTGGTCCCGGCTGGGAGCGGCTAGAACCGGCTACGGGACTCGCACGCACAAACGAACTGGATCTTGGGCGTTCTGCGGGTACCGAAATTTTGGGCGCACCGCATAACCTGATCCCGGGAGGGCGAGGCGACATGACCATGAGCATCGGATCGGCGGCGCCTGACCCCATATCGGGGGGCACCCGGCAAGAACCGCGCGAAGTGAGACGGCGGCAGCGGGTGATGATGCTCGTCATGCTGGCTGCGGCGGGCCGTGTGGCGGTGGATAGGCGTACTGTGGCGGGCGTGATCACGGTAGCGATCGGGGTGGCCGCGGCGAAAGGCCTGGCCAGCGACCGCGGTACCCCCGCCCTGGACTGGTACCGGGCGCGAGGGCGACAATAGCCGGAGCTAGGCATGTTCGGGGCTAATGCCCAAATCGATCTCGGCGTTCCCCGGAATCCCGGGTGGCGCGGTGCTGTCCGCCGCCGCGCAGGTGCCGGTGGCACCGCGACCTTCCGCAAGGACACCGCCGAAGGTGGACGTGGCGTGGCTGGTCCAGCCCGAGGGTGATGGATCGCACGGGTTCTGATCTGGTCCGATTCCCGTTTCATACCAATCGTAGGATGCGCGAGGGCGCACGGCTGTCGTTCTGTAGGTAGTGCGAGCGAGATCCCCGCTGCAGCCGGACACGGTGGCCGGCGTTACTGGCGGGTCATCTCAGACGGCGAGCAACCATCAGGTCGGTAGCTGGGGGCGGCGAGGTTCCAATGGTGACCCATATGGCCAGACAAGTGGCGACCGGCGCCGGGCGGGCAGCCGTCGCCGATCCGATCCTGGCGTCCAAGATCACAGTGCCCGATGTGCCGGACTTCGCCGTGCAGCGCCCGCGGATCTCCGAGTTGCTCGCCGAGGGCACACGGTGGAACCCGCTGACCGTTGTCACCGGGCCCCCCGGGACTGGCAAGACGATGGCTCTGACGTTGTGGGCGGCAGCAGAGGACAGGCCTGTGGCCTGGGTCGCTCTGGACCGCTACGACAACCGCCCGGAGTCCTTCTGGTCCTACGTGGTCGCGGCCCTGCGACGTTCCGGCGCTGTCATTCCGGACGCGCTGTCGGCTGGCACTCCGGAGCAGCCAGCCGATCACGTGTTCTTGCTCTGGCTTGTGTCAGCCCTAGCTGGCCAGGACCCACCGGTGGTCCTGGTCCTTGACGACTTCCACGTGCTCACCGATCCGGGGGTACTGAAAGGACTCGACTTCGTACTGCGGAACGTGGGACCCGGCCTGCGCGTGGTGGTCTCCTCACGAATGGATCCGCCACTGCGACTGCACCGTTACCGGCTGGCAGGCGAGCTGGCCGAGGTCCGGGCCAGCGACCTCGCCTTCAACGTCGCCGAAGCCGGCCTGCTCGATGGCCCAGCACCGCAGCACGATTTCGAGCGACTCACTCGAGTGCCTCACGCGGCGGACTGAAGGCTGGGCGGCCGGGATTCGCCTGGCGGCGATCTCCATGGACACCCACCCCGACCCTGACCAGTTCGTCAAGGAGCTGATCACTGAGGATAGTGCCCTGACTGGCTACCTGGTGGAGGAGGTTCTGAACAGCCAGCCGCCTGAGATCCAGGAAGTCTTGCTGAGCACGAGCATCCTGGAGCAGGTCAGCCCCGAGACCGCCAGCGAACTGGTCGGCAGCCAGCGAGCAGCGGGATTCTTGCCCGCTCTGGCGCGCGCGAACACCTTTGTGCAGCCCATCGGGGATGGGTGGTACCGCTACCACCCATTGTTTGCCGAGGTACTGCGGCTCAAGCTGAGGCTCAAGTACCCGGAACGAATCCACGATCTGCATCGCAGGGCTGCCCGCCTGTGCGAGCGGAACGGCTCGCTCGCCTACGCGGTACGGCACGCCGCCAAGGCGGGCGACTGGCAGCTGGCCGCCAGGATGGCCGTCGACGGCCTGGCGATCACCGAGATCATGGAGCCGCAGCGTGGCCAGTCCCTGGCCGGTGAGTTCTTGAGCATGCCGCACAGCGAAGTCTGGGACGAGCCCCAGCCGTACCTGGTCTCCGCTGCGGTGTCGCTGGCTAGTGGCGACCATGAATCGTGTGCCGCCGCACTGACTAGCGCGGAATCCATCCTCGCGAGCCTTCCCGCCGAACAGGAGATCCTAGGCCGGCTGGCCGCCGCGACGCTCCGGCTGGCCGTCTCCCGGCAGACTGGCGATCTCCCCGCGGCCGTGGCGGCCGCGGGCCGCGTGGGGGTACTGGTCAGCGTCATGCCGGGCAAGACGCTCGCCCGGCGTCCGGGGACCAACGCCTACCGCCTAGTCGCCCGCGGGGTCGTTGAGCTGTGGTCGGGTCATCTTGACGAGGCGGTCTGTGTCCTTGATTCGGGGGTGGCGGCCGCGTCGGCGCCGGGTGCGGCGCGCGAACGAGCCGAATGCCTCGGTTATCTTGCGCTGGCGGAGGGTTTGCGTGGCGGGCTTGGCCGCGCTGCCGAGCTGGCCGCCCAGGCGGCAGTGCCCGTCACGGCCGGCGAGCCGCATCCGCCGGTTAGACCGTCGAACCCGGTGGCTACCGTGGCAATGGCCTTGGTCCACCTGGAGCGCAATGAGATGCGCGAGACTCGTAGTCTGCTCAAGCAAGCGGACGCCGCCCTTGGGCGTAAGCCCAGACAAGCTGATCGGGACAGTGGCGTGGCTGGTAGCCGCGCAGGTCGGCCTCGCGGAGGGACGCGCAGACCTCACCGCGCAGTGCGTGGCCAAGGCACGGTCCGGCTGGCGTATCCCGGATTGGCTGGAACAAAAGCTGACCCAGGTCGAGTCGCAGGCGTGCCTGGCCGCTGGGCACGTCCAGGCCGCGCTAGCCATAGCCGAGCGCATTGACCGCGATAGCTCGCTGGAGGCGGCCATCATGCACGCACGTGCCTGGGCGGCCGCGGGAGATACCAGCAAGGCGAGACACGCGCTGTCCACCGCGCTGGCCGCCAACCATGGGCCGGCCGAGCAAGTAAAGCTGCAAGCGTGGCTGGTTGACGCCCAGCTCAGCTACAAGAGCGGTGACCGTGCGCGAGGTCACCGCTCACTTACGTCTGCGCTGCGCCTGGCCGAGCGTGAGCAGCGCAGGCTGCCGTTCGTCCTGGAGCGCGGATGGATCAAGCAGGCTCTGGAACGTGACCCTGGACTGGCCCGCAGCTACCAGCGCCTGCTGGCTCCGACGCTGCGCCGCGGTCAGCTTCCGGCTTCCCTGAACGCCCCCGCCCCAGATCAGCCCGCGATCGTGGCGGTCGAGCCTCTCACCGAGCGCGAACGGGAAGTCCTGCGGCACGTCTCAGACATGCTCAATACCGCTGAGGTGGCCAGTGAGATGTACATCTCGATCAACACCGTCAAGTCGCACCTCAAAAGCATCTTCCGCAAGCTGGCTGCGACTCACCGGGGTGAGGCGGTGCGCCGGGCTCAGCAGCTTGAGCTGATCTGATGTCACCAATCCCTGCCCGGGGAGCCTTAGGCAGGATCCAGGCCGAGTTCGTGCACGCGGGCCACCGCCTCGCTGCGTGACGAGACCCCGAGCTTCCGGTACACGGAATACGCCTGCGTCCTGACCGTGTGGGACGAAACAAACAGTCGCTCGCCCATCTCCCGGAACGAGAGATGTGTGGACAGGAGGGGCAGCAGCCGCATTTCGGCCGCAGTCAGAGACGACGCACCGACCGCCCCAGCCTTGATCGTGGCGAGCCTGGACTCTAGCTGGGCGGCTAGCTGAGGGAGGTTACCGAGATCTGGCCTCTGCTGGAGGATGTCGTGGACTTGCATGAGAGCCGCTGCGGCGCCGCCGGGGTCGGCGAGAGCGATGTAGGAGTGGGCCATCTCGACCAGGGCCTGGACCGAGACAACGGGCAGGGCGTAGGTGAGCAGAGGCCTCAGCCGAGAAGCGCGCCCAAGGTAGAACCGCGCCTGTGAGATGTCTCCCTCATGCAATGCTGCCCGGGTCGCCCAGGAGTAGACGAGTGCGCTTGTCCAGTAGTCCTCGAAATGCCCGGCCTCTACGATGGCGACGGCGCGCCGCGCGAGCGTCGTCACCTGAGGCCAGTTACCGCGTTCAGCGGCCACATTGCACCGCTCGGCCAGGATGAGAGCGGCCAAGGGCAGTGCGCCCGCGCTGGTCGCGACGTCGTATGCGCGCGTGAGGATGGGGTCAGTCCGGGCCGGGTCGTCCTCCAGCAGGTAGGAAATCCCCTCTGTGTACAGCATCGTCGCCCGGTACGGGCTGGCCGGACTCAGCCCATCCCAGGCCACCTGCGCGTTCCGTCGCATCTCACCGACGCCGTCACGGCACAAGATCGCACGTAGGTATGCGAGCGTGCCTTCCATCGTGCTGCCGTCCGGAAGAATTCCGGTCGGAGACGCGCGTTCCGCGGCGGCGGCCCAGCGCTCTGCTTCGCCCGGCTGGCCGAGGAGCCCGCAGATCAGCGAGCCGTGCACAGCGATCGCGCCGTAGTGTTCGGCTGAAGTTATGTCCTTGAGCCACTCCATCCAGCGCAGCACAGTCTCGACGCGCCCACTAGCCCAGACAGGCTGCGCCAGGTCCAGAAGAAGACGGGCCACCCGGTCGTAGTCTCCTGCCGCCCGGGCATGATCGATCGCCGTCTCGGGCATCCCATTCGCCTCGAACCAGGCCGCTGCCCGGAAGTGAAGGTCCTGGACCAGATCGGGCTCACGCCGCTGGAGTTCCGACTGCAGCAGATCTCGGAGCAGGTGGTGATAGCGGTACCATTCACGGCGGTGGTCAAGCGGGACCACCAGCAGATTCCCGCCTTCCATCTGTTCAAGGACGCGGCCGGATTCCTTCTGAACCAGAATCGCATCGCACAGCGGTCCGCACATCCTGTCTAGCACCGAAGTCCGGATAAGGAACAGCGCTTCTGAGTCTGAGACCCGGTCGAGGAGTTCAGAGCGAAGGTAGTCGCCCATGAATACGTCGTCGCCGGTGAAAGTAAAGTCGATTTTCCTGTGCTGGCCGCCCGACTTCATGGCCAGCGCGGAGATATACAGCCCCGTCGGCCATCCCTCGGTCCGTCGCAGGAGATCGTGGATACGTACCTCGCTGACCTCAGCGCCTGCGCTCTTCAGCAATGAGAGAGCCTCTAGCGGTCCCATCGCGAGATCCTCGGCGGTGATTTCAAAGATCCCGCCTTGAGCACGAAGGCGCGCCGACGGAATGGGCACCTTGGCGCGCGAGGCCAGTGCGAATTGCCATCCGGGCGGGAGGCGCAAGCCGAACTCGGCGATCGTGTCCAGGCACTCTTTGTTCGTCACTGCCTCTGTATGGTCCAGTACCACGGTGACAGGCCGCTGCATCGAGGCGATGCCGGCCACGAACCGCGGCACCGCAGTGATGCCGGCACCTGACGAGGCCAGCATCGGGAATATCGTCGGGTCCACGGGCTCGATCCGGTCCAGTGCGACCGCAAGAGCGCTCAGCAGCACGACGGGGTCGTTGTCTCCGTCGTCGCACGAGACCCACGCCACGCGCGGTCCGATTCGTTCAGCCCACTGCGCCAAAAGCGTTGTCTTACCGTAGCCGGGTGGTGCGATCACCGTAATGACGGGCGCCTGGGCAGCGATCAGCCTATCGACCAGAGTTGCCCGGACGACCATTCCCGGACGGCCTCGGGGGGGTTCGAGTTTCGACTCGGATAGCTCGAAGCCGGGCCTCGGAGCGGTCGCATGACCTGTGCCAGATATCACAGACGGCGCACCAGTGACCTCTAGGCCCATTCCCCAGAAGGTACTCTCCGATCGATACCGTAGCAATCAGGCGCCGCCTCCTCGCCGGGCTGGAGGCGTTCGGCGCACTGTCGCAGGCATACGAGTTCTCCCGCAACGAGGCCTACTGACGAACAACCGGGTAACGGCTGGTGAAGCATTGTCACCTGGCGGCCACGTTGCGGGGCTGGTTCGCCCGCGCGGATTTGGGCCAGAAAGCAGGGGAGCGAACGGCTCTATGCCTCCCAGCCGCCGCCGGCACCCCACGACGGAAGTTGCCGCGGCGCAGCACCCGCAGCCTGCGCGCGTCCAGGTCGACGTCAGCACACCGCGCCAGGCCCGCAGCGGGGAGCGGTCCCGGAGCCAGATGAGTGATTTCATGTCGAGAAGCCCTGACCGGCTCCGCTCACCAGGTGAAGGGCCACGACAGGCGCGGCCCACGACACCAGGAGACCATCATGCCGAAGTACCTGCTCCTCAAGCACTACCGCGGCGGGCCGGAGCCGCACCATCCCTTTCCCCCGATGGACCAGTGGGCCCCCGAGGACGTGGAGGCGCACATGGCCTTCCTCAAGCACGTCAGCGAGCTGCTCGAGAAGAACGGCGAGTACGTCGGCGCGCAGGCGCTCACGCCGGCCCGCACCTGGGTGCGCTACGGCGGCCCGGACGCCGCACCGGTCACCACCGACGGCCCACTGCCCGAGACCAGCGACCTCGTGGCGGGCTGGTACATGATCGACGTTGAGTCCTACGAGCGCGCGGTCGAGCTCGCGGCCTACGTCTCCTCCGAGCCCGGCCCGGGCGGCGGGCCGCTGTACGAGTGGATCGACGTCCGGGAGGTCATGTCCGAGGGGCCTTCGGGCGACTGACCAGGCATGATCGACGAGCCGGCGCGAGGGCTGGACGAGGGCGCGCTACGCGCCCTCGTCCCTCGGGTGCTCGCGGGCCTGGTCCGGCGGGGCGAGGACTTCGATGCCGCCGAGGACGCGCTGCAGGAGGCGCTGCTGGCGGCCTTGCGGGTGTGGCCCGAGCACCCGCCGCGTGACCCGCGCGCGTGGCTGGCGACGGTCGCGACCCGGCGGCTCGTCAACGCCCGCCGCAGCGAGGCCGCCCGTCAGCGCCGCGAGGAGGCGACGTACGCCGAGCCGCGGGCCGCCGCCGCCGAGGAGGGCGACGACACCCTCTTCCTGCTCTTCTGCTGCTGCCACCCCGACCTCGCGCCCGCGACCCAGGTGGCGCTGACCCTGCGCGCCGTCGGCGGCCTGACCACCCGGGAGATCGCCGCCGCCTTCTACGTGCCGGAGGCGACGATGGCGCAGCGGATCAGCCGGGCCAAGCATGCCCTGCAGGGGCGCCGCCTGGACCAGAGCGGCGACCTGGCCGTCGTGCTGCGCGTGCTCTACCTCGTCTACACGGCCGGTCACGCGGGCCGGGTGGACCTGGCCGGCGAGGCGATCCGGCTCGCCCGCCAGCTCACCCTCGCCACCGAGGAACCGGAGGCGCGCGGGCTGCTCGCGCTGATGCTCCTCAACCACGCCCGCCTCCCGGCGCGATTCGACTCAGAGGGTCGCATCGTCACGCTCGACCGACAGGACCGCGGCCTGTGGGACACCGGCGAGATCGCCGAGGGCGTGCGTGTCCTGCAGTCGGCGCTGGCCGTTCAGCGCCCCGGCCGTTACCAGGTCGAGGCCGCCATCGCCGCCCTGCACGACGACGCGGCAAGCGCCGGGGAGACCGACTGGGCGCAGATCCTCGCCTGGTATGACGACCTCGTCGGACTCACCGACGACCCGGTGCGCCGGGACCCCGCCGCGGTGCTCGGGCGCGCGGTCGCCGTCGGTCACGTCCTCGGCGCCGCCGCCGGGCTGCGCGAGACCGACCGGCTGCGCGAGGTGCTCGGCGAGCGGCACCGGTGGCACGCCGTCCGCGGCCACCTGCACGAGCTTGGCGGCGACCTCCCGGCCGCCGCCACGGCGTACGCGGACGCTGCCCGCCGGGCCACGGACGTCACCGAGCGCGACCACCTGGTCCGTCAGGCCGCCCGCGCGCGGGCCGCGGCTTGGCAGGAACAGTCGTCTCGCTGAGCGCCCGGCACAGGCCCGCGTACCCAGCTATGACCCGAACAGATCGGCTGAGGGCCTGGCGGGCCGGCTGCGGTGTCCCCCAGGCGCCAGCCTGCTGCCCGAGGCCAAGCCGGGGCACCCGACGCGTAGCTCACGCGTCTGGCCGCAGTACGATCCGGCCGCGGAGGCCGCCTGCGGCGACTCGCTGGTGTGCCGCGGCCACCTCCTCCAGCGGGAGGGTCGCCGCCACCCGCGGAGTCAGCCGGCCAGCGTCGACGAGAGCGGCAAGCTCTGCCAGTTGCGGCCCGTCGGTGCGGATCCAGACGTTGTGCACGCGCGTGCCGCGCAACGGCATGGGTGCGGCGCCAGCCGCCACTGCGACGAATGAGCCCTTGTCCCGGACGGCGTCGAGCGCCGCCACGCCGACGACCGCGGCGTCGAGTGCGCCGTCCACGCCTGCGGGCACCACCTGGCGTACCGCTTCGCCAAGCCCTGGGGTGCGGGCGACGAACTCTTCGGCACCGAGCCTGCGGACCAGCTCCTCGTCGCGGGGAGCGGCGACGGCGACCGTCCAGAGCCCGCGCAGCGCGGCGAGCTCAAGCGCGAAGCCACCCAGCGCGCCCGCGGCCCCGGTGACCAGCAGCCACTGGCCGGGTCGCAGCGCAAGCAGGTCCAATGCCTGCACTGCGGTGAGGCCGTTGAGCGGGATCGTCAACGCCTCCGCAGCGGGAACGCTGCGCGGCGCAGGCGCGACCGCGTCGCTGTCGAGGACGACCTGCTCGGCTTGCGCGCCTACCGGCGCGGTCAGCAGATCGCGCATTCCGATCACGGCGTCGCCCGCCGTGAAGCGGCCCGGGCCCGGGCCGACGGCGTCGATGACGCCGGCTAGGTCCCACCCGATGCCGACGTCCCCGCTCGCGGCCATCAGGCCGTGCTCGGCGAGCCGGCCCGAGCGGGTGGCGATGTCGACCGGGTTGACCGGCGCGGCCTGGACGCGGATCCGCACCTGCCCGGTCCCAGGCTGCGGCGTGGGGACGTCGGCTATCTCCAGCGCCTCCGGGCCCCCGAAACGGCGAACGACTACGGCTTTCACGCGACCTCCTTCGTTGCGTACCGGAATGTGATCCGTTGCGTACGCTAGACGTGTTACTCTCTATAGGAAAGAAGGCACCTAAGAGTGCGTAGCACTCGCCAAGGAGTGCGATGGGCACGATGACCGCGGCGCAGCGGCGCGAGCGGGAGCGCGCCGCCTACAACGCATACGTCGCTGAATGCCCGTCCCGCCAGGTGCTCGCCGCGCTCAGCGACAAGTGGGTGACACTGGTCCTGACCGCGCTCGCGGCCTCGCCGCAGCGTTACAGCGAGCTGTCACGGACGATCGCTGGCGTCAGCCAGAAGATGCTCACCCAGACGCTTCGCATGCTCGAGCGCGATGGGCTCGTGACGCGCACCATCACGCCCGCGGTCCCGGTCCGGGTCGACTACCAGCTCACGCCCCTGGGCCACACGCTTCTGCCGGTCGTCCGCGCGATCAAGGACTGGTCGGAAACGCACATCGCCGAGGTACAGGCCGCCCGCGCCGCCTACGGCCAGCCCACCCCGACCACGTAGCCGCAGGCCGCCGCGCGCGGCGGGCAGCAGGAAGGATGGACGGTCTCATGCGGAACGGCGGTGGCCGGTGATCCGGCTCGGCATCAACGTGCCGAACTTCGGCCCGCAGACCGATGCGCAGGCGCTGCTGAGCTGGACCCGCTTCGCCGAGTCCAGCGGCTTCGCCGCCATCGTCTTGTCCGACCACGTGGCCCCGACCCGCGAGGTCACCGACGTCTACCCGTCGCCGTTCTATGACCCGCTGACCGCCATCGCCTGGCTCGCGGGCCAGTCGCAGGACCTGCTGTTCGCCACGTCGGTCCTGGTGGTGCCTTACCGGCACCCGCTGCTGACCGCCCGGGTCAGCGCCATGCTGCACGAGATCAGCGGCGGCCGGTTCGCCCTCGGGGTCGGCGTGGGCTGGTCAGCCACAGAGTTCCAGGCTCTCGGCGCCGACTACGCCCGCCGGGGACAGGTCACCGATGACTACCTCCAGGTGATCACCACTGCGTGGCGGCAGCCGCACATCGACGCCGACCTGCCCGGCCTGTGCATCAACGACGTCGCCACCGGCCCCGGCCCGGCCGGCGGCAGCATCCCGCTGTGGGTCGGCGGCTCGGCCAGCCCGGCCATCCGGCGTGCCGTCCGGTTCGGCACCGCCTGGCACCCGATCAACCCCGGCCGCACCTGGCTGCAGCACTCCGGGCTGCCCGCCCTGCGCCGGGAGAGCCAGCGCGCCGGCACCTCGATGCCAGGCATCGTGCCCAGGATCAAGTTCCGGCCCGTGGCCGCACCTATCGCCGACCCTGACCGGCCGCTCGGCGTCGGTACGACCACCCAGATCACTCAGGACGTCCGGTTCCTCGCCGGACTCGGAGCCGACCTCGTCATCCTCGACCCGAACCCCGACACCCCGCAGCCACGGGACTACGCCCGCGAGAGAAACGACCTGCTGGCCGTCCGGGCCGCCCTGACCGCCAACGCGTGACCAGCCGGCGCGACCCTGGTCAGGGCCCAGGCGCGTCCGGTGACCCGCTGGCCGGGGTGAATGTCCGCTCGACTCGGCGGTCGGGTATCAGCCACATGAGCGCGACGGCGACGTAGAGGGCCACCGACAGCCAGCGGTTGACGAAAGCCAGCCCGATCCCGATCGCGTACAGCAGCGGTGACACCTTGCCCTTGAGGTCGCGGCCGATCGCGCGCGCAAGCCTCGAGCTGTTGCCCTGGGTTCGGATGATCGCGGCCTGCAGTGCGAAGTAGGCCAGGGACGCGGCCAGCAGGACGATGCCGTAGGCGGCTGCGGGCGTGGCGGCGAACTCGTTTTCGCCCAGCCACCCCGTGGTGAACGGGATGAGGGACAGCCAGAACAGCAGATGCAGGTTGGCCCACAGGACGAGCCCACTCACGCGTTCTGTCGCCATGAGCAGGTGGTGGTGGTTGTTCCAGTAGATACCGAGATAGACGAAGCTCAGCAAGTACGTCAGCAGCAGGGGGAGCGAATCCCTCAGCGCCGACCAGGTCGTGCCGTGCGGGATCCGCAGCTCAAGCACCATGACGGTGATAAGGATCGCGATGACCCCGTCGCTGAACGCCTCCATCCGCCTCGTTGGCATACCCAGACGTTAGCGTGTGGCGATCATGGGGCGGGTCGGCCCGAGGTTTGCGCTTCAGGTGCCGCTGGCGACGGGTGCCGTCACGGCGAGGCTGGCGTCCTCGGTGCGTTCGGGCAGGAGCAGCAGCGCACCGGCGAAGAAGCACAGGGCACCGATGAAGGTGCCGAGGTTGGACCGCTCGGCGTTGAGAAGTTGCCCGGTGTCCGGGTTGATGTAGCCTGCCACGGCGGAGACGCCGAACGCGACAGACCCGACGAGGTTGGCCAGGGTGATCCACCATGCCCACGATCGGGGGCGCCAGGCGGCCCAACCGTGGCAGACCTCGAACCAGGCCAGCGCGCTGGCCACCAGGAAGCAGACTGAGCCGACGGCGTCGGGCCGCCACACGTGCTGGTGCGCGGCCTGAGCGGACAGGTCGGCGCGCACCGCGTTCCCGGTGCTGACGTTGAAGTACAGAGTCCCGGCCAGTTGCACGGCGGTGGCCCACCAGTCGATCCGCCCCGGCTGGAAGACGAAGAACCGCCGGTGCGCGGGGTTCTGCGCTGGCGGCCCAGCATCCACGGCTTCCCGGTAGGTCAGGAACCCGGCCGTGGTGAAGAACAGGGAGCCGACGAAGAAGGTCACAGCGTCCCAGCGGGCCCCGACCGCGGTGGCGTACCCGGGGACGGCGCCGAGGGCGAATATCAGTGACCCGATGGCGAAGAGGACGGCGATCCACCATCCCCGGTCCCGAGGCGCCCACCACGTCGACCCACCGGCCGGGGCACCCTCCGGATGCTTGCGGTGCCGGCGGGAATCCCAGCGGGCGACGGCGCCGTCCGGGCGGACACGCTCGATGTAGGTCACGAAGGGGCCCACGCGGCCTGCTCGGTCTGGCCCGGACATACCCTGTGCCGCCTACCTTCCCCAGGCCGGACCGGCTGGCGCGGTGCAGCGCACGTTCGTCATATTCGCCCCCGCACAATGTGCTGAGGGCGTCCAAGCTAGTGAGGATCATCGCGGGCCGGATCACCTCCCGCGGGTGAGACATGCGGAGGTCTGACCGCAAAAGTCCGGCGGTATCCCGATAGCTCCACACTCAGCAGCCTTCCACCGTCAACGGTGGGGGTCGCTGGAAGCACCTCGTCCACGGATCACGACGGCCGCCTGCCGAAATGCCAGTCGTGCACCTGCGCCGGCGACCCGCGCCGCGGCTATGGGACTCCACGCCGGGCGTGATGGTCAACCCTCGGGCAGGGCATTTCGGCCCGGGCCTGGTGGCTCCCGGCTGCGGGCCCTGCAGGCAAACGGATCGGGGAAAAAGCCTCTGTCAACGCAAGCCGCAATCCTCTACGGCCTAAGACGCGATCTCCTAATACTGGTAATGAAAGCCAAAAGAACCAGTAAAAAATGGAGGGTATCGTGAATACCGCTGAGAACTCATCGCCCGGGGCTGCCCAGGATCGCGGCGGGGGGGCAAGTGCGCCGGCCGGCCGCCGTCGCATCCGGGAGTGGCGCCCGCGCACGACCCGGGCCAAGGCCGGCCTCGCGGCCGTCGCCGCGGTCGGCGCCACCGGGCTGGCCCTGGCTCTGGTCGCAGGCCCGGCCGGTGCCTCCGCCAAGCCGGTCTGGATGATGACCGCCGCGAACGTCCAGCAGCTGAGCGGGGTGGACTCCAGTACGGCGTCCTACTTCTTCAACACGCCCGCGGCCTACGGCGCGGGGGCCAGCCTGGTGAAGACCCCCGTCCAGGCCAGGTACGCGACCACCCCCGTGCTGTCCTACTCCTCGCAGGCCCAGTTCGCTTCCGACATCCAGAGCGGCGCGATCAGTTACCCCTACAAGTGGGTCATGTACGACCCGGAGAACTGGACCGCGACCCCCGTCAACGAGCGGCAGGACCCGGTCAAGTACATGACCTTGTTCGGCCAGCTCGCCCACGCCAACGGGCTGAAGGTCATCGAGGCTCCATCCCTGGACCTGGGGTCTGTCACCGGTTCCCTCCTCCCGCGCCAGTCAGGCGAGTCGGTCAACCAGTGGTACCTCCGGGTCAACATCGCCGGGAAGGCCGCCGCCGCTGGTGACATCTACCTGCTCCAGGACGAGTCGAACACCACGTCTGGGGGCCAGTACGCGTACATGTTCAACACGGCCCAGACCCAGGCGCAGGCCGCGAACGCCAGCGCCAGGGTGTTCTCCGAGGTCTCGACCATGAACGGGACCGCGGCCCAGATGGCCACCGCGGCCCAGTCCATCAGCCCCGACGGCTTCTACGTCGCGGCAGCAGGGGACATCCCCGAGACGCAGCAGTTCTTCGGGATGATGAAGACCGCAGGTTACTGAGACACCCCCACCCACTTCGCGGGGCCCGGCGCCGGCCGGGCCCCGTGTCTCGTCTGCCATCAAGCGGCCAGGCCCCAGCGGGTCCGGCCAGGCGGCCCCGGGCGGGCGAACTGCCCGCAGGCGTGGTTGATGAATGTCCGGGCGGCGCGGGCCGGCGCCCGGTGTCCCGGCCACCCGGGGTAGCACCGGCAGCGTGACCAGCGCGGCGGGCTCTGCGACCATGGGCAGGGTTCGAGGAGGGGTGGTGACAATGGCGTCCACCATGTACTACAGCGGGCTGAGGCTGGATCGGGCGGCCGCCACTCGCGGGGACCCGGAATGGGTGGCGAAGGTCCTCGGCGAGGACAGCACCACCGTCATGCCGCTGTGGCGCGACAAGTGCCTGGTTCGTGACGGGTCGCCGGTGACGACGCGGCGCGGCGACGCCGGGGACCTGCTGGCCGCCGCAGAGGGCCTTGTCTTTCTGGGTTTGGACGACGGTTCAGCTGTCTTCGTCGCCGACGTCTCCGCCCTGGAGCAACCGGCCGCGCTTGCGCTGGCCGGCGCCGACGCGGTGATGGATGTCCGGGCGCTGGTCAGCGCGGTCTCGCCGCTCGCGGCCGGGATGTTCGCCTACGCGCGTGGAATCGCGTACTGGCATCGCAACCAGCGGTTTTGCGGTGCCTGCGGGGGCCGGACGGACGCGCGGGGTGCTGGCCATCACCGGGTATGCCTCAACTGCGGCGACCTGCTGTTCCCCCGCATTGAGCCAGCGGTGATCGTGCTGGTGGAGTTGCCGGGCGAGCCTGCGCGCTGCCTCCTCGGCCGGCACGCCGGAGCGGCTCCAGGACGTTTCAGCACGCTGGCCGGCTTTGTGGAGATCGGAGAAAGCCTCGAGGACGCGGTCCGGCGTGAAGTCGCGGAGGAGGCCGGGGTGAGCGTGGGCCGGGTCACTTACCAGGCGTCGCAGGCCTGGCCGTTCCCCGCTGGCTTGATGGCCGGGTTCACCGCTGAGGCACTCGCCGAAGCGATCCGCCCCGACGACAACGAGGTGCTTGAAGCGCGCTGGTTCACCGCACCCGAACTGCGGGCCCGCATCGCGGATCCTTCCCTCGGCGGTCCTTACCGGGTGGACTCAATCGGGAGGATCCTCATCGAGGACTGGCTGGCCAGCCAGGCGTGCAGGCCACAGGCCGCAGGCGCCCGGCAGCCGATGTCGAGGCGGTCGTGGGGACGACGGCATGACCCAGGTCGCTCACCACGAGTCCAGCGCCGACGGCGTGACCTGGACCGCATCGATGGACGTGACGCTGCGCAAGGTCGGCTGAAGGCCCTGGCCGCCATCACGACCGCAGGCGTCCTCTCGGGATGGCGTCCCCGGAAGACGTGAGAACCTCGTCGAGGGTCTGGAGGAGAAGGTCGGCGTGTTCGCGCCGGAAGACCAGAGGCGGCCGGATCTTGAGCACGTTTCCGGCTGGGCCGGTCGCGCTGAGTAGTACGCCCCGCTCGCGCAGGACCTCAGCCGCCCGCTCAGCGTGCGCAGCGGCCGGCGTACCGCTCTCATCGGTCAGTTCGACGCCGATCAGGAGACCTTCGCCCCGGACGTCCCCGATAAGGGGATGCCGTCCGGCGAGTGTCAGCAGGCCCTGCCGGAGGTAGCCGCCGGTCTCCGCGGCGTTGGCCACCAGACCCTCGTCCTCGATGACGGCCAGGACCGCGAGCGCGGCCGCGCAGGCGACCGGGTTCCCGCCGAAGGTGCTGAACAGCTCGACCTCTTCGGGAACGGCCCCGAGGAGCTCGGAGCGGACGACGAGCGCGGCGACCGGGAAGCCGTTGCCCATCGGCTTGCCCATCACCACCATGTCGGGCTCGATCCCTGAGGCCTGGAAGCTCCACAGGTGCGTCCCGGAGCGGCCGTGACCGGCTTGCACTTCGTCGGCCACCACCAGCCCGCCCAGCGCCCGGGCCCTGCGGGCTGCTTCGCGCAGGTAGACCGGAGGAGGCGACAGAATGCCGTCGGCGGTAAAGGCCGGGTCCAGGTACAGGGCGGCGAGGCCGTGGTCGCCGAGCGCCCGGGCGGCGTCGTCCAGGTGGGCGGCGTACCGCTGCGCCCACCCATCCTGTTCCCGCCGGTACGGGCCGCGGTACCCGTCGGGGCCGGGGATCGTGGCCACGTGGCCCGGTCGCTCACCCTTGGCCCACTCTTCGGGTGACAGGGCGTGCGTGGCCTCGGTCAGGCCGTGATACGCGTACGCGGTCACGATCGCGCCGGACCGCCCGGTGGCCGCCCGGGCGATCCGCCAGGCCAGGTCGTTGGCCTCGCTGCCGGAGTTCACCACCAGGACGGCGTCCAGCTCTGGCGGCAGGGTGGCTTTCAGCCGTTCAGCGAGCTCGACGATGGCTTCGTGCAGATAGCGGCTGTGGGTCGCCAGCAGCCGCTGCTGCTCCGTGACCGCCCGCACGACCTGGGGATGGCTGTGGCCGACCACGGGCACGTTGTTGTAGCAGTCGAGGTACCGGCGGTCTTCGGCGTCGAACAGCCAGACACCCTCGCCGCGGACCAGGTGCACGGGATGTTCGTAGAACAGCGGTGAGCGGGGCAGCGCCCGGCGGCGGCGCGCCAGCAGGTCGCTGGTGGCCGACGTCCGGTAGGGAAGCCCCCGGCAGGCCTCGCGGAAACGCCGCGCGACGGCGTCGATCCCCAGCGCCTCAATCGCGTCGAGGAGCGCGCGAGCTCCCGGCTCGCCACTCGCGGCGTAGGCGGCGTTGTCCGGATAGAGGCCCTGCCGCCAGGCGGTGATCGTGATCTCGGTGGCTAGCCTGGCCGTCACCAGGTCTGCGAGCAGGCCGGCCTCTTCGTCTTCGAGTGGCGTCACCGACACGTAGCCGCGGATCAGCGCGTCCGCGGCCTCGATCGCGTCTTCGCGGCCGTGCAGCACGTCAGCGATGGTGACGGCGAGATCGCAGACCAGCGGCGCGTGGGTCATGTCCCCGAAGTCCACGATCCCGCTGACCCGAAGGTCATCTCCCAGCAGCACGTTGTCCAGGCTCATGTCCCCGTGGATCACCTGGGCTCGCAGCGCGGGAAGCGCCGGTTCGACCACGGCCTGGAACCGGTCCAGAACCCGCTCCACCTGGGCTCGGCGAAGGTCGTCGGACAGATGAGGAAGCAGCGGGCGGAGCTTGGGCAGGTGGGTGATGTCCCACAGGATCTCGTAGTCGGCGGCAGGGTGGAAAAAGCCCCGCAGCGCGCGCCCCAGGCGGGCCGTGGTCTGCCCATGGGACCAGATCGCCTCGGTGGTGAGCGCGGTGTTCACGGTCACCCGACCAGGCAGGAACGTGAAGAGCCGTGCTGGGTAGTTCCGGCCGTCCGGCCCGGCCACCTCGACCCAGGATTCCCCGGTCACCGTGGGCAGGGCACGCATCACGGGCAGACCCGGATCCACCCGCTCGATATGGCGCAGCGCGGCCGTCTGCATCTCCAGAACAGGCCGGTCGTCCGCCGGATTAGAGATCTTGAACAGGAAACGCTGCCCACCGGGCGTGTCCACCCGGAAGTTCTGGTCCCGTTCGCCCGCCAGCGGCCGGAGCGATGACGATTCGACGCCGAAGGCCTCCCGCAGGATCTGCCCCGCTGCCTCCTCGCCGAAGGCAGGTGGCGTGCTCTCCAGGGGGTCAGGGCGCTGCACCATAGGCCCGAAGGGTATCTTGCGGCCGGCCAGCCACCTCCGTCCCGGTCAACCAGCCACCTTCGTGCGGTCTACCAGCCACCTTCGTCCGGCCGGGGGTGCGGTCAGGGCGCCTTGACCACCCCGGACGGCAGGATGCGCGCGGCGCTCGCGCCGAAGTCCTCCGCGGACAGCCTGGCGGTGAACCCGATGGCCCCCCCGCCGGGCACAGGCTGGCCCTGCCCGATGAACTGCACCGGGTAGATCCGGGCCCGCTTGAACCGGCCGGCCGACGACAGCGTCACGTGCAGGACCATGCTCATGTCAAAGTTGCCCTCAGTAGCGAAGTCGCCGTAGCTGGCGAAGTTTCCCATGCTGTAGGCGATGAGATGGTGCTTGTAGAACTGCATGCCCCTGAGCACGTGCGGACCGCTCCCGATGACCAGGCTGGCGCCCGCGTCGATGGCCATGTGCGCGAACGCCTCGGCGTTACCGCGGTCCTCGCCGAGGAAGTCTTCTTCCCGGCCGGTCACCTGGTCGGCGGTGGAGCCCTCCGCGCCGGCGTGCATGTAGACCACGACGACATGTGCTTCCCGGGCCGCGTGCGCGATGAGTGCCTGCGCCGCGGGCAGGTCGAGAAGATCCGCGTCGTAGGAGTAGGGCGCGAAGGCCACGAACGCGACCTTGATCTTGTGCGCCGTGACCAGGGTTATCTCCCCGGGCAGCCCGGTCTGGGCCAGGCCTGCCGCATGGATCGCCTGAACCGTCTGGGCCTGGCCTGTCGCGCCGAAGTCGAACGAGTGGTTGTTGGCGTCGTTGAGGACGGTGAACCCGGCGTGCTTGAGGTAACGCGCGTAGCTGGGCGGGTCCCGGAAGGCGAAACAGTCCGGGTCCGGGCGCTTCACGGGACCGCATTTGCTGACTGTCGCGGTCGTGAGCGTGCCTTCGAGGTTGCCGAAGACGATCTGGGCGCCAGCACCGAGGATCGGCTCGACCCGGTCGAAGTAGGCCGCTGGGTCGGCGGGGAGGTCGGGCGTGTTCCCGAGCATCGTGTCGCCGACGGCTGCGATGGTCACCGACGCGCTTTTCGTGGTAGCGCCTGGCCCCGCGCCCGCCTGGCCTGCTGCGCTGCTGCTGGCCCGGGGGCTGGCTGGCCGGCCGCGGCCGACGACGATGAGGCGGCGGGCGACGTCCCGGTGCCGCTGGCGGGGTGATGGTCAGACGTGCAGGCTGAAAGACACAGCAGGGTAGCCAGGCCGATGACGGCACATGATCTCTTCAAGACAGCTCGCCCCCCGCTGTTGGCCCCTAGGCAGCGCGGCCAGCTGCGAGTCCGCCGTGGCCAGGCCAGGCCGGATCCGCGCTGCGTGTGGATCAACCTAGCCTGAGAGACGCGGCCGGGCCCAGGGACTCGCAGGTCCCGCGGGCCCGCCGGTGGTCACTTGCCCGCGGTCACTGCTTTCAGCTCGTCCAGCGACTCCTGGATGAGCCGCGGCAGTCCTGCTCGCTGTCCCCGCCGACCCAGAGCCCGAACGCGATCTTGAAGACCGCGATCCCCGCCTCCGCGGTCAGGCTCGCGGCCGGCGTCCCCGGAAGACGTGAGAACCTCGTCGAGGGTCTGGAGGAGGAGGTCGGCGTGTTCGCGCCGGAAGACGAGAGGCGGCCGGATCTTGAGCACGTTTCCGGCTGGGCCGGTCGCGCTGAGTAGTACGCCCCGCTCGCGCAGGGCCTCAGCCGCCCGCTCAGCGTGCGCAGCGGCCGGCGTACCGCTCTCATCGGTCAGTTCGACGCCGATCAGGAGACCTTCGCCCCGGACGTCCCCGATAAGGGGATGCCGTCCGGCGAGTGTCAGCAGGCCCTGCCGGAGGTAGCCGCCGGTCTCCGCGGCGTTGGCCACCAGACCCTCGTCCTCGATGACGGCCAGGACCGCGAGCGCGGCCGCGCAGGCGACCGGGTTCCCGCCGAAGGTGCTGAACAGCTCGACCTCTTCGGGAACGGCCCCGAGGAGCTCGGACCGGACGACGAGCGCGGCGACCGGGAAGCCGTTGCCCATCGGCTTGCCCATCACCACCATGTCGGGCTCGATCCCTGAGGCCTGGAAGCTCCACAGGTGCGTCCCGGAGCGGCCGTGACCGGCTTGCACTTCGTCGGCCACCACCAGCCCGCCCAGCGCCCGGGCCCTGCGGGCTGCTTCGCGCAGGTAGACCGGAGGAGGCGACAGAATGCCGTCGGCGGTAAAGGCCGGGTCCAGGTACAGGGCGGCGAGGCCGTGGTCGCCGAGCGCCCGGGCGGCGTCGTCCAGGTGGGCGGCGTACCGCTGCGCCCACCCATCCTGTTCCCGCCGGTACGGGCCGCGGTACCCGTCGGGGCCGGGGATCGTGGCCACGTGGCCCGGTCGCTCACCCTTGGCCCACTCTTCGGGTGACAGGGCGTGCGTGGCCTCGGTCAGGCCGTGATACGCGTACGCGGTCACGATCGCGCCGGACCGCCCGGTGGCCGCCCGGGCGATCCGCCAGGCCAGGTCGTTGGCCTCGCTGCCGGAGTTCACCACCAGGACGGCGTCCAGCTCTGGCGGCAGGGTGGCTTTCAGCCGTTCAGCGAGCTCGACGATGGCTTCGTGCAGATAGCGGCTGTGGGTCGCCAGCAGCCGCTGCTGCTCCGTGACCGCCCGCACGACCTGGGGATGGCTGTGGCCGACCACGGGCACGTTGTTGTAGCAGTCGAGGTACCGGCGGTCTTCGGCGTCGAACAGCCAGACACCCTCGCCGCGGACCAGGTGCACGGGATGTTCGTAGAACAGCGGTGAGCGGGGCAGCGCCCGGCGGCGGCGCGCCAGCAGGTCGCTGGTGGCCGACGTCCGGTAGGGAAGCCCCCGGCAGGCCTCGCGGAAACGCCGCGCGACGGCGTCGATCCCCAGCGCCTCGATCGCGTCGAGGAGCGCGCGAGCTCCCGGCTCGCCACTCGCGGCGTAGGCGGCGTTGTCCGGATAGAGGCCCTGCCGCCAGGCGGTGATCGTGATCTCGGTGGCTAGCCTGGCCGTCACCAGGTCGGCGAGCAGGCTGGCCTCTTCGTCTTCGAGTGGCGTCACCGACACGTAGCCGCGGATCAGCGCGTCCGCGGCCTCGATCGCGTCTTCGCGGCCGTGCAGCACGTCAGCGATGGTGACGGCGAGATCGCAGACCAGCGGCGCGTGGGTCATGTCCCCGAAGTCCACGATCCCGCTGACCCGAAGGTCATCTCCCAGCAGCACGTTGTCCAGGCTCATGTCCCCGTGGATCACCTGGGCTCGCAGCGCGGGCAGCGCCGGTTCGACCACGGCCTGGAACCGGTCCAGAACCCGCTCCACCTGGGCTCGGCGAAGGTCGTCGGACAGATGAGGAAGCAGCGGGCGGAGCTTGGGCAGGTGGGTGATGTCCCACAGGATCTCGTAGTCGGCGGCAGGGTGGAAAAAGCCCCGCAGCGCCCGCCCCAGGCGGGCCGTGGTCTGCCCATGGGACCAGATCGCCTCGGTGGTGAGCGCGGTGTTCACGATCACCCGACCAGGCAGGAACGTGAAGAGCCGTGCTGGGTAGTTCCGGCCGTCCGGCCCGGCCACCTCGACCCAGGACTCCCCGGTCACCGTGGGCAGGGCACGCATCACGGGCAGACCCGGATCCACCCGCTCGATGTGGCGCAGCGCGGCCGCCTGCATCTCCAGAACGGGCCGGTCGTCCGCCGGATTAGAGATCTTGAACAGGAAGCGCTGCCCGCCGGGCGTGTCCACCCGGAAGTTCTGGTCCCGTTCGCCCGCCAGCGGCCGGAGCGATGACGATTCGACGCCGAAGCCCTCCCGCAGGATCTGCCTCGCTGCCTCCTCGCCGAAGGCAGGTGGCGTGCTCTCCAGGGGGTCAGGGCGCTGCACCATAGGCCCGAAGGGTATCTTGCGGCCGGCCAGCCACCTCCGTCCCGGTCAACCAGCCACCTTCGTGCGGTCTACCAGCCACCTTCGTCCGGCCGGGGGTGCGGTCAGGGCGCCTTGACCACCCCGGACGGCAGGATGCGCGCGGCGCTCGCGCCGAAGTCCTCCGCGGACAGCCTGGCGGTGAACCCGATGGCCCCCCCGCCGGGCACAGGCTGGCCCTGCCCGATGAACTGCACCGGGTAGATCCGGGCCCGCTTGAACCGGCCGGCCGACGACAGCGTCACGTGCAGGACCATGCTCATGTCAAAGTTGCCCTCAGTAGCGAAGTCGCCGTAGCTGGCGAAGTTTCCCATGCTGTAGGCGATGAGATGGTGCTTGTAGAACTGCATGCCCCTGAGCACGTGCGGACCGCTCCCGATGACCAGGCTGGCGCCCGCGTCGATGGCCATGTGCGCGAACGCCTCGGCGTTACCGCGGTCCTCGCCGAGGAAGTCCTCTTCCCGGCCGGTCACCTGGTCGGCGGTGGAGCCCTCCGCGCCGGCGTGCATGTAGACCACGACGACATGTGCTTCCCGGGCCGCGTGCGCGATGAGTGCCTGCGCCGCGGGCAGGTCGAGAAGATCCGCGTCGTAGGAGTAGGGCGCGAAGGCCACGAACGCGACCTTGATCTTGTGCGCCGTGACCAGGGTTATCTCCCCGGGCAGCCCGGTCTGGGCCAGGCCTGCCGCATGGATCGCCTGAACCGTCTGGGCCTGGCCTGCCGCGCCGAAGTCGAACGAGTGGTTGTTGGCGTCGTTGAGGACGGTGAACCCGGCCTGCTTGAGGTAACGCGCGTAGCTGGGCGGGTCCCGGAAGGCGAAACAGTCCGGGTCCGGGCGCTTCACGGGACCGCATTTGCTGACTGTCGCGGTCGTGAGCGTGCCTTCGAGGTTGCCGAAGACGATCTGGGCGCCAGCACCGAGGATCGGCTCGACCCGGTCGAAGTAGGCCGCAGGGTCCGCGGGGAGGTCGGGCGTGTTCCCGAGCATCGTGTCGCCGACGGCTGCGATGGTCACCGACGCGCTTTTCGTGGTAGCGCCCGGCCCCGCGCCCGCCTGGCCTGCTGCGCTGCTGCTGGCCCGGGGGCTGGCTGGCCCGGCCGCGGCCGACGACGATGACGCGGCCGGCGACGTCCCGGTGCCGCTGGCGGAGTGATGGTCAGACGTGCAGGCTGAAAGACACAGCAGGGTAGCCAGGCCGATGACGGCACATGATCTCTTCAAGACAGCTCGCCCCCCGCTGTTGGCCCCTAGGCAGCCCGGCCAGCTGCGAGTCCGCCGTGGCCAGGCCAGGCCGGATCCGCGCTGCGTGTGGATCAACCTAGCCTGAGAGACGCGGCCGGGCCCAGGGACTCGCAGGTCCCGCGGGCCCGCCGGTGGTCACTTGCCCGCGGTCACTGCTTTCAGCTCGTCCAGCGACTCCTGGATGAGCCGCGGCAGATCCTGCTCGCTGTCCCCGCCGACCCAGAGCCCGAACGCGATCTTGAAGACCGCGATCCCCGCCTCCGCGGTCAGGCTCGCGGCCGGCTCACCGACTCCCCGCTGGCGCAGCGCGCCCGCGAGCGCTGAGGCGAGTGAGGCGAGCTTGATCAGCTCGCGCTCCTGGAGTTCGGTGTTCGCGGCGATGATGGCCTGGCGTTGCCGGGCGGCTTCGCGGCGTTCCTGGAGGAGGACGCCGGCCACCTCGACGGCGGCGGCAATCGCGTCGATCGGAGCTGCGGAGTCAGGAGCGCTGGCGACGGCGCTGACCAGATGTTCCTGCAAGGCGGCCGACCCCCAGAACAGAACCTCGCGTTTGTCCGCGAAGTGCCGGAAGAACGTCCGCTCCGTGAGTCCGGCCCGCTTGGCGATCTCCGCCACCGTGGTCTGCTCGAACCCGCGCTCGAGGTAGAGCTCCATGGCCGCCTGCTCCAGACGGCCACGCGCGTTCGGCTCCCAGCGACCCATGCCCAGATCGTACTTGATGGCAGCAACTGTCATCAGATGCTGACCTGATGACAGGCCCCGTCCTTGAGCAGGCGGCGGCCCTCCTCGCTGGCCCCGGGCCTGGTCGGTGGCCAGGCCCGGGTCAGCCGGGTGTCATCACATCCGCCTCGTCCGCGGCCGCGCTACGCGCCGGACCCGCTGGCGGGCTGGATGTTCTGGTTGATGTGGAAGGTGTTGTCCGGGTCGTAGCGCTCCTTGACCTGGGCTAGCCGGGCGTAGTTGCCGCGGTAGGCGCCTTGACCCGGTCCTGTCCCTCGTTCATCAGGAAGTTGACGTAGCCGCCGCCGGCCGAGGTGGGGTGCAGTTCCTCCCAGTAGTCGCGGGCCCATTGCGAGATGAGGCCGGCGTTGCGCGGGGTCCGGGTCGACGCCGACGATCACGCCTGCCCAGCCACCGTCCCGGTAGGCGAAGGCGGTCGCGTTCTCGGGCACCCGGCTGGCGGCACCGTCGATGGGGTACATGTGCATGGTGGAGTGGCCGGTCGGCAGCGTCGCGCCGTACTTGCGGTGCACCTCGATCGCGGTGTCGGAGATCTCGTTGAAGAAGTCCGCCCGCCAGTACCATTGCAGCCCGGCCGGGTAGAGGGGGTCGAACGCGCTCTGCAGGGCGCTGAACGGCATCGGCTGCAGGCCGACCATCAGCGGTGAGCCGTGCGTCCTGACCGGCGCGAGCACCTCGTCGGCCTGGTCGTGGGCTCCGGTGTAGCACCAGACGATGCCGCACACCTTGCGGCCCCAGAGGGCCTCGGGGAACGGCGGTACCGGGGGGACCGTCAGGAGCGCGATCCAGCCGCTCAGCTCCTCTGGCAGCGACGGGATCAGCTCCCGGTACCAGCGCATCACCTCGGCGGTGTCGGCCAGGTCGTAGAACACCGGGCCGCCGATGATGGTGCCGTTGTCGCCGATGTCGTGGCAGCGGAACGTGAACGAGGTGACGACGCCGAAGTTCCCGCCGCCGCCGCGCAGCGCCCAGAACAGGTCAGGGTGCGAGTTCGCGCTGGCCGTGACGAACGTGCCGTCGGCGAGCACCACGTCGGCGGACAGCAGGTTGTCCACGGTGAGGCCGAAGCGCCGGGACAGGTAGCCGATGCCGCCCCCGAGCGTCAGTCCGGCCACGCCGGTGGAGGCGAGGAAGCCGGACGGGGTGGCCATGCCGAACGCCACCGTCGCATGGTCAACGTCTCCCCAGGTGCAGCCGGCGTCGGCGCGGACGGTGTGGTCTTGCGGGCTGACCGTGGTGCTGCGCAGCAGGGACAGGTCGATGACCAGGGCGTCGTCCTCCACCCCGAGCCCCGCCGCGCTATGGCCGCCGCCCCGGACGGCGATCGCGACGGCGTGCTCGCGGGCGAAGCGGACGCAGGTGACGACGTCGGCGGCGTCCCGGCAGCGCGCGATGGCCGCCGGCCGCTTGTCGATCATGCCGTTGTAGACAGCTGCGTGCCTCGTCATACCGGGAGTCCGCCGGCCCGATCAGGTCGCCGCGCAGAGCACCGGCCAGCTGCTCGTAAGCCTCGGTGGCCAGGTCGGCCGATGTGGCAGTCATGTGGGTCCCCTTCAGATTTACCGCCCTGACGGTCAGGACAGCCCGAAGCTAGGACCGCTACCGTTCGCGGAGCGTTCGCGGGCGGGCGCTCGGCTAGGCGAGGTGTCAGGGGGTATTGCGTAGATAGAGGTGCGTGTGCCTTTATATAGCCCCTGGTGTGTGCTAGCTGACAACGGACTGCCGTTACTGACGGGGGGCGTGATGATGGCGAAACGCCTTCCGCTGAAGGCTGGTCCCAGGCGGCTGGCGCTGATCCTCCCGCTCGCCGTCGGCCTGGTGGCGGCTCTTGCGGCAGGCGCCGGCGGCACCTCCACGACGCGAACCTGGACGCTGGCCGAGTGCCCGGCGCGAGTGCCCGGGCCGCGGCGACCTGCCATCACGAGAAGGGGCCGTTTCGCGTCCGGGGGACGGTGGTCACCGGCTCCACCGGGCGATACATCCCCTACGGGATCAACATCACCGGGCTGGCCCACACCAACTACGCGGCTCTGGTGGCCCAGGACGAGGCGGACATCACCGCTTCCGCGGACGACTGGTGCGCGAACACGGTCCGATTCCAGGTCCGCCAGGGAAACCTCGTCAGCCCCGCCGGTCACGTCAGCCAGAGCGTTCCTGAAGGCGGTCACCCGCGAAGTGCACTTCGCGGAGAACCGCGGCCTGATCGTGGTGCTGAACCTCCAGTGGCAACTGGACGCCGCCAAGCTCGCGGAGTCGATGCCGACGCGTCGGAGCGAGGCCTTCTGGAGTTCCCTCGCCGCTCACTTCGGCGGGGATCCCAGCGTCATTTTCGACATCTATAACGAGCCGGAGCAGTTTTCGGCGTGCGGCTGGGCGTTCTGGCGCAACGGTGGCGTGTGCCACGGTCGCCACTACCTCGGGATGCAGGCCCTGGCCGACTACGTCCGCGCCCGGGCGCCGAACCTGTTCTGGATCGAGGGGATCGGCGCGGGTGCCACCCTGAGCGGGGCGTGGCGATACCACATCACCGGCGACGGGCCCCTGGAATACAGCGAGCATCGCCCTCCGGGGGTGCACCAGCCCCGCACGTGGGACTCGGTGTTCGGGTACATCGCCCGCAGCGGCCATGCACCGGTCGTCGAAGGCGAGTGGGCCGACTACGCCCGGCCCCACGCACCCTGGGCCTGCTGGGACAACGCGCCGGTCTCTGCGCCCCGGTTCCTCAGATACCTGCGGGCCGGCCGGTTCGGCCTCATCATGACCCTGCTCGTCAAGGGCCAGCTCATCCAGACCGCGAACCTGGACGACCCGACCCGCTTCCGGAGCAACTGGTCCTGCACGAGCGGGTCTCGACCAGGGCGTGGGTCACCAGGCCCAGCAGTGGTTCTTCCGGCAGAACGGGTAAACCCCGGGCCCCATCAAGGCGCCGAAACTACGGAGCGCACACTTGACACAGCACATCCAGCGGAATCTGAGGGGTGCTGACAGTGGGTCCGACCTGGAGGGACGCGGTGTCGGCCGGCGTCTTCGTCGTGGTCATCGTCGCGTACGTGGCGTACCTGAGCGGGACGAGCCTGGTGCTGCTCTCCAGCGCGTCGGCCGCGTCCGCCGTGGTGCTGGTCTGCGGAATCGGCTGCACGGTCCTGGCGGCCCGCGACCTGTACCGGATCGCCCAGCCGCGCGCGGGCGTGGTCTTCCGGCGGATCGTCACCGTGCTCGGCACGCTGGCCGTGCTCGCCGGCCTGGCCGGGATGGTCACCGGCAGCCAGCACGCGCTGGAGGTCCTGGTGGTGCTCACGATCGCCCTGCTGGCCACGCCGCCGTTCTGGCACGTGCTCACGATCGGCTCTGACCGGTGAACCCGTCCCGGCGCACCGAGGGCAGCCCCGCGGTCAGCGGGGCTGGCATCGCCTGCTGACCTACCAGGCAATACGGACCGATACTGCTCGTGTGCGTCAGGTGCTGTCGTGTGCGTCAGGTGCTGTGCCCGGTTCTCGTGGGGCGGGACGAGGAGATCCGCTATCTGCAGGCTGCCCTGGCGGCAGCCGAGGCGGGTCGCGGCGGCACGATTTTCTGCGCGGGTGAGGCCGGGATCGGGAAGTCGCGGCTGGTCCGCGAGACTTCGCAGGCGGCCAGGGCCCGGGGCTTCACCGTCCTGGCCGGGAGATCGGTGGCCGGAGGCGTGCCGACGCCGTTCCGGCCGTACGCCGAGGCGCTCGCCTCGGCTGGCCGGGCGGGCCGCCTGCCTGACGGTGGAGAGCCTGACGGCGGAGAACTGGATCCCTTTCTGCCTGCGCTGGGCCGGCTGGTCCCGGAGTGGCGGCGGCCGCAGGAAGCGCCAGCTGACGTGTCGCTCGTCTTCCTGGGGGAGGCGGTGCTGCGGCTGCTCCGCGCGCTGTCCCCGCAGGCCGGGTGCCTGCTGGTGCTGGAAGACCTGCACTGGGCGGACGGGGAAACGCTGGCTCTGCTGGAATACCTGGCCGACAACCTGTCCGCGGAACGGGTGCTGTGTGTGGGCACCCTGCGCGACGAGGACGACGCTGCGGCGGCGGGACTGGCCAGCACGCTGGAGAGGCGCGGATCGGCGGCCGTGTTGCCGCTGGGCCGCCTGGATCCGGCGGCGATGACCCGCATGGCGCTGGCCTGCGTCGGCGCCGATGACCTGCCGGGCGCGGTCCAGTCGCTGGTCGCGGAGCGCGCAGAGGGCCTCCCGTTCCTCATCGAAGAGGTCCTGGCGGGCTTGATCGGGGAGGGCGCGCTGGCGGAGCGCGACGGCAGCTGGCATGCGACCGCCCTGGCCGGCACGGGGGTGCCGGGAACGTTCGCCGATTCGGTGCGGCGGCGCCTGGACGGGCTGGACGCGGATTCGCGCCGCGTCATCTGCGCCGCCGCGATGCTGGGCCGGCGCTTCGACTGGGCGCTGCTGGGCCCGGTCACGAGCCTGGCCGACGCTGACGTGGTGGCGGCGCTGCGGCGGGGAGTGGGCCTGCAGCTCGTCGCGGCCGACCGCGAGAGCTTCCGGTTCCGGCATGCGCTGACGCAGGAGGCGGTGCTGGCCGGATTGCTGCCCCCGGAGCGGGTCCTGCTGGCTGGCCAGGCCCTGGCCGCGGTGCGAGCCGGGCATCCTGGCCTGCCGGGGACGTGGTGCATGCTGGCCGCCGAGCTGGCCGAGGGGGCGGGCGACGCGGCGCGGGCGGGCGAGCTCCTGCTCGAGGCCGGGCGGCGTGATCTGTCCGTGGGTGCCCTGGCCAGCGCCGAGGCCACGCTGATGCGGGCCCGCACCCTGATCGGCCCTGACGACGTCGCGGCGGGGAGTCGCGTCGATGAGGTGCTGACCGAAGTGTTCGCCCTGTCTGGGCAGGTCGAGCGGGCGATCGAGATGGGCGAGATGCTGCTGGCCCGGCTGGGCACCGGTCCCGTGCCCGTCCGGGCGGCGGTCCTGCACCTGGGGATCGCGCGGGCGGCGATCGTGGGCGCGCGCTGGGCGGAGGCGGCTGCGAGCGTCGAGGTCGCCCGCGGGTCGCCGGGTGTCGATCCGGCCCGGGTGGATGCCTGCGCGGCGCAGGTGGCGGCGGGCCGCGGAGATCTGGCCGAGGCGGATGAGCTGGCGCGATCCGCCCTGGCGGCGGCGGACGATGGCGGGCTTCCGGAGGTAGCGTGCGAGGCGCTTGAGGTGATCGGCCGGGTCGCCCGGCAGAGCGACCTGGACGAAGCCGAACGGGCCTTCGCCAGGGCTGCGGCGCTGGCCGGTGCGCACGGGCTGAAATTCTGGCAGCTGCGGGCGCTGCATGAGCTGGGGACGATCGACCAGCTGCGTACTGAGAGCGTGGACCGGCTCCAGCAGGCGCGCGAGCTGGCCGTGACACAAGGCGCGCTGGCCCTGACGGCCACCCTGGACCTGCAGATCGCCGCCGGGCTGAACAAGCAGTTCCGCGCCGACGAAGCACTGGCCGCCGCCCGGAGGTCCGCGGACGCGTCGCGCCGGTTCCGGCTGGCCACGTTGCCGATGGCGCTGATCTTCCAGGCGACCGCGCACGCGATCCGCGGCGAGCAGGAGGCGATGGAAGCCAGGATCGCCGAGGCGATCTCGCTCGCCCCTGACGACCCGGACGTGGTGGGCTGCTCGTGGGGACACTGCCGGGCGACGTTTTCCATGCTGGCCGAGCACCTTGCTGAGGCCTACGCCGAGATGGCGGCCGGAGCGGAGCTCCTGCTGAGCTCCCCGGCGACGATCGCGCCGCCGTTCCTGGGGCTATGGCCGCTGCTGGGCGCGCTGCTGGATCGCGACGCCGGTGACACCGCGCTCCGGGTACGGTCCGCGCACGGAACCCGGCATCTGGTGGTCGGTGCCCTGCTCGGCTACGCCGATGCCATCGTGGCGGGCCGGGAAGGCAGGCCGGAGCTGGCTGAGGCGACGTTCGCGGCGGCGGACGCGCAGATGGGCCCGCTGGTCGCCTGGTACCGGCACTACGCGCGGAGGGTGACGGCGGAGGCGGCCCTCGCCGACGGCTGGGGGAGCCGGCCGCCTGGCTGCGGGAAGCAGCCAGTTTCTTCGCCGCCCGACGGTCATGACCGCGTGGCGGCCGCCTGCCGGGAGTTGCTGCGCCGGGCCGGGGCGCCGGTTCCGCGACGGCGGCCGGGCAGTCCGGAGCTGCCGGGCCAGCTCCGCGCGCTGGGCGTGACGGAACGGGAGGCCGACGTGCTGAGGCTGGCCGCCCAGGGCCTCGGGAACCGGGAAATCGCCGAGGCGATGTTCCTGTCGCCGCGCACGGTCGAAAAGCACGTGGCGAGCCTGCTCGCCAAGACGGGCCTGCGCCGGGCGCAGCTAGCTGGGTATTCCGCCGCTCTAGATGGGTAGCCGCCGCCGGGCCGATTGGGTGCTTTCACCGATGTGACCTGCAGCTGCGGCGGGCCACGATGTGGGGTATGCGGGGACGTCAGGCACCCGCCCGCACCGGGGAGGACATCCATGGCCGTGGAACAGCGGCGCCGCGCGACCACCACGGGGGTGCTCGCGCTGCCGGGCGCCCGGCTGGCGTATGAGGTGACCGGCGCCGGGGCGCCGGTGCTGCTCGTGCAAGGCTAAGGGATGGAGTCAGGTGCTGTTCGTGTGCGTCAGGTGCTGTGCCCGGTTCTCTTGGGGCGGGACGAGGAGATCCGCTATCTGCAGGCTGCCCCGGCCGCCGCCGAGGCGACGTTCCTGTCGCCGCGCACGGTCGAAAAGCACGTGGCGAGCCTGCTCGCCAAGACCGGCCTGCGCCGGGGCGCAGCCAGCTGGGTATTCCGCCGCCTAGATGGGTAGCTGCCGCCGAGCCGATTGGGGGCTTTCACCGATGTGACCTGCAGTTCCGGCAGGCCACGATGGGGGTATGCGGGGACGTCAGGCACCCGCCCGCACCGGGGAGGACACCCATGGCCGGGGATCAGCGGCGCCGCGCGACCACTACCACCACGGGGGTGCTCGGGCTGCCAGGCGCCCGGCTGGCGTACGAGGTAACCGGCGCCGGGCCGCCGGTGCTATTCGTTCACGGCTTCGGGCTGGACATGCGCATGTGGGACCCGCAGGTGGAACATCTGGCCGGACGCTTCCGGGTGGTGCGCTACGACTGCCGCGGCTTTGGGGCCTCCGGGCCGTTCGACCCCGCCCACGGTTACACCCATGCCGGTGACCTCCTCGCGCTGCTGGATCACCTCTCGATCGGGCAGGCGGTGCTGGCCGGGCTGTCGTTCGGCGGCCGGGTCGTCATGCAGGCCGCGCTGGCCGCCCCGGCCCGGGTCCGGGGCCTGGCCCTGCTGGACGCGGTGCTCGACGGCGTCTCCTGGGACCCCGAGTCAGCCGAGGCACTGGCTGAGGCGTCCCGGCAGGCCCGCGCGCGCGGGGTGCTGGCCGGGCGGGCCGCCTGGCTGGCGCACCCGCTGTTCGCCGCCGCCCGCCAGCGGCCAGCGGTGGCCAGCGCGCTGGCGGCCATGGTCGCCGGATACCCGGGGCAGCACTGGATCAGCCATGACCCGCATCTGGACCCGGGCCCGCGCCCGCTTGGCGCCCTGGACGAGCTGGCCATGCCGGTCCTGGTGGCGGTGGGCGAGCATGATGTGCCCGGCTTCCGGGAGATGTCCGCCGTCCTCGCCCGCGGCATCCCCGCCGCGCAGTACCACGTCGTGCCGGACGCCGGTCACATGATCAACATGGAACAGCCCGGCGCCGTCAACGCGCTGCTGAGCCGGTTCCTGGAACAGCTCGGGCCGCCGGCCAGTACAGCAGCCAACGCCCCCCAGGGCGAGCAGCCCGGCAACCGTCAATGAGCCGCTTGGAGGCCCGAGATGACTACCACACCTGAACCCGCCATCCGTGCCGCCGTCCTGGCCGATCCAGGCTGGCTGGAGGCTCATCTGCACGACCCCGCGGTACGCGTGGTGGAGGTGGACGTGAGCCGGCGTGCCTATGACGAGTGGCACATCGACGGAGCCGTCCTGTGGAACGTCTACGCCGACCTGGAGGACGCGGACTACCGGCTCGCCGATGCCGCTGCCGCTGCCGCTGCACGCCGTTGCCGCCGAAGCAGCCGATCCCGGCCGACCCGGCGAGCTGATTACCTACTGCACGATCGGCGGGTGCGCCAGCACCGCGTGGTTTGTCCTCAGCTACCTTCTCGGCCGCGAAAACGTCCGTGTCTACGACGGATCATGGGCCGAGTGGGGCCGGATGACCGGCACTCCCGTCGAGCGGTCGTAACCGCTACTCCTCGACCAGAATCACCAGGGTCTCGGCCAGCACACCGTCGTCCGCCATGGCTTCGGACGCCGCTTTGGTCTGCATCGCGGCCATCACGGCATCCATGTCGGCCACGTCCATGAGCAGCGCCACCTGGCTCGGGTTCTGCGGGTCCACGAACGTCCGGATATTGGTCACCCCGAGCGGCCCGAAGAACTCTTCGCGCTTGGACGAGGCCAGCCAGTGGTCCTTGTCCTTCACATTGTGGTGGGCGACAACAGTCGGCATGGTTCCCCCCGGAAATTGTGTGCCAGGCCGGTATGACCCGGAGCGCCGACCTTACCCCAGGTATTTCAGAAGCACATCACCCGGAATTCTCCGGGTCGGCAATAAATCGCACAATTATCCGGGAACACAGGCAGCCGCGCCCGGGTAAAGATTTTCAATGCGCCGACCGGTCTCCACCCTGGCGGGAACTCCGGGTTACCGGCCCGGCAGGCGGGTGGTGATCTCTTGCAGCAGCCAGCCGTTGCCTGCGCGGCCCTGCTGGGCGACCGGGGCTGGTCCTGGCCTCCAGCCTCCCCGGTTCGTCGCCGGAGTCCAGAAGGGGCAGATGAACGCTCCTGCTACCCGAGGGATACTGGAAGGGCCACCCACCCCGCGGGAGTAGGACACCCATGGAATATCTCGTCACGATGACCACGAATGTCCCAGAGGGAACACCCGAAACAGCGGTGGATGACATCCGCGCCCGCGAGGCCGCCCACACGCGAGAGCTTGCGGCGCAGCGGCACGTGCTGCGGCTGTGGCGGCCGCCGCTGCAGCCCGGCGAGTGGCGGACGCTCGGGCTGTTCGCGGCGGCGGACGACGGGCAACTCGAGGACGTGCTCCAGTCGATGCCGCTGCGGGTGTGGCGCACCGATGAGGTCACGCCGCTGGCGCCGCACCCCAATGACCCGGCGCCTGGGCCCGGAGAGCCGGGATCGGCCGCCGGGGACGGGCAGCGGGAGTTCCTGGTCACGTTCACCGAGTCCGTCCCGGCAGGCACGCCCGCCCAGGTGGTCCAGGACACCGAGGCGCGGGAGGCGGAGCGGGCCGGCGAACTGGCCGGGCAGGGACATCTGGCCCGGCTGTGGGCGCTGCCGGGCCAGGGGCGCGCGCTGGGCCTGTGGCGCGCCCAGGACGAGGCCGCGATGCAGGCCATCCTGGCGTCGCTGCCGCTGGACGCCTGGATGACCGAGCAGACCACGCCGCTCTCCCCGCACCCCAGCGACCCGGGACTGGCCGGCCGCTGACCGCGGCGGGGCAGCGGTCCGGCGGGGCAGCGGTCCGGCGGGGAGCCGACGGGGAGAGGAACCGGGCATGAGCCAGCAGGACCAGAAGGTCGCCATCATCACCGGGGGTTCCCAGGGCATCGGGGCCGGCCTGGTCGCTGCGTACCGGCAGCAGGGCTGGGCGGTCGTGGCCACCTCCCGGACGATCAAGCCCAGCGCAGATCCGGACGTGCTCACCGTGGACGGGGACGTGTCCGACCCGGCTACCACCGACCGGATCATCAGCCAGGCGCTGGACCGCTTCGGCCGCGTCGACACCCTGGTCAACAACGCCGGCGTGTACGTCTCCAAGCCGTTCACCGACTACACGGCGGAGGACTACGCGCTGGTGGTGGGCGTCAACCTGACGGGGTTCTTCTGGCTCACCCAGCGGGCCGTGGCCGAGATGCTGAACCAGGGCGGGGGCCACGTGGTCAACATCACCACCACCCTCGTCGATAACGCCAGCTCCAGTGCGCCCTCGCTGCTGACTGCGCTGACCAAGGGCGGGCTGGCCGCAGCCACCAGGTCGCTGGCCATCGAGTACGCCTCGCGGGGCATCCGGGTCAACGCCGTCTCGCCCGGCATCATCCAGACGCCGATGAATCCCCCGGAAAGCTACGCGGCGCTGGGCCCCCAGCTTCCTCCGCTCGGGCACGTGGGCCAGGTCAGCGACATCGTGAACGGGATCTGGTTCCTGGAGTCATCGCCGTTCATTACCGGGGAGATCCTGCACATCGACGGCGGCCAGATCGCCGGCCACTGATCCGCCAAGCGTCAGCCTTCGCGCGCCTCAGGACAGGCCGGCGGGTGCTTCCACGTCGTCGTAGACCCGAGCCGCCGCCAGCAGTCCGTCCGGGCCGCGTTCGAAGACGCCGATTCCCGCCTGGGGCGGGATGTCATGGCTGCCCCAGCGGACGCAGTTGTACTCCAGGGCGCAGCGCACGCCGTCGTCGGTCACGGCACAGTTCTCCAGCCCGATACCGCCGCCCGCGCTGAAGCACGTGGTGAAGAACGAGCGGAGCTCGGGGGCGCCGCGGTGGGCGATGTGCGGGCCGATGGGCTCGCGGTAGTACCCGTCCGGCTCGAAGGTGCCCACGACCGCGTCGATGTCACCCGCGTCCAGTGCGGCCTGGTAGCGGCCGACGACGCCGCCGGGGTGCGCGTCCCCGGGCTTGAGTATGGGCGGCCGGAGGTGGCGCCGCCCGTCCACCGGCCACTGGCTGCAGTAGGTGCGGAACACCACCGACTGGTCGTCGGGAGATTCGGCGACGACCGCGACTGGCCAGGCCACTTCCCGCCCGTCGTGGATCAGGTGCGCCGTCAGTTCCACCACGGCCCGGCCGCCGACCACGGTGGAGGCCACGGTCTCGGTCCGGGCGTGCCGCTCGGCGAAGAAAGACTTGTTGGTGCTGACGAACTCCCGGAGCTTCTTGTGGCCGCGGATCTCGCCTGCGCGGGGGTCGTAGACCACCACCTCGCCCGGCCACACCGTCTCCAGGACGTGCGTGTCGCCTTCGTTGAGCGCGGTGAAGTACTGCGCGACCGGGTCAGCGCGGCCGGCGGCCTGGGTTTGCCTGCGCGCCAGCTCCACCGCGCTGCTGAAGTCCGGAAACCACGGCATGTCAGCTCCCATGCTCCCTGGACGGCCAGACGGGTTGCCCGCCGGATGCCTTGCCCGCCGGCATCCTACTTACCCCGCGCTGACCCGGCGAAAGCCGGTCAGTGATCCGGCTCACTGCGCAACCGGATGTCCGGACGCGGCCAGTAGCGCGGCGACCGCGGCCTCGGTCTCGGCGGGAACCGGAAGCTCGGCGGGCAGCGCGGGGATCCCGGGCAGCCCTCCCTCAGACTCGTAGCGGCTGATCAGCCGGGGATCGATGTAGGAGGCGCGGGCGACCGCCGGGGTGTCCCCGAGCCAGCGGGCCACCTCCTTGACGCTGGCGGTGATGACGCGCTGACGGCTCCGCGGGGTCACCGCCGGTTCCGCGTCCGCGAGCACGACGGCCATCAGGACGGTGGCGTTCCAGGTGCGGAACTCCTTGGCCGTGTAGTGCCCTCCGGCCCGGTCGGCGAGGTAGTTGCCCACGTCCCGGGAGTGCAGCCGGTGCCAGCCGTCGTCGTGCTCGTAGCAGAACAGGGCCTCGTCGCCGCTGTCGCACTGCATCAGGGCCCGGACGGTGGGCAGCACGAGCCTGTCCTTGACCATGATCGTCCGCTGCTTGCCGGCCTTGGCGACGTAGTCGAACAGCACGCCGTCGCGCGTCACCCGCACGTGCCGCTTCTCCAGGGTCGTGGCGCCGTAGTGGTGGTCGAGTTCGGCGTACTTCTCCCCGCCGATGCGGAACAGGCCGAGGTCGATCAGCCGGACCACGCCGGCGCTGACGCGGTCCCGGTTCAAGGCGGCGGCGTCTCAGGTCGTGCTGGGTCGCCGTCCGGAGCCCGGGCAGCGCGCTGGCGAACCGGAGCATGTGGCTGAACTTCTGGGCGTCACGCTGTTCTCGCCACACCTGGTGGTAGAGGTACTGGGTCCGGCCCTTGCTGTCTACGCCGGTGGCCTGGATGTGCCCGAGCGGATCGGCTGAGATCCAGACGTTCTCCCAGGCCGGCGGGATCCTCAGCGCGCGGATGCGCTGCAGCGTCTGCTCGTCTGTGATCTGCGCGCCGGACGGGTCGTCAAAGCGGAAGCCGTCCCCGTCCCGCGCGCGGGTGATGCCGGGCCCGTGCGGGTCGCTGCGCGCCAGCCCTGACACCGCGGCCGTCAGCGACGGCGTTTCGAGACTCATCACTACCGAGCGTATGCCGCGCTGATCCACACTCGGATCAGCAGGGGTTGGTCAGAAACTGTTCCCCGACGCCAGACGCGGGGTCCGGGGCAGTCAACTTTCCGGGCCGCTGCGTCGTGCAATAACTATGCGGGAAGTGATGCGTGGCCGGTAATGAGCGAGAACGGGCCGCCTGACGTCATCGGTGTGGATGACTCGTCCTTCGACGACTTCGTCGCGGGTTCGTCAGCGCGCCTGTTCACCACGGCGAGGCTGCTGACCGGGGGGCAGCGCGCCGAGGCCGAGGATCTGCTGCAGGGGGCGTACGAGCGCGCCTACCGGCGCTGGGGACGGATCTCCCGCCGCGCCGACCCCGAGCGTTACGTGCGCCAGATCCTCGTCAACGCATCCATCGACCGGTGGCGCCGCCTCCGGCGCCACCCGGAGACCCCGCTGACCGTCAGCCAGGCCGACCCGGGCGCCGCGGACACGGCGGCCGCCGTCGCGGACCGGGACCTGCTGCTGCGCGGCCTCGCGGCCCTTCCCCCCAGGCAGCGGGCGGTGCTGGTGCTGCGGTACTTCGAGGACCTCTCCGAGGCGCAGACGGCGCTGACGCTCGGCTGCAGCGTCGGCACGGTCAAGAGCCAGGCCGCGCGGGGGCTGGCCCGGTTGCGTGACATCACTGGCGACGCAGGCGCCCCGTACAGCGGTGCCCGGGAAGGCGGCGGTACGCCATGACGGACTTTGAGCGCCGGCTGCGCGCGGCCATGGCGGCCGCCGCCGGGCCGGCCCCGGCGGGGTTGCTGGACGGCATCCATCGGCGGCACCGGCGCCATGTCCGGCGGGTCGCCACGGCCTGCGTCGCGGTGGCGGCCGTCGGGATCGCGGGAACAGTGGTCACGCGCGGGATACTCGCGGCCGGCCCGGCGGGCCGGGGCCCGGGCGGCAGCGGCCCGGTCGCTACCGGCCCGGCGGTCATCCGGCGGCCGTACCGTCCAGCACGGCGACCGGCGCGCCGGGCACCGTGCTCCGGGACTGCCAGTCCGCCAACGGCGGGACGCTGGGCTCCCACTGGAAAGCACAGAGCGTGCACGCTGGCCCGGTCTGGTTCATCTACGCCCGCCCGGCCACGCCCTCGCCCAGCCACCGGCTGGCCGTCGGGAAGACACGTGCCTCCGCCATGGTCATCGCGGTCCGCAACGGCCACACGGCCGTGGTCACGGCGGCCCCCTCACTCGGCGGGCGGTTCCGGTTCCTGGCTGTCTCCAACACCAACTGGACTCCGAACACGCTGTCCGAGGGCACCCCGGGTCTCACGCTGGCCGGCTGCCCGGCCGGCCAGGTCGGTCACCATATCCCGGGGAGATACGCGCCCGGGCTGACCATGTTCTGGGAAGGCTTCGTCACCGATCTGCGGGGCTGCATCCCGCTGGACGTACGTGCCTCGCCAGGTAGTCAGCCGGTCCGGGTCACTATCGCCGCCACCGACGGCGGCTGTGGCTCCTGACCGCGCTGCCGCCGCTCCTGCCGCCGCTGGCGGCCTGCCACCCCGCCGGTCCTGCGAATGGGGTTGCCGCTCCCGGGCCGGCTCGGGTAGGAACGTCGCATGCTGCGCGGGGAAGTGGCCGGGCTGCGGGCCCAGGACGATAACGACGTCCCGGTCCTGCATGCGGAACTGCACGACGACGTGGCGACCTGGGTCCGGGCCGACTCGCGGCCCTGGCGGCCGATCCCGGCCAGCGCCGAGTCCCCGGTCCGCGCGGCAGGCTCGCGGACGACAGCGCCGTCTTCTCGGTGGTGCAACTGGCCACCGGCGACCTGGCCGGCCAGGCGATGCTGTGGGCCATCGACCTGCACAACCGCTCGGCCCATGTCGGGATCTCGCTGCGGCCGGCCTTCCGTGGCTGCGGGCTGGGCACCGACACGGTCCGGGTGCTCTGCCGCTACGCCTTCGCCATCCTCGGGCTGCAGCGGCTGCAGGTCGAGACTCTGGCCAGCAACGCTGCGATGATCGCGACGGCCACCCAGGCCGGGTTCGTGCCGGAAGGCACCCTGCGCCAGTCGGCCTGGGTCGACGGGCAATTCGCGGACGAGGTCATCCTCGGCCTGCTGGCCCGCGACTGGCACCCGGCCTAGCCGCGAAGCCCGGCCGGAGTGTCAGATCCAGCCCGGCTGGCGCTGCGCCCCAGCTCGGCCCGGCGGCGGGCCGCGTGGTCCGGCCGGTTGGTGACGAGGACCTCGATGCGCTGGTCCCGGAGGAACTGGTCGATCAGCGGGTCCTGGTCAACGGTCCACACCATGATGCCGACGCCGCTGCGGTGGCACGCCCCGGCCACGCCCAGCCGGGCGATCCGGTAGTTCACCGCCACCCAGTCAGCCCCGCACGCCCGGATCCGGGGCAGCGGAAACAGTTCGCTGTGCCGGACGGCCGCCCACTGACGGCGCGGCACCCCCCGGAGACTGCGTCCCAGCGACAACGCGGTCCGGACCCCGGGAAGGCCCGCTTGATCGTGGCGACCGACGCGTCTTCCAGGGTGGTGACGACAAAATTGCCCGGACCCAGGACCGAGGACGCCAGCGCGACGACGCTCTCCTCGTAGCCGGTCTCTTTCAGGTCCAGATGCCCGATCAGACGGCCGGCGAGCAGAGCCATCACCTGGTCCACCCGGGGGACGACGTAGCCCAGCCGGTCGCAGAGTTCGGTGTACCCGAGTTCCGCGAGCCGCGGGCCGCCGCGCCCGGCGTGCCCGTCGTGGTAGACGACCAGGACGTTGTCGGCCGTCTTGCGGATATCGAACTCGGCGTACTCCGCGCTGCTGGCGAGGAGGTCTGAGTAGCTCTGATAGGTGATCGGTTCCGCGTCTGTTGAGTGGTCACAATGAGCGGAGATCTGTACCACTTCGCCGGACTCTCCAGTTGACGGCAAAATCAGCCTGCGCAGTGTCAATCGAGCTGGCTCGATTGGCTCCTATCCTTGAGCGCTCAGGCAGCCAGCAGATGAACCCCGGGCCTCCAGCCGGAGGCTTCCGCGGGAACCTCCGCCAGAACGCAGCCCCCCTGAACGCCCAGAGCACAGGCACGTGTCACATCCGCGGGGGGCCGGGTGTCAGTCTGGTGAGACCCGGCATCGAGGGAAGTGACCGATGACCGACAGTGAGTGGCTGGCGACCGCCTTCGAGGAGCACCGTGACCACCTGCGCGCGGTGGCCTACCGGCTGCTCGGCTCGTCGAGCGACGCCGACGACGCGGTTCAGGACACCTGGCTGAAGCTGACCGGCGCGGACCCCGGCGACGTGGAGAATCTCGGCGGCTGGCTGACGACCGTCGTCGCGCGGGTGTCACTGAACATGCTCCGGTCACGCCGGTACCGGCACGAGGAGCCAGTCGGTGGCGCGTGGCCGGGTGCCGCGGAGGCGGCGGCCGGGACCGGCGCGGTAGCGGGACCGGCCGGGCCCTCCCTGGCCAGCCGGGCCGGTGACCCGGAAGACGAGGCGGTCCTCGCCGACTCGGTCGGCCTGGCCTTGCTGGTCGTGCTCGACACGCTGACCCCGGCGGAGCGCCTCGCGTTCGTGCTGCATGACCTGTTCGCCATGCCATTCGCAGAGGTGGCGGCGGTGCTCGGACGGTCGCCGGAGGCGGCGCGGCAGCTGGCCAGCCGGGCCCGGCGCCGGGTGCGCGGGGCACCGAGCCCGGACCGGGCAGCCGACCTGGCCCGCCAGCGGGAAGTGGCCACCGCGTTCCTGGCGGCCTCGCGGGGCGGCGATCTCTCGGCCCTCGTCGCGCTACTGGACTCCGACGTCACGCTGACCGCCGACGCCGCGGTGCTCCCGGCCGGCCGGGAGGCCGTGCTTCACGGCGCCGAGACCGTCGCCCGGGGCGCGGTGGTGTCCTCAGCCCGGGCCGGTCAGTCCCGGCTGGCCCTGGTGAACGGGTCCGTGGGCATCGTGTTCGCCCCGGGAGGGCGGCTGCAGGTCGTCCTGGCCCTGACCGTCAGCCCCGCACGCCGGATCACCGCCATCGAGGTCATCGCCGATGCTGACCGCCTGCGTCACCTGCGGCTGGCGTTGCTCCCGGAGTAGGCCCGACCCGGCGAGCTGGTCACCCCGCGGAAAGCCTCGGGTCAGTCCGTGGCCGCCGCGGCGCCCGCGGGGGCGCTGGCCAGGGCCGCGTCCAGCAACGCCGCGGCCGCGGCGCGGGCCGCAGCGGACGCGGCGGGATCGTGGTCCATCCGGGCCGACACCGCGGTCCCGTCGTAGAGCAGGTGCAACTGGCGGGCCAGGGCCGCCGGGTCGGGCGCCCCGGCCTCCCCGGCCAGGCGGGTGAACAGGGAGCGCACCCAGGCGCGGTAGTCGCCGTAGGCCTGCTCTATCCGGTCACCGGGATGCGACTCCGCACTGGCCCGGGCGAACGCGCAGCCCCGGTAGCCGGTTTCGGCGAGCGACCGGCCCTGCGACTCGAACACGCCCAGCAGCCGGTCGCGCGGGGTGTCGTAGCTCTCCAGGGCACGGGTGATCCGCTCGGCGATCCGCTCGTGGCGGCCCTCCAGGTAGGCATGGATCAGTTCGTCCTTGCTCCCGAAGGTGTTGTACAGCGAGCCCTTGGCCACGCCCGCGTGCTCGATGACACGGTCGATACCGACCGTATGCACGCCTTCCTCATAGAACAGCTCGTTGGCGGCGGCCAGCAGGCGCTCGCGCGCCGACGGTCTGGCCGCATTCTGCACAGCCATGTCGGTCATCTCCTCTAGACAACTCTGTCTAGTCTATCGCTTCGCCGGGCTTACCGGGACGGGGCTTACGGGACGGGACCGGGCGGGGTTACCGGGGCGGGGGTGCGCACACGCAGCAGGCCGAGCAGCGCGAACGCCGCGAGCAGGATGACCGCGCCGCCGTAGTAGATCGCGGTGTCGGTCAGCCCGGCGCCGTGCACGATGACGAACCCGGCGACCACGGCGGGCACGCCCAGGCCGAGGTAGGACACGATGTAGACCAGGGACAGGACCCCGGCGCGCTCGTGGGCCGCGGCCAGCGGGACGACGGTCCGGATGCCGCCCTGGAAACCGCTGCCGAAGCCGACCCCGCTGATCGCGGTGCCCAGGAAGAACAGCGGCGTGGACGTCATGGCCAGGGCGAGCATGGCGACGGCCGCGCCGATGATCAGGGCGAGGATCCCGGTGAGCATCACGGTCCGGGCGGCCGCGGTCCGCAGCACGACGATGGAGATCACGGCGGTCAGGGTCAGCACGAACAGGCTCAGCCCGCCCAGCACGATGTCCTGCGACCCGGTCAGGGAGTACACCAGCGCCGGCCCGAGCGCGGCGTACAGTCCGCCCTGCGCCCAGACCGCGAACAGCACCGGGGTGGCGACCAGCACGGGACCGCGCAGTGTACGGGGCAGCCTGATCTCCGGCCGCAGCGAGGCCAGCGCCCCTGGGGTCCGGCTCACCGTTTCGCGCATCAAGACGACGCCGGCGGCCTGGAGCACGAACACGCCCACCAGGGCCAGGTAGATCAGGTGCGTGGGGGCGGGCAGGTAGCGAACCGCCAGAGCGGACAGCAGCACACCGGACCCGGTGCCCATGCCCGGGGCGACCGAGTTAGCGAACGTGCCGCGCTCGCGGTCCACGTCCAGCAGGCCGGCGCCGATCGCGCCGAGCGCCGCGCCGGTGGCCAGGCCCTGCACGATCCGGGCGATCAGCAGCTCGGGCACCCCGCTGGCGACGGTGAACACCAGCAGCGCAGCGGCCTGCACGGTGATCGCGGCCAGCAGCACCGGACGCCGTCCGATGTGGTCGGAGAGCTTGCCCAGGGTCAGCAGCGAGGCGAGCACCGCCACCGCGTACACGCCGAACACGATCGTGGTGGTGATCGGCGTAAAGCCCCAGCGCGCCTGATAGATCGCGTACAGCGGCGTAGGGGCGGCGGACGCGGCCAGCAGCGTCACGATGAGCGACGCCAGCAGGTACAACACCGGGCGCCCGCTCAGCGGCCACCGCCCGGCCGGGGCTGGCCTGGTGGATCGTGCCTGGGCCGCAGGACGGCTGGCCGGGCGGGGCGGGTCCGTCGTGAGGGTCTGGGCCCGTGTGGTCATGATCAATCCTCAAGTCGATTGAGTAGACAGGTCTGTTCAACAAACAATAGACAGACTGGTCTACTCAGTCAAGCCCCGGCCGGGTCCCAGGGTCAGTCAAGCCCCGGCTGGGTCGCACGGTCAGTCAAGTTCCGGCCGGGTCGCAGGGTCAGTCAAGTTCCGGCCGGGTCCCAGAGTCCGGAGTCCGGGGTGCGGGCCACCGGCGGTTGCCGTATCCACGGTGCCTTAACGTGTCCTCACGACCACGGTGCCGCAACCCTGCGGGAGGCAGGTCAGCCGGCCCGCGCCGGGGAACGGCATCCGGCGCGGGCGGCGTAACCGCTGCTCAGGCCCGGGTTTACGGTTGCGGCACCCAACGGGACTAAGCGTCCGTGGTCCCCGAAAGGGTCTCTGGGGCACGTCCTTAACGCGCCCAAACTGTGTTTCGGGCGACCGTTATTCCGGTTGTCCCCTTTTTAGGACGCTATTCCGCCGTTTTCCTGCGTCCAGCGTTCAGCTTCCCGTAAGTTCCGGCAAGAAGGCGTTCCTTGTGCCATCTGACGCCGGCTCGCTGAGCCGCCGCCAGCTCGCCAGGTGAATGCGAAGGCTCGCGGACAGGAGTGGGATGCCTCAAGCACCCCGTCATTCCAGGCCCAAGACCCCCCGGAGACCCGCCGTCAAGATCGGCGTCCCGGTAGCGGCCGCAGCGACGCTCGCAGGCGTTGCTGCGGCTTTCGTGTTCTTGACGGGCGGATCCGCTGGATCCGCCGCGTCCACGTCTCCGTCGCACAGCAAGATCTCCGTGGCCAGCTCCGCGTCGAGCCTGACCAGCGACGACATGATGATCGACGTCCATCATCAGGTCGCCGCCCGGACAGTCCGTGACACCGCCCGGAGCATCCGGCGCCACTATCTGGCCAAGCTCGCCGCGGCCCGGCTCGCCCGGAAGCAGGCCGCCGAGGAAGCCGCCAAGCAGGCCGCCAAACAGCAGGCGGCCGCCGCGGCCCAGCCGACTGCGAGCCCGAGCCCGCCGGCCAGTTCGACCGGCAGCAGCGGGGACGCCGCTCACTCCGCGCTCGGGATCTGCGTCCGCAACGCCGAAGAGGGCGGCAGCTACGCCTGGGGACCCGGTAACGGCGGCGGCGCCTACCAGTTCGTGCTGGGAACCTGGGAAACCTACGGTGGCTCGGCCAGCGAGTACGGCGTGGCCGGCCCCGCTTACCAGGACCAGATCTTCGATAACGCCATCGCGGCCGGAGGTGCCTCGAACTGGACGGCGTACGACGGCTGCTGACGGTGCGCCGCCTCAGCTGGCGGTGACGGTCACGGGCGGTCGTCCGGCCCAGGTGATCTTGTCCGGCTGGCCGGCGCTGGCGGCCCTTTATCGCGCTGCCGAACCGTCAACCCGGCTGGGGCGGGCGGGGCTGACTGTGTGATGCTGGCAGGATCGCCCAACCGCCGATCAAGCCTGGGGGCCCCGTGAGCATTCCGCCCATGCCGAGCCGCGTGCCGGCCGGCGCCACGACCGAGGGTGACGGGATCGTCCTCGGGGACGGCCCGGTCCGGGTGGACGCCTTCATCGACTTCCTCTGCCCGTACTGCCAGCGCTTTGAGCTGTCCTCGGGCCCGGCGCTGGCCACCATGCTGGCCGAGCACCGGATCAGCCTCGCCTACCACCCGATGAACTTCCTCGACCAGGCCTCGACGACGCGTTACTCGACCCGTGCGGCCGCGGCGTCGGGCTGCGCCGCCGACTCCGGCCGGTTCCTGGAGTACACGCACGCGCTGTTCGTCAATCAGCCCCCCGAGGGCAGTGCGGGGCTGAGTGACTCCGAGCTCGCCGCGCTCGCCGGCGAGGCCGGACTGCCGGCCCAGGCTTTCGCCAGCTGCCTGGGCGAGGCGCCGTACCTGGACTGGCCGTCGTACGTGACGGCGCGCGCCACAGCCGAGGGGGTCAGTGCCACCCCGACCGTCCTGGTCGCCGGGGTGCCGGTGCCGGCGGAGAGCAAGGCCATCGCCCGCGCCGTGGACCAGGTCAGCGCGTAGACCTGACCTCAGTCGTCAGCACCTACTCGCGAGATGAGCCGAGGAGCAGCGATGCACGACGCACCCGTCGTCGACACCGCGAGTGGCGCCGTGCGGGGCCGCCGGACCGGCGGCGTCCTGGCCTTCCTGGGGATCCCGTACGCCGCGCCGCCGTTCGGGCTCAACCGGCTCCGCGCGCCGCAGCCGGTGTCACCGTGGGCCGGGGTGCGCGACGCGATCGCGTACGGCCCGACCGTCCCGAAGGGCGAGTACTCGGCGGCGGTCCGGCCGCTGCTGCCGGAGGTCACCATCCCCGGCGAGGATTGCCTGAACCTGAACGTCTGGACGCCCGACCCTTCTTCGCCCCGCCTCCCGGCACCGGGCCTCTCGGCGTCCGGCCCCTCCACGGTCAGGCTGCCGGTCTTCGTGTGGATCCACGGCGGCTCGTTCACCAACGGCTCGGGAGCCAACGCGGCGTACGACGGGACCGCGTTCGCCCGGGACGGCGTCGTCTGCGTGACGATCAACTACCGGCTCGGCGCGGACGGCTTCCTCGAGCTTCCCGACGCCGACCCGAACCGCGGGCTGCAGGACATGATCGCCGCCCTGACCTGGGTGCGCGACAACATCGGCGCGTTCGGCGGTGATCCGGGCCAGGTCACGCTGGCCGGTGAGTCCGCGGGCGCGATGGCCATCGCCGCGCTCATGTCCGTCCCTGCCGCCCGCGGCCTGTTCGCCCGGGCCGTGCTGCAGAGTGGCGCCGCGGCGAACGTGCTGACCGCCGCCCAGGCCGCGCAGGTGAGCGAGGGCTTCACGGCCCTGCTCGGCGTGGCCCCGACCCGGGAGGCGGTCGCCGGCGTGCCGGTGGACCAGCTTGTGGCCGCCGTCACAGCGCTGGGAGCGGAGGTGAGCGCGCCTGCTGGAGCGGCCCGATGGGGTGATCTCGCGCGGCTGCTACCGTTCGCGCCGGTGGCCGACGGCGAACTGCTGCCGCGGCTGCCCTTGGACGACGTCTCTGGGCAGGTGCCGGCGATGATCGGCACCAACCGGGACGAGGCGCGGCTCTTCCTCGTCCCGAGCGGGATGATCGACGCCGCCGACGACGCCACGCTGGCCCGCTTCGCGGCCGGTTACGGGATTACCGACCTCTCCGCGTTCTCCGGCGCGACGCCGGGTGAGGTGCTGTGTAACCTGCACAGCTACGTCAACTTCGGGCGGCCGGCGGATCAGCTGGCCGGGGCCCGGGGCGAGACCCTGACGTGGCGGTACCGCTTCGATGGGCTCGACGTCACCGACAACGACGGCCTCGGTTCCTGCCACGCCGCGGAGATCCCCTTCGTGTTCGGCACGACCGGCCTGCCCCAGATGCGGCTGCTGATAGGCGCGCGCCCCCCGGCGGCCGTGGCTGAGACCATGCACTCCACCTGGGTCCGGTTCGCGGCCAGCGGCGATCCCGGCTGGCCGCCGGGCACCACGGCCCGCCTGGCCGATAAGCTGACGGTCGTCAGATGATGCCCTGACGCGGAGGTCGTGGCCTCCCGAACCGCTCCGGCTGATGGCTTCTGCCCAGACCGCTGCGCACGGAGGCCTTCGCGTTGCCTGACCCTCATCGCGGCCCGGCCGGGCCGCCCGGCCCGGACCAGGGCCGTGCGCCAGCCACGGACCTGGCCGTCGCCCCCGGGCCGGCCCCGCCGCCCGGGCGTCCCGCGCCGCGCAGGCTGCCCCGGATCGACCGCCGGGAGCTGGCCGCCATCTTCGCCGGCGGCGCCCTGGGCACGCTGCTGCGGGCCGTACTGGCCGAGGCGTTCCCGCACCCGGCGACCGCGTGGCCCTGGCCCACGTTCGCGGTCAACATCGTGGCCGCGTTCCTGCTCGGCTACTTCGTCACCCGCCTGCAGGAGCGGCTGCCGCTGTCCAGCTACCGGCGGCCGTTGCTCGGCACCGGGCTGTGCGGCGGCCTGTCCACGTTCTCGACCATGCAGGTGGAGATCCTGAAGATGCTCGACGCGCACGCCTGGGGGCTGGCGTCCGGTTACGCGGCGGCCAGCGTGGCGGCCGGCTACGCCGCGGTCCACCTGGCGACCGTGCTGGTCCGGCGGGTCCGGGTGCTGCGGTGAGGAGGCGGCCGTGAACGTGTTCCTGTGGGCCGGGGTCATCCTCATCGGGGGCGCCGGGTCGGTGGCCCGCTTCCTGGCGGATGGGCTGGTCGCGTCGGCAGCGGGCCGTGACTTCCCCTTCGGCACCCTCGTCGTCAACGTGTCCGGCGCGGTGATCCTCGGGCTGCTCACCGGGCTGGCCCTCAGCCATGACCAGGCGCTGCTCGCAGGCACGGCTGCGGTCGGCTCGTACACCACGTTCTCGACGTGGATGTTCGAGACCGACCGGCTCGGCGAGGAACGCCAGTACGGCAAGGCGGCGGCGAACGTGATCGTCAGCCTGATCCTCGGCGTCGCCGCCGCGGCGCTGGGCCGGCTGATCGGGGCGCAGCTATGAACGTGGACTGCATCAAGCTGACCAGCTACTTCAGCGAACGCCATCGGGCCGGTGGCCGGTTCGTCGCGGATGCGCTCCTCGACCTGTACGGGAGTCACGAGATCGCCGCGAGCATCCTGCTCCGGGGCACCGAAGGGTTCGGGCTCAAGCATCACCTGCGCACCGACCGCTCGCTCACCCTCTCCGAGGACCTGCCGCTCACCGCGATCGCGGTCGACAGCCGTCCGCGCATCGAGGCCGTGCTGGGCCCGGCTCTCGAACTGAACCCGGCCGGGCTGGTCACCCTGGAACGGGCGCGCCTGCTCACCGGGCCCGTGCTTACCGCCGGGAGCGGGCTCACTGCTCAGGCTGGGCTCGGGGGCGGGGTCACCCCCGGCCCGGGGGACATGCCCGGGGAGAGCAAGCTCACCGTCTATCTCGGCCGCCAGGAACGGGTCTACCGGGTGCCCGCCTTCGTGGCGGTCTGCGACCTGCTGCACCGGCGGGGCGTGGCCGGCGCCACCGCACTGCTCGGCGTGGACGGCACGGCGCGCGGCCGGCGGGAACGGGCCAGGTTCTTCAGCCGCAACGCCGAGGTGCCGATGATGGTGGTCGCCGTGGGGTCCGGGGACCGGATCGGGCAGGTGCTGCCCGAGCTGGGCACCCTGCTGCGCCGCCCGCTGGCCACCCTCGAACGGGTCCAGGTGTGCAAGCGTGACGGGCGGCTCCTCGCCCCGCCCGCCCCGCTGCCGGCCGCCGACGATCGCGGCATGGCGCTGTGGCACAAGCTCATGATCTTCAGCTCCGAAGCGGCCCAGCACGGCGGCCAGCCGGTGCATCGGGCCATGGTCCGGCGGCTGCGCTCCGCGGGGATCAGCGGCGCCACCACCCTGCGCGGGATCTGGGGGTTCCACGGCGACCACCCGCCGCACGGCGACCGCGTCCTGCAACTGGGCCGCCATGTGCCCGTGGTGACCATCGTGATCGACAGCCCGGAGCGGATCGCGACGGCCTTCCCCATCATCGACGAGCTCACCAGCGAGCACGGGCTCGTCACCAGCGAGACCATCCCCGCCCTGCGCGCCGCCGCGGGTGACCGGCGCCGGGGCGGCCCGCGGCTGGCCACTCACCATCTGCCCGGGGGATCCACAGTGAAGCTGCTCGTCGCGAACCGGGCGGAGATCGCAGTGCGCGTCATGGCCACCGCGGCCGTGCTCGGCATCGACACCGTCGCGGTCTACCCGGACGACGACGCGGACTGCGCCCACGTGGCCCGGGCGGGCGCTGCGGTGCGCCTGCCGGGAGCGGGCCCGGCCGCCTATCTCGACGTCGGCGCGATCGTCGAGGCCGCCACCGGCTCCGGGTGTGACACCCTGCATCCGGGCTACGGCTTCCTGGCCGAGAACAGCGCGCTCGCCCGGGCCTGCGCCGCGGCCGGCCTCCGCTTCGCCGGGCCCGCGCCGGAGGTGCTCGACCTGTTCGGCGACAAGACCGCCGCGCGGGCCCGGGCCGCCGACCTCGGGATCCCGCTGGCCCGGGCCACGGAGGGCCCGGCTGATCCCGGGCAGGCGCGCGCGTTCCTGGCCAGCCTCGGCCCCGGGGCCGCGGTGATGGTGAAGGCGGTCGCCGGAGGCGGTGGCCGCGGCATGCGGCCGGTGCTCGACCCGGCCGGCCTGGACGAGGCGATCCGGCGCAGCGCCTCCGAAGCGCAGGCGGCCTTCGGTGATCCCGCGGTGTACGTGGAGGAGTTGCTTACCCGGGCCCGGCACGTCGAGGTGCAGGTCCTCGGGGACGGCGCCGCGGTCGCCGTGCTCGGCGACCGCGACTGCAGCCTGCAGCGGCGGCGGCAGAAACTGATCGAGGTCGCCCCGGCCCCCCTCGCGGATGACCTCCGCGCCCGGCTGCACGAGGCGGCCCGGGCTCTCATCGCCTCGACCGCCTACACCGGGCTGGCCACGGTCGAGTTCCTCGTCACCGGGCACCGGTTCGTGTTCCTGGAAGTGAATCCGCGGATCCAGGTCGAGCACACGGTGACCGAGGAGGTCACCGGCCTCGACCTGGTCGAGCTCATGCTGCGCGTCACCGGCGGCGAGACCCTGGCGGACCTGGGCCTGAGCGGTCCGCATCCCGGCGGCCCGCCCGAGGCCCGGGGCTGCGCCATCCAGGCCCGGGTCAACACCGAGACGGTGCGGCCGGACGGGACCGTGCTCCCGGCCAGCGGGACCCTGACCCGGTTCCAGCCCCCGGCGGGCCGCGGGATCCGGGTCGACACCCACGGCTACCCCGGCTACGCCATCAGCCCCCGCTACGACTCGCTGCTGGCCAAGGTGATCGTCACCGGAGCCGGCCCTCGCGCGGCCGCGAACCGGCTGCGCAGTGCCCTGGAGGAGTTCGGCCTCGCGGGCGTTGCGGAAAATCTGGGCCTGCTCCGTGCGCTCGCCGGCCATCTCGACGACCCGGACCTGGACACGACCTGGGTTGACCGTCATCTCGGCCTGCTGGTCCCTGACCCGGGCCCGGCCCCGCAGGGCAGACGGCCGGCCGTCGGGGCCGGCGGCAGCGACGGGGCCGCTGTCCGCGCGCCGCTGCCCGGGACGGTCATCGCCATCGCGGCCCGGCCCGGCGAGGCGGTCACGGCCGGCCGGGAGCTTCTGGTGCTGGAGGCCATGAAGATGGAGCACGTCGTCGCGGCCCCCGGCGCCGGCGTGATCACCAGCCTGGCCGTGCAGGTCGGGGAGACGGTCGCGGCCGGGGCGCTGCTCGCCACCATCGAACCGGGTGACCACGACGAGCCAGGCGGCCCCGGGGGCGCCGCCATCGACCTCGGCCAGATCCGCCCCGATCTGGACGAGGCGATCCGGCGGCACCAGGTCGGCTCCGACTCCTACCGGCAGGAGGCGACCGCGCGGCGGCACGCCAGCGGCCGCCGCACCGCCCGGGAGAACGTCGCTGACCTGGTCGACGAGGGCAGCTTCGTGGAGTACGGGGCGCTCACCATCGCCGCCCAGCGGCGGCGCCGCTCGCTCGCCGACCTGATCGAGCGGACCCCGGCCGACGGCCTGGTGATGGGCACGGCGGCGGTCGGCGGCCAGCCGGTCGCGGTGATGTCCTACGACTACACCGTCCTGGCCGGCACGCAGGGCATCCAGAACCACCGCAAGACCGACCGGCTTCTCGGGCTGGCCCGGCGCGAGCACCTGCCCGTGGTGATCTTCGCCGAGGGTGGGGGCGGCCGCCCGGGTGACACCGACACCGCCGCGGTCGCGCAGCTCGACGTGACCACGTTCCGTCTGCTCGCCGCGCTAAACGGGCAGGTACCGCTGGTCGCCATCGTCTCCGGCTACTGTTTCGCCGGCAACGCCGCGCTGGCCGCGGCGTGCGACGTCATCATCGCGACCGAGGGCAGCAGCCTCGGCATGGGCGGCCCCGCGATGATCGAGGGCGGCGGCCTCGGCGTGGTGGCGCCGGGCGACGTGGGGCCGATGTCGGTGCAGGTGCCCAACGGCGTGGTCGACGTTCTCGTCCCCGGCGACGCCGCGGCGGTCGCGACGGCCCGCGCGTACCTGGGCTACGTCGCCGGCCCGGCCGGGGCCGCCGGCGGGGCCGGGGCCGTTCACGCGGATCAGCGGGTGCTGCGCCATCTGGTACCCGAGAACCGGGTCCGGGCCTACGACGTCCGCCCCGTCATCGACGCCCTGTTCGACCTGGACTCGGTACTGGAGCTGCGCCCGGAGTTCGGGGTGGGCATCATCACCGCGCTGGCCAGGCTGGACGGCCGGCCGGTCGGGGTGATCGCGAACAACCCGCGTCATCTGGGCGGCGCCATCGACGCAGACGCCGCCAGCAAGGCGACCCGGTTCCTCGGGCTCTGCCAGGCCCACCGGCTCGCGATCGTCTCGCTGTGTGACACCCCCGGGTTCATGGTCGGGCCGGAGGCCGAGAAGACCGCGACCGTGCGCCGGTTCGGCGCGATGTTCATCGCCGGGGCCCGGCTGACCGTCCCGCTGTGTGCCGTGGTCCTGCGCAAGGCCTACGGCCTCGGCGCGATGGCGATGGCCGGCGGGGACCTCAAGGCCCCGCTGCTCTGCGTGGCCTGGCCGACCGGGGAGTTCGGCGGGATGGGGCTGGAGGGGGCGGTCCGGCTGGGCTTCCGCAAGGAACTGGACGCGATCGCCGACCCGGCCGCCCGCCAGGAGCGGTACGAGCAGCTGGTCGCCGAGTACTACGAGAAGGGCAAGGCGCTCAGCACCGCGGCCGCCTTCGAGATCGACGACGTCATTGATCCGGCCCAGACCCGTCACGTCCTGACCCAGACCCTGGCCCGGACGAGGTCATGACCGGTTCGGCGGGGCCGGCCCGGCGGGGGCCGGGCCGGCCGGCAGGATGATCTCGAAGGCCGCGCCACGCCCCGGCGTGCTCCGCACCTGGACCGAGCCGCCGTGGGCCGTGGCGACGGCCTGGACGAGGGCCAGGCCGAGTCCGAACCCGCCCGCCTCAGCGCTGCGCTGCGGGGTGGCCCGGGCGAAACGCTGGAAGATCCGGTCCAGGTCGGCGGGGGCGATGCCGGATCCTGAGTCCGCCACCGTCAGCACCACGTGCCCGTCCGTGCGGCGGGCACTGACCTCGATCTCGTCGCCGCTGCCCGTGTGCGCGATGGCGTTCTCCACCAGCGCGTCGAGGGCCAGGGCGAGACGGTCCTGGTCAGCCACGACCGTCACCTCGGTGACCGGCCCGAGCCGCCATTGCCGGGGCAGGTAGCCCCAGCGTTCGAGCACGTCGCCCAGGACCGATTCGGCGGTGACCGCCTGGCGGTGCAGGAAGCCGGGACTCCCGGCCGAAGCCAGCAGCAGGATCCGGCTGGCCATCCGGCCCAGCCGGCGCAGTTCCCCGGCGACGACCCGCGCGTCCTCGGCCAGCACCGTGTCGCTGGCAGCGCGTTCCATCAGCTCGGCGTGCCCCAGCGCCACCGTGATCGGCGTGCCCAGCTCATGCGACGCGTCCTGCAGGAAGCGGTGCTGCTCCTGCAGCAGGCGCAGGTTCTCCTGGGAGACGCGCTGGACCTCTTTCATCGCGGCCAGCTGCTGCTGCATCGCGGTGATCCGCCGCCGTCCATGCCAGACCATCACCAGGAACATCAGCGCGATCAGCGGTACTTCGGCCAGGTAGTCGGCGTCCTGCTGGCCCTTGAGGACCTGCACGACGATGATGCCGCCGGTGGCCAGCGTGACCGCGGCCCAGGTCAGGATGGTGGGCTGCAGCCGCCACAGCCGGACCCCGTAGATCGCGGTCAGGCTCACCCAGATGGCGAGGAACGGCACCGTTCCCCAGTCGGGCAGCAGCCGCATCGCGGCCAGGTTGATCCCGACGAAAGCTACCCAGGCGATGTCGAGCCGGTAGCTGCGGCACCAGCGGGCCGCCCGGCCGCGCCACGACATTGCTTCCTCCCAGATGGCCCGCGGGCCACGGCCTATCCGGTTCCCGTACCGGGTAGCTGCCGTCGCCAGCCGGCCAGGCGGGTCCCAGCCTGCCGCTCCGGTCATGGGCAGTCAAACGTCACACTTGTGCGAGGGGTCCAGCCCGGGTGACCGCCGGCTGCGGCGTGGGCCCGTGGACGCATGAGGAGGCTGATGTGGTTCGGGTGTGGCTGATCCGCCATGGGCAGAGCGAATCCAACGCCGGGCTGCCCTCGGCTGACTGGCAGGGGATCCCGCTGACCGAGCTCGGGCACCAGCAGGCGGCACGTATCGCCGAGGTGTTCGCGGACCCGCCGAAGCTCATCGTCTCCTCGCCGTACCTGCGGGCCCAGCAGACGGCGCAGCCCACGATCGCCCGGTACCCCGGGGCGGCCAGCGAGGAATGGCCCGTCCAGGAGTTCTCCTATCTCCGCACCCTCGACGGGCGCGCGACCACGTCACATGAGCGCGCGCCCGAGGTCCGGGCGTACTGGGAGCAGGCCGATCCGAAGCACGCTGAGCCCGGGGCGGAGTCGTTCGCCGGCCTGCTCGGGCGGGTGACCAGCTTCCTCGGCCGGCTCGGCGCTCAGCAGGCCGGGCCGGTGGCGGTCTTTACTCACGGCGTCTTCATGCGCGCCGTGGCCTGGTACCTGCTGACCGGCGTGGCCGACCCCGGCCCGGAAGACATGCGCCAGTTCCGCCGCTTCAGCAGCCTCTACCCCGTGCCGAACGGCGGGGTTCTCGAGCTGCGCTACTACCCGGGCGAGTCAGTCCCGTCGCTCATCGGCGGAACGACGTTGCACCTGCCCGCCAGCCTGGCGCCGCAGGATCCCGACGAGAGACGATCCGTCTCGCTGACCTGACCGTGGCTCGCGGCCGGCCTGCCCGGCCGGCCGGGCGGTAAGGTCGGGCGGCATGAGCAGTCCGGTCACGCACATCCGGCTCATCTCCCTCGACGACGCCGAGGCCATCACCGAACACCTGCGCCGTGACGCCGAGGCCACCGCCCGCTGGGACCCGCCTCGCAGCCCGGACTACTACACCCTGGAAGGGCAGCGCCGCCGCATCGAGCGGCTGCTGCTGCGGCACGCTACCGGCGAGTCCTGGCCCGCGGTGGTCCTGGACGGCGACCAGGTCATCGGGCAGATAACGGTCCAGGAAATCCTCCAGCGGGCCTGGCGCAAGGCGTCCATCGGCTACTGGATCGCCACCCCCAGCCAGGGGCAGGGCCACGCCACCCGCGCGGTCGACCTGGTGATCGGGTTAATGATCCGTGAGCTTGGCCTGCACCGCGCCGAGGCGACCACCCAGATCGAGAACATCGCCTCCCAGAACGTGCTGCGCAAGAACGGGTTCGTGCCGATCGGCATCGCCCACGAACGCATCTTCACCGTCGGGGCCTGGCACGACGAGATCTTCTGGGAACGCGTCCTCGGCGAGTGACCCGCCCCGGCCCGCTTGCGGGGGGCCCGCCTACTGGGGGGCGGCCCGCTCGGTCGGCGGGTCCGGACGTTCCCGGGGCCCGTGCCCCGGCACGAGGTGCCCGACCATGGACAGCCGGAGCGGCTGGAACGGCCCGCCGCTCCTGGCGGCCACCGGCTCGCCGGTCACGCAGACATGGTCGCCGCCCTCGTCGAGCAGTGCGACCCGCCGGAGGATCGCCCAGTGCGGGACGTCCTCCAGCACCGGCACCCCGCCCGCGCCCGGGCTCACCCGCAATCCCGCGAACTTGTCGGTCTTGTCCCCGGTCAGGGTTCCGAACCGCTCGGCGAGCGACTGGTCGGCGGAGGTCAGGAAGTGGACTCCCAGGTGCGTCGCCCGCAACGCCACCCGGTAGGTGTAGTTCGCCTTGGACAGCCACACGGCGTAGCGGCCGGGGTCCATGCTGGACTGCGCGTGGAAACCCACCAGGCACCCGGCCCGCTCATGACCCTCCGCGGTGGTGACCACGATCAGGGCGTTGTCCAGGCCCGACATGATGTCGGCGAACGTGTCAGGGGGCATCGGGACCTCGCTCGTAGCGGAGGAACAGTGTGTCGCCCGCACGAAGCACGTGCCGCAAGGCGAAGTGGGCCAGCGGCGCGCCGGGGGGCGCGATGGACACGGGCAGCGGATCCCCGCCCATCAGCGGGGAAAGAGTCAGGCAGAGTTCGTCCACGAGACCGGCCCCGGCCAGTTCGCCCAGCCAGGTGGGGCCGCCTTCACAGAGCACGACCCGCAATCCCCGCTCGCCCAGCTGCTGCACGGCCAGCGCCGGATCGACCCGGTCGGCGCCGGCCACGATGACGTCCGCCACCCGCCGGGCCTCCGCCAGCCGCGCCGGGTCCGCGACCGCGCAGGTGATCACCAGTGTCCGGGACCCGGGCGGTGCGTCGGCGAACGCCCGGGCCGACCAGTCCAGGTCGAGCGACCGGCTCACGACCGCGAGGGGCGGCGTGGCCGCCCGCCCGGCCGCTACCCGCGCCGCGGCCCGCTCCGGCGGCAGCCGCACCACCCCGTAGTTCTCCGCGCGTACCGTCTCGGCTCCGACCAGGACCACGTCGGCGAGCCCCCGCATCAGCCGGAACAGTTCCGCGTCCGGTGCGGTGGACAGGGCGCCGACCCGGCCCCCGATCGCCGCCGAGCCGTCCAGGCCGCCGACCATGTGCGCCATCACCCAGCATCGGCCGTCCGCCCGGGTCCGCGTGACCTGCTCGTACGGGGCCAGCGGATCCGCGATCCACGGGCCAGGCACCAGCATCCGCACCCCGCTCATCCGGCGCTCGCTGTGCGGGCCGCGAGCCAGCTGTCCTCGCCCCGGTAGTCGAGCAGCGGAGCGAAGTACTCGTCTCCGGGACCGGGGACGAGGTCCGCGTCCTCTCCGCCCTGCGCGGCGGCGACGAGCCAGTCCACGGCGGCGGTCACCGTCGCGGCGTAGTCACCGGCCGGGGTGTATCCCAGCCGCGCGGCGGCGGTCATATCGAGGACGAACGGGTGCCGCCTGTCCCAGGGATGACGGCCCAGTGCTGGCTGACCCCGTGCTGGCTGACTCCGTGCTGGCTGACCCCGTGCTGGCTGTCCCAGTGCTGGCTGACCGGGCGCAGCCTGCTGGTCGTCCAGCAGGACTTCGTCCCAGGTGTGCCCGAGGTGGCGGGCGATGACCCGGGAGATCTCCAGGGCGCTGGGCGCGTCCGGGTCGGCGGCGTTCAGGATGCGCGGTCCCGGCCGGGCCGCGGCCAGCTCGATGAGCGCGGCGATGTTGGCGGCGGCTGTGGGATGGTCCACGCCGGCGCCCACGGTGGGCGAGGAACAGCGCCGGGCGGCGGTCGAGCACGCGCCTGACGAACACCCACTCTCGGGGCTGCCGCGATCCCGGGCCGTGGATCTTGGACGGCCGCAGCACGGTGACCGGGACCCCGCTGTCCAGCAGTACCTGCTCGGCGGCGACCTTGCCGGCCGGATAGCCTTCCGCGCTGCGGTAGTCCCCATATCCGGGGGCCACGGTGGGCTGGTCTTCCCGGACCGGGCCGCCGAAGTCGGGGTCGACCGGGGAGTTGGAGTGGCGGCCGGCCCCGTCCACGTAGACGGCCTTGCTGGAGATCAGCACGGTCGACGTCGTGTCACGGGCCAGGGGCAGCAGCCCGGCCGCGTCCTCCGCGGTGAAACAGACGCAGTCCACCAGCAGGTCGGCGCCGGGCCCGAAGGCGGCCCGCAACCGTCCGCCGTCGCGGGTGTCCGCGGCGACGAACCGGCCGCCTGCCGCAGCGATGTCGCGCGGCATCCGGGCCGGATCACGCCCGGTGAGCTCGACAGACCAGCCCGTGGCCAGCAGCCGCCGCGCGGCGGCCCGCCCGATGGCGCCAGTCCCGCCGATAATGACCGCCCGTGCCACCCCGCCACCGTATCCCCCTCCTGCCCCGGGCCGCCTGGGCACCCAGGGCAGCATGGTCGCGCCACCCGCCCGAGGTACTATGAGGTCATGACGCGACGCATGGGTTGGTGGCAGCCGCAGTAAGGCGGCAGCTGTCTCATGTGTCTGATGGCCCGCCTCTGGCGGGCCAGTTTCGTATTGCCGGCTGGTCGCGGCCGGAGGCCTGATCCGAGGAGGCCTCCGTGCCCGCTCCTACCCTCCCCGCTCCTGCCCGGCCCGCCCGCCCAGCGCCTGTCAGTGCGGTGGCCGCCAGTCCAGGGCCGGCCCCGGTCCCGGAGATATCCTCGCTCCGGGCGGCGCGACGGCGTAGCGCCGCCGTTGACGCTGCCATCCGGGACGACCCTGGCCGGTTCCGGGTGCTCACCGGCGACCGCCCCACCGGCCCGCTGCACGTCGGCCACTTGTTCGGCACCCTGCTCAACCGGGTCCGGCTGCAGGACCTCGGCGTCGAGGTCATGGTGCTCATCGCGGACTACCAGGTGCTCACCGACCGGGACGCTCCGCCAACGCTGCCAGCCGCAGTACTCGGCCAGGTCGCGGACTACCTCGCGGCCGGGATTGACCCGGAACGCAGCGCGATCTTCGCGCACAGCCAGGTTGAGCCGCTGAATCAGCTGCTGATCCCGTTCCTCAGCCTGGTCAGTGTGGCGGAACTGAGCCGGAACCCCACCGTGAAGGAGGAGTTCGCGGCGGCCGGCGGCTCGTCGATGAGCGCGCTGATGTTCGCTTACCCGGCCCACCAGGCCGCCGACATCCTGTGCTGCCACGCCAACCTGGTGCCGGTCGGCCAGGACCAGCTTCCGCACCTGGAACTGACCCGGACCATCGCCCGCCGCTTCAACGATCGCTACTGTCCTGGCCGGCCGTACTTCACCGCCCCGGACGCCCTGCTCAGCGACGTCCCGCTGCTGCTCGGGACCGACGGCCAGAAGATGAGCAAGAGCCGGGGCAATGCCATCGCGCTGGCCGCCAGCGACGACGAGACGGCGCGACTCATCCGCACCGCCCGGACCGATGACCAGCGCACCATCACCTACCAGCCGGAATCCCGGCCGGCCGTCTCCAACCTGGTACGGCTGGCCGCGCTGTGCCTGGAGACCAGCCCGGAGGAGGTCGCCGCCGGGCTGGGCGGTGGTGGCGCCGCCGCGCTGAAACGGCTGCTCACCGAGGCGCTGAACGAGCGGCTGCGCCCGATCCGGGCCCGGCGGCGCGAGCTCGCGGCCGACCCGGGTTATCTGCGCCAGGTCCTGGCGGACGGCAACGAGCGGGTCAGCGCGCTGGCCGGGCAGACCCTCTCCGAGGTCCAGACCCTCATGCACACCCGCTACTGACCAGCCTGGCCGGTCAGGAGGGGAGGAAGCGGGTGGGCAGGGCGGTTTCCTCGACCGTCCCGTCGGGGCGGCGGGTGATGTGCCAGGTCTGCGCGCCCTGCACCTCGGTGACGCAGTCCACCAGCTCGGTGCCCTCGAAGACCAGCCCGGTGCCGTCGTCGGAGGCGTAGCCCTCGGGGAGGGTGCCGTCCCCGATCAGCCGGTGGATGGCCGGCCGCCGCTGCTCCTCAGAGTCGTGATGCGGGCTGTTGGAGTAGGGCAGGAAGCCGAGGCCGTTGGTCACCGGGTGCAGCGGCAGCCCGAACGAGTCCGTCGTGCCGCCCTCGAACCAGCAGATCGATCCGGCGGACACGCCCATCAGCACCACGCCTGCGTCCCACGCGGTGCGCATGGCCTGGTCCACGCCGTGCAGCCGCCACAAGGCCAGCAGGTTGGCCACGCTGCCCCCCATCACCCAGACCACGTCCTGGGCCAGCAGGTGCTCGGTGATGTCCGGGACGTTGGGCTCGGCGAACAGGGCCAGGTGGCTGGGCCGCCAGCCGGCCCGGCCGAACGCGGAGTACAACGCGGTCAGCGAGTCCGCCGAGTCGCCCACGGCCGTCGCCACGATGCACACCCGGGGGCTGCCGCCCGCCCGGGCCAGGGAGGCGGCGTGCCCGTAGGCGGGCCCGAGCCGGAAGTCGCGGGGGCCGTGTCCGGCGGCCTGGAAGCCGATGCTGGTGGCGACGATCGTCGGGGTGCGCGCGGTCATCTGGTGATTATGGCAACCGATCACCCGGTTCGCGGCGCCTGCTCAGCGGGAGCCAGGTTCGCGGCAGCCCAGCAGGTTCATGGCCAGCAGGGACAGCACGGTCCGGTCGTCGGAGTTGAGCAGTTCGCCCTGGGTGCGCACCAGGCCCCGGTCGGGCTTGGAGCGGGACAGGCGGGCCTCCATGATCGTGGTCCGCAGCCGCAGCTGGTCTCCGGGCCGTACCGGCGCGGGCCAGCGCAGCTCGTCGATCCCGGGCGACGCGAGGCTGGCCACCCGGGACAGGTAATGGTCGGCGAACAGCCGCATCATCATGCTGGCCGTGTGCCAGCCGCTGGCGATCAGCCCTCCGAACGGCCCGGCCGCGGCGAACTCCGGATCGACGTGGATGGGTTGCGGGTCGAACCGCCGGGCGAACTCGAGGATCTCCGCCTCGGTGACGGTCAGGTAGCCGTATTCGTAGACCGCGCCCGGCAGGTAGTCCTCGAAGTACCGGTCTTCGGGTGGCACCCGGAAGTCGCTGGTGCTCAGGGTCCGGGTGGGCGCCGGGCGGGGGTCAGGCTGGGACATGAGGGCCAGCATGGCATGCGGCGGCCCGGCCTTTACGATGGGCGTCATGCCGAGGACGCCATGAGCCCCCAGATAGCCACCGCCGACGTTGTCGGGCGCGAGGAACTGCTCGACTTCGTCCGCGGCCGGCATCACATAGTGCTGGTCACCACGAAACGGGACGGGTCCGCCCAGCTTTCCCCGGTCACGGCGGGCCTGGACGACGAGGGCCGGGTCGTGATCGCGACGTACCCGGAGCGGGCCAAGACCCACAACGCCCGCCGTCACCCGAAGGTCGACGTGCTGGTGCTGTCGGACGACTTCGGCGGGGCCTGGGTGCAGCTCAGCGGCACCGCCGAGGTCCTCGATCTCCCGGAAGCCGTCGAGCCGCTGGTGGAGTACTTCCGGTCCATCGCCGGCGAGCACGACGACTGGGACGAGTACCGGGCGGCGATGCAGCGCCAGGGCAAGTCGCTGATCCGGGTCACGATCGAGCGGTGGGGGCCGATCGCCACCGGCGGGTTCCCGGCGCGGCTGGCCTGACCCCGGGATCGAATCCCGGTAGTCGGTTCATCGGTCGGGCGCACTTTCCCCGGATACGGTTCGCCGGAACCGGGCAAAACACCCTCCCAGGCGCACGTCACGCGGGAAAGGTCGCTCGGGAAGGGCCGCCGGAGACCCGATAACCCTTGGACCGCGGCGCGGTCGCTGTCTACCGTGCTGTGCGTGGCTGACGACCCGGAGTTCGCGAGGCTGGTGGCCGAGGCCGAGGCGGTCCCGGTGGAAGGCTGGGATTTTTCCTGGTTCGACGGCCGGGCCACCGAGGAACGCCCGTCCTGGGGCTACGCCCGGATGATGGCCACGCTGATGACGCGCGCCCGCGCGGCGCTCGACATCCAGACCGGAGGCGGCGAGGTGCTGGCCGGGATCACGCACCCGCCGCCCGTCCTGGCCGCCACCGAGTCGTGGCCGCCGAACGCCAAGCTGGCCCGGCGCAACCTCGCCCCCCTGGGCGGCAGGGTGGTCCAGGTCGCGGACGACGCCCCGCTGCCGTTTCCCGCGGAGTCCTTCGACCTGGTCGTGAGCAGGCATCCGGTCGAGCTGGTGTGGCCGGAGGTCGCCCGCGTGCTCCGTCCGGGCGGCACCTTCTTCTCCCAGCTGGTCGGGGCGGGTTCTAACCGGGAGCTGACCGACTTCATGATGGGTCCGCAGCCGGTCAGCCAGGCCCGCGGCGCCAGCCGGGCCAGGGCGGAGGCCGAGGCGGCCGGACTGGTGGTTCACGACCTGCGCGAGGAGGCGCTGCGGACGGTCTTCAACGATGTCGGCGCGGTCGTGTACTTCCTGCGCAAGGTGCTGTGGACGGTGCCCGGCTTCACCGTCGAGGGCTATCGCGGCCGGCTCCGGCTGCTGCATGAGGAGATCCAGTCCGAGGGGCCGTTCGTGGCGCACGCCCAACGTGCTCTGATCGAGGCCCGCAAGCCCTGACATTCCGCAGATCATCAACACCACGATCCGGGCGACGGCTGGTCCAGGAGGGCCGAGGTTACTCCACGGTTATCCCGGCGTGCTCGGCGAGCAGCGGGGCCAGCGCGGTCAGCTGAGCGGTGGTGATCGTCGCCCCGCTCAGCGCCCCCGGCGTCATGATGATGCCCAGTTCCGCGCCGCGCAGGTCCACTTCGTCCAGGGTGACCTGGCTGAAGTCCGTTTGCTGCAGTTGTGAGCCGGGGAACTGGCAGCGCCGCAGGGTGGCTCCGCCGAAATCGACCTCGCGCAGCGTGCAGTCCTGGAACGTGACGTCGGTGAGGGTGGCCCCGCGGAAATTCACCCCGTGCAGCTTGCAGCCGCGGAAGGTGACCTGGCGCAGCAGTGACCCGTGGGCGATCACTCCGGCGGCCACCGAGCCGATGACGGTGGCGTCGATCCAGCTGCTTTCGATGAGCTCGGTCGCGGTCAGCCGCACCCCGTCCAGCCACACGTCGTGGAACCGGGCCCGGCGCAGCCGCCCGTCCTGGACGGTCACCTGGGTGAAGGCGCACTCCAGGAACGTGCTGCCCGGGGCCCGCGGCGCGTCGAAGTCCAGCTTGTCGAAGTAGGCGCCCTCGTAGTCTTCGTCGGCGGCCAGGTCCCCCTGATGTGGCGTCAGGGCGCTGGCGTAGGGCAGATCGGCCAGGCGGTCACGGGGCACCAGACCACCCTACGGACGGGTAGCCGGGAGGGCACCACGTACCCTGGGCCTTGCAGGACGGCAGGGGCCCGGGGGGCACCTGGAACGTCCGGGGGGTGGACGCATGAGCAAGGTTTCGCCGGGAGTACTGTCCGAGGCCCACGAGATACTGACGCCGGAAGAGTGGCGGCAACTGGGCCGCGAGCGGCGCAAGATCGTGCCGAGGTCCAGCCATGCCGAGTGGTCGCCACCGCCGGACCGGCCGGATCCCGTCGCGATCCTCGAGGAGCAGGCCAAGAGCCGGGTGCCGGACCTGGTACCGATCCGGCACGGCCGGATGGCGGCCTCGCCGTTCGCCTACTTCCGCGGCGCGGCCGCGCCGATGGCCTGGGACCTGGCTCATCTGCCCACCACGGACATCCGGGTGCAGTGCCTGCGGAGACGCGCACCTGCTGAACTTCGGCATGTTCGCAGCGCCGGACCGGCGGCTGGTGTTCGACGTGAACGACTTCGACGAGACGCTGCCCGCCTCGTTCGACTGGGATGTGAAGCGGCTCGCCGCCAGCGTGGCGGTCGCGGCCCGGGACAACGGGTTCGGCATCCGCTCGATCCGGACCGCGGTCCGCCGGTGCGTGCACATGTACCGCACCGAGATGGAGAACTTCGCCCAGATGCGGTTCCTGGACGTCTGGTACTCCCGGATCGACGTGGACCAGGTCTCCCAGCTTTTCGACGCGGTCCAGTCGCCTGCGGGCGGTCCGCCGACGCAACCAGGACATCCACCGGGCCTACCGGCACACCAGCGTCCAGGCCCTGGAGAAGCTCTGCCACCTGGTGGACGGCCAGTACCGGATCAGGCCGGTCCCGCCGGTGGTGGTCCGCTTCGGGGTCGAGCGGGAACCCGGCATCGCCGAGGAGCTCCGCCGCGCGATCCAGCTCTACCAGGAAACCCTGCAGGCTGACCGCCGCGAGGTGCTGCGCCGGTACTACTTCGGGGATTTCGCCCGCAAGGTGGTCGGGGTCGGCTCGGTCGGCACCGAGGCGTTCGTGTTCCTGCTGCTCGGCGACCGGCCGGACGAGCCACTGTTCCTGCAGCTCAAGGAGGCTCAGGAGTCGGTGCTGGCCCCCTTCGCCGGACCTAGCGAGTACAAGCACCAGGGCGAGCGGGTGGTCCGTGGCGAGCGGATGATGCAGGCCGCGGCGGACCCGTTCCTCGGCTGGACCAGTGGGCTCCAGATAGACGGCGCCGAGCCCAAGGAGTACTACGCCCGGCAGTTGCGGGACATGAAGGGCGCGATGAACGTGCCGGCCATGGACCCGCCGCAGCTCACCTACTACGCCGGCCTGTGCGGCTGGGCGCTGGCCCGGGCGCACGCCCGGACCGGCCGGGCCACGATGATCGCCGGCTACCTCGGTTCCAGCGATCGCTTCGACCGGGCCATCGAGGAGTTCGCGGTGGCCTACTCGAAGCAGAACGAGCTGGACTACCAGCGCCTGCTGACCGCGATCGAGGCCCGGCGGCTGCCCGCGATCGTGGGACTCTGAGCTGGTCCGGGGTCGCTGAACCGGAGTTCTTCAGCCCTGCTGCGGGCTGTGCTGTGCGTGGCCGCCGCCGGACATGCCGGGACACTTGTGGCCGCTGCCCGGCGCGGGCTTCGGCGAGGCGGCAGGCATGGCAGCCGAAGAGGACGTGGCGGTCCTCGCTGCCGAATGAGAGGTCCCCGCGGATGTGGACGCGCTGGCCATCGTCAGGCCCAGGGCCAGCGTGGCTCCGAGGACACCTGCCCCGATGGCAGTACCGATGAGTGGTCGGGTGATTCTCACGGTCATCTCCCTGAGATCGAGCGTCCGGGGCGGCGTTGCCCCGCGGGCAGAACCTGACCTGTCCGCCTCCAATTAGGCCCGCCGAAACTCGATGCTCCGTTGGATTAACCTCTCAAACCCTGCTGAGAACTGCGGATTATGTTGCGCTGGGCCTGACGATGCCTCTCGATCTCAGCCGTCCGAAACCCGCCCCTCCCAGATGGCGCGGACCGCGTCGATCGGGTCCGCCTCGGCCGCCTGCTTGTCGGGCCGGTACCGGAGGACGCGGGCGAAGCGGAGCGCCAGCCCACCCGGATACCGGGGACTGGCCTGGACGCCGTCGAAAGCGATCTCGACCACCATCTCCGGGCGGACCCGCAGCACGCCCCGGGCATCGGTGAGCTCACCCGCGGGATGCTGGCCAGGCGGCTCGGCGATGTCGAGGAACCGTTCGGTCTGCCAGCGGAGCGTCTCGTCGGTCAGGCCCTTGAACGTCTTGCCGAGCATGACGAAGCCGCCCGCCGGATCACGGGCCCCCAGGTGCAGGTTGGACAGCCAGCCGCGGCGGCGCCCATGACCCCATTCGGCGGCCAGTACCACCAGGTCCAGCGTGTGCCGTGGCTTCACCTTGATCCACTCGCTGCCCCGGCGGCCAGCCGCGTACGGGGCGTCCAGCGACTTCACCACCACGCCTTCATGCCCGCGGGCCACCGCGTCCGCGAAGAACGCCTCGGCGTCCGCTACCTCGCCGGTCACCAGGCGCGGGACCCGGAGGTCCGCCGGGAGGACCGCGGCCATCAGCGCCTGCCGGACGTTGGCCGGCTCATCGATGAGATCCCGGCCGTCCAGGTGCAGCAGGTCGAAGAAGAACGGCGTCAGCGGGACGCCGGGAGTCTCCTGGCCCGGTGCCGCCTGGGTGCCGGCCCGGCTGGCGGTGACCTGGAACGGCCGGGCCCGGCCGGCCGGATCCAGCGCGATAGCCTCACCGTCCAGGACCAGGGCCTCGGCGGGACTGGCGAGCACGGCGCGGGTGATCTCGGGCAGCCGGGCAGTGATGTCATCCAGGGTCCGGGTAAACACCCTGACCTCATGGCCCTGCCGGTGCACCTGGATCCGGATTCCGTCGATCTTCCACTCGACCGCGGCCGGGGACACCCGGTCGAACGCGGCCGCCACGGTCGGCGCGGAGGCGGCCAGCATCGGCCGCAACGGCCGTCCCACCTGAAGCCGGAAGGCCCGGAGGGCCGCCAGGGCGGCCGCCGCGCTCGCATCCTCGGCGGCCGCCGCGCTCACGTCGTCGGCGATCTCTGCGCGCGCGTCGTCGGCGGGGGCCTCGTCGAGGGTGCTCTGGTCCGGGCTGGCCTGGTCACCCGCGGCCTGCCCGCCGGCGGCGCGCGCCGCGGACAGGGCCGCCTCCGCGACCGCGGGCAGCGAACCGCCAAGCAGGAGGGCCCGGCGTACCTCTCCGGCTGGTACCCCGGCGGCCCGCGCGACAGCCTCGACCATCACGCCTTCCAGGGCGCCCTGGTGCAGTTCGCCGGCGAGCAGCCGGGTCAGGAACGACTGCTCGGCCGGGGTTGCCCGGGCGAACAGGGCGCCCAGCAGCCTGCGCCGCTCAGCCTGGGACCCGGCACCGGTGGTCGCTCCGATCGCCGCGAACACGGAGTCGATCTCGGCCAGGGTCAGCGGCCGGGCGGCCGGATCGGGGCCAGGTCCGTCGCCGGCGGGCAGATCGCCTCGGAGCAGGCCGCCGAGCGCCGCATAACCCACCCCGATCTGCCGCTGGCGAAGTTCTCCGGACAGGAACGCGACCGCCACAGGGACCTCACCCGGCGACGCCCGCCGCAGCAGCCCGGCAATCTCGCTGATCTTGACCCGGCGGGCGGACGTCACCGAAACCGCGTCTGACGTTCGCACCAAATCGCTCAGTAGCACACCACGCAGTGTGCCCGACGCCGCAGACACTCCCCAGCTCAGGTACGTACTCCGCCGCCGGGACCCGACAACGGTGCCGGTACGCGATCCGCAGGCTGTCTGGCGCCACGGACACCGATGATGGAGTTCACCGTGAACTCGCTGACTCTCGATGGCGCGCCCACGCTGACCGTGACCCAGGGCGGGGTCTCGTCGGTGACGAGCGGCTCATCGATGCAGTTCACCTCGAGTTCGCTCCAGGTCCCCGGGCTCCAGGTCGCTTCCTAGACGTGCAGGTAGCGGGTGGCCAGCCCCGCTGGCCACCCGCTACCCGTCACAAACCGGGTCAGGGCGTCCTGACCTGCCCGTTTACGTCCGCGTGCGCGGCATCGGTCATCTCCTGGCGCTCGGCCGGAGTGGTCGGCGGCATGGGCGGCGACGTTGCCGGATCCGACGCCGCCATGGACGCGGCGTTCCGCTTGCTCCGGACCACCTGGGCCGCGGCGGCGCAGCCCGCGCCCAGCACCACGACCCCGGCCACGATGAACGGCCAGCGACGACGACGCCTGGCCCTCGGCGGCTCGAGACGCCGGGCGGCGCTCACCATGGCCGCCGTGACCGCCGGGGCGAGCCGGTCCTGCACGGCTACCCCGCCTGCTTCGACGCGCGGCGCCGTCCAGGCCCGGGCTTCTATCAGGCGCTGGACCGCCTTCTCCTGGGCGCTCCTGGCCAGCGGCGCCACCTGGGTGGTGGCGGCCTGGCGGGCGAGCTCCTGGGCGCGCACCGCAGTGGCCTTAGCCTGGTAGGCGCGACTCTGCGCGACTGCCGCCCCGGCCTTGGCCCGGGACTTTGCGTCCTCACTGCTACTTCTCGAAACCACCATTAACCTCCGAATGTCCCCGGGACAGCGCCCCCGCACACTCACTTCCCTGCACGGAAGCGCTCAACCCTGCCCTTCCCCGTCTGGCAGAGCTAAACCGAACTGCAGGTGAACGGGGGGCTGAGCCAATCACGGCGGCGGCGGCCTGATTCGCAGGCTCGGCGAGAGCGCCGTAGGGTCGGGAGGTGGGTGACCCGGCGGCAAAAGCCGTCCGGCAGGAAGCGTCCGGCGGTAAACGGCTAATGACCGGGCGTGCCATGCAAGGATTCCACTTATGACAAACTCGCTCACCGCGACTCTGCGGACGACTCAGGGAACGATTGTGGTCCGGCTTTTCCCTGACCAGGCACCGAAGACGGTGCGGAACTTCGTCGAGCTCGCCGAGGGAACCCGGGACTGGACCGACCCGCGGACCAGGAAGCCCAGCCGGGCCAGTCTGTACAACGGGACGATCTTCCACCGGGTGATCCCGGATTTCATGGTCCAGGGCGGGGACCCTCTCGGTACCGGGACCGGGGGCCCGGGGTACCAGTTCGCGGACGAGTTCCACCCCGATCTGTCGTTCAGCCGCCCCTACCTGCTGGCCATGGCCAACGCGGGCCCCGGCACGAACGGCTCCCAGTTCTTCATCACGACCGTGCCCACCCCGTGGCTGAACGGCAAGCACACCATCTTCGGCGAGGTCATCGAGGGCAGCGACGTGGTGGACGCCATCACCCACCTGGAGCGGGACCACAGGGACCGGCCCACCAAGGACGTGGTGCTGGAGTCGGTCGAGATCAGCGGTCCCGCGGACGCGCCGGAATCCGCGGGCTAACCAGGTCCATAGGCGAGCAGTGGACGAGTTCCCAGCGCCTGGCCCCGAGGCGCCCGCACCGGTTCCTACCTGTTTCCGGCATCCGGACCGGGAGACTTACCTGTCCTGCAGCCGGTGCGGGCGCCCGGCCTGCCCTGACTGCCTGCGGGCCGCGCCGGTCGGCCAGCACTGCGTCGAATGCGTGCACGAGGGCAGTCGCGGTGTCCGGCGGCCGACGGCGGTGTTCGGCGGCCGGGTGACCTCGGGTGCCATCGTCACCTGGGTGCTGGTCGGCCTGAACGTCCTGTGCTACCTGATCGAATGGGTGTACCCGCGGGTCGTCAACTACTTCGACATGATCGGCGCGGCCTACGACCCGACCATCAACCAGACCGTCGGCGTGGCGCACGACCAGTGGTACCGGCTGCTCACGTCGGCGTTCCTGCACGAGCCCGGGCTGAGCGGGTTCGGCCCGGCCCACATCATCTTCAACATGTGGGCGCTGATCGTGGTCGGCCCGTCGCTGGAGCAGATGCTCGGGCGGCTGCGCTTCCTGGCCGTCTATGTGCTCAGTGCGCTCGGCGGGTCGGTGTTGTACTACCTCTACGCCGCGCCGAACCAGTCCGCCCTGGGGGCTTCGGGTGCCATCTTCGGCTTGTTCGGCGCCTGGTTCGTCCTGTCCAGGCGGCTGAGGCTGGACAGCCGGGGGATCGTGTTCCTGATCGTCCTCAACCTGGCCATCAGCTTCGCGGTCCCGTCCATCGCCTGGCAGGACCATGTAGGCGGGCTGATCACCGGGGCCGCGCTTACCGCGGCCTACGCGTACGCGCCGCGGCAGCACCGGGCGCTCGTCCAGCTAGGGGCCACCCTGATCGTCGTGGCGGTGCTGGTCGTCGCCGTGATCACCCGCGACAGCCAGCTCGCCGCGGCCGGTTTCCGCTAGCTCTGTGCTAGCCCGGGAGGGACGACCCCCGCTCCGCTTTCCCGGGGGACTACCCCGGAGCCCCCGGCCCCCGCGATTGCTGACTCGGAGGGGACACGGCTTCGCCGCGCCCCGCCTCGTCAGCACTAGCGCCACTTGGTGGACAGCCCCACGCCAGCGATGATGAACGCGAATCCCACCACCAGGTTCCAGTCCCCCAGAGCCCCGATCGGCAGGCTGCCCTGGGTCACGTAGAACACGGCGATCCAGGCCAGCCCCAGCAGCAGGCAGGTCAGCATGGCTGGCACCAGCCAGCGCGGGCTGACCTTCTTCGACGCCGATCGCTTCGGCGGCGGCGTGTACACCGCCTTGGATCTCACGCGGGACTTCGGCACGGTCGTCTCCTGCTCAGTAGCTCTGCTGAGTGTAACGCCGGGGCACCACCTAGAGACTCGGCGTACGCGAGGCAGCGCCTGCGGTCGGCGTGGCGCCGCTCGGCGTCGGGGTCGGTGTCGTGGCGCTCGGGGTGGGCGTGGGTGTCGTGGCGGTCGGCGTCGGGGTCGGCGTCGAGGCGACGTAGATGGTCACCGTCAACCCGGTGGCCAGGGTGCCGCTCGACGGGGTCTGCTGGAACACGTTGCCCGGCGTGGAATCCGACGGCCCGGCCGTGACGATGGTGTGCACCTTGAACCCCTGGCCTTGCAGGATCTGGATGGCCGTGTTCTGGGGATCACCGACCACGTTCTGAACCGCGGTACCGCCACCGGACACCCAGATGGTGACCGTGCTGCCTGGGAGCAGCTTCGTGCCGCCGGTGGGGTCCTGCCGCACCACGGTGCCCTCAGGCTTGGTGGAGTTCGCGTCGGTCTTGGTCACGACGTGGAAACTCTGCAGCTGATTCTGGGCCGTGGTCTCCGATTCGCCGACCACGGACGGCACCTTGACCTTGCCCGGGCCGCTCGAGACGTTCAGCGTGACCACGCTCTTCGGCGCCACCTTGGTGCCGAACTGCGGATTGGACGAGATGACCGTGCCCTTCTTGTAGGACGCCGAAGCCATCATGACGACCTTCGGGGTCAGGCCCGCGTTCTTGACCGAGGTGACCGCCTGCCTGCTGGGTCTGGCCGACGACCGAGGGCACCGCGCTGGTCTTCCCGCCGCCTCCGCTGAGCAGCAGGTAGCCGATCACGGCGAGCAGGAGCGCGGCGACGATGCCCAGGATCCACCACAGCGCCTTACGGCGCCCGTTCCCGCCATCCTCGCCGTAACCGTCCCCGTCGGGACCGTACGGGGACATCGCGCCGGTCTGCGCGGCGCCGGCCATCATCGTGCCGGGTCCCATCTGCCGGGTCCCGGGGGCGTACATCTCGGTCGGCTGCGGCGGCGCGGCGACCGGGACGCCGGACAGCGCGCGCTGGATGTCGGTACGCATCTCGGCGGCGGACTGGTAGCGCTCGGCCGGGTCCTTGGCCATCGCCTTCAGCACGATGGAATCGGCCCAGACCGGAATCTCCGGGTCGACCCGCGACGGGGGGATCGGGTTCTCGCGGACGTGCTGGTAGGCGATGGCGACCGGGGAGTCCCCGGTGAACGGGGGCCTGCCGGTGAGCAGTTCGTACAGCAGGCACCCGGTCGAGTACAGGTCGCTGCGCGCGTCCACCCGCTCACCGCGGGCCTGCTCGGGTGACAGGTACTGCGCGGTGCCGATCACCTGGGCGGTCTGGGTCATGGTGGCCTGGGCGTCGCTGACGGCCCGGGCGATGCCGAAGTCCATCACCTTGACCTCGGCCGACCGGGTCAGCATCACGTTGCCGGGCTTGATGTCCCGGTGCACGATCCCGTTCCGGTGGCTGTAGTCCAGCGCCCGCAGCACCCCGTCGGTGATCTCCAGCGCCCGCTCGGGGAGCAGGCGCCGGTCATCGCGGAGCAGTTCGCGCAGGGTCCGGCCGTCCACGTACTCCATCACGATGTACGGGACGTGCGCCGGGCCGGCCTCGTCTTCGCCAGTGTCGTAGACGGCGACGATAGAGGGGTGGTTCAGCGAGGCCGCTGACTGGGCCTCCCGCCGGAACCGGGCCTGGAAGGTCGCGTCGCGGGCCAGGTCCTCACGGAGCGTCTTGACCGCGACGATCCGGTCGAGGCGGATGTCCCGGGCCCGGTACACCTCGGCCATGCCGCCCCGGCCGACGACGCCGTCGAGTTCGTAGCGGCCGCCAAGGAGTCGTGGCTGTGTCATGTCTCGCACGTCAGTAACCGTCCTGCATCGTTATCCGTCCGTCGGGCGCCGCGGTGGCCGCGCCTGATGCCGTTGCCGCGGGCGGGGGACCAGTCGTCCAGATCCCGGTGTCTGCCGTGATCACGCACCTCACCCCTTCCCCTGGGAGTTGAGGTAGGCCTTGATGACGGCCACTGCGATCGGGGCGGCCGCGTCGGCACCGAAGCCGCCGCCCTTTACTACGACGCCGACGGCTATCTCCGGGTTGGTGGTCGGCGCGTAACCGGTGAATACCGCGTCGTCCAGCCCCGAGTTGTTGATGCCGTTCTGGGCCGTTCCGGTCTTCCCGGCGATCTCGATCCCCCCGGTGACCTGAGTCCCGGCAGTGGCGTGGGCGGTACCGGCCGTGCTCTGGACCACGCTCGTCATCATCGCCTGCAGGTACCCCGCCTGGTTGGGAGTCAGCGGGGTGCTCAGCGTGGTGGGGGTGGCGGTCTGCACGGCTGACAGGTCCGGCGCCGTCACCTTCTGCACCAGGTAAGGCTTCATCAGCACGCCGTTGTTGGCCACGGTGGCGGCCAGCATCGCCTCCTGCAGCGGCGTCACCGTGACGCTCTCCTGGCCGATGGCCGACCCGGCTGTCTGCGCCGGGCCGTTGGGCAGCGGGAAGTTGCTCTGGGCCACCTGCATCCCCGGCGCCAGGGTCAGGTTCGGGTCGTTGAAGTTGTACTTGCCGGCCTCGGTACGCAAGGCGGACCCGCCGAGACGCTCGCCCAGGGCGCCGAACACGGTGTTGCAGGACACGGTGAACGCGTAGATGAGCGGTACCTTGCCGTTGCCGGTCGGGTTGCCGCCGTCGTTGCACGCGGAGCCGTCGTCGTTGATCAGCGGGGTGCTGGTGTCCGGCAGGATGAGCTTGGTCGGCGCGTAGACCGGCGTGGTGTCGCTGGCGACCTTCCCGGTCTGGAACCCGGTGGAGCTAGTCACGATCTTGAAGGTCGAGCCGGGCGGGAACGTGGTGCTGATGGCGTTGTTGATCAGGGGATGAGCCGGGTCCCCGAGGAGTTGCTTGTCGTTCTTGATCAGCTTCTTGCCGTCCAGCGTGGCCAGCATGTTCGGGTCGAAGGAGGGATAGGAGGCGAGGGCCAGGATCGCCCCGGTCGCCGGGTTGATCGCCACCACCCCGCTCTCCCTCCCCGAGGCCTTGAGCGCCTTCCAGGCCGCCTCCTGGGCCACCGAGTTGACCGTGAGCTCGACCGTCGCGCCCTTCTTCGGCTTCCCGCTGATCAGGTCGATGAGGTTGTGCACCTCAAGGGCGGGGTCGGTCCCGGCCAGGTCCTTGTTCTCAGCCTGCTCGATCGCGGTCTGGCTGTACAGCGTGTCGTACCCGGTGACCGGCGCGTACGTCTTCCCGAACGGGTAATGCCGCTGGTACTCCCCGAAGTTCTTGTTCATCTTGGAGTACGCGACGACCTTCTGGTCGGCCGTGACGATCGAGCCCCGCTGGAACTGCAGGCTGGCGGAGAACGTGCGGCCGTTGCCGGGCTTGGTAGCCAGGCTGCTCGCCTCGAACCCCTGCACGTAGTTGACGTTGACCAGCAGCAGCACGAACAGGACCAGGCAGATCAGCGAGACACGGCGCAGCGCGCGGTTCATCCGGCCCGCACCACCTGGGTCATGCCCTCGTCCTGGATGGGCTGCGGGGCCGGGCGCCGGGCGGTGTCGCTGATCCGCATCAGCAGCGCGATGCCCATCCAGGAGGCAATCAGCGAGGAGCCGCCCTGGGACAGGAACGGCGTGGTGATGCCGGTCAGCGGGATCAGCCGGCTGACGCCGCCGACGATCACGAAGACCTGCAGGGCGATCACGAACGCGAGGCCGCCGGCCAGCAGCTTGGAGAACGGGTCACGCACGGCGATCGCCGCGCGCAGCCCGCGCTGCACGATCAGCCCGTAGATGAGCAGCAGGGCCATCACCCCGGTCAGGCCCAGCTCCTCGCCGAACGCGGTGATGATGAAGTCGCTCTGCACCAGCGGGGTGTTGTACGGCTGGCCCTGGCCCAGCCCGCGGCCGAGCACCCCGCCGAAGCCCAGCCCGTACAGTCCCTGGGCCGTCTGGAAGCCGATGGTGTGCACGTACTTGAACGGGTCCAGCCAGACGACGAAGCGCTCCCGCACGTGGGCGAAGAGCTCGCTGGCCACGAACGACCCGAAGATGAACAGCAGGAACCCGATGATCAGCCAGGACGAGCGCTGCGTGGCGATGTACATCATGACCACGAACAGGCCGAAGAACAGCGCCGAGGTGCCCACGTCGCTCTCGAAGATCAGCACGACCAGGCTGACGCCCCAGGCGATGAGCACCGGGCCCAGGTCGCGGGCCCGCGGGAGGTCGACCCCGAGGAACCGGCGCCCGGCCAGGGCGAGCACGTCGCGCTTGGTCACCAGGTAGCCCGCGAAGAACACGGCCAGCGCCAGCTTGGCGAACTCCTCAGGCTGGACGGTGAAGCCGCCGATCGAGATCTGGATCTTGGCGAGGGTGCCCGGGACCTCGCTGATGCTGGCGGGCAGCACGGCCGGCAGCGCGACCAGCACCAGGCCGACCGCGCCGAGCGTGTAGGTGTACCGCTGCAGCGTGCGCGGCTGCCGGACGAACGCGAGCACGGCCACGAACGCCGCCATCCCGACGGCGGTGTAGAGCACCTGCAGCGCCGTGGTGGACGTGCTCATGGTGGTGATGACGAACCCGCCGTTGCCGCCCCGCCCGGCCTCCTGCAGGCGGTAGATCATCACGATCCCGAGGCCGTTCAGCAGCGCGGCCAGCGGCAGCAGCAGCGGGTCGGCGTACGGGGCCAGCCAGCGCACCGCCACGTGGGCCGCCCCGACGAGGACCGCGAAGGCGATGCCGTACTCGAACAACCCGGCCGGGATCTTGCCGTTCAGCCCCAGTCCGACGTTGGCGTAGGCGAGCAGGACCACACCCACCACGAAGATCAGCATCAGCAGTTCGGTCCGGCGCCGGCCCCGGGGGCCGGCGCCGGACCGGGCTGCTGGTCCTGCCCGGCGCCGGCGTCGGCGTCGAACGGCTGACCTGGTGAGGTGACCGCGCTCAAGAAGTTCCTCCGGTTCCGCTGGCGGTGCTCCCCGGGGGGAGCGGGCAGTCCGCCGGGAAGGGCGGCTTCGGCGGCTTGACGTGCGTGATGACGGTCTTGTTCTTGACTTTCTTCTTGACCGTTTTCGGCGGGGTCGCCGCCCACGTCTGCAGGGCCAGGACCGCGCTGTGGCACCGGACGTAGTCCGCCTTGATGCTGTCCACGATCTTCAGGGCGCCGGCTATGCCGGTGGAGGACATGATCGTCGTCCGCACGCTGTTGGCGTCGGTGGCCGGCAGGGCCGCCACCGGGATGTCGAACCGCCTGGCCACACTGGACAGGTTGATCCCGGCCGCGCTCTGGTTGATGCCCCGGAAGATGACGACCTTGCCGCTTTCCGCCGCCACGTAGTACTGGGTCTGGGTGTACCGCCAGCCCGCGTAGGCCCCGCCGACCACCAGGATGACCAGGATCACCAGCGCCGACTTGACCAGCGGGAGCCTGCGCCGCCGGTGTGAGTACTCGTCTTCGGGTTCCTCCGGCGCCTGCGGCGCGGGATCGTCGTGGGCGATCGCCACCGCGACCTGCGGGGCGGTGCGGGTGAGCAGGTGGGCGCGGCCGGCCGGGCTGTCGGTGCGGAAATGGGGGCCACCGCTGCCGTTGGAGGCGGCGCCGGCCATCACCGAGGCGTCGCTGGGCGGCAGGGCCGTGGTGGCGCTGTCCACCACGTCCGCGACGATGCAGGTGATGTTGTCCGGGCCGCCGCCCCGGATGGCCAGCTCCACCAGCTGCAGCACGACCTCGTCGAGGTTGGCCACGGTAGCCAGCGTCTTGTGCAGGGTCTCCTCGCTGACCACTCCGGACAGCCCGTCAGAGCACAGCAGGTAGCGGTCCCCGAGCCGGGCCTCGAGCAGGGTCAGGTCCGGCTCGACGTCGGCCCGGCCGTCCAGGGCCCGCAGCAGCATCGAGCGCTGTGGATGGGTGGCCACGTCGTCCGGGCTGATCCGGCCCTCGTCCACCAGCGTCTGGACCAGAGTGTGGTCGTGGGTGATCTGGTGGAACTCACGATTGCGCAGCAGGTAAGCCCGGGAGTCGCCGATATGGCAGAGCGCCACCCGGCCGTCGGACCACAGCATCGCGGTGAGCGTGGTGCCCATGCCCTCGAACGAGGGGTCGGCGACCACCATGTTGTGCAGCGTGTGATTCGCGTCGTTGACCGCGTCAGCCAGCGCGTCGAGCAGGTCGTTGCCGGGCGCGTCTTCGTCGAGCCTGGACAGGGCGGAGATGGCCGCGGCGCTAGCGACTTCACCGGCGGCATGACCCCCCATGCCGTCAGCCACGGCCAGCAGGCGGGGCCCAGCGTACGCAGAGTCCTCGTTCCCCTCCCGGAGGAGGCCGACGTCTGAACGAATCGCGTACCGGAGTGCAAGTGTCATCTGCGCAATTCCAGAACGGTCTTGCCGATGCGGATCGGCACGCCTGTCGGCACCGGGGTCGGCTGGGTCACCTTCTGCCGGTCGAGGTAGGTGCCGTTGGTTGACCCGAGATCCTCAACGATCCATTGACCGTCTTGAGGGAACAGCCGGGCATGTCGGCTCGAAGCGTAGTCATCGTTGAGGACCAGCGTGGCGTCATTTGACCGACCGATGGTGATTTGCTGTTCGGTAAGGGGCAGGGTCGTTCCCGAAAGCGGGCCGCCGGTGACCAGGAGCCGCTGCGGCTCACTGCGCCCTGGCTTGGCCGGGCGGGGAGGCCGGGCCGGACGGGGGCGGGCATTCTGCCGCTGCCGCTTCTGCTTGCGGCTGGACGGGGACTGGCCGAACAGGTCCGTGCGCACCACACCCACCGCCGTGATCACAAAAAGCCACAGGACCGCCAGGAATGCGAGCCTGATCAGGAGGAGGGTAAGCGTGCTCATCGGCTTATGTGTCCTTGGGTGCCTCGCCGTTGCGGCCTAATCGGGGGAGTGCGGAGTCGGGGTCTGGACCAGGGTGAGGGCCTGGATCAGGTCCGGGACTTTGGCCATTGTCCGGGCTGCGTCAATAGATACCGTCCCGGCGGAAAACCAGCGTGGTCCGGCCGAGGGTCACCTGCGTGCCGTCTGCGAGCGTCACGCGCCGCACCGGCTGGCCGTTCACGAAGGTTCCGTTGGTGGACCCCAGGTTGACGAGGACCACTTCGCCGTCCTCGACCCGCAGCTCGGCATGGTGCCGGGACACGCCAGGATCGACCAGCCGCAGGTCGCAGTCGGTACCGCGGCCCAGCATGGTGACCGGCGCGTTCAGCTCGTAAGTCCGCTGGCTGCTGCCGTCCGGCCCCGGCTCGGGGCCCGAGACCAGCAGCCTCGGCCGGCCTCCGAAGGAACCCGGCATGCGCGGCAGGTCACTGGCCGGCCTGCGGATCTCTCCTCCCTCGACGGTGGTGCCACGGATCACGCCCGAGCGGATCCGGAAAGTACCCGTGGTCAGGTCCGGAACCCCCTCGAACCGCATCCGGACCGGTCCCACGAACGAGTACCCCTGCTCCCGGGCGTGCTCACGGGCCAGGGTGGCCAGTTCCACGCCGAGACTGTCCGCGTAGACCTCAAGGCGGTCGTAGTCGGTCTCGGCGATCTCGACCACGAAGTCGTTCGGCACCAGGGTCCGGCCCTGCGCCACGATCGCCGCCCGGTCATCCATCTCGCGCTGCACCGCGCTGGCAACCTCGACTGGCTGCAGCTCGGACTTGAACGCCCGCGCGAAGGCACCCTCGACCATGCCCTCGAGCCTGCGCTCGAAGCGACTGAGAACTCCCACCGGGGTACCTCCTTCCCCTATCCGCATCCGATGGTATCGGCGCTCAGGGTGCTGTTGCGGACGTGCTAACCTGACTCACTGCGTAGGGCGGGTGGCGGAACGGCAGACGCGCACGGTTCAGGTCCGTGTGTCCGAAAGGACGTGAGGGTTCAAATCCCTCCTCGCCCACTGGTAGTGCTGAATTTCTGGTCGTGCCGAGCAGGTGGTACAGAGCAGATGGTAGGCGCACTGGCCTGAGCTTATGCGCCAGGGCGCCGGGCCGGGGGCGATCTGAGCAGGTCAGGCTACCGCACTATTACCTCGAGGCCATCGCCTGCGGTTTCACGAAGGCACGGGTCATGAAAGCGGATGTCGCGGTCGTCGGGGCGGGCGCCCTGGGGCTGAGTACCGCCCTGCACTGCGGGTTGCGCGGCCGCTCGGTGGTGGTGCTGGACCGCCGCAGCCCAGGCTCGCAGGCGTCCGGCCGGGCGGCTGGCCTGTTCAAGTCCGTGCAGGGTGACGAAGCCCGCACGTTCCTGGCCCGCCGCAGTATTCACCTGGTGCGGACCTTCGCCGACTGGGCGGGTGTGCCGCTGGACGTGGCTTCCTCCGGAAGTCTGCTGGTCGCACACGGTGGCGGCCACAAGAAGCTGCTGGCCGCCGAACTGGCCCAATCCCTTCGCTGGGGCGTGCACCTGGCCGCGATCAGCCCGGCCGAGGCGGGCCAGCGGACCGGCGGTTACTACGTCCCGGCCGGGGACGAGGACGTGGTCTGGTGCCCGGAGGACGTGTACCTCGAGGAACCCGGGGCCCTGATCGACGCCTACCTGGCCGCCGCCCGGCGGGCCGGCGTGCAGGTACTGGCGGATGAGCCGGTCACGGCGGTGACCACCAGCGCGGGTGCGGTCACCGGCCTGCGGACCGCCACCCGCGACATCGAGACCGGGGTGGTCGTCGACGCGGCGGGCGCCTGGGTCCGCCAGGTCGGTGAACTGGCCGGGGCGTGGGTGGCGGCCGCGCCGGTCCGGCACCAGTTGCTGGTGACCGAACCCCTCCCCGAGGTACCCCCCGGGGCGCCAATTTCCAGAATTCTGGATTCTGCGGTGTACCTGCGGCCGGCCCGCGGCGGCCTGATGCTCGGCGGGTTCGAGGCTGCGCCGCTGGCCGTCGATCCACGGGCGCAGCCGCCGGAGTTCGACACCGACGACGTCCCGCTGGATCGCGGCGTCCTGGACACGATGGCGGCCGCGGTCGCCGGGCTGGTCCCGGCGGCCCAGGCCGTCGCGGCGGGACGGACGGTAGCCGAGCACCGTGGCGGGCTGTTCACGATGAGCCCCGACGGCCGGTTCCTGGCCGGCCCCGTGCCGGAGGTGCCCGGCCTCTGGGTGGCCAGCGGCTGCAACGGATCAGGGTTCTCCTCGTCCCCGGCGATCGGCGAGGCCCTGGCCGCCTGGATCACCGGCGGCCGCCCGGCCGTGGACCTGTCGTCCCTGTCCCCGGCCCGGTTCGGCTCGCCGGCGGCCGGAGTCCTCGCCGCCCGTGCCCTGGACGACCGTGTCCTGGTCGAGCGGGGTCGCTGGCAGTACAGCCACTACTACGACCCGCTAACGCCCTGACCGGCCGACGGCCTGGCCCCGGGTCTGGGCGCCCGGCGCCGGGGTCGGGTGCGGCGGGGCGCTGACCTCAGACCTTGAGCCCGAGAGGCTCGCTGCGCTCACGGGACGACGATGACCGGGCAGTGCGCGTGCCGGGCCAGCCAGCCGGGCACCGATCCGGCGACCTGGTGCCAGATGCGCGCGGGGGCGCCGATGACCAGTGCGTCCGCGCCGAACTCGTCGGCCGCGGCGGCCAGTTCCCGGGCCGGGCTGCCCTGGCGGGTGACGATGCGCACGTCCAGCCCCTCCCGGTCGCAGACCTCGTCAAGTTCGGCCAGCAGCCAGCGGTGGGTCTCATCCGAGTCCCGGATCGGGGCTATCACCTGGCCGCTGAGCGGCTCGCAGAAGATGCTCGGGCTCGTGATGTAGGCCAGCAGCAGGGGACGGCCGAGCCGGCGTGCCATCCCGGCGGCGTAGGCGAGCGCATGCCTGCTCGACCCGGATCCGTCGTAGCCGACCACGACGGGATGCTCGAGTTCGATAGCGGGGCCGGGGCCGTCGCTGGGTGACGGCACGCCCAAGAGGCCGCCGGTGCGGCGGGAGGCCGTCCGGCTGGACAGCGTCAGGCTGGGCAGCGTCAGGCTGGGTACCGCCCGGCTGGGCACCGCCCGGGACGGGCCGCTCAGGCTGGCCCGGGAGGGGCTGAGGCTCTGCCTGGTCCATGGCTTCTCATCCTTGTGAATCCATGCTCCGCTCACCAGCGGCACACCGCAAGCTACGTTAGTTTCGATTAAACAAGTAACTAGCCTGATCCCATACCGGCAAGGCTTTCCGGCCTCCGGGACGTCCTTTCGTCTGGCCCGGGCTGTCCCTTCGTCTACCCCCGGCTGTCCTTTCCACGCACCCAGGCCGTCCTTCCTCGGCTCCGGGGCCCGGAACCGCTTTCGTACCGGCCCGCGGCCCATGATCACGGGGCCAGGGTCACATGGTCACGAGACAACCGTTATCGGAGTGATAACGATCTGCGAGCCGCCGCGCCGAATCCGCTGGCGAGGCGGTCCGCCGCCCCGGGACGGGCCGGAGCGCCTTGACCGGGGTCACCTGAAGCGTCTCCCACGTGGGTGTCCCCACCTGGCGGACCATGGCGCGAACATGCCAGGGCACGAGGCAGAATCGATAGCGTGCCGGAACTTCCCGAGGTGGAGTCGCTCGCCCGCTTCTTGCGAGAGCGGGCCGGCGGGCATGTCATCGACCGCGCGGACAGCGCGGCCATCTCAGTGCTCAAGACCTACCAGCCCGACCTGACCGCGCTGCGGGGCCGGATCATCACGGACACCCAGCGGCACGGTAAGTTCCTCGACCTGGTGGCGGCGCCCGCACCCGGCGCCGACGGTAGCCAGACCGGTGAAGGGCCGCTGCATCTCGTGATTCACCTGGCCCGGGCCGGGTGGCTGCGCTGGCGCGAAAATCTTCCCGAGGCGCCGCCGCGACCCGGCAAGAGCCCGCTGGGCTTCCGGCTCCGGTTCACCGACGGCGCAGGCTTCGACCTGACCGAGGCAGGCACGAAGAAACGGCTCGCCGTGTACCTGGTCGCCGACCCCGCCGAGGTGCCCGGAGTGGCCGCGCTCGGGCCCGACCCGATGGCGGACACGTTCACGGTCGAGGCGCTGGCCGGGATGCTGGCCGGCCGCCGGACCCAGATCAAGGGCGTGCTCCGGGACCAGAAGATCATCGCGGGCATCGGCAACGCCTACTCCGACGAAGTGCTGCACGTGGCCAAGATGTCGCCGTTCCGGCTGGCCAGCAGCCTGACCGAGGACGAGGTGGCCGGTTTGCACGCGGCCATCACGACCACCCTCCGGGAGGCTGTGGAACGGTCGGCCGGGCTGGCCGCGGGCGACCTGAAGGCCGAGAAGAAGTCCGGACTGCGGGTGCATGGCCGCGCCGGGGAGCCCTGCCCGGTGTGCGGTGACACGGTGCGGGAGGTCTCGTTCGCGGACTCCGCGCTGCAGTACTGCCCGACCTGCCAGACCGGCGGCAAGCCGCTGGCCGACCGCCGGATGTCCCGCCTGCTGCGCTGAGCAGCGCCCGGTCATCCGGTGCCCGGTGGCTCAGTGCGCGGGAAGCTCAGTGCCCGGACGCTCAGTGCACTGGCGACCCGGACTCAGCCCCGGCGCCGGAAGCCGGAACGGGACCGGAGCCGAACACGTCGCCCAGCTCAGACCACCTGGTGGCCCCGCACCCGGTCCGGGCGAAGTTCGACGCCACATGCTGGCCGAAGAAGATCCCGCTGATCGTGGCCCGCTGCGGGCCGGCCGCGATCATGGGGCACATGATGCCGCGCGGGATCGGCGCGAACGGGTTCTTGGCGGCCAGCAGCTGACGGCAGGCGGCCTTGGCGTCGGGGTGCGTCCCGCCGGCCGGGTCGCAGCGCAGCGTCCACCGCTTCGGGGTGGCGCCCGGGCTCGCCTTCACCACCACGGTGAGCGAGACCTTGGCCGCAGGCGCGGACGCGGAGGGCTTGGAGGCCGAGCTCGTGCTGGTGACACTGCCGCAGGCGGCCGCCGTGATCACGCACAGAGTGGCGGGCAGGAGATACCCGGCGCCAGACCGTGCGTGCCGCAAGGAGAATTTCATGCCCATGTGACGCTCCCCGGCGCCCGCCGGTTCCCGCGGCGGCGCCGCGGGCGAACCGGTCTGCCCGTTCGTAAGTGCTTTGTGGTCATTGACGTTGCGAGGCTACCGGCCGGCGACGGCGCCAGCACCAGCCCGCCACCCAGGCGGACGACCTGCTCAGCCGTCCTGGGTCCGGAGGCCGCCAGCACGCCGGTCATTGCGCTCTTCCACCCGCCTGTGGAAAGAGCGCACCCACGGATCAGCGGAATTGCCGTACTTGTGTGGAAAAGTGGACTGGTCCAACGAGACGCCTTGCTGGTGCGCTGCGATCGCTGGAACAACGCTAGAAGGGGAAGCACATGAACCAGGCAGGAAGGCTTCCGGTTCGGTTGCTCATGGCGGGGGTCTGCGCCTTCACGCTGGCCGGCGGCGTGCTCACCGGGCAGGCTCCCGCCCACGCGGCAGTGTGCGCGCCTTACCAGCACATCACCGTGCACGGGACAGACTGGATCAGGAGCCCCGACAACTTCGGCGGCGGCAACGCCTGCCTCAACCCGCCCAACGGCACGGTCAGCTTCACCGTCAAGTCGCAGACCGCACCCCCGCCGGCCGAGAACCGGGTGGCGGCCTACCCGCACCTGACCCGCGGCTGCGAGTTCCCCGACCCTGACGCTCTCGGGGACTGCACCAAAGGCTGGACCGCGAAACCGGTCACCAAGATGACCGGCTCGACGATCACCTGGACCACCAGCTACACCGGGGTGGCTAAGACCGCCAAGTACAACACCGGGGCTGACCTGTGGTTCTCCGCCACCCCCCAGTTCAGTGCCCCGGTCACCGAGGTCATGTTCTGGCAGAACGTCCAGGGCCTGAAACCCTCGCCACGCGCCGTGAAGATCCGTAAGGACGGGTTCAACTGGTGGTACTGGACCGAGGCCGCCAGCAGCGGCCCATTCACCTGGACCGAGGTCATCTTCATGCGCACCCACAACATCACCAGCTGGAACAAGCTGCCTATCCAGCCGCTGCTCAACTACGCCGTCCAGCATGCGGCCATGAACGCCGGCTCGTACTGGGTAGGCACCGCCCTCGGGTTCGAGCTGTGGAACGGCGGCGGTGGGCTCAAGACAACGTCCGGCTGGATCCACCAGTGAGCTAGACCGGGAGCAGCGCAGCGTAGCGGCGCACTGACTGTACCCGCTAGGTACCCGCTGAGCTGTGCCTGCTCAAGCCGGGCCAGGGCAGCGTTGGTCAATGACGGGCCAGGATCGTCCCGGGATGGCACCATGATGTGGTGAGCCTGGAACAGGCGACCGGGCAGAACCGGGTAGACGCGACGGCGTGGGCGGTCATCGAGAGTGCCGCCGACGCCATTGTTGCGTTCAGCACTGACCGCAGCGTGCTGCTGTGGAACCCGGCGGCCGAGCGGATGTTCGGCTGGCCCGCCCACGAAGTGCTCGGCCTGGAGCCGCCGATCATCCCCGAGGAACTCCAAGCCGAGCACAACGCGGTGCTGGAGCGGGTGCGCAGTGGCGGCCAGATCTCGTTCGCTACCCGCCGGGGCTGCAAGGACGGCCGCCTGATCGACCTGCGCATCGACATCAGCGCGCTGACCGGGCGGGACGGCGAGATGCTCGGCTGGGTGAACGTGTGCCACCGGACCGGCGACGACGACGCGGCCAGGTACATGGTCGCCCAGCGCGCCCGGGTGGTCCGCCGCCTCGGCGACGTGGTGGCCGACATGAACGCCCAGCGTGACCTCGAAGCGGTGCTGGACCGGATCGCGGCCAGCCTGCGCGAGCTGACCACGGCGGACGCCGGTGGCTTCGTCCTGATCGAGGACGGCAAGCTGCGCCTGGTGAGCATGGACGGGCTGCCGGCCAGCCTGCGTGGCCGCAGCGCCGACCTGGAGACCAGCATGGTCGGCGAGCTGATGCGATCCGGCCAGACCGTGATGATGGCCACCGGGGAGTCGGGTGACTTCGACGACCTGATCTGGTCCGCGCTGCCGGGCCTGCACACGATCGCGCTCAGCCTGTCGCATGTGGGCGGCCGTCCCTACGGCGCGCTCTACGCCCTGTACAGCGGGCGGGAGGTCGGGCACGTCGAGCTGGAACTGCTGGAGCTGATGGCGGGCCACGCCAGCGTCGCGCTGAGCAACGCGATGGCCTTCGAAGAGGTGGTCCGGCAGCGTGCTCATGAGCGCGCGGTCATCGACGCCAGCGCGGACGGCATCGCGGTGCTGGACACCGACGGCCTGATCCGGCAGTGGAACCCGGCCGCGCACGAGCTCACCGGGCTGTCCGCCGACGAGGTCACCGGGCGGCCGCCGCCGTTCCCGGTGCCGGACGCGGCGGACGGCAAGGTGACGCACCGGCTGCCCAACGGCCGGTGGCTGGACGTGCTCTGCAACGACCTGGACGGGCGGGACGAGCGCGTCATCGACTTCCGCGACGTGACCGCGGCCAAGGAGCTGGAGGAGGCCAAGGACCTGTTCCTGGCCACCACGAGTCACGAGCTGCGCACCCCCATCACCGTGGTCCAGGGCTTCGCGAGCACCCTGGCCAGCCGGTGGGACAAGCTGACCGACGCGGAGCGGCGGGCGGCGGTGCAGACCATCGCCGACCGGGCCGGTTCCCTGGGACGGCTGGTGGAACAGCTGCTGCTCGGCTCACGGGCCGGGGCGGACCAGCTGACCGTCACGAACGGGCCCTTCGACCTGGCAGCCCTGCTGCGCGGGACCGCGGTGGCGTTCCGGCCGCTGTCCGAGGCCCACACGCTGGCCGCGGACATCCCGGACGGCCTGCCGCCCGCCTACGGCGACCCGATGGCCACCGACATCATCGTGGGCCAGCTGCTGGAGAACGCGTTCAAGTACTCCCCGGGCGGCGGCCTGGTCGCCGTGGCCGCCCGGCACGCCGGGGACTGGATCGAGGTCAGCGTGGAAGACGAGGGCATCGGCATTGCCCCCGGTGACCACGAGCGGATCTTCGAGCGGTTCGTCCAGGGCGAGACCGGCGACCGGCGCCGGTTCGGCGGCATCGGCCTGGGCCTGTACATCGTGCGTCAGCTGGCCCGGGCGCAGGGTGGCGAGGTCGCGGCGTCATCCCGCCCGGCCGGGGGCACCTGCATGCTGCTCCAGCTCCGTCCCGCGGCCAGCTGACCGCGCTGGCTGGCCCGGCGCCCGCAAACAGTACAGGTCGGGCCGGCGAAGCTATCCGGCCGGAACCCGGAAAAGTGGTATGAATCTACGGTGCCCTTGCGGAGCGGATCACGCAGACCGCGTCCGGCCTTAGCTCCCGACGTCCGTCCCCGCCATCCCGGCCTTCCCGGCCCAGCTCAGGGCGTGACTGCGCGCCTCTGGAGGATCCATGCCTGTAGTCGTGCTCCCGCGGTGGGCAGGAGCGCTCGCGGCCGCCGCGAGCCTCACGGTGGCCGGCCTGGCCACCGTGCCGGCGGGAACGGTGCCGGCTGCGGCGGCCACGCACGTCACCACGTCAGGGCCGTCGGCGTCGCCCCGGTTCCTCAGGGCCCATCACCTGGCGCGGCTGCCGAGCGGCTTCACCCAGGTCTGCCCGGAGCCCACGTCGCCCGGCGTGATGCAGTGCTCCATCGTGGTGCGTTCGCAGGCCTCGCTGCAGGCGGCCAACAAGCCGTCGTCGGCGGCCTTGTCGCCGGGCCAGCTGCGCTCCGCCTACGGGCTGAGCAAGGCCGCCCAGGCGCCCAACAAGGGCACGGTCGCGATCGTGGACGCCTACAACGACTGGCACGCCCCCGGTGACCTGGCCAGGTACCGCAGCTACTACGGCCTCCCGGCGTGCAAGGAGTCCACCAAGTGCCTGCGGGTGGTCAACCAGAAGGGCACCACGGCCTGGTATCCCAAGGGCAACTCCGGCTGGGCTGAGGAGGAGTCGCTGGACCTGGACATGGTGTCCGCGATCTGCCCCAAGTGCAAGATCATCCTGGTCGAGTCGAACAGCACGACGCCCGGCAGCCTCAGCGCCGCCGAGGACACCGCGTTCCGGCTGGGGGCCAAGTTCATCTCCAACAGCTGGGGCGGCGCCGAGTTCAGCACCGAGGCCAGCTACGACAGCCACTTCGAGCACCCGGGTGTGGCGATCACCGTGTCGTCCGGCGACGACGGGTACGGCGTCCAGTGGCCCGCCAGTTCACCAGACGTCACCGCGGTCGGCGGGACCACGCTGTGGATGAAGGGCAAGACCCGGACCCAGGAGAAGGTCTGGAACCTGGGTGCTGGTGACGCCACCGGATCGGGATGCTCGAAAGCGGAACCCCAGCAGACCTGGCAGGCCGCGGACAACAGCGGCTGTGCCAAGCGGATCGACAACGATGTGGCGGCCGACGCCGACCCGCGGACCGGGCCCGCCGTGTACGACTCCTACCCCCCGTCGGGCGCGGGCCTGCCCAAGGGCTGGCAGCAGCTGGGCGGGACCAGCGCGTCGAGCCCGATCATCGCGGCCGTGTACGCGCTGGCCAACCCAGGCGGGCGACCGGCGGCGGGCTCGCGGCCGACCGAGTTCCCCTACCAGGCCAGCTCCGGCCTGCGGGACATCACGACCGGCTCGGACGGGAGCTGTGGCGGGACCTACCTGTGCACCGCCGGGGCCGGCTACGACGGCCCGACCGGGCTGGGCGTGCCCAGCGGGGTGAACGCCTTCAAGTAACCCGCAGCCCGGCGAGCTGGTTCTGCAGGGATCGCCGCTCGGCGTCGGTCTGCGCGAGGTCGAGGGCTCGCCGGTACGCGTCCCCGGCCTCAACGTCACGGCCGGCGCGGCGCAGCAGCTCCGCGCGAGCGGAGTGGAAGTAACGGTAGTGATCGAGGTCGAGCCCGTCGAGCACGGTCAGGCCCGCCACGGGTCCTTCGAGCTCGGCCACGGCGATGGCCCGGTTCAGCTCGACGATCGGAGAGCCGGTCTGGCCGACCAGCGTCTCGTAGAGCGCGGCGATCTGCTGCCAGTCGCGCGGCTGCTGGAGATGCAAGTCGGCGATGGCCGCCTGGACGGCGTAGGGCCCGGGGTTCCCGCGGGCCATCGCACGCTGCAGCAGGTGCCGGCCGTCGCTGAGCTGTTGCTCGTCCCACAGCGCGCGATCCTGCTCGTCGAGCAGGACGACCTCGCCGCCGCGCAGCCGGGCCTCCCGGCGCGCGTCGTGCAGCAGCATCAGCGCCAGCAGCGCGAGCACCTCGCCCTCGTCCGGCAAGAGTTCGGTGAGCGCCCGGCCGAGCCGGATCGCCTCGGCGGCGAGGTCGACGCGCCCGCCTCCCCAACCCTGGTTGAACACCAGGTAGACCACGGCCAGGACCGCCGCCAACCGGTCGGGCAGCTGATGATCGGGCGGCACGGCGAACGGAATGCCGGCGTCCCGGATCTTGTGCTTCGCCCGCGTCAGCCGCTTGCTCATCGTCTCGGACGGGACCAGGAACGCGAGCGCGATCTCCTCGGTCGACAGCCCGCCCAGGGTACGCAGGGTCAGCGCCACCTGTGCCTCCAGCGCCAACGCGGGGTGGCAGCAGGTGAAGATCAGTTCCAGGCGCTCATCCGGGAAATTGGCCGTGTCGGGCACGGCTGCCTCCGATCCGGCCACGAGCTCACGCGCGAGCAACTTCGTCTTCTGGGCCAGGAGACGCTGCCGGCGAATGCGGTCGATGGCCCGGTTACGCGCGGTCGAGATCAACCAACCGACGGGATTGTCCGGCTCCCCGTCCCGCGGCCAGCGCTCGACCGCGATCGCGAAAGCCTCCTGGGCGGCGTCCTCGGCCAGCTCGATGTCACCGAGGCTCCCGACGAGGGTGGCCAGGACCCGCCCCCAGTGCTCCCGGAAGACGGCGTCAAGCGCCACGGAACTGGGCTTCAAAGATCGGCCGCACCTCGATCGCGCCGCCCGTTCTCGTCTCCTGTAGCTCCCTCGCCACGGCCAGCGCGCCGTCGAGGTTGTCCGCCTCGATCACGATCAGGCCGGCGAGATACTCCTTCGTCTCGATGAACGGTCCGTCGGTGAGCAGCGTGCCTGCGTCCCCGCTGCACACGGTGGTCGCCGACTCGTCAGCGTGCAGGCGGGCCCAGCCGGTCACGTACGGCCTGGCGAGCGCCGCGGCAGTCGCGCTATCCATCGGGCGTGCTGCGTCCCGGGTGTTCTGGTGGCCGTAGGCCAGCAATGCGTACTGCATCAGCCCTCCAGGCAGTGATCGGTACCGGTTCGAGTATCAGACGAACGGCGCCGTCGGATAGGGACAGGGCCAGCTGAGGAAATTCTGCCCGCTGGTGTCCGCGCCGCGGGGAGCCGTTCGTCATAGCTCCAGATCCGCCCGGAGGCGGCACCCCAGCCGGAGAAGCCATGACGAGCACCCGATCCCCGTCCACCGCTACTGCTACCCAGCTGCGCTGGGTGCTGGCCCTCACCTCGACCGCGTACTTCATGGTCATCCTCGACACGGGCGCACTGTTCACCGCGCTGCCGAGTATGCAGCGCGACCTGCACGCCGACCTCGCGTCCCTGCAGTGGACGGTCAACTCCTACGGCATCGCGTTTGCCGCCGGGATCATCACCGCCGCAGCACTCGGTGACCGGTTCGGGCGGCGACGGGTCTTCAACCTCGGCCTGACGCTGTTCACGCTGGCCTCGGCCGCCTGCGCGCTCGCCCCGAACACCGCCGTCCTGGTTGTGGCGCGCACCGTCCAGGGCCTCGGAGCCGCCGCGGTCCTGCCGCTCAGCCTGACGATCCTGACCACGGCGTTCCCGCCGCAGCGGCGCGGAATGATCGTCGGGATCTACGGCGGCCTCGCGGGGCTGGCCGTCGCCTCCGGCCCGATCGTCGGCGGAGTCGTAACCGAGGAACTCGGCTGGCACTGGATCTTCTGGCTCAACGTCCCGATCGGCCTCGTCGCCACGACTCTCGCGACACGCCTGCTTCCTGAGAGTCACGGCGCACCGGAACGGCTCGACCTGGCCGGCGTCGCTCTGGTCACCGCCGGCGTCGTCGCCCTGGTCTGGGCTCTCGTGCGGGCCAACGATGTCGGTTGGCTGAGCGCGGAGATCATCAGCACCGTGGTGGCCGGCTGCGCACTGCTGCTGGCGCTGATCTGGTGGGAGCAACGCGTGCGTGAGCCGATGCTGCCGTTGCGGATGTTCCGCAGCCGGGCCTTCGCCGCCGGCAACCTCACGACGTTCCTGATGTCCGGAGCTACCTTCGCCGCCGCATTCCTGATCACCCAGGAGTTCCAGTTCGCCCGGGGATACTCTCCGGTCTCGACCGGGCTGCGGCTGCTGCCCTTCTTCGGGACGCCGATGCTCGTCTCACCGATCGCCGGTGCGCTCTCCGACCGGATGGGACGGCGCCCGATCATGGTGACCGGCCTTGCGCTGCAGGCGCTCGGCTTCGCCTGGGTCGCCGAACGCGGGTCGCTGCACACCAGCTGGGTCGAACTCGTGGTCGCACTGCTGGTGGCCGGCGTCGGCGTCTCGATGGCGCTGCCCACCGTGCCCACCGCGGTGCTCAGTTCGGTCGCCGGGATCGAGATGGGCAAGGCCTCCGGCATCAACTACATGGCCCAGCGCTTCGGCGCCGTCTTCGCCATCGCGATCGCCAGCGCTGTCTTCTCCGCTCACGGCAACCTCAGCGATCCGGCTGCTGTCACCGCCGGGTTCCGGCCCGCGATGTGGTCCTGCGTCCTCTTCGCCACCCTGGCCGCGCTGACGTCGGTGGCCATGAGTGCACGCCCGCCGCGCGCGAGCGACCCCACGCATGCGGCCGACATCCCCGTCGCCGCCTGACCCATCGAAAGAATCAGAAAGGACACGACAATGCCCGACATCCTGCACCGGATCAGCATCGACGCCCCACAGGAGCACGTCCACGACCTGATCGCCACCACCGAGGGCGTCGCGCGCTGGTGGACCGGTCGCCAGCTCAGCGGGGAAAGCTCGGTGGGAAGCCGGTTCAGCGTCTACTTCGGGGACGCCGACCAACCCGCCGCAGTCATGGAGGTGACGTCGGACAAGCTGGACGAGGTCGCCTGGCGGGTCGTCGAGGGCCCCGGCGAGTGGATCGACACACTGATCACGTTCGCCTTGCGCCCCGCTGGCAGCGGCAGGACGACGTTGCTGTTCAGCCACGCCCGCTGGGCTGAGGCCAGCGAGTTCATGAGCGGCTGCACCACGAACTGGGGGGCCTACCTGTCCAGCCTGAAAACCGGCGCCGAAGGTGTCGGCTTCCGGCCGTACCCCGGCGGCGAGATCAGCCGCTGGGAATGACGCGGGAACGCCGCGAGTCCCGTAGTAGGGCCACAGGTCGTCTGTCCGCGCCGGTGCCGTTCGTCTGCTAGTGACGGCGTGCCTGGGGCGCGCCGGTCCCGGAAGGACCGATGTAGCAGGACCGGTCCGCCGCACCTCCGCACCGACGGCGGAGGTGCGGCGGACCGCCGGCTCTCAGCTCGCCCGCCACTCGGGACAGAACACCTAGTTGCCGGACGAGGGGTAGTTGGCGGTCGCCGCGGCCTCGCGGAAGCGGGGCTCCCCGCCCGAGGCCACCAGGTACTCGTCGAGGATGCCGGGCACGTCGTCGCCCGCCTTCACGATCTGGCCCTTCTCCAGCCAGATGATCCGGTTGCAGGTCTCGGCGATCTCGGCCAGGTTGTGCGCGACCAGGAACACCGTGCCGGCCTCGGCCCGCAGCTCGTCGATGCGGTCGTGGCTCTTGCGCTGGAACTCGGCGTCGCCGGTGGCCAGGGCCTCGTCCACGAGCAGGATGTCGTGGCTCTTGGCCGAGGCGATCGCGAAGCGCAGCCGGGCGCCCATCCCGGTGGAGTAGGCCTTCATCGGCAGGTTGACGAAGTCACCCACCCCGGAGAACTCGACGATCCGGGGCTTGGCTTCCTTGGTCTCCTGGGTGGTCATGCCCATGGCCAGGCAGCCGAGGACCACGTTCCGCTCGCCGGTGAGGTCCTCGAGCAGCGCCGCGTTCACCCCGAGCAGCGCCCCGTGGCCGTCGGTGTACACCGCGCCCTGCTCGGCGGGCAGCAGCCCGGCGATCGCGCGCAGCAGCGTCGACTTGCCCGAGCCGTTGCGCCCGATGACGCCGACCGCGTCGCCCCGGTAGGCCACGAAGGACATGCCGCGGATCGCGTGCACCTCGCGGATGGACGGCCGCCGCTGACGGCGGATCATCCGCAGCAGGGCGCTGGCCGCGGTGCCCTTGTCCGCGCCGCCGCCGTACACGCGGTAGACCACGTGCAGGTCGTCCACCACGACCATGGGTCGTTCGTCAGCCACGGCCGTACCTCGCCTCCGCGCGCCAGAAGTACAGGAAGCCGACGATGACGGTCACGACGGCCCAGCCCACGCCGTAGAGCCACAGGGTCGGGATGCCCGGCAAGTTCGGGTGGCAGAAGGCGCTGTAGGTCGGGTACTTGCCCGGGAAGACGTGGTACAGCTGGCACAGGTGCTGGTTGTAAGGCTTGGCCCCGGGCATGGCGTTCCGGTACTTCTCCAGCAGGGCGTACCTGATCAGCGTGATGTAGACCGCGGCCGGGTTGATCTGCAGCAGGTAGGCGATCGTCGGGTGATTGATCAGCGGCGCCTTCAGGGACAGCGACTGGAGGCTGAACAGCACGCCGGACACGTACAGCCAGGTCCGCACGATGAACGGCAGCAGCTGGCTGACGTCGTCGAAGCCGGAGCCCCAGCGGGCCAGGATGAGCCCGGCTCCCACGTTGAACACGCTCTGCAGGACCAGGGCCGGCAAGATCAGCAGCCAGTACGGGGTCAGCGGCTCCCCGGCGACGAGGATGATGACGAACAGCACCGCGAAGGACAGCAGCAGCTGCTGCAGCTCGATCAGCACATACCCCAGCGGCAGGCAGGCCCGGGGGAAGTACAGCGCCCGGATCAGCGGCAGCGTCTCGCGGATCACCTGGGAGGACGTGAGGAACGCCCGCTGGGTGAAGTTGAACACGAAGATGCCGGTGACCAGGAACGAGATGTAGTCCGGCACCCCCCGGCTGGTCCTGAGCAGCACGCCGAAGATCAGGTAGTACACGCCCGCGTTGAGCAGCGGCGTCAGCACCTGCCACAGCTGGCCGAGCCGGGCCTCGGTGTACATCGCGACGTTCCGCGCGGTGGCGAAGCCACTGATGAAGTGCCGGCGCTGCCAGAGTTCGGCGGCGTAGCTGCGCAGCGGCGGCCGGACCGCGGTCTGCTTGAGCCCGTAGCGCAGAGCCAGCTCGCGCAGCGGCTCGCCGGGCAGCAGCGTGTTTTCCGGCTCGGCGGTGGCGGTGGCTGCGCTGTCGCCCCCCGCGACTGGCCCGCTGAGGCCGCCCGGTGCGCTTACCCGGCCCTGTTTCGTCACGACCGTGAGCCTACGGTGGAATCGGGGTGCTCCGGGCAGGCTGGCGCCGATCCGGTGGCCATCCCCGCGTCTCCAGCGGCCATCCCAGCCGCCGGCCCGGAACCGGGCGCCGCCGAAGGCCGGGAACCAGGCCCCGCCGAGGGCCCGGGGCTCCAGGCCGCCGCCGGGTGGGGCCCCGGAGCCGCGAGCCAAGGACCTGACCCTGAGTTGTATGGGGCAACTATCACCTTGGAAACGTACCATCCGGCCAGTTGTGCGGTACAACTGTTACGTGAACTTGTCGGCTGATGACGCGGAGCTGGTACAACTGCTCGGCCAGCTGCTTCGTGTGGTGAGCCCGGAGAGCGCGGGCTCTGGTCACGGCGGACCTGGCCCGGGCCACGGGGGACCCCGCCCGGGGGGTGGTCAGGTCCGGCCGGACGGCGTGACCCTCCGGCCGGACGGCCAGGCTCTCCGGCCGGACGGCGTGGCCGGCGACGGCCCGGCAGTACCAGACTCCGGGGAGCGGGACCACCCCGCCGAGCAGGCGGCCGAGACCCCTATCCCAGCCCTGTCCGCGTCCGAGGCCCGGGCGCTCATCGAGCTCGTGGCCGCGCGCGGCATCGCCCAGGGACAGCTCGGCACCCTGCTCGGGCTGGAGAAGAGCACAGTGAGCAGGCTGGCGGCCGGCCTGGAGCGTAAGGGCTGGGTCAGGCGCGGCCGCGACGAAGCGAACCAGCGCTACATCCGGCTTTATCTCACCCCGGAGGGCAGCCGGGTCGCCGCGCGGGTCTGGAGCGCGTGGCAGACGCGGCAGGCCCGGATCCTCGCCGCGCTCAGCGTCGAGGAACGCGCCGGGCTGGCCTCGGGACTGCGGGGCCTGATTCGTGGCCTGGCCGCGGAGGGCCTGGTGGCCGACGTCCCGCCTCCGGGCGACGGTGCTGACCCGGAGAGCGCCGCTGCGGATGGTGCTGACCCGGGCCGCGCTGTCCCGGAGAGTGCTGCCGCCGACGGTGCCGCCTCAGCGCCGGTCCGCCGCGGCTGACCGGACCGCGGTCGTAGAAAGCGGCTGGACCGCCAGCCGGGCCCGCACGTCGCGGGCCGGCCGGTACACCAGAACCCCGTCGGCCTCGTAGGCCCGCCGGAAACCGCTCAGCCGGAGCACCCGCAGTACCGCGGGCTGCTGGCGCCAGACCAGCACCCAGCCGATGTTCATCTGCCGGGCGCTGGCCCGGGCCTGCGTGAGCTCGGTGGAATTGTTCCGGATGTGGCCGCCCTGGGCACGCAGCAGTGCTGCGTAGAAGGGTCTCCGCTCGATCCCGGTCAACGTGCTGGCCGGGATGCGCGAGATGAGCGCGTCGGCCAGCGGATGCCCGTCCGCGGTGGGCAGCACCATCGTCTCGGGCGCGAACCCGTCCCCGATCACGGGCATGCCGCCGCGGATGCCGAAGGGCAGGTCGACCACGACGGAGTTGGTGTGCTGGGCGGCGATCGGGCCGTCCAGCGCGGGCAGGGCGGTGGGCATGGCCCCCACGCCGGGGTTCCCGGACCAGCCCGTCTCCAGCAGAGCCAGCGCCAGGATCGGGATCAACCCGGTCTTGATGTGCGTGCGCAGCCATTCCACCGCCGCCCCGGCCAGCAGCACCATGGGGACCAGGGCCAGTTCGGTGAACCGGTTGGCCTCCCGGAAGGTGGCCAGCCCGGGGATTCGCACGAACCAGGTGAACGGCATGATCATCGACAGCCGGACCCCGTGCACTACCTCGGCCACCGGGACGTAGCGGTGGCTGCCGACCCACAGTGCCGAGCCCAGCGAGAGCAGCGCGCAGGCCAGCCAGAGCAGGGCGAGCGAGCGCGCGTGACGGCGGCGCCACGACACCGCGATGCCGAACAGCGCCAGCGCGGTGAGCACGACCCCGAACGTGACGATCACGATGCTGTACGGGCCGTGATGGTAGTAACGGCTGACCGAGGTGAGGCCGTAGTCGGCCAGCCGCGGGGACGGCGCGAACAGCTGCTGCAGCGCGGCTCCGGAGGCCACGTAGTTCACGTCGAGCAGCCCGGCCCGCGACGCGAGCCCCCGGTTGGCCGACGCCTGCATGATCATCACGATGAACTGGGGGCTGCCGGCGAGCAGCCCGGCCAGCCCGGCCAGGGCGGCGGCCCGCAGCCGGGCCACCGACGGGTGCCAGACCAGCCACGGCACCAGGACCAGGGCCGCGACGATCGTCGCTAGTACCGCCGATTCCTGGTCGGTCAGCACGGCCGCGCCCAGCACGACGCCGAGGATGATGGCCTGCCGCCGGCCGGGCTGGCGGCGCAGCCGGACCGCGGCCTCCAGGGCCATCGGCAGGAACAGCGCCCCGAGGGCCAGGTTCACCTCGTACCAGCTGCGCCAGGTGAGGATCGCGGACAGGCCGAAGAAGCCGCCGGCCGCGATCGCGCCGAGCTGGGTCGGCAGCCAGAGCCGGGCCGCCCGGTACATCACGTAGCACAGCAGGCCGGGGCACAGGATGGAGAGCAGGTTGTAGGTCAGGCTCGGCCCGAAGGCCAGCGTGACGGGGGTCATCACCAGGCCGGGCAGCGGCATCAGGGTGTGGTAGCTCAGATCCGACCCGACCGGCGCGGCCAGGTACCGGGTGGACCAGGGGCTGGACAGATGGGATACCTGGCGGGCCACCCACCAGAAGTCCCACACGTAGCCGCCGGCGTCCCGGGTGGCCGGCAGCCGCCCGGCCAGGTAGGTGACCCGGGGCCAGGTGACCGCCAGCCCGGTGATCAGGTAACCCGCGAGCAGCACCAGGTGCGCGGCCAGCGGGTGTTTCCGCAGCCGGGTGAACCACGGAGCGGGGGTGCCGGGACCACCGTCCCCGCCCGGTACTGCTCCGGCCGGTGGCGCCTCGGCCCGGTACTGCTCCGGCCAGCGCCGTCCCGGTTGGCGCCTCGCCCGGCCGCGCCGTCCCTGCAGCCAGTTCCGGGTCCCGGAAACGGTAGGCCGTTTCCGGGGTCGGGGACGTCAGCCCGTTCCGCCGCAGGGTCCTGATCTGGCCGGAGGCTGGCTGGTCCGGCGGGTCCTCACCCGCGTGGGCCATCGTCACCCCGTTCTTGTTGTCTGCCAAGTAGCCGTACCGACGCATTGATTGTGGAACCATGCTGGCCAGCTAGAAGACTAATTGTGCTTACGAACATAGAATAGATTTATTACGAAGCGAGAAAGTTACGGCAAAGCACGAGGAATAACCGAGTAATAATAGCTAAATGCCTCAAGTGGGATACGTAAAAAGGTAAAGGACCGGAATAGCTGAGGTGTCCCGGTCCACCGAGGCACGGCCCGGGCCAGCGCCCGGAGGCCCCGGATCCTGGTCTTTCCGGCTGCCCGCTGGTCGCCGCCGCCCCTGAGCGGCCCGCGGGCTGGGTCACCTGGCCTGCTAGCGGTCTTTGCGGCTAGGCGCTGCGTTCCTGCCCTGGCCGCTCCGGCTGGGTCCTAAGCCGCCTGGCCCGCGCGCTCGTGGTCAGCGGGCGGGCTGGTAGACCGAAACGCGATCGGCGCGGTAAGCAAAGCGGAAACCCGTCTCATGCAAATATTGCACAATGGCGGGGTTGGAGTACCAGACCACGACCCAGCCGATATGCATTCGCTGGGCCTCGCGGCGCCCAGCGGCGACCTCGGCTGCGGTCAGCGGCGTATAGCTCGACAGTTTCCGGGCCCACAGCGGCCGCACCGCCGACGCCGCTGCGGTCAGCGGCACGGTGACCGGGGCGAAGGTGAAATGCTGCGTCTGGATCAACGACGTGTAGAACGCATTCCTCATGATCGCGTTCAGGGTGGGGGTGGGGATCCGGGACACGTAGGCGATGGCGCGCGGATGCCCGTCGGCGGTCGCCATGACCAGGGCCTGGGCCGCAAACCGGCCGCCGTATTCGGGGATCCCGCCGCGCAGCCCGTACGGGACGTCAACCACCATCTTGCCGGAGTGGTCGGCGGCGATGGGCCCGTCCAGCCCCGGCCACGACGTGGGCATCTGGCCGATCTTGGCGTTCCCGGAGTAGCCCAGCTCCAGGACCGCCAGGGCGACCACCACCGCGATCAGCGGCTTGGCGTGATAGCGCATCCAGTCCACCGCCGCGCCGGCCAGCAGGGCCGCCGGGACCAGGCCGAGGATGGCCATCCGGTCGGCCTCGCGGAACGCGGACAGGCCGGGGATGCGGACGAACCAGGTGTAAGGCAGGAACGGCGAGACGTGCACCCCGTTCCAGACGTGTGTCCACGGGACGAACTGCCGCTTGACCACCCACAGGGACATGCCCAGGGCCAGCGCCGCGCAGCCCGCCCAGAGCGCGGCGAGCTGCCAGGCCCGGCGCCGCCGCCACATGACGATCAGGCCGATCAGCCCCAGGGCGGTGAGGGTCACGCCGAACATCGGCAGTCCCTCGTTGTCCCGGCTGTGCAGGAACGGCTGGGCCAGGGCGGTAAGGCCGAAGTCCGCCACCCGCGGGGTGGGCGCGAACATGCCGGGCAGGCCGACCCCGTAGAGCTTGTCCGTCACCCCGAGCAGTTCGGTGTCGATCCGCAGTCCGCCCCGGGCCTGTTCGTGGATCATCGCGGCGAGCTGCGGGGCGGCCACGACCGCAGCGACCACGGCGCCCAGCGCGGCGGGCCACAGCCGGGCCACCGAGGGGCGCCACAACAGCCAGGGCAGCAGGACCAGCCCGGTCAGGATGCCGGTCAGGACGGCCGACTCCGGGTCGGTGAGCACGGCCGCGCCCACCACCACACCGAGGATGACGGCCGGGCGCCAGCCGGGGGACCGGCGCAGCCGCACCGACGCCTCCAGGGCCAGCGGGAGGAACAGCGCCCCCAGCGCGATGTTGACGTGGTACCAGTCCTCCTGGGCGAGCATCGCCGACAGGCCGAAGAACGCCCCGGCCGCGATCGCGCCGGTCTGGCTGGGCAGCCACAGCCGCGCCGCCCGGTACATGGCGTAGCACAGCAGTCCGGGCACCACGATGACCAGCAGGTTGTACGAGGCGCTGGGCCCGAAGATCAACGTGACGGGGGTCAGCAGCAGGCCCGGCAGCGGCATCAGCGTGTGGTACCCGAGCTGGACCCCCACGGGCGCGGCCATGTGGTTGGTGAACCACGGGTTGGCCAGGTGGCTCACCCGCCGCGCCATCCACCAGAAGCCCCACACGTACGCGGCCGAGTCCCGCATGTACGGGAGCTGGCCGGCGAGATAGGTGGCTCGCGGCCAGGTCGCCGCCACGCCCGCGGCCAGGTAGCAGAGGAGCAGGGTCAGCTGCCGGGCGGCCGGATGGGTCATGACCCCGCGGAGCCCGGCGCTCGTGTCAGCTGGCCCCGCGTCCGATGACTCCGGGCCCGATGACTCCGGGCCTGCTGACTCCGGGCCTGCTGACGCTGGCCTCATGCCCGCTGGCGCAGCCTCGCCCCGCGCGGTGCCTTCCCGCGCGGTGCTTCCCTGCCCGGCCATGTCCGCAGGCTGCGCCGTATCCGCTGACCGCTCCGCATCTCCGGGCGGCGTGGCCTCAGACGGCTGCGCCGCGCTACCTCGCCTCGCCGCTGCGGCGGGCGACTGCATCGCGCTCCGGCTGGGGAACAGCGGGACGCGCGGGTCGTGGCCCGCTCGGTCCATCAGTTCACCCCGTCCAGCGTCCCGTCCGCCCGGCCAGCTCGCTGGCCCGCGCCGCCGCAGGACGCAGGTACCCGGCCGCCCCCCGCGACCATTTTGCTTGCGGCGACAGTAAGTAGTGCCACTCATGCTAAACGGGATCACGAGTATCCCGGGACGGATTCAGCCGCTGCCGCCGGGCCCAGGTTCACCCACTGCGGTGGCACCCGGTTTCCCGGGTCCGCTGGCTGGGCATTCCCGCTCGCAGGAGGAAGGAAGGCGACTATCGCGGCCACGGGGCGGGCGCGCGGGGGAGGTGAGGGCGGCGAGCGTCGTTCTGCTCCCGTGTGTTCCGTCGAGTGTCGCCGTGGCCCGCGGCCGGATCGGCGCCGAACTGCGCGAGGCCGGGCTGTCCGCCACCGCCATGGCCGACGCCGCCCTGGTCACGAGCGAACTGCTGAGTAACGCGATCCTGCACGCCCGGCCGCTGCCGGACGCCTGCGTCCGGATTTCCTGGATACTCTCCGCGACCGCCGTAGAGATCATCGTCAGCGACGGGGGCGGCGCGACCCGGCCCCGGGCCGCGCGCCCGTCGCTGTCCTCCATCGGCGGTCGCGGCCTGGGCATCGTGGAGCATCTGTGCTCTAGCTGGGGAGTTCGCGCCGACGAGCGGGGTGCCACGGTATGGGCGGTCGTGCCCGCCGCCCGGGACGGCAGCGCCGCACCTGGTGGCGGCGGTCCCGGCGGGAGGGCCGCCACCGCTGGCCAGCCGACGGGCGGGCCAGCCGCGACGGAGGGCGCCACCGGGCGGATGGATCACGCGGGCGCCACCATGGACGGCGGCCTAACCCGGGTAAATGGGACGAAACCCGCCGCCCGGCCGCCCGCTGCCCAGGCAGCGGTCACCGCCCAGTAAACGCGTGTAGCGATCATCGACGGGGACGCGCGTAATCAGCCACGGAAGTGGTGATACTCCCTCCGAGGGGTCATCCGTGCGCGGGGGGACGAGCGGGGGAAACTGTGAGCTACACCCACGGCGCGGACAGTGAGGCCGGGCGGCTGCGCACCGTTCTCGTCCATCGTCCAGGGGCCGAGCTTAAACGGATCACCCCGCGCAGCCGCGGCCGGCTCCTGTTCGACCGGCTGCCCTGGGTGGCCCGGGCCCAGCAGGAACACGACGCCTTCACGCAGATCCTCCGGGACCACGGCGTCGAGGTGCTTTACGTCACCGAACTGCTGCAGGATGCGCTCGAGTATGCGCCGGCCCGTGCGGCCGCGATCAGCGCGGCGCTCGACGGCCGCCGGCTCGGTGACGAACTCGGCGCGGTTGTCCGCGAGCATCTCGAGGGCCTCGAGTCGGAGACGCTGGCCCAGGCGCTGATCGCCGGGATCAGCCCCGATGAACTCAGTTCTGGCCGCGGAGTGGTCTACCAGCTTCTCGACCGGCACGACTTCGTCCTGGACCCGCTGCCCAACCTGATGTTCACCAGGGATACGAGTGTGTGGATCGGAGACCGCGTCGCGGTCTCCAGCCTCGCTGCCCGGGACCGGGAGGCCCGGCTTCTCGCCGTGCTCTACGCGCATCACCCGAGGTTCGCCGGGACCAAGATGCTGTATGGCCCGCATCTGGAGCCGATCGCCGGCGGCGACATCGTGCTGCTGGCCCCGGGCGTGATCGCGGTGGGCGTCAGCGAGCAGACCAGCCCGGCGGGAGTGGAGCGGCTCGCCCGGCACGCTTTCGCGGCCGGCCTGGCGCACACGGTGCTGGCGATGCCCATCCACCGGACCCAAGCGGCCCATCTGGACATGATCTGCACCGTGATCGGCAGCGGGGTGATCGTGATGCATCCCGCGCTCGCCTACACGCTGACCGCGCACGCGATCACGTCCCGCGGCGACCGGCTGCGGGTGTCGCGGCCCCAGCCCTTCCTGGCCGCCGCGGCCCAGGCCATGGGGATCGAGCGGCTCACGGTGATCGACACCGGACTAGACCCGCTGACCGCCCCGCGCGGCCACGGTGAGCGGGGCCAGTGGGACGACGGCGGCAACGCGCTGTCCCTCGGCCGCGGGCTGGCCATCTGCGATGAGCGGAGCGTGCAGACCAACGCCAGACTGACCGAGGCCGGGATCCAGGTCATCCCCGTGCCCACCAGCGAGCTGGGCGGCGGCCGGGGCGGTCCGCGCTGCATGTCGTGCGCGGTGACCAGGGATCCCGCCACGGAGCCGGCCTGGCCGGCTGAACCGAGGACGCCCGCGGGCCAGGTCAACCGTCCCGGCCTGGCCCCGTTCCCGCGGCCCGCGCCCCTGGTGAGCAACCCGCACGGACTCGCCGGGCCGGAGACCCAGCTGCTCGTCCAGGCCCCTCAGTTCCAGGCTCAGTAGCTAGTCCGAGCCCAGGAGCGAGCCAGCCCAGGCCCGGGAGAGCCGCGGCCCGCTGCCGCGCAGGCCGGTCACCGGCATCACGCGGACGGCGGGTGGTCCACCACCTCGGCGAGGATGCTGAACGTCGGGCACGGCCAGCGCCACATGCAACTGCGGCAGCGCCGGATGGGGCTGCTCGGGTCGGTGGTGATTCCCCCCGCGTCGAGCGGCTGGTGCAGGTCGATCAGGCGTGCGGCGAGCTCGGTGAACTGCAGGATCTGCTCCCGGGCCTCGGCCAGGAAGGCCAGGTCCCCGGGAGTCATCCGGGCGTTCAGCGGGACCACGCCCTCGCGGTTGATCAGGCGGCTGTAGTGCCGGCTGCTCTCCAGCCAGGACGATGCGGCCTGGGCGCGGGACCGCAGCCCGTCCATGTCGCCACGGATCCGGGTCCGCTGCTGGTCCACGTCGGGTACCCAGGACACCGGGCCCGCGTCGGGATAGGCCGGTCCGGGGGCGCCGGGCCTCGTGCCGGGCACCGTCGGCAGCATGTCCTCGGCGAGCGGCGCAGCCAGCGGCCCCGGGGTCAGCGGCCCCGGAGGCGGTGGCGCGGAGACCAGCGGTCCCGGGGCCGGTGACCCCGTGGTCAGAGGCTCAGCGGGCAGGGGCGCGGACAGCATGTCTGGCAGGGGCGCCGACAGCGGGATGGGTCCGGTCGCGTCCACGTTCGGCAGCGGTCGCAGGGTCGCTGTCTTTGGTTCTGGCTGCTCTGGCAAGGGGTACATCCCGGGGGCTCCGCCTCGCTGGTGCCGGCATCAGGTCGATTACCCTCCAGCTTGACGCAGAAATGCCCGGTCCGCCTGCGATTTAACCGTGTGCTCTCCGTAAGCATCTGGTCCTGGACGCACAGCGGCGGTAGGGTGCCGCTCGTGGAACTAAAGGTATCGAGTCGCAGCGAGGGTGACCGCGTCGTAGTAGCCCTGTCCGGCGAAATCGACCTTTATACCGCTCCGCGGTTGCAGAGTCGGCTGGCCTCGGAGCTGAACGTGGACCACGCGGTACGGCTCGTGGTCAACATGTCCGGGGTGGACTTCTGCGACTCCACCGGCATGAACGTGCTGCTTGCCGCGCAGCGGATGGCGCGCGAGCACGGCGGGAACGTCGAACTCAGCGGCCCGCGGCCCGCGGTGCGCAAGATCCTCCAGGTGACCGGGCTGGAGTCGGTGTTCACGGTGACCGGGGACGGGGCCCCGGTTCCTGGCCAGTAGGTCACGCGGCCGCTGTTCCAGGCGGTTGTTCCAGGCCGCCGTTCCGGGTCGCCGTTCCGGGCCGCCGTTCTCAGGCCGGGTGGCCACGCTCGGCCGCCGGCCGCCGTTCTCCCACTAAGATCGGCGCATGCCGCCGAGCGGTGACGTCGCCATCGTCATTCCAGCCAAGAATGAGTCCGACCGTATCCAGGCGACCGTGAAAGCGGCCGCCGGCCTGCCTGGCGCGGACATGCTCATCGTCGTGGACGACGGGTCCGCCGACGACACGGGGTTCGTTGCGGAGAACGCGGGAGCGATCGTCATGCGGCACGCGCGCTCCCGCGGCAAGGGCGCGGCGCTGGAGACTGGCGCCGAGGCGGTCGGGCTGCTGGAGCGCAGCGAAGAGCGCGAACTGCCCCGCCATCTGCTCTTTCTCGACGCTGACCTGGCCGAGTCCGCGGCGCACGCGGCGCCCCTGACGCAGCCGGTCCGGGACGGCCAGGCGGACATGACCATCGCGGTGTTCAGCGAGCGGGTCCGGGCGGGCGGGCACGGTTTCGTGGTGGCGCTGTCCGGGTCGGGGATCCGCCGCGCCACCGGCTGGCGCCCGGCCCAGCCGCTCAACGGGCAGCGCTGCCTGACCCGGGCCGCGTTCGAGGCCGCCCGGCCGCTGGCCCCGGGCTGGGGCGTGGAAACGGGAATGACCATCGACCTGCTCCGCCTGGGCCTGCGGGTCACCGAGGTGGAGGTGCCCATGGCGCACCGGGCCACCGGGGGCGACTGGCACGCCCAGCTGCACCGCGCCCGGCAGTTCACCGACGTGGCCTGGGCCCTGGCCGTCCGCGAGCCCGCCGTGCAGACGAGGGTGGCGACGGCCCGGCGCGCGCTGCGGCGGTCCCGCAGCTAAGCAGGCCTGCCGTCCGGCGCGGCCGTGGCTGCGCGCGGGTCAGGCGGACTGCTGGGTGGGGTCCTCGGGCCTGCTGGGCTGACTCGGGCTCGATGCCGTGCCGCAACAGCAGTCCCTGCAGCCGGTTCACCTCGTCGCGCAGCCAGTCGAGTTCGCGGCCCAGCGTGGGGAGGTCCACCCCGGCCGACCACTGCGCGATCAGCCGGTCCCGCTCGGCCAGCAGCTCCTTCTCGCTCTCCCGCGCCGCCGCGGCCCGGTCGAGGTCCTTCGCGTCCACCGCCGCGTCCTTGGCCTGCCGGGCCAGCTCGATCCGGGTGTCGTAGTCCCGGATGCCGGGCGGGGTGATGACGTGGCTCGGCGCCTGCCGGTCCTGGCTCACCAGCTGGAGGACCTGGTCGCGCACCCTGGGGACGGTGAGGCCGAGCCGGTGCAGCACGTGCCAGCCCACCCCGTCTCCCTCGCGCACCAGGCCGAGCAGGATGTGCTCGGTGCCCACGTGCAGGTGATCGAGGTGGACGGCCTCCCGGACCGCGAGCTCCAGGACCTTCTTGCTCCGCGGCGTCAGCGGGATGTGCCCGGCCACCTCGGCCTGGCCCTCGCCGATGATGTCGAGGATCTGCTCGCGCGCGGCCTCCGGGCTGATCCCCAGCACGTGCAGGGTCCGGCCCGCCACCCCGTCGCGGTCCCGGAGCAGCCCGAGCAGTAGGTGCTCGGTACCGACGAACCCGTGGTGCAGCGCCCGGGCTTCCTGCTGAGCCGAGATGACCACTTCGCGGGCCCGCGGGCTGAACCGGCGGAACATCAGGTCCCCCTTGCGCCGGGGGCCCCGCCTCAGATTCGGCAGCCATCCATGCATCGGTGCCTCCTTGGCTGGTGATGGGGGAACGGCGGGTTCGCGGTAGGCCGAGATCCGGGGGGACAGCCACGCTGTCGAGGTCGGTGGCGGAACGCCGTCCGGCGGCCAGGCCGGCCACGATCGCCGCGGTGTCCTCGGCCGGCTCGAGATCGACCTGCCAGCCGTTCACCGCGAGGAACGTGACCGTCGCCAGCACGGCGGCCTGATCGTTGCCGCGGGGCAGCGGGCGGTGCCGGACGAGCGCACTGAGCAGGGCGGCCGCGCGCTCGGCCGGCGCACCGCCGGCCGCTGGTGATTCGGCTTCGGCGAGGGCAGCCTCGGCGGCGCCGACATCCAGCAGGTCGAGCACGGCCGGGGCGTCCTGCCCCAGGGCCCGCCCGGCGACGACGACCAGGGTGCCCAGATCTACCGGCGTCAGCACTGCTCGTCCCGCAGCATCTGGAGGATCCGCTGGTGCCGCGCGACGTTGTCCTCGAGCAACTGGATGAACCGCTCGTCTCGCTGCCGCTCTTCCACCAGCGAGGTGATCGCCTCCCGGACCACGTCGGACACCGACCGGCCTTCGACCTCGGCGACGGCCTCCAGGCGTTCGGCGAGCCCGGGCTCCAGCCGCAGCACCATGTTCTTGGTCTTCATCCTCGGCCGCCTCTCTGATATCTAGATATCACGATACCATTTGACCGGCGCTGGATCCAGGGCGCCGGGGCCGCTGATATCCTCACGCACTGTTACGCGCGGCCATCCAGCGAAGGCGACGTGATCGCACTGTCCCGCACCGACTCAGAGCCCGACCCCCCCGCCAAGCCCGTGCCGTACGCCTACCTGGGACCCGAGGGAACCTTCACCGAGGCGGCGCTGCTCGCCTTCGACCCTGGGGCCGCGGGCCACGCCCTGCCCTGCGTGAGCATCCAGGCCACCCTCGACGCGGTGCGCGGCGGCGCGGCCGAGCAGGGCATCGTGCCCATCGAGAACTCGGTGGAGGGCGCGGTCACCGCCACCCTCGACGAGCTGGCCTCCGGCCAGGCCCTCGTCATCAGCGCGGAGGTCCCGCTGCCGGTGGCGTTCGCGCTGCTGGCCCGGCCCGGGACGCAGCTCAGTGACGTCACGACGGTGGGCGGTCACCCGCAGGCCCAGGCCCAGTGCCGGCACTGGCTGGAGGAACATCTGCCGCACGCGGCCTGGCGGCCCGCCGCGTCCAACGCCGAGGCGGCCCGCCAGGTCGCGGACGGGCAGCTCGACGCGGCACTGGCCGGGGCGTTCGCGGCGGACACCTACGGCCTCGTGGTGCTGGTCGGCGACACTCACGATCACGCGAACGCGGTGACCCGTTTCGTCGTGGTCAACCAGCCGGGCCCGCTGCCCGCGGCGACCGGGTCGGACCGGACCTCGCTGGTGGCGTTCCTGCGGGAGGACCATCCCGGCGCCCTGATGGAGCTCCTCACCGAGTTCGCGGTGCGCGGCATCAACCTGATCCGCATCGAGTCCCGGCCCACCGGCGACGGGCTTGGCAAGTACTACTTCTCCATCGACTGCGAGGGCCACGTGGACGACGCCCGGGTGGGCGAGGCGCTGATGGGCCTGCGCCGGGTCTGCGCGGACGTCAGGTTCCTGGGCAGTTACCCGCGGCACGACGGCGGGCCCACCCACGTGCGCCGGGGCACGTCCGACGGGGAGTTCGCCCAGGCGGCCGCCTGGCTGTCACGGCTGCGCTACGGGCGGGTCTGACCCCGGCCCCAGCGCGCCCTGCCGGTAGCCGACCCCGCCTTACAGGTAAGGGCCTGAGCCCCGCGCCGCCTGCTGCGGACCCGCGTCCTCGCTCGGCACCATGCCCGGCGGCAGGGCCCGGCGCATCTGCTCCAGCTGCGCCCGCGCGGCCATCTGCTGCGCGAAGAGCGTGGTCTGGATGCCGTGGAACAGGCCTTCCAGCCAGCCCACCAGCTGAGCCTGGGCCACCCTCAGCTCAGCCTCGCTCGGCACCGTGTCGTCGGCGAAGGGAAGAGACAGCCGCTCCAGCTCATCGACCAGCTCCGGGGCCAGCCCGTCCTCGAGTTCCTTGATCGAGCTCTGGTGGATCTCGCGCAGTCTGGCCCGGCTCTTCTCGTCCAGCGGGGCGGCCCGGACCTCCTCCAGCAACTGCCGGATCATGCTGCCGATCCGCATGACCTTCGCGGGCTGCTCGACCATCTCCATGACCGGCCGCTCGCCGGTGCTCTCACCCTCGCCGCCGTCGGCGTCCACCGTGATGCCGTCCGGGCCCACCACCACAACTTTGGCGCCCTGGCCGGCCTCGGGGTTGCGTTCGCTCATGGTCCTAGTCTTGCCCCTCGCGGGTAGTGGCTGCGCCAGGGGGTGCGCACCCGGCCGGAATGTTCCGCCGATCCTCCGCCGGGCCCGACCCAGCTGGCCAGCAGGAACTAGTTGGCCAGCAGGATCTTTCCGATATGCGTGCCGTCGTCGATCAGCCGGTGCGCCTGGGCCGCGTCGGCCATCGGCAGCACCGCGTGGATGACCGGGACCACCTTCCCGGCACTGATGAGGGGCCAGATGTGCTCCTGGGTGGCCGCCACCACCTCGGCCTTTTCCGTGTCGGTCCGGGTCCGCAGCGTGGCGGCGGCCATCGAGATCCGCTTCTGCATCATCAGCCCCAGGTCAATCTCGCCGCGGCCGCCACCCCGGGTGGCGATGATCTCCAGGCGTCCCCAGCTGGCCAGCGCGCCGAGGTTTCCGGCCAGGTACGGGCCGCCCATGATGTCGAGGATGACGTCCGCGCCCTGCCCGCCGGTGAACTTCAGCACGGCGGCGGTGAAGTCGTCGTCCCGGTAGGAGATGGCCAGGTCGGCGCCGAGTTCCCGGCAGCGGGCCAGCTTCTCCGCCGACCCTGCGGTGCAGGCCACCGTGCATCCCTCGGCCTTCGCGATCTGGATCGCGAACGTCCCGATGCCACCGGCCCCGCCGTGGACCAGGAACGTCTCGCCGGGCGCCAGCCGCGCCTGCTGGTACACCGTGCCCTGGATGGTGCACGTCGCCTCCGGCAGCGCGGCCGCGTCCACCAGGGACACCCCGTCCGGGATGGGCAGCAACTGACCCTGGGGCACGGCGACCTTTTCCGCGTACGCGCCGCCGCCCAGCAGGGCGCACACCTCGTCGCCGACCCGCCAGCCGGTGACGTCCGGGCCCAGCTCAGCGATCCGGCCGGAGCATTCCATCCCGGGGTACGGCGGCGACCCGGGCGGCGGGGGGTAGTGGCCCTGGCGCTGCAGGACGTCGGCGCGGTTCAGCCCGGCCGCCGCGACCTCCACGACCACCTCACCTGCTCCGGGTACCGGATCGGGCACCTCCTCCAGGCGCAGGACCTCGGGTCCGCCGGGATGGGTGATCACGACCGCTCGCATGGGGTTTCTCCTGATTGCCGTAGCCGGGGCTGGGCTACGGCGAGCTAGGTAGCTTAGGCTTCGGGTTGGATGCGCCCATCCGGTCCCCTGCCCGGCACGTCATTCTCCTATACCGATGAGAGCTGAGGGGAAACCAGCTTGGCCGAACGTGACCTGGACCGCAGCGAAGCAGCAAGGACAGATGAGGCTCGCGTCCCCAGCCCGCAGCCCGAACTGCCGGATGCGTTCGCGCCCGGGCTGGCCCTGAGCGCGGAGGGCGACCCCGGGCTGGACGGTGCGGGCGCCGAACCAGGAGACGCCGGGGATCCTTACGGGCCGCCCGACGACCTTGACACCGCTGACGCTTACGATCCGGCGGAGGAGTACGGCCCGGCTGATCCTTACGACCCGGGCAGCTACGGCCTGGGTGCGCTCGGCCTGGTGGGCGACGACCCTGACACCGGCGATGAATACCTGCCCTCCGACGACGAGGCGCCGGGCCAGGACCCGTCGCCGTCGCAGATCCGGAGCTCCGGCGGCCCCCCCGGTGAGTTCGGGGTGGCGGCGCCCCCGGAGGCCGATTCCTGGCTGGCGGAGCCGGGCGGACCGGACGCTGGCCCGGCGGAAGTCCGTGCGGGAGCGGGTCCCCCCGCCCCGCCAGCGCCGCAACCACCCGCGCCCTGGCCGCCCCAGCCTGGACCGCAGCCAGGACCGGCACCTTCGCAAACGGTCACGGCCGACAGCCTCACCACTGACCTGCTCCTGCCCGGGAGGCACAAAGCCCCGGCCAGCGGCTGGCGCCGCGCAGTCTTCAAGGTGACCGGGGGCCTGGTCCGGGCGCCCGAGTCCGCGGCCGACCGGCGCCGCCGGGAACTGGTCGCCCGGGCCCGGACCCCGGTCACCGGCGGGCATCACCGGGTCGCGGTAGTGAGCCTGAAAGGCGGCGTCGGCAAGACCACGACCACCGTCGGCCTGGGCGCCACGCTGGCCTCGCTGCGCGGGGACCGGGTCATCGCGGTGGACGCCAACCCCGACCGGGGCACCTTGTCCGACAAGCTCCGGCTGGAGACCGCCGCCACCGTCCGCGACCTGCTGAACGAGAAGTACCAGATCCAGCGGTACACGGACGTCCGGGCTTACACCACGCAGGCCCCGAGCCGGCTGGAGGTGCTCGCCTCCGATCGCGATCCCGCCGTGTCGGTGGCGTTCAGCGAGCAGGACTACTACGACGTGTGTGAGGTGCTGGAGCACTACTACTCGATCTGCCTCACCGATTGCGGGACCGGCATGCTGCACTCGGCCATGACCGGGGTGCTGCGCCTGGCCGACCAGATCGTCCTGGTCAGCTCGCCGTCGGTGGACGGGGCGCGGAGCGCGAGCGCCACCCTGGACTGGCTCCAGGCGCACGGCTACGGCGACCTGGTCCGGCACTCGGTGGTAGTGCTCGCCATGATCCGCCCGCGGAGCAGGAGCGGGGTGGACCTGGACCGGCTGGAGCAGCACTTCGCCGCGCGCTGCCGGGCCGTGGTCAGGGTCCCGTACGACCCGCACCTGGACGAGGGCGCCGAGGTGGAGCTGTCCCGGCTGGACCGGGCCACGGCCGACGCCTACCTGACGCTGGCCGCGGAGATCGGCGACGGATTCGCCCACCCGGCGAAGATGGCCCGCTAGCCACCCCCGCCCGCCTGATCAAGCAGGCCAGAAGGCCAATAGTTCGCCGCAACGAAAACCGCCTCCCGGCCGGCCCCTCGCCCTACAGACGGGGGTCGACCGGCTCAGATTCCAGGGCGAGCACCCCGAACACGGCTTCGTGGATCCGCCACAACGGCTCGCCCCGCGCGCCCCGGTCCAGTGCCTCGAGCCCCAGGGCGTACTCGCGCAGCGCCAGTGACCGCTTGCGGCCGAGGTTGCGGTCCCGGAGCCGGGCCAGGTTGGCGGGCTCGGTGTAGTCGGGGCCGTAAATGATCCGCAGGTACTCCCGGCCCCGGACCTTGATGCCCGGCTGGGCCAGACCCCGGCCGTCCCGGGACTGGGCGGCCCGGGTCAGGTTGGCGTGCGGCTTGACCACCATGCCCTCACCGCCGGCCCCGGTCAGCTCTTCCCACCAGGTGACCCCGGCCGCCACGGAGTCCGGGTCGGCGGTGTCCACCCGCAGCCGCCGGGTCACGGTGATGAGCTCCGGGGCGGCCGCCGCCAGCCGGTCGGCCAGGCTCAGATGCCAGGAGTGATCACGTTCGTGGTAGACGGCGCCCTCGGTGGCCAGGATCTGGAACGGCGCCAGCCGCACCCCGTCCAGTCCGTCCACCGGCCAGCAGTAGCGGCGGTAGGCGGTGCTGAACGCCTCGGCGTTGGCGGCCCGGGCCGTGGTCCGCGCGGCGAGCGCCGCCACGTCCACGCCCCGTGCGGCGGCCTCGGCGAGCAGCCGGGCGGCCTCGGGCAGCGCGGCCCGCGCCGCGGCGCCGACCGCGGCGTACTGGTGCCGGAGCAGGTCCCCGGCCTTGACCGACCAGGGCATCAGCTCGCAGTCCAGCAGCACCCATCCGGTGCCCAGTTCGTCCCAGAGCCCGGCCGCGCCGATCCCGGCGCGCACTGCGTCCAGCAGCTGACGCGTAAGCGCGGGTCGGGTCTGCTCCCGGCCGGCCTACGGGCCGGGCCGCTCTGCTCCCGGCCGGCCTACGGGCCGGGCCGAACAGCGGCCGTCCGGTCCGGGTGTACACCGCCCCGGGCAGGCCGTCCGGCACGCCGAACCGGGCCTGGGCCGTCTCCTCGTCGCGGCAGGCCAGCAGCACGGCCCGCGAGCCCATGTGCTTTTCCTCGCAGAGCACGTCCGTGACCCCGTCGGCCTGGTAGGCCGCGAACGCCTCGGCCGGATGCTCCAGCAGGTCCGGCCGGCCGGACGTGGGCGACGGGCGACATGGTCGGGGGGAGGTAGAGCAGCCACCGGGGATCCACCGCGAACCGGCTCATCACCTCGAGGGCGCCGGCCGCGTTCTCCTCGCGGACCGTGATCCGGCCCTGGTAGCCGGTCTCGATCACCCGCTTGCCCAGCACGTCGGTGATGTCCAGCACGCCGGGATCCCGGACAGCCATAGGACTGGCGCCCGTGACGCTGGCCGGGTCGCGGTCGCCGGCGGTGCTGGGGGCGTTAGGGGAAAGAAGAGGCCGGGCAGGCTCGTACCAGACCCGCTCGGCGGGGACCGAGACGAGCTCCTTCTCCGGGTAGCGCAGCGCGGTCAGCCGCCCGCCGAAGACGCACCCGGTGTCCAGGCACAGGGTGTTGTTGACCCACTCCGGGTCGGGCGTGGGCGTGTGGCCGTACAGCACCATGGCCCGGCCCCGGTAGTCGTGGGCCCAGGGGTAGCGGACCGGCAGCCCGAACTCGTCCGTCTCGCCGGTCGTGTCCCCGTACAGCGCGAAGCTGCGCACCCGGCCGGACGCGCGGCCGTGGTAGGCCTCTTTCAGCCCGGCGTGCGCCACCACCAGCCGGCCGCCGTCCAGCACCAGGTGCGAGACGAGACCGTGGCAGAACCCGGCGACGTCCTGGCGGAACGCCTCGTCCTCGCCGGCCAGCTGGCTGAGCGTCTCGGCCAGCCCGTGACTGACCTGGACGTTCCGCCCGGACAGCGCCCGGGTCAGCTTGTTCTCGTGGTTGCCGGGGACGGCCAGAGCGTGGCCCGCGGCGACCATGCCCATCACCAGCCGGAGCACTCCAGGCGAGTCGGGTCCCCGGTCGACCAGGTCGCCGAGGAACAGCGCCGTCCGGCCGTCGGGCGGCGCCGCGTCGACGGCCCGCCCCGCCTCGTCCCGGGTGAGCGTGTAGCCGAGCTTGCCCAGCAGCGCCTCCAGTTCGGTGCGGCAGCCGTGCACGTCGCCGATCACGTCGAACGGCCCGGTCCGGTCGCGGTAGTCGGTGAGCAGCCGTTCGCGGACCACCACGGCCGCGTCGGCCTGGGCGGGGCTGCGCAGGACGTGGACTTTGCGGAACCCTTCCCGGCTGAGCGACCGGAGCGAGCGGCGCAGCTGGTCGTGCTGGCGGGCGATCACCTGCGCCCCGAAGGCGCGGTCCGGCCGGTTCGTGTTCCGCTGCGCACACAGGTTTTTCGGCAGGTCCAGCACGATCGCGACGGGCAGCACGTCGTGGGCGCGGGCCAGCTCCACGAACTGCTTGCGCGCGGCGGGCTGCACGTTGGTCGCGTCCACCACCGTCAGCCGGCCGGCCGCCAGCCGCTTGCCCGCGATGTATCCGAGTACGTCGAACGCGTCGGCGCTGGCGGCCTGGTCGTTCTCGTCGTCGGCGACCAGCCCGCGGCAGAAGTCGCTGGAGATCACCTCGAACGGGCCGAAGTGCTGGCGGGCGAACGTGGTCTTGCCCGAGCCGGACACGCCCACCAGCACGACCAGGGACAGCTCGGGGATGCCGAGTTCCCGCCGCCCGGTGCTGGCTGGCCCGGTGCTGGCTGGCCCGGTGCTGGCTGGATCGGGGACTTCAGGGGCCACGGAGTCAGGCACGGGTGAACACCGCCAGCTGGGTGGGCGGGCCGACCTCGGGGTCGTCCGGGCCGACCGGCAGGAAGCGCACCTGGTAACCGCGGCGGCCGGCCACCCCGGCCGCCCAGTCGCGGAACTGGGGGCGGGTCCACTCGAACCGGTGATCCGGGTGCCGCGTCGCGCCGGGGCCCAGGCCGGCGAAGCGGACGTTGTGCTCGGCGTTCGGCGTGGTGACCACGACGGTGCCGGGCCGGGCCGCGCCGAACACGGTGTGCTCCAGCGCGCCGAGCCGGGGCGGGTCGACGTGCTCGATGACCTCCATGAGCACGGCCGCGTCCAGGCCGGCCAGCCGCTGGTCGGTGTAGGTGAGCGATGACTGCAGCAGATCCACCCGCTCCCGCTGGCGAGCCGGCATCGTGTCCAGGTGCAGCCGCTGCGCGGCGCGTTCCAGCGCCCGGTGCGACACGTCGGTGCCGAGGACCCGGGCCACGGAGGGTTCGCCCAGCAGCAACGCGACCAGCCGGCCCTCCCCGCAGCCGAGGTCGGCGACCCGGGCGGCCGCTGAGTCTTTGAGCACGGTGTCCCGGAGGACGTCCAGCACGGTGTCGCGGCGCTGCTGGGCCAGGGAGTTGGGGCGCGGCGGGGTGTCGGGGACGGCGTTGTCCAGCGCCTCCGGCTCCGTGTCGTCTACTTCGGCCAATCGCGCCACCGCGGTGGCGGCGAGCGTCCGCTGGTGCGCCAGGTAGCGGTGGGTGATCAGCTCCCGTTCGGGGTGCGCGGCCAGCCAGGCCCCGCCCGCGCGGAGCAGCTTGTCGATCTCGGCGTCGTCGACCCAGTAGTGCTTGTTGTCGTCCAGCACCGGCAGCAGGACATACAGGTGGCTGAGCGCGTCGGCCAGCCGGGCCTGCCCGGTCAGCCGGACCGTGAAGTAGTGCGAGCCGCCCCACTCCGGCAGCTCCGGGTCGAGCGGGATCCGGGTGGCCTGCACGTCCCAGCCCAGCGGCCCGAGCAGCCGGTCCGCCAGGTCGGTGCCGCCACGGCAGGAGAGCGCCGGGATGCTGATCTCCAGCGGCAGCGGGCGGGCGGCCAGCTCCGGCCGCGCGTCACAGCGGCCGGTCATCGCGGTGCGGAAGACCTTGCCCAGCGCGACCGCGAGCATCGACGAGGCCGCGTAGGGCCGGTCGTTGACGTACTCGGCGAGGGAGAACGCCTCCGGGCCTCCTGTCCCGGACCGCCGGTGCCCGCGGACCAGCGCGATCGGGTCGATCTCCAGCGACAAAGCCGCGGTGCAGCGCCGCTCGCCGGCCTCCGGGTAGAACACGTGCGCCTGACCGGCTGACACGTCGAAGCTCTGCATCCGGTCCGGGTGCTTGTGCAGCAAGAAGCCCAGGTCCGTCGCGGGCGGCTCGGTCAGCGTGATGGTCAGCAGCATCGGCGGCGCTCCATCAGGGCGCGGTTCACCGGTTGATCCTGGCATAGGGAGCACGACCGGGCCTCCCGATAAATCGCCTGCCGGACGCCAGGGTGACCTGGGACCGGAGTGGCTCACCCCGCGGGCCGCTGCCTGCCGTAACCGGGTCCGGTTGTGGTCAAGACCACGTATTTCCAAGGTAAATCCGTGAATAATGCCGTACGTCCACGTTGCAGGCCAGCGAGTGTCACCCGCGCGGCGCTGGCTGACTGTGCGTCGAGCGGTTGGGTCGCCCAGGTAGCGGGCGGTCGGGGGATTCCCCTGGCGACCGCTCGTCCAGCAGGTTGCGGAGGGAGTCGCCGGTGGGCGCAGATAGAGGCCAGCCGGACCCCCCGTCCTGGCCGCCCCCCGAGGACGCCGGCCCGGATGCGCACGCCCCCCGACCGGAGTGGCGCGCCCCGGCGCACGCCTCTGGGCCGGATGCGCGCACCCCGGGGCGGGAGTGGTACCCGGGCATGGAGTGGTATCCGGGGCGGGAGTACCGGCCTCCGCGGTACGGGGAAACGCGCTACCGCGGGCCGGTGCACGTGCCAGCCGGGGAGTACTCCTCCCGGCAGCAGGAGCATCGCGAGACGGAATACCGGGACGAGCATCGGCCCCGGGGACGCCACTCCATCCCGGGCCCGTCCTTCCCGGGCCCCAGTCCCGCACGGCGGCGCCGGCCGCGCAGGCGTCATCAGGTCCGGAACGGGATGCTGGTCGGACTCGGCTGCCTGAGCGTCATCGTGGCTGTCGGGACCGGGCTGACCGGAGGGAAGTTCCCGGCTTCCTCGCCGCGATCCCACCCGGCCGCGAGCACCGGCCAGCCAGCCGCCGCGGCGCCTGCGGGCGTGCGGCCCAGGCAAGTCCAAGTCCAGGTCCAGGTCCAGGTCAGCGGGGAACGGGCCGCGGCCCATCCTCATCTACCGGGTCACCGGCACGCCGGGGGCGCGGGTGACCTACGGCCCGGCGGGTACCTACCTGACCGGCCGGGCGCCGCTGCAGGTCGTCGCGAGGCTGGGCAACCCGCTCTATTACTTCATCAGCGCCGAGCTGCCCGGCCGGGGCTCGGTCGAGTGCGAGATCCTCATCGGCACGAAGGTGATGGACAAGTCTGTCGCCACTGGCCGCCACAGCCTCGCGTCCTGCCAGATCAGCCGGGACCCGCTGAGCGGGAAGTGGCAGGACGCGGCCGGCGGCTGACCCGCCGCGCGGCCGGTCCCCTGGCGGGATGCCTGTTCAGCGGTTACAAATCAGTCATGACCGCTGAATCCGGCCGGGGGCACGCCCCGGGCGCCGAGGCCGGTGAGGACCCGTCCGAAGGGGCGGAACCCGGGGAGGCACCACCCGCGCCGGCCACCGGCCCGCGGCGGATCGTGGTCGCCGGGGACTGGCACGGCAACGAGGAATGGGCGGTCAGTGTCATCCGGCGTGTTCCGCAACTGCTCGCCGGGGAGAGCCAGCGGATCGTCCTGCATCTCGGGGACTTCGGCATCTGGCCGGATCAGGCCGGGAAGGTCTATCTCGACCGGGTCAGCGGAGCCCTGGCCGGGGTGGGCGCGGAACTCTGGTTCGTGGACGGTAACCACGAGGACTTCGCTCAGCTTGGCCAGCTGGACGAGAACCCGGGCCCGGACGGGCGGGTGACCGTGGTCCCGCGGGTCATGCACCTGCCGCGCGGTTACCGGTGGAGCTGGCACGGCCGCACCTGGCTGGCCTGCGGAGGCGCGGTGAGCCTGGACCGGGCGGTCCGCACCGAGGGCGTGGACTGGTGGCCGCAGGAGGAGATCACTGCCGAACAGGAGGCAGCCATCTCCGGCGGCGGTCACGCTGACGTGATGGCCTGCCACGACTGCCCGTCAGGCGTTGCGCACACCTTCGCCCATCCGCCGCCCGAGTGGGCGGCGGAGGACCTGGCCCGCAACGACGCGCATCGCCGGCGCCTGCAGCGCATCGTGGACGCGGTCATGCCCGGTTACCTGATGCACGGTCACCTGCACCGCGCGTACCGGCGGACCGTGGACTTCGGGTACGGACCGGTGCAGGTGACCGGGCTGGACGCGGACAACCGGCTGCGGAACTTCGCGGCGCTGGACGTCATGACGATGCGGTGGGACGTGCGCGAGGGCTGGTTCAGCCGTTTCCGCCGCGACGGCTGGGTGACCCCTCCTGGGGTGACAAGCCTGCGCCATCGGGCCGCGACCCCCCACTGGGTGATCCGCCACAGCGCCTCAGCGATGACGGCGCCGCTCATCTTGCTGGTGCCGTGTGGCCCGGTCCACGAACGTGATCGGCAGTTCGATGACCTCGAGGCCGGCCCGCAAGGCACGCAGGGTCAGATCCACCTGGAAGGTGTAGCCCTGCGATTGCACGTTCTCCAGGCCGATCCGGCGTAATGCCGTGTCCCGGTAAACGCGATACCCGGCGGTGAGATCACGGGGCCGGATGCCCAGCATGAGGCGGGCGTAGGCATTTCCGCTTCTCGAGAGCAGTTGCCGCGACTTCGGCCAGCCGATCACGTAGCTGCCAGGAACCCAGCGTGATCCGATCACGAGGTCACTGCGGTCGAGGGCGGCCAGCAGAAACCGCAACTGCTCTGGCTGGTGCGATCCGTCGGCGTCCATCTCCACCACCGCGCTGAAGCCCTCGTCCAGGGCCCAGCGGAACCCGGCGATGTACGCTCCGCCGAGTCCTTTCTTCTCGCTGCGGTGCAGCACGTGGATATGGGCGTCTTCTGCCGCCAGTTCGTCAGCCAGCGTTCCGGTGCCGTCCGGGCTGTTGTCATCCACTACAAGCACGTGAGCCTCAGGCACTGAAACACGAACCCGGTCCACGATGCTGCTCAGGTTTTGCCGCTCGTTATACGTCGGAATAATGACCACTACCGAGCGATTCATGCTGCTTTCCCGGTGGGGTTCGTCGTCGGGGTTGTCGCTCATGTTTCGTTCCCCTCCAGGCGAGCGGGCAGGCACCCATGCGGCGGGGTGTGTCCATCTATGGCACGTTTAGCGGAGATGTTCAATCCCCCACTACCGGGATGGACTGGCGCTGGCGACCGCCGCCCTCGCACCAGCGCTGGTCCCGGGTGGGGGACTGGACTCATCGCTCGTGTCCTGCGCGTATAGACGCGCATGTGGGCCGAACTGGTTTACATGGACTTGCACCGTTTCCCGGGGATGGACACTTGACGTAAAGAGTGCTACGTCATCGGTGTTTGGTGAAGTTTGTAAGATAATCGTATTAAAAGACTACCTTCGTCCGCTAAAGAGGTCACTCTCGGTTACGCCACTGCGCCCGCGGGTGGAGACATTGAAGAGATACTGGGATTCTGTGCACCCAGAGCGACAGTTGTGCGTCTCTCTGTTAGAAGTGGGGCGCGGCTGGGGGGGAGCCTGGCCGGGCCGAACGACCGACCCCGCTAACGAAAGAGGCCAGGCATGTTAGATGTACGCGACAGCGTGAGAGGACGCCTGCGCGGCAAGTGGATTACCAGGCACGCACGCGGCCTCCGCTGGCGGGTGATGAGAGCCGTCGTCAATCGGGTGGCGACACGCGAGATGCGTCATGCAGCCCTGCTGCTCGGATACGACATCGCGCTCGGGCACGGCCGCGAAGGGATCTTCCGCTACCTCGACGAGTTCGACACTGGCACCGAGATCGGCCGGTCAGTGCGGTACGGCAGGCCGGAGGAGCGTGAGGGCGCCGTCGAGGCCCTCATCCTGGAACTCTGCCTCTTCAACTGAGACAGCAGCCGCAGTCCGCACCGGAGTATATAAGCGGAGGATGCTCCGTTTATACTGGGTGGTTACGGAGGATCCTCCCGTTGGTCCTCGCGGTGTCACCGCGGCGGGGACGGCGACCGCACCGCATTTGAGGAGCTCAGTCATGCCCGAGACACCCTTCTTCGACCAGGCTGCGCCCGGAGCGGGTAAGACGCGAACCACGCCGGACAGCCTGGAAGGCACGGTCGCGCTGGTGACCGGGGCCTCGAGCGGGATTGGCGCGGCCACGGCGATAGCGCTCGCGGGCGAGGGTGCGGCGGTGGCGGTCGCGGCCCGGCGCAAGGACCGGCTGGAGGAAGTCGCCGAACGCATCCGCGAGCAGGGCGGGACGGTGCTGGTCCTGGAGTCGGACATCACCGAGGAGCGGCAGGCGACGGACGCGGTGGAGCGGACGGTCGCCGAGCTGGGCCGCCTCGACACGCTGGTCAACAACGCGGGCGTGATGCTGCTCGGCCCGGCGGTCGGTGCTCCCCTGCCGGAGTGGCAGCGGATGGTCGACCTCAACGTCATGGGCCTGCTCTACTGCGCACACGCGGCCCTGCCACATCTGCTCCGCGCGGCTGAGGACGGGCCGCGCCGGGTCGCCGACATGGTGAACATCAGCTCCACCGCGGGCCGGATCGCCCGCAACGGCAGCGCCGTCTACACCCTGACCAAGCACGGCATCGGCGCGTTCAGCGAGGCGCTGCGGCTGGAAGTCACCCAGCGGCATGTGCGCGTGTCGCTGGTCGAGCCCGGCGCGACCGCGACCGAGCTGGCCGGGCACAACCGGCCCGAAGTGCTCGAAGCCATGCGGAGCCAGGTCACCGGCCTGCAGCCGATGGGCGCGGAGGACGTGGCCGACATGATCGCCTACATCGTCACCCGGCCCCGGCACGTCGCGGTCAACGAGGTGCTGATCCGCCCCACCGAGCAGGCTTAGTTCCCCCTGAGCCACCCGTGTTCCCTCTGGCCCGCCCGCCCGCGCAAGCCGGGGCTGGTGCAGGCCCCTAGCCCACCACCAGGATGATCACGATCACCAGCAGTACCAGCAGCGTGGCCACGATCACGCCGACGACCGCGCTGGTGTTCCTGCCGGAGGTCTTCGTTCCCGCATGGTGCTGTCCGCGCATGGCTTCCCCCTCAGATAGTTGGGCCGCCACGCTGCGCCCAGGTCGCGCATCTACCCGCAGAAGCTCACTCGTCACGTCACAAACTGTGAACACCCGGGCGGCATTGACCGGGAGGACCGGGCTCGGCGAGCCGGTCCATCCGAAAACATTTGCGAAAAGAATCCCGAAACGGCCATTGGAGCCTACGGGCCGAGACGCATCCTGGCCAGATGGTCACCTCGGACCCTGCCCGCGAGCCAGCGCTGGAGCGGGCTATGCCCGCCGACGCCGTGCCCGGCTCCACCATCCCCGAGGACACTGAGGCCGAGATCCTGCTCCAGGATGGCACATGGGCCTGGGCGCAGGTCACCGGTCAGCGGAAGGACCGGCACGGCCGCTGGTGCGTGGGGCTGCGCTGGTACGCCAGCCCGGCGGTGGGCGGCCGGGAGGGCTGGTACCTCTACGACCCCTGGCTGATCCGACGCCCGCACTCTGCGTAATTGCCTGGGCGCGGAGGTATCAGCAGCCGTCCGGGTGACCGCATCACCTGGGTCGCTGGCAATTACCAGCGAAGGCCTTGAGTGTTCTGTGACCCGGGTGTTACGTTGCGTCAGGTTGACGAAAACAGCCGCCGTCCGATGCTGCTCGCATGCGCTCATGCCGAGCGGCGCCGGGGACAACGGCAAGCCGAGCTTGCCTGGCGGAAAGCATGAGACGTTGACCGACGGCCCTGACGAGCCCCGTGTCTACCAGCCCAGTACTCACCAGCCCACTACCCGCCGCCCAGTACTCGCCGGCCCAGTGTCGAGGTCACCTCAGACCGGGGCATGGCAATTGTGAGCCCACTGGTTCAGGTCAACGCCTGGAACGCCCAGCGCTTCTGGGAAGCCCTCTTGTCCGTCAGCCAGGATTACTCCATCATCGTGGTGGACCTGACGGCCTTGCTGGCCTGCGACTGGTACGCCTTCAGTTCGCTGATGATGGTGCTGAAATACACGGACATCGCCGGTGGGCAGGTGCGGGTCGTTGCGGGGAGCCCGGCGATCCGCCAGGTACTGACGGACGCGGGGATGGACCGGCTGTTCGCGATATTCGACAGCCTCGCGGACGCGATGCCCCACCGTGAGCCGCCCCGGAGCCTGGCCTCACTGATTGCGCCCCGGCCTAATCGCCGGGCACTGATCCCGCGCAGGGCCCGGAAGGCCCGTCTGATAACGCCTCAGCGTCTGGGAGGAAATGCAGAGCTGGCACTTCATGTCCCAGGTGACTGTTCAGGGGTAAAGTTCTGCGTCTCAGCGGTAAAGTTCTGTTCCCAAAGCCGCACAACGTGACCGCCCCCTGGTAAGCGGGGCCTCAACGCCGAAGGGGTCACCCGGCGGGAGGGCATCCGGCATGGCGTTAATTTCCCGGAAGGTGATCGCCCGGCTGGTCAGCGTCAGCGGCGGGGATCCGGCGGAACTGTCCTGGGAGTGGATCCTGCGAGCGGACGGGCAGGTCTACTGCCGCCTCACCGGGATCGACGGCCGCTGGGAACGAAAGGCCTGGACGGCGGTCACCCGGCTGCCCGCCGTGAACATGCCCACGCTGCGGGGGACCCCCGCGCGGGCTGTCGCCCTGCTCGGCGAACTCGCCCGTGAGCGGGGTCATCAGGCCGCCTGACCCTGGGCGGTCATCTCGTGACCTCTGGCGATCATGCCGTCCTCCGGCGACACTGGAGTACATGACGAGCCTGGCCGCTGTTGTCGCCGTCGTGGTCGCGTTAGCCGTCGGGTTTTACTGGGCGCGGCTGCTGCGGGCCGAGCGGAGCCTGCGCGGTGCCAAGCGCGATCGTGATGGAAGGGGCGCTAGGCCCTCTCGCCGGCAGCGACTCTTGTCCACCCGATCGTCTGTCCACCCGATCGTCGGCACGCCTGCCGGGGTTAAGAGCCGCTTGAAAACTGGCAGGGCGCAGTCCGGGCGTATCCGGATCTTCCTGGTCGTGGCGCGGCGTGTCGCTGATGTGAGTAGGAGGCCCCTGGTAATCGCATGGGTGTCGAATCCAGCGCGATGCCAGGAGCCTTGCGTGCCGTTGTACCGTGCTCCGGCCAGTGATGTCCAGCCAGCCCCGGCAGCCGGCAGGCGGGCGTGGCCTGGTGGTGCTGCGAGGGCGGGGTCTAAAGCAGTAAGAGAGGCCGCTGCTAAAGATAGGAAATGAGCGAGGCGGAGTGGGCGGTCTGCGAGACGTGACTGAGTGAGAAGGAGAGGCTGGAAGGGCGGGGAGGAAGAAAAGAGAGATACTGAAAGAGGGAGAAAGAAGATGAGATAAGCTACGTGACGCAGAACGGGCAGGTATGGCGGGCACTGCTCGTGGACTTCCGCCGACGGGACCATGTACTACTGGGCGGGCGAAATGGGAAGCGGACGGCTCGACCAAGCGGATGCACGATGAACTGCGCGAACGAGTCCGTGCAGCGGCTGGGCGCTACTCGGCGGCCGTCGGCGGTCGATCATCGATTCGCAGTCAGTGAAGGGCTCGGAGATGGTAACACGCGAGAGAACCGCGGCTACGACGCCGGGAAGAAGATCAACGGCACGCAAGCGCCACATCGCCGTGAACACCGGCGGCCTGCTGCTGGCCGTGCTGGTCACCGCCGCGTCGTACAGGACCGCGAGCGCCCGGCCGCTGCTGTGGAACTAAAGGGCATGTGAACAGGTCACCGCCATAGCGATCCAGGGTTTGAAGCCCTCGACTAAGACAGCGGGACCTGCCACTGGGTCCATGCCCGTGTGGAACGGGGCACGCTGATGCCTGGGCGGCGACTGGCGGGGTCTGATCCTGCGATGGCGGCGGCTGGGGTGCTCGGAGATCGTGCCCGCACCATAGGACCTGGATCCGTCTGTGAAGACTGGCCTGGCCTTCAGCCGCCGCCACTCGGTGGGTGACACGCAGGCGCGGGTGCATGACACCCAGGGCCGGTGCCGGCAGGGTAGTCGGTGGCCTGAGCCACCCGCAGGATGGACCCCTTGCGCTGACGGGAGCCGTCGAGCTCCAGCCAGGACCGGGGCCCTGCGGGCAGCTGAGGTCACGAACGGCTAATCGGATGGCGGGCCGGTGAGCCTTCCATTAGGGAGCGTGCGTGACCTGCGTGGCTTTAGGGCCATCAGGCAACAGATCACGAACCGGGGGGAATGAAGATCATGGACGTGTTCTGCGGCATCGACTGGGCCGAAGACCACCACGACATCGCCTTAATAGACCGGGACGGGCAGCTGCTGGCCCGCCGCCGCATCAGCGACGACGCCGCCGGGCTCGCCGCGCTGCTGAGCCTGCTCGCCGAGCACGGCGACAGCGCCGATGACCCGGTCCCGGTGGCGATCGAGACGCCACGCGGGCTGCTGGTCGCCTGCCTGCGCGCCACCGGGCGCAGCGTCTACCCCATCAACCCGATGGCCGTGGCCCGCTACCGTGACCGGCACTCGATCGCGGGCCGCAAGTCCGACCACGGCGACGCGGTCGTCCTGGCCGGCATCCTGCGCACCGACATGCACGCGCACCGGCCGCTGCCGGCCGACTCCGAGCTGGCGCAGGCGATCGCGGTGCTGGCCCGCGCCCAGCAAGACGCCGTCTGGGACCGCACCTGCGCGCACAACAAGCTCCGCTCGCACCTGCGCGAGTACTTCCCCGCCTTCCTCGCCGCCTTCGCCGAGGCCCGCGGCGGCATCATGCGCCCCGAAGCCCGCGCCATCCTCGCCGCCGCCCCGGACCCGGCTGCCGCTGCCAGGCTCACCCTGGCCCAGCTGCGGGCGCTGCTGCGCAAGGCCGGGCGCTCCCGCGGCATCGACGCCGAGGACAGCCCGGCTGCGCGAGACGTTCCGCGCCGTGCAGATGCGCCAGCCGCCGCTGGTCGACAGGCGATGGGCCGCCAGGCCCTGGCCCTGCTGCGCCACCTGGACGCCGCCTGCGCCAGCGCCGAGGACCTCGAGCACGCTGCCATCGAGTCTTTTAACCAGCACCCGGACGCCGGGATCATCACCAGCTTCCCAGGGCTTGGCCCGCTCACCGGCGCCCGGGTGCTCGCCGAGACCGGCGACGACCGGTCCCGCTTCGCCGACGCCAAAGGACTCAAGGCCTACGCCGGGGCCGCCCCTGTTACCCGCGCCAGCGGCAAAACCCTCGCGGTCCTGCACCGGCGTGTCAAGAACCAGCGCCTCGCCGCCGCCGGCTACCTCTGGGCCTTCTCCGCCCTCACCGCCTCACCCGGCGCCCGCGCCCACTACGACCGCCGCAAAGCCGCCGGCGACCGGCACACCGCCGCCCAGCGCAACCTCTTCGGCCGGCTCCTCGGCTGCCTGCACCACTGCCTGGCCACCGGCCAGCACTACGACGAAGCCACCGCCTTCCCGCAACCAGCCGAGGCGACACGCAGCGAAGCTGCTTGACAACTAAACGCATCGGATGTCTGCGCCGCGCTCCCCTCCATAGCGCTGGCCTGGGCGGACTGCGGCACGGGGAAGCTGGTCACCTGGGCTAAAACCCGCCTGCACCTGACCTGGAGATCGTCAAGCGACCGATGACCTGCATACGTTCAAAGTTGCCCGCAGGTGGGTGGTAGAACGGACCCTGCTGGATCACCGCCACCGCAGGACCGTCGCGACTATGAGCGGATGGCGGCCCGCCACGAGACTGCATCTACTGGGCGATGATCATCGTCTGACCCGCCGCCTCGCCGCCAGCGCGGCCGCTGCCCAGCCATACGCTGCCTGAGTTCTCAAAGCAGGCTCTGACAGAATCGGCCTGTGCCCATCATCTGCTCAACCCCGAGCGGCTGCACCAGACCTCCGGGTACACCCTTGTCACGATCGTCGACCCGGCCGGCTCGCTCCTCGCCGGGCAGTGCACGCTCGACCGCGACGAGCAGCTCGTCGGGCACGGCGACATTCTTGCCCAGGCCGACCAGGTCGGCGCGAACGCCAGGGAAGCGCTCACCGCGGCTGGTGCCGACGCTCAGAACGTCATCCGCTCGGTGATCTACGTCGTCAGCGATGACCCGGGCGTGCTGTCGGCGTATGGGACCGCCTCACCTCCTCGGACTTGGCCCAGCGTTCCACGCGAGCACCTGCTCGGCGTCACCGCTCTCGGCTACGCGGCCAGCTCCTCGAAGTAGACCGGACCGCCGCGCTGCCCGACCGCCGGGCTTCCTCCTAACCGCTGCTCGCCGAACAGTGGCCGCGCGTCCGTTGAGGTTTCGAACAGGCTCTTAGCTTGTTCTTTAACCTCCGCGGCTGTGACCTGGGCGTTTCGCGTGGCTTCTGTCACGTGGTCCCGGCGTGTCGCGGTGCGTGAGCACGGCCTCCGCATGATCATGTGTTCTCGCTGAAGACCGCATGATCACTACGAAGGCCGTGATGGACAGATTGCCAGAGAAAGCTGCTGCCGGGCCAGCCGCCGTGCTGTCGCGGTTCCGCCGGGAGTTCCAGGCCTGCCTGACCGCCCGCGCTGATGAGCTGTCGGAGCTGGCCGATGCGGTGCTGTGCGCAGACGGCCCGGTCAGGACCCTGGCCGGCTTGTCGCTGGCGCCGGGGCACCGCCGTGGCCACGGCGCGCTGTATGACGCGGTGAACTGCGGGCGGATCGAGATCGCCCGGCTGCGCCGGTCGCTGGCGGGCCTGCCGTTACCGCGGGCGGCGGACGGGCGGCTGATGCTGGCCGTGGACGTGAGCAACTGGCTGCGGCCCGGCGCGGTGACCAGCCCGGACCGGTTGTTCTGTCACGTGTATGGCCGCGGGAAGGGGCAGGCGCAGATGATCCCGGGCTGGCCGTACTCGGTGGTCGCCGCGCTGGAGCCGGGCCGCACCTCCTGGACCGCGGTGCTGGACGCCGTCCGCCTGGGTCCTGAGGATGACGAGGCTGAGGTGACCGCCGTGCAGGTCCGGGAGGTGATCACCCGGCTGGTCGCTGCCGGGCACTGGCGCGAGGGGGACCTGCCGGTCCTGGTGATCTTCGACGCGGGGTATGACCCGATGCGGCTGGCTCACCAGCTCGCTGACCTGCCTGTGGAGATCCTGGGGCGGTTGCGCAGCGACCGGGTGCTGCACTTCCCGGTGCCGCCACGCCGGCCTGGCACCAACGGCCGGCCTCGCCGCCACGGCCGGGAGTTCGCGCTCGCTGACCCGGCCACCTGGCCGGGCCCGGCCGTGACCACCACCACGGCAACCACCCGCTACGGCACCGCGGCCGCGCAGGCCTGGGACCGGCTGCATCCCCGGCTGACCCACCGTTCCGCCTGGCTGGCCGATGACGGGCCGCTGCCGGTGATCGAGGGCACCTTGATCCGCCTCCAGGTGGACCGCCTGCCCGGGGACCGGGCCCCCAAGCCGGTGTGGCTGTGGTGCTCGGTCACCGGCGTCCCGCCCGCCGCGGTGGACCGGCTGTGGCAGGCGTTCTTGCGCCGTTTCGATCTTGAGCACACGTTCCGGCTGTTCAAGCAGGTCCTCGGGTGGACCGCCCCGAAACTCCGCGACCCGCAGGCTGCGGACCGGTGGACCTGGCTGATCATCGCCTGCCACGCCCAGCTCCGCCTCGCCCGGCCGCTGGCGGCGGACCTGCGCCTGCCCTGGGAACGGCCCGCCGCGCCGGGCCGGCTGACCCCCGCCCGGGTCCGCCGGGGGTTCCGGAACATCCACGCGACCCTGCCCTGCCTGGCAGGCGCACCGAAACCCGGCAAGCCCGGCCCCGGGCGGCCGCCAGGGTCGAAGAACCGGCGCCCAGCACCCCGCCACGACGTGGGAAAAAAGACGAAGAGGGACCGCACGCTCAAGGCACAACGCGAACGCGCAGGTTAAACGAACAAGCTTAGCGGCTGCTGGAGTTGACCATCCCCAGTGACCGGGCACCTGGTGGCCGAGGAGATGCTCGAAGCGGCGCAGGTCGGGGCCAAGGCGCTCGGCGAGTTGGTCGCGGAGTCCGGGTGGGATCGCGGAGTCGCCGGGGCGTGCTGGCCGGGTGGTCAGGAACCGGGCCAGCCCGCTGCGCTGGTCGGGTCGCCATCGCGGACGGAGCTTGACCTGGCGTCGGGGTAGCCACCCGAGATCGTGCAGGCGCGGGACGGGCTTGTCAGCCGAGCGGTGGTCTCGATGCTGCTTGCCGGAGTCCACCGCGGCCGGGTCAACCCCGAGGTGGTCAAGCACCGCGCTCAGTGCCTCACGCGGCCTGTCGCGGAGCACCTCGCTCGCGACCACGAGTACCTGGCTGCGGTCGAAGTGATCGAGAAACGCCGCGAGCTGGAAGCCGTACCGGCTTGGCCCGAGATAACGGTCGTCGAGCAGGGCCACCTCCGCGCGGCGCCGCTCCCGGCCGGCTGACACTTGATGCATGTACATCGACTGCATGCGGGCGATGGGGTCGCGTACCACGTAGACCAGGCGCGCCTGCGGAATGACCTGTGCCATCCGCCCGGGGACGCCGCGGTATACGTGGGCCCACGTGTAGCAGGGAGAGCACTCTCCGACTGCGGCGGCCCGGCCGGCGCCGTCGAACAGGGACTCATACCAGCCGCGGCCGCGGGGCCAGTTGTCCTCAGCTATGAAGAAGTTCGGCTCGCCGAACATCCCGCCGCCCCCCATGAAGACGCAGGGATGCTCACCGAGGTAGTGCCGAAGGCTCACGGTCCCCGCCTTCATCGCCCCGATCACCACAAAAGTCGGCCAGGTCATCGCGTCGTCACCGCAATCGACGTCCTCCCGTCGCGGCCGCAGCCAGCGCTGGGTACACATTCTCGGCCAGCCAGACCCGGGACGCGAAAGAATATTCTGCTGCGCCGGGCGCCCGTGCCTACGGCTGCACATGCCCGAACCGGAGCGCGCGGTGCCCCCAACCGGAGCGCGCCGGACGGTTGGTCCGTTTCCGCGGTTCAGGCCGCATTCTGGCTGGCCAGGTGGCGGTGTGGTGCTATGTCTGGCCTCAGGACATCGGCGGAGGGTGTGGGATTCGAACCCACGATGAGACTCACGCCCCATAGCGGTTTTCAAGACCGCCGCCATCGGCCACTAGGCGAACCCTCCCAGCTGCAGTAACGCCCGGATCATGGCTAGCCTGGGGCCCGCTGGTCCGCGGCTGGTCCGCAGCCTCGACGCCAGGCCCTCGGATGGGCGGCCCGATGTCGGTTCCTAGCCTCTCACACGCCGCCATCCTCCAGCGCCCGCGCGATCCGGTCGTTGGCGGCCAACTCCTGGCCGTCGATGCAGTTGGCATACCGCTTCAACAGCATTGCCACGCTGTGCCCGAGTCGCCGGGCAGCCTCAGTGGCCGGGACACCCAGCATTGAGCATCAGCGAGGCGCATGCATGCCGGAGATTGTACGGGCGCCGGACGAGCGGGGACGCTGCCTCGGCTGGCGTGAGCGCTACCTGCCGTGCGGTTCGCCACGCCTTCGCGTAGGCGGTCTCCTGCAGGGGGCCACCGGCGGTGGTCTGCTTCGTCAGCATCGCCAGGTCGCTGGGCTCGACACCCCAGCCGACGAGGACCGGATGCTCACGTGGTGTCCGATCGGTCAAGACGACGTACCGGTCGCAGACCATAACCAACGCCCGGCGAGGTGTCGTGTCATCATCCAGGTCGAAGGTCACGGCATTCGTGTGGACAACGCTGGTAGCGCCCTGCACCGAGGTCAGCCACACCGTCAAAATATTGACCCGTGTCGATAGATCCACGGTGGCGAACCCGAGCAAGACCCCTCCCATGGCGGCTTTGATCTTGTTTCCATCAGATCCCGCCAGCCGATCCGGAGGACCCGTTTCCAGGTAAGACGCCCTGAGTTGCATTCCGGGTTTACCTCGTCGTACCTCGCCGCGTGGCGAATGGTCTAGGGACAGGGTTGACGCTGTCATCGCCGGTCCAGCCGGGGCACATCGGGGGCACATGACACTGCGATCTAGCCAGAACTCATGAGAACTGCCACGATCTCAGCCGCAGGTCAGGCGGTAGGTTGCGTGTGTTCGCCGAGGTCACAACCACTCTGGCACAAGACTGGGCCTACAGTCCGACTCACTCTAGGTAGGCTCTATCGAATTTGAGTTCGAGAGCGCCTGCTAGGCTTGAAGCTGCGCCCCGCGATGGTGTCTGTACTGACGTCGGCCGTCGCGGGGTGTTCTCGTGCTTAGACGGCCTCTACCACGCGATCAGCAAACCTTCGACGCGTTGCCGAATTTAACCGTATTTGATCAAGGCGGCGCCGCGAAGTGTCCGTGGCCGTGGAAAAGTATCCGCAGGTGGCCATTAGAGGTCCCGGTTTTGGCCAGTAGAAGTCCCCATCCTCGTGCGTCGTGTCGTCAGAGAGCGCATCGGACGGCGATCGTGACGGTGTCAGCCAGTCACAGTCGCCGCCCGGGGGGCCTTCTCAGCATGAAATCTGCGAGGGAGAACATGGACATCACGCTGCCTACCAGCAGGTGGGCACGTATCGCGGGGCCGCCGCGATGTGCGGGACCACGCATAAGACAGTCAAGCGCATCATCGAGCGTGCGGAGGCGGGTGGAAAGCTGCCGGTGCGAAAGGCTCGGGAGCGCAACTACGACTCGGTGAGCGATCTGGTCGCTGACCGGGTCGCGGCCACGTCGGGCCGGATCTCGGCGAAGCGGCTGCTGCCCGCGGCGAGAGCGACCGGATATGCGGGGTCGCCGCGGAACTTCCGGTGGCTGATCGCAGGCGCGAAGCAGCAGTGGCGGCGCGATCACCACTGGGGCCGCCGCCCGGCGGTGTGAGCGCCGGGCGAGATGCTGGCGATCGACTGGGGCAGCGTGGGCGCCCTGCACGTGTTCTGCGCCGTGCTGGCCTGGTCGCGGGTCCGGTTCGTGCGGTTCGCCGGCAACGAGCGGTCCGAGACCACGCTGGCGATGCTGGCTGAGTGCTTCGAGGAGCTCGGCGGGGTGCCGAAGGTGGTGCTGGCGGACCGGATGGGCTGCCTGAAGGGCGGCGTGGTCGCGAACAAGGTAGTGCCCACCGCGGACTACGTCCGCTTCGCCAGCCACTACTCCTTCAGGCCGGACTGGTGCGAGACCGCCGACCCGGAGACGAAAGGGATCGTAGAGAACCTCGTCGGCTATGCCAGCGGGACCTGGTCGTCCTGCAGGCCCCGTTCACCGGCCTGGCCGAGGCCAACGTGGCGGCTCGCCAGTGGTGCGCGGAGGTCAACGCGAGTCGACGCACTCGGAGATCTGCGCCATCCCCGCTGAGCGCCTGGACGCCGAGCGGGATCTGCTCATCCCGCTGCCGTCGCTGCGGCCGGTGATCGGCCGCCCGGCGTGACCCGGAAGGTGGACCGGCTGTCATGCGTGCGGTTCGGCTCGGCGCGCTACTCGGTGCCCACCGGGCTGATCGGCCGGCGGGTCGAGGTCGCCGATTCGGGAGGACGGCTGCGGGTCACCGACACGGCGACCGGGGAGGTGCTCGCCGAGCACGTAGCGGTCGCCCTGGGCGAGGCATCGGTGCTCGACGAGCATTACGGCGGGCCCAGGCTCGCGCCGCGCCGCGCGGTGCGCCCGAAGACCCCGGCGGAGAAGGCTTCGCCGCGCTCGGCCCCGTCGCGGAGCAGTTCATCGCCGGTTCGGCTGCCTCGGGGAACACCAGGCTGACCTCGGATCTGGATGAGCTGGCCGCGCTGCGCGCCGCCCACGGGGACCAGGCGCTCACGGCGGCGCTGGAGCGGGCGGTGGCCTTCCGCCGCTGGCGGGCCGCGGACGTCCGTTCCATCCTGGCCGCGGGGACCGGAGCGCCGCAGCTCCGCCCGGCCGGGAACGCCCTGGTCATCGATCTGCCCAAGGTCCCGATCCGGCCGCTGTCGGCCTACAAGATCTAGGTGTCTTCATCACCGCGGCTAGCATGCCCGCCCTGGCCGCTGACCTGGACAGCGGACTGCGGCGGCTCAAGCTCGGCATGATGCGGCGGCTGGCCCCGGAGCTGATGGTCACCGCCAAGACCCAGCGGTGGTCACCGGAGGAGTTCCTGCGCTCCCTGCTGCACGCCGAGATCACCGCCCGCGACGAGTCTAACGCCCGCGTCCGCATGAAGGCCGCCGCGTTCCCCTTGATCAAGAGGATCGAGGAGTTCGACTTCGCCGCATCATCGATCCCGCAGGCGACGTTCGACTACCTGGCCTCGCTGGAATGGATCAGGGCCGCGGAGAACTACTGCGCCGTCGGCCCGGCCGGAACAGGCAAGTCCCACAGCCTGATCGCGCTCGGCGTCGCCGCCGTCGAGGCAGGGCACAAGGTCCGCTACTTCACCGCCGCCGACCTCGCCGAGACCCTCTACCGCGGGCTGGCCGACAACTCCGTCGGCCGCGTGATCGAGAACCTGCTCCGCAACGACCTGGTTATCATCGACGAAGTGGGCTACGCCCCGCTCGACGACACCGGCGCCCAGCTGCTGTTCCGGTTCGTCGCGGCCGCCTACGAGCGCCGCGCCCTCGCGATCGGCTCCAACTAGCCCTTCGACCGGTGGGGAGGTTACTGCCCGAGCACGTCACCGCCGTCAGCCTGCTCGACCGGCTCCTGCACCACGCCATCGTCATGGCCATCGAAGGCGAGTCGTTCCGCATGCGACAGGCCCGCTCCAAGCGAGGTGCTGCCCGGCCTCGAAAACTAAGGAATAGCTCAAGTGATGGAGACTTCTACCTGGCCACCACCGGCGACACGCACCTGACCGTTGACATGGCGCCGCTGGCCCGGCGTCAGCGCCGCGCTCTTCCTTGGGAGGCACGCGCGGCGCACGCCGGGCCCCTCGCCTCGGATTGCCGTTGATCAGGGGCTTACCCGGCACGCAACCGCTGCTGCCCAATGCCGTCTTCCTCGCAGCGTCAGCAGAGCGTAGCCCGAGAACGGAATGACCCGGCCATGCTCTGGGCTGTCACGGCAAGCGAGACGAGTCGTAGCGGTCTACTACCGAGCGCTGACGGCTGTGGCGGCCTCGTGGATGAGGGCGGCCACCGCGGCTGCCTGCGACACGTGGATGGTGTGGCTGCCGGGGCCTCAATCACAGTGGATCCTGCCCGGTCGGAAATGATGCGCTAGGCCGCCGGGGGAACATCCGGTCCTCGGTCACGATCAGGTACCAGCTGGGCTTGGTACGCCACACGGGCTCGGTGAAAAGCTATGAGCTTCCTCGCTCGTGGCGACACGCCAAAAAAAACCAGTCAAACCACCTAGGCGGAGCGAGCAAGCCCGGCAGCCGACGCTCGCGTAAGGATACCAGCATCCCACCGATGTAGCCAGATCGTGACAGCATCCCATTTAATGCGGAATCGTCTCTTTACAGCGCGTTGCCAGGCATGATACAGATAAATCTGAGGGAGCTATTCAAAACCCGGCCGCTGGCGTGCATCGCTGACCAGCCCGTGCGAATTAGGGGTTTTGCATAATGCTCTGGAGATGATGCGCGATCAGTTACATAAAGGCGTCGGGAAAAGGTTCACGGTAGTGAACGGGAATGATTGATCCCGAAATTCGGAGCGAGCGACTTCAAGACAAGGCGTCTGCTCTTTACGTAACCTCGAGCGCCCACAGAGAAGGGACGAAGACCCGATGGTAGAGCCAGGGAAAGATCCCCAGGACCAACAGAGCGTTGCCAATTCGGTTCGAGAAAAGCTCAATCGTTTCTACAGCGAGCTGAGCGACGATGAGCGGGCTTACGTGGAAGCCCGCATGAAGCAAGCCGTGACGTCCGCCGCCACCCCCGCCGAGACGCGGCTCGGCATCGAGGCCGCCGTCAACCTCGTGATCAACCACTCGAACAAGACACTGGTCGTCACCAATATCGAACTCAGCGGCGGCGCAGACACCCCCCTGTTCGACGGCACGTCACCCAAAGTAGGCGACGTCATCGAACCGGGAAACAGCTACGGCTTCACCTGGATCGAATGGTTCTTCGGCTCCGACTGCCGCATCAGCCTGCAGGCCCAAGACGGGTCCGGCACCGTCCGCACGAGCGTCGGCATGAACTTTATCTCCGGCTGGGGCTACGGCTGCGACAGCCCAACCGGCAGCCTCGCCTGCGGCGACAACGGCACCAACCCCGACAGCTGGGACAACAACGTCGAGGTCATCAACAGCTGACCATCGGCCGACCATCTGACCAGCCGGCACGACGCCTGCCAGATCGCTCGCATCGGCAACACAGGCAACCCCTGATGGACCGGCGCCCGGTCCATCAGGGGTGCTTGATCATCACCGGCTGCAATGAATAGATGAGGGTTATTCACGAAGTATGTCCCCCTGGTAACAAATGTGTTGAATAGCGCACGCCCTACGCGAAAGACGGCCTGTTTCTCGAAAGGATTGGGCTATCAAGTATTGAAGCCCGCGCTTTCGCCGAGGACGCGCAGATGGCCGCCTGGTCCCGGATGACCACGGAAACTGCAAGGGCCCCACCAGGCTGCCGCCGGATTGTGATACGCCTCCAGCCCGGCATCAAGGCCCGATCCGGCCGCAGGGCAACGAGCACAGGTGAAACTGCCTGCTGAACGTACATCACGCGAATCGGCCCTTGACACCTTTCCTCCGGCGAATAGACCGGCAGCAGTCAGTCCGATGGGGGAGGGGCGGCGCAGCACAACCATGGCCAAGGGAGGAAGTGACCGCAGCTGAGAGCAACGGTGACAGCAACAGCAGCGACCACCGGCTAACAGCAACGACCGGCGACAGCGCATAACGCTCACACGATCCGCGCCAACCTGGGATACGCCCGGCCTCATTAGCGGAAGGTGGTTCGACAGCGCCGTCCACACTTGGGAACCTGGCCCACGCATTACGGACCCGTGCCCCCGAGATGTCCCCGAACCGCCATCAATAGCCAACGATCGCTACCAGCAGCAACCTGCGAACATGAAGCTGGGGCGCACTTTTGAAGCCGTGAGCAACGCATGAGAACACCCTCGCAATGCGTAGGTCAAGGATCGGGGGGAGCATAGCGATGGTCAGCTACCCCGACAATTGTCGCGTGGACACTAAGTCATCCTGGGCCGCAGACGATGGCTGGTCACCAGCATCGAATCTGTACGCGATTGCATTGTCAGAGGCTCAGCGATGGACCGAGGCAGCTCGACTCACAGCGCGACGGCTGCTCAACGGCAATCCCCACGGGCAGCAGCTTGACGCCCGGCTCTTCCTTCTTGCGCTGCGAGAGCTGCTACATGCGGCCGAGATGGAGCAGTGGGCCGTCAAACAACTGGCACCAGATGCCCGAAGACCGCTAGCCGCAGCACGTGCCAGGTTCAAGGCTGCCATCCCGGATCTCGTCGATGCGCGGGACGCGATCGTTCACTTCGACGAGTGCGCTCGCGGGGCTGGTGACCGGCAACGCGATCTAGTCAACAAGGGGGCGGATGCCGAGGCGGTTGCCCGAGACTTCTGGCCCATGGGCTACGACCCCCGGACTCACCAGATCCGAATAGGCCCATATCAGGTCAACGTTGAGGCCGCATGCAAGGAAGCCAGGCAGCTTGTGCATGCTGTCGCGGCGGCACGGGAGATCGACGCCCAGAGCGCGGGTCCAGGAACTAGTGGCTAACCTCGTAGTCCACCCGGGTGCCTGGCGGTTGGTCCGCTACTGGTCCGCGGACGCTCGGCGCTCTTTGGATCGCACCAGACCTAGCCGGACCGGGCAAGGGGCGTCCCCCAGCCACGATTCCGCACGTAGACAAGGCAACGTGCTGATCAGTGAAGCACACCTGTTGATCATGGCGTCAGGGTTAGGTCCCTTTTCAAGACCGCCGCCATCGGCCACTAGGCGAACCCTCCTGGCGCAGCCCCCAGCCTCTCATATCCCACCATCCTCCAGCGCCCGAGCAATCCGTTCACTGGTGTCATCTCCTGGCCGTCGATTCGGCGGCCGCAGGGACGGCGAGAAGGGCGCTCCTGCGGATCAGGGGGCTACCCGCTTGCCGGTGACCCAGACATGGATGCGGCCTGACCCGTTCAGTTCGGCGAGCACTGCTTCCGTGCAGCTGTCGGGGTGGGCAAAGGGGAACTTGAGGAAGACATGCACTGTCGTGCGCCCCTTGAAGGTGCCTGACTTGCTGCCCGCGCTGGTGCCCTTGGTGCAGACCATCGTCCAGTTGCCGGTGATGCCCTGCCTGGGTGCCGCCCAGATCCCGGCCTTGATCGAGACTGGCTTGTTCAGCGTGGCGCCCTTCGGCTCGCAGAGAGCGAAGTCACCCCGCGAGTTGCACGAGCCCATGTTGCGAGTCACCGTCGGGGTCTTCGCGGTGCTGGCGGCCGACGCCGATCCTGACCCGGCGCCGATCGAGAGGGCTGTCGCACCCGCAACGACCAAGCCGAGGATTGTGGTTCTCATGCTGTCCCCCACTAAGCGGTCAGGGCCGGACTCACGGCCGCCCTGGTTTCATCAGGAGGACGCGGTGATCGTCACATTGGTTGACCTGGGGTGTAAGCAGGAACTGCGGGCGTCACCGGCACGCCTGATCGCTGCAGGGCCGTCGGCGGTCCCTGACTGGCTACGGAGGCTCTCATATGACCGACGATGTCTACCCCGCCCCGGCCACCGGTTTCGTGGTCACCCACTTCCTGGTGGTGTCCGACCAGGACCGCTCTCGTGACTTCTACGTGTCGGTGTTCGGGGCGACGGTCGTGGCCGAACGCGATCCGGTCATATTGAAGATCGCCAACAGCTGGCTCATCCTCAACGTGGGTGGCGGTCCTACCGACGACAAGCCGGCGGTGACGCTGACGACGCCCGCCGACCCCAGCCACACCAGTGCGTTCCTCAACCTCAGGGTGGCCGACATCGGCCAGGCCTATGCGGAGTGGTCGGCAAAGGGTGCCGAGTTCCTCACCGAACCCAAGGATCACGGGCGCGAGATCCGTGCCTATATCCGCGACCCGGACGGTCACCTGATCGAAGTCGGCCAGGCGACACCCAGGCCAGGCTCGCGCTAGCCCGGCGAACTCCGCGCGGAGATCGTGAGATCGCCGGGAACTGGTCAGCCCCGGGCTGGTCAGCCCTCGGGCCACAGATCCTCCGGCTCACGCCCGCGGGTTTCCGGGAGCACCCAGAACAGCGCCATGACCAGCGCCGCAGGCAGGAAGGTGACCACCCCGGCCACCCCGAACTCGTGCGCAGCGTTGGCTACTGCCCCGAACGTGACCAGGCCGGTCACCGCCCCCAGCACGCCGGCCGCCGTGGACCAGCCCACCACCGAGGCGCGGACCGAGGTGGGGAACAACTCGTTGACCAGCGCCCCCGCCGCCGGGGCGAAGACCGAGGCGGCGAACACGGCGGAGATGTAGCCGGCCACCAGGGCCGCCGCCGATCCGCTGTAGGTCAGGGTGGCCAGCAGGGCCACGGCCACCATGGCCAGCGCGCCGGTCAGGCGCCGTCCGACCCGGTCCGCGAGCCAGCGTCCGGCCAGCAGCCCGGCCAGCCCGGCGATGCCCGACCCCACCACCATGCCCGCGGTCACGATGCCCCGCAGGTGCAGGATGTTCTGCGCGAACAGGAAGCCGAAGCTGTTGGCCGGACCGGTGATGACCGAGATGGCGAAGGCCAGGACCGCGACCACCAGCAGTCGCCGCCGGAAGGGCCGGGCCACCGCATCGAGCACCGGGATGGGATGCCCTGAGGCGGCGGCCACGGTGAACCGGTCAGGCTCCTGGACCCAGCGGCCGACCAGGGGTAGCAGAGCCAGCGGGATGAGCGCCAGGATGAACACCCCCCGGAACCCGATCGCGTGCGACGCCAGGCTGTGCACGATGGCGATGACCCCGGCCCCGGTGCCGTACCCGGCGGCGATGAGCGCCACGGCTTTGGCCCGGTCCGCCGACGCGGTCTGCTCGGCCGCGATGACCTGCGCCAGTCCGTTCGACGCGCTGAGCAGGGGACGCCCGCAGGCGAAGATGGCCACGAACCACCAGTAGCTGGGGCTCGCCGCGGCCAGCACGGTCAGGGCCAGCCCGGCGCCGACCGTGATGAGCAGCATCCTGCGGCGGCCGAAGTCGTCGGCCAGGCCGGTGATGGGCAGCGCGCCCAGCGACGCGAGGCGCATGATGGCCAGCCCGATGCCCAGGTCGGTGCCGGACAGTCCGGCCTGGTCGGCGATGCTCGTGCCCTGGCTCACCTCGCCGAAGCCCCGCGCCACGTCGCCCAGGGCGGCCACCACGCCGAACTGCCCGAACCCGGACGCGAAGGCGGCGATGGCCACCCCGACCACGGCCCGGTCGTTCCAGCGGTACAGGTGCAGGCCCGCCGGTCCGGGTGGGGGGATCGGGCCTGGATCAGTGCTCAACCTGGTCTGCCTTCGCAAGGGGGCGCGGCTGTTCCTACACGCGGTAGTGAGTAGGCTCTGCGTTGCAAGGAGGTTCCATGCTGCCCCCATTTGGCTGGCAGGCGGTCCTGGAACGCTGGGAATTCGCGCCTGTCGTCACGGCTATCGTCATCGTCTTCGCTGCCTTGTACCTGTGGGGCGCGTGGCGGGTCGGGCGCCGTCACCCCGCCCGGCCCTGGCCGTGGTGGCGGACCGGGCTGTTCCTGGGCGGTCTCGTAGTCGTCGTGCTGGCCACGGAGAGCGGCATCGGCGCCTACGACGATGTCCTGTTCTGGGACCACATGATCCAGCACCTCATGCTGATCATGATCGCACCGCCGCTGCTGGTGCTGGCCCAGCCGGTCACGCTGCTGCTGCACGCCAGCCGGAACCCGCTGCACACCTGGGCCAAGCGGGTGGTGCGGTCCCGCGCGGTCACCTTCCTGACCTGGCCGCCGTTCGTCCTGGTCCTGTACGCGGCGACTATCGCCGGCACGCACCTGACCGGCCTGATGAGCCTGGTCATGACCAACCCCGCCCTGCATGACGCCGAGCATGCCCTCTACCTCGTGGTCGGGTACCTGTTCTTCCTGCCGATCCTGGGCACCGAGCCCATCCGCTGGCGGTTGTCCTACCCGATCCGGTTCGTGATGCTGGTCGTGGCCATGCCGGTGGATACGTTCACGGGGTTGATTCTCGGTACCGAGAACACGCCGATCAAGGGCATGACCGGGGTGCGCCCGGCCGGTTCGGCTGGCCCCGTGGCCGACCTGCACGCGGGCGGCGCGGTCATGTGGATCGGCGGCGACGCGATCATGCTCGGCTTCATGATGCTGGTCTTCCTGATGTGGGCGCACGCCGACCGGGTCGGCACGGTCAACCGGGGCTGGCTGGAAGCCGTGCGCACGTCGAGCTTCGAGAGCCTGGTCGCCGCGGGGGCCGCGGACCGCGCTGCGGCCGGCCCCGGCGGCGGTGCGTCGGGCCCGGATCCTGCGGCGGCCCCGTCCGGCGCGCAGGCCGGGCCCGACAGCCGCCGAGCCCACCCCGGCCGTGGCGGGAGCACATGGCACCATCGACGACGACGAGCATCTGGACGCCTACAACGCCTACCTCGCCCGGCTGAACCAGCCCGGGCACGGGCCTGGCCGGTAAAAAGAGCGTCAAGCCAGCCCAATGAATTGGCCCGAAAGCCACTTTCTGCGTAACAGCTGAAACAATCTTGGGCTCGTCCTGAACCCTCCGCGCGCTATTGCCGTGACAAAGGGTGCGGCGCGTGAGCGGGGCGTTAGCTGCATGGCGCCAGTCGGCCGCACAACCCGGCCGGCCGGTCCGTGCTGTTGAATGGTGCGCTTCTCCCCCTGCCCCGGCGCCGTGCCAGGGCGCCCACCCGGGGGCTCTGGCATCTGGGTGGAAGGAGAAGCGGGAATGTCATTCATCCATCGTGTGGCCCTCGTGTCAGCCGCCGGTCTGGCGACTTTCGCGGCGGCGGGCCTCGCCATCGCGCCTGCTGCAGGGGCACAGGCGCAGACGGCAGGCCAGTCGCACGGGCAGATCCTTCATCAGCCACTTTCACAAGATCTCTACCATCGCGTCGACGGTGCCGGGCAATGGCGACGTCAACCCGTACGGCGTGGCGGTGGTCGGCCGCAGTCTGGGCCGCCTGCACCGCGGCAGTGTCCTGGTTAGCAACTTCAACAACAAGCAGAACCTGCAGGGCACCGGGACCACGATCGTCCAGGTTTCGCCCGGCGGGTCGCGTAGCACCTTCGCCCGGATCCGCGCCCGGCACCTGCCCGGCGCCTGCCCCGGCGGGATCGGCCTGACCACCGCGCTCAATATCCTGCACGGTGGCTGGGTCGTGGTCGGCAGCCTGCCCACCACGAACGGCATGTCGCCCACGGCCAAGGCCGGCTGCCTGCTGGTGCTGGACCGCTGGGGCCATGTCCGGGAGACCCTGTCCGGCAACGGCATCAACGGCCCGTGGGACATGGCGGCGATCAGCAACCACCACTTCGCCCAGCTGTTCGTCACGAACGTCCTCAACGGAACCGTGGCGGCGAACGGCAAGGTGGTGCACAAGGGCACCGTGCTCCGGCTGACCCTGGCCCTGTATCGCCATCACGCCCCGCATCTGCTGGGCACGACGACGATCGGGTCCGGGTTCGGGGAGCGGACCGACCCGGCCGCCCTGGTCGTCGGGCCGACCGGCGTGGGGCTGAACTCCCGCGGCACCCTGTTCGTCGCGGACAGCGTCGGTAACCGGATCACCGCGATCCCGGGCGCCCCGTTCCGGAACCACAGCGCCGGGACCGGGTTCCCGGTCACCTCGGGCGGGGCGCTGAACACGCCGCTCGGGCTCACCGTGGCCCCGAACGGGAACATCCTCACCGTCAACGGCGGTGACGGCAGGCTCGTCGAGACCACCCCGGCGGGCATGCAGATCGCCCACCGCTTCCTCGACAAGTCCGGCAGCCCGAAGGGCGCGGGCGCACTGTTCGGCCTGGCCGTCGCTCCGCACGGCTCGGGCCTGTACTACGTGGACGACGCGGTCAACACGCTGCGCTTGCTTCACTAACGCCAGTACGGCCCGCCGCACTCACACGGGCCGGCCGGGGCGTGGTGCCAGGGGAGAGGCGCCGCGTCCCGGCCTCATTTCCAGCCGGACCAGAACCGCCACCCATTCCTGGCCCCCCGGCCGCGCACAAACCACCCCGATCCTGGGATAGCAGACGATCCCGCGACACGCCGGCAGTGCTTTCTACGTCAATCTAGGGTTCCAGCTAGATCGGCCCATAAGCTCCTAGGCCGTGGACCCTGTACGCAATCCCTACGCGCCGGGCGCGGGCCAGCGGCCGCCCGAGCTGGCCGGCCGGGACCGGGAGCTCAGCCAGTTCGAGGTCGTGCTGGAGCGCATCGCCCGCGGGCGCCCGGAACGCAGCATCGTGCTCACCGGGCTGCGCGGCGTGGGCAAGACCGTTCTCCTCAACTCCTTCCGCTCGATGGCCCTGCAACGGCTGTGGGGCACCGGGAAGATCGAGGCCCGCCCTGAGCAGTCGATCCGCCGCCCGGTCGCGGGCGCGCTGCACATGGCGGTCCGCGAGCTCGCCCCCCGCCACCGTGCCCCCGACCGGATCGAGCAGTTCCTCGGCGTGCTCAAGGCCTTCGCGGCCCGGGACCCTCAGGCGCCGAAGGGCACCTTCACCCCGCACCTGGGCATCGACGTGCCCGCGGTCCGGGGCCGGGCCGACTCCGGGGACATGGAGATCGACCTGATGGAGCTGTTCACCGACGCCGCGTCGGTGGCCGGCGACCTCAGCGTGGGCATCGCGCTGTTCATCGACGAGATGCAGGACGTGCCCGCGCCCGACATATCCGCGCTCTGCGCCGCCACCCATGAGCTGTCCCAGACCGGCGGGCCCCTGATCGTGGTCGGGGCAGGCCTGCCGCACCTGCCGTCGGTGCTGTCCGCCAGCAAGAGCTACTCGGAGCGGCTGTTCCGGTACGTGTCGATCGACCGGCTGGACCGGGCCGCGGCCGATCAGGCGCTGCTCGCCCCCGCCCAGCGGGAGGGTGCCGACTTCGAGCCGGACGCGCTCAGCGCCCTGTACCAGGCGGCCGACGGGTACCCGTACTTCGTCCAGGCGTACGGCAAGGTCACCTGGGACGTGGCCACGGACAGCCCGGTGACCGTGAAAGACGTCGCCGTGGCCAGCCCGCAGGCCGAGGCTGAGCTGGCGGTGGGCTTCTTCGGCAGCCGTTATGAGCGGGCTACCCCGGCGGAACGCGACTACATGCGGGCTATGGCCCAGCTCGGCGACGACCCGGTGCAGACCGCGCAGGTCGCCGACGAGCTCGGCCGCAAGCCGTCGAGTGTGTCCCCGGCCCGGGACGGCCTGATCAAGAAGGGGCTGATCTACAGCTCGGAACGCGGCCTGATCGCGTTCACCGTGCCGCACTTCGGCCGGTTCCTGCGCGCCCAGCCGCTCTGAGCGCGGCGCCCGCCCGCTGGCTCGGGGCCAGAGTCCTCTGGCCGAGTATGGATCTTTCTAGGGCTGCAGGTAGACAACCGTAGATAACTGCATAGCCTCCTGATGACCGCGGCCCTGGGCGGGCACGGGATGACCCAGTGCGGGCGCCGGACAGTCCGCGGTGAGCGGCAGCACCGCCGTCTCGACCATGGGACGCCGCCGTTTGAGCTGGACCGCGAACACCACTTCCGCGTTCTTGCCGTCGAGGTGGCACGGGTAGACCACATACCGCCAGCACAGCTCACGCCACATGTCGATGGGCAGCTCCGTGGTGATCGCCTGGGCGTGCTTGCGCCACTGACGGCTGCGGCGCAGCGCCGCGAGGGTGCGCTCGGCGGGCAGCTGGCGCAGCTCGCAGGGGTCGGTGTAGCCCAGCCGGAGCAGCGCCTCGCTGACTTCCGGCGACAGGACGGCAATCAGCGCCAGTTCGGCGCAGACGATGCCGAGGAACAGCAGGGCCCCGTGGTTGCGGGGCGGCAGGTACAGGGCCGGGCTCTCGATCGAGATCAGCGCCGCCCCGGCGAGCAGCGCGGCCCGGGCGATTGACCGCCACCCGGCCGGCTGGGTACTGAAGTCGCCGAAACAGCCGCAGCCCAGATCGGGGCGCCGGCCCCGGAGTTCGGCCAGGGCGGCCACGCACACCAGGAAGAACGCGGCGGCCGCCACCCGGGCCCCGGTCGCCGCGCGGGGGGCGAACAGCGCCGCCCCGCTGCGGGTTCCCACCGGGAACATTGTCACTAGCAGGGCGAGCCCGAGAGACATCTCGAACGCGCACATGAGCATGGCCAGCGGGCGGCGGAGCCGGAGCGGGAACAGCTGGGTCGGGCCCAGGCCGGCGTCCACTGAGCCGGAGCGCAGCACCCGGCCCAGTTTGGCCAGGCATCCGCCGATCAGGATGGCGGCGATCAGGGGCGGCTGGACGTCCTGCAGGTCCGTCCAGAGGGCCGCCGGGAGCTCTGGGCTGGTCATGACCGTTCCGTCGGTACTGGACCCGGTGAAAGTGAGCCGGGAGATATCGAGACCTGGGAAGTCGGGCCGGGTGGCACGGAGCCAGGTGAGCGGGATCCGAACGAGACCGTGGCGTTGAAGCAGCCCCGTTCCAGGTCACCGCCCATGGCCACGAAGCTGGCCATCGGCAGGTCCGCGACCCGTCCCCGGGGTGAGGTGCCGCAGGTCACGCAGCGATCGCAGAAGATCTGCGCGGTGGCGGCGCAGCCGGACACCGGGAGCACCCGGGCACTGCCCGTGCACTCGTTGCGGACCTCCAGCAGGCTGCCCACCGACAGGTAGGGCAGCCGCGGGCACCCGGCCCCGGCCAGTGGCTGCTCGAGACAGGCAGTATCTGGGTCGAGGGCCGGATACCGGACGCCGTCCGCGTCCGCCGGGCCGGTGGTCTCGTGCCACACGGCCGACCCCGCGATGCGGACCGCCGCATGGCCCCGCACCGCAGCCGGGGCGGGCGCCTCGCTGGCCCGGTAGGCCGGCTGGGAGGTCGCGGGGACCAGCGCCTCCAGGAACCCGCGGCCGCGCAGCCCGATGAAGTCCACCAGGTAACCGGGCTCCAGCCGGGGGAAGCGCACCTGCAGCCGGCCCATGGCGTGCGGGGGGATCAGCACGGCCTGCCGCGGGGTGGTCCGGCCCACGTCGACGAGCATGCTCTCCCGGTCTCGCTCGACGATCAGCCCGGTCACCCGGCCTACGTTGGCCCAGATCCGGTCGGCGACGCTGCGCTGTCCCGGGTGCATCCGGACCACCACGCTGTCCCCGCTCTCCAGGGCGGTGGGATCGGCCCTGCGGCCTTTCCAGACGACGGCCCCGGGTGGCAGCGCGATCCGCCGGTCCCCGTCCGGCCCGTAGATGGTGATGACTTGCGGGCTGGTGTCCAGCACCGTCCCGGTAAGCACGACAGGGAAGGCCGCCGGCCCGCGGCCCGGCTCGCCGTCGTCCCGCTCCGGGTTGACCGTCCCGGAAGGGCCCGCTCCGGTGCGCGCCACCGCTGTCCCCACCGCGCCCGCCACACCCACCCCAGCGGTCCTGACTTGTCCTAACGGACCGGGCGCCGGCGGGTGGACCGCAGCCTTGAGCAGTTGCCGCCGGGCGAGGCGCTCCGCGGACGTGGGCCCCGCGCAACGGACACAACACGCTAAGTCACCACGTTGGACGACCATCGACCCTCCCCAGGCAAACATCCCAGCTCATGACGATGGGGGCGGGAGAGGCACGCGTCAAGCGGTTCCGGCACGTTGCTCGTGAAGCAGCGCCTCGCCGGCGCACCGCTGAACCGTGGGGACAGCGTGTTACCTGGGTACGGTTGGGTTGTGAGCGTCGGGGGCGATCACGTCGTGGCCGGTGCGCGGAGGAACGGGGCCACACCGCGCGGCGGGCACGCCGGGACTGAGGGTCAGAGCGAATCCGCGCGGGGAACTGCCGCGGGCGCGCAAGTCGAACGCGCCGCCGCGGCGCACGCACCACGGCCGCGGGCGGAGCAGGAGGAGCCACCGGGCCCAGGCGACCCGGCGTTCCACGAATACGTCACATCCCGGAGCGGGTCACTGCTGCGCATGGCCTACCTGCTGACCCGCAACCGGGCGGACGCCGAGGATCTCGTCCAGGCGGCGCTGGCCAAGACCTACCAGGCGTGGGACCGGATCGAGGATCGCGGCGCGGTGGACGGCTACGTCCGCCGGGCCATGGTGAACACGCACATCTCCTGGTGGCGGCGGCGCCGGGTCGAGGAGTACCCGACGGACGAGATCCCCGATCAGCCCGTCGTCGACCACGCCGGCGACAGCGAAGTGCAGGACGCGCTGCGCCGGGCGATCGAGCGCCTCCCGCAGCGGATGCGGGCCGCCGTGGTGCTGCGCTACTACGAGGACATGAGCGAGGCCGAAATCGCGAACGTCCTCGGAGTCAGCCTGGGCACGGTCAAGAGCACGGTGTCGCGGGCGGTGGCCAAGCTGCGCATCGACGCCGACCTGCTCGAAAGCTGAGGGAAGGCTGAGGGTAATCCGAGGTTCGGAGGGTGACGTTTGCCCTCAAGGCATGACACGATCCGACGAGAACCACGTAGGACCGGTGCTGCTGCGCCGGGGTGAATCACAAGGAGGTGGCCCGTGCTCAGCACGATGATGGACGTGCCCCTGACCGTGACCGCGCTGATGCGGTACGGCACCACGGTCTTCGGCGACAGTGAGGTCGTCACGTGCACGACGGACGGCGTCCGCCGCCAGTCCTACGCCCAGACTGGGGCCCGCGCGGCCCAGCTGGCCGGGGCCCTGCGCGAGCTGGGCGTGGACGGCGACCAGCGGGTCGCCACCCTGCTCTGGAACAACTCCGAGCACCTGGAGGCCTACCTGGCCGTCCCCTCCATGGGCGCGGTCCTGCACACCCTGAACCTCCGGCTGGACCCGAAGCAGCTCAGCTACATCGCCAACCACGCCGGCGACGACGTGATCATCACCGAGCCCACGCTGGTGCCGCTGCTGGCCGGGATCCTGCCCAGCCTGGAAACGGTCCGGCACATCGTGCTGGCCGGCCCGGTCTCGGGTGAGGGAGCCGCCGACGCCGGGGCGCTGGCCGGCCCCGGCCACGAGGTGCACTACTACGAGGAGCTGCTGGCCGCCCAGCCGGCCGAGTTCGACTGGCCCGAGCTGGACGAACGGACCGCCGCGGCGATGTGCTACACCAGCGGCACCACCGGCATGCCCAAGGGCGTGGTGTACAGCCACCGCTCCACATACCTGCACGCGATGGGTGCCTGCCTGGGCAACGCCTTCGCGGTGAGCGACCGCGACCGGATCCTGCCGGTCGTGCCCATGTTCCACGCCAACGCCTGGGGGCTGGCCTACGCGGCGGTTCTCAGCGGCGCCGACCTGATCATGCCCGACCGGTTCCTGCAGCCCGCGCCGCTGGTCCGGCTGATCGAGGCGGAGCGGCCGACGATCGCCGGCGCCGTCCCGACCATCTGGAACGGCCTGCTCCAGCACATCCGCGCTCATGGCGGCGACGTGTCCTCGCTGCGCCTGGTGCCGTGCGGCGGCTCGGCCGTGCCGCACGCGCTGATGGAAGCTTTCCAGAAGGAGCTCGGTGTCGAGATCCTGCAAGCCTGGGGGATGACCGAGACCTCGCCGCTGGGCAGCATCGCCCGGCCGCCGCGCGGGGTGAGCGAGGAAGAGGCCTGGGCGTACCGGGACACCGCGGGCCGGCTGTTCTGCACCGTCGAAGGACGGCTGGTCGGCGGCGGCGGCGACGTGGTGCCCAACGACGGCGTGGCCGTCGGCGAGGTCGAGGTCCGCGGGCCCTGGATCACCGGGTCGTACTACAAGGACGACGACCCGGCGAAGTTCCACGACGGCTGGCTGCGGACCGGCGACGTCGGGACCATCGACCGGCTCGGGTACGTGACGCTCACCGACCGGGCCAAGGACGTGATCAAGTCCGGCGGCGAGTGGATCTCGTCGATGGAGCTGGAGAACGTCCTCATGGGTCACCCCGAAGTGGCCGAGGCGGCCGTCATCGGGGTCCCCGACGAGAAGTGGGGCGAGCGCCCGCTCGCCACGGTGGTGCTCAAGGGCGACGCCACGCATCACGCCGAAGGAGCTCAAGGCCTACCTCGCCGACCGGGTACCCCGCTGGCAGCTTCCGGAGCGCTGGTCGTTCATCGAGGAGGTCCCGAAGACCAGCGTCGGGAAGTTCGCGAAGACCAGGATCCGGGAGGCGTACGCGGCTGGCGACTACGAGGTAGTCGAGGTGCCGTGACGGGTTTCGGTCTGCCGTCCGGCCTGGATCTCGATGGTGCGGTAGCGGCGGGCGGTCTTGACGAATTTCCTGGTCGACCAGCCGGTTTGCGCCTCGATCCACCTGCTGACGGCGAGGGCGGCGAACACGATGGTGAGGTGGGCCTCGATGGAGTCGCGCTTGCGGTGGTAGATCGGGCCGGGCCTGCAGGTCGGACTTGGACATGCGGAAGCTCTTCTCGATGTTCCAGAGCTCGTGGTAGCTGCCGATCACGAAGTCCGCGGTGACGGGGGTGCCGTCCGGGCAGGCGGCGAGGTTGGTGACGTAGCCCTTCAGCCCGGCCAGGTCCCTGGCCTTGGCCTCGAGCTCGCGGTTGACGCTCTTGACCGCGCCGTCCAGGGCGATGAACCGGTTCCGCTTGACCGGGGCGAGCCCGGCGACGGCTTTGGCGGCCTTGGCGACCTGCTCGTCGATCCCGCGCAGCGTCCGCCGGGCCCGGTCGGCGCGGAACTGGTAGTAGATCATCTGGTCACGGCGCTTCGACGACGGCCCGGCGGGCCAGGGCTGGGTGAAGACGTGCCCGTCGGGGATGTCCTCGCCCGGGTGCTCCCGGCGCCACTGCGCGACCTGGTAGGGGACGTCGGGGATCTTCATGCCGAGGATGAACGACAGGCCCGGCGGCCTCGATCGCCTTCTGGTTCGCCTCGGAGATCATCCCCGCGTCCGCGACGACGGTGACGTCCGGCAGGCGGTGGGCGGCCATGAACTTCTCGATGACCGGCAGCATCGTCTTGGTCTCGGCCCTGTTGCCCTCGAAGGCGGAGACCATCAGCGGGAACCCGTCCTGCCCGGTGAGCAGCCCGATCGTGATCTGCGGCTCCAGGCGGCGCTCCTTGGAGAAGCCGGGCTCGCGGAACCCGTCGCCCTGGTCGGTCTCGAAGTAGAGCGTGGACACGTCGTAGAGGACCAGGCTGGCCGGGCCGAGCCGGGCGTGCGCGGCGCAGGCTTCCGACAGCCGCTGCCGCCATGCCTCCTGCGCATAGGCGGGCAGGCGCCGCTTCACGGTGCGGTAGGACGCCGGCGTCACCCCGGCCTCCTCCAGCACCCGCAGGCTGTCGAGCTTGCTGGACGGCTCGATGATCCTGGCCAGCACCAGGTGCCGGAACACCTCGTCCCCGCCCGCCGCGTCCTCGAAGCCCAGCACCCGGTAGGCCCGCTCGAGGGCATCCACCAGGTGGCTCATCCGCGAGGAGGTGATCGGCAGCGGCCCGCCGCCCGGGGCCTCCAGGCCCAGGCCGAGCTCCAGCTGCCCGGCCGCGATCCGCTGCTGCGCCGCGGCCTTCAGCGCCTCCAGCTCCGCCTCATCGTGCGCCGACCCCAGGTGCTCGATCTTCCGCGACCCGCGCCGCGAGGACCACACGACCTGCACCGCGGTCGCGCCCGACGTGGTCTTCACGGTCCGCATGTACGGCACCAGGCCACTCTACGGGCCGCGCCTAGTGCGCAAGTTCAGCTCACACGAACCGAAAACCCGCAGGTCAGCGACCCGCGATACCGGCCACGGTCAAATCGTGGCCCAAC
>CAWJPL010000035.1:0-496563 GCA_963844695.1 uncultured Actinomycetes bacterium
CTTACGTCAGGACGTAGCCTCTGAGTCCCCTGACGGGATTGGCCCGGACCGGGTGTCAGCTGGCTGTCCCGCCGCTCATCAGATGCCGGTCAAACCACGCTTGGGTTCGCTGCAGCGCGTCGAGCAGATGCGCACGCTCGACCGGCACGTGGCCCTCCCGCGGGTAGACGACGAGCTCACATTCCGTGCCGGTGCGCGCGATCGCGCCATAGAGTTCCTCCCCCTGCCCCACCGGGGTGCAGCGGTCCATCTGGCCCTGGATCACCAGCGTCGGCGTCGAGCACCGGTGGGCATGGAAGATCGGTGAGCGGCCGGGGAACTGGCCTGCCGGGTCAGACCAGGCGCCGTCGAGGATCATGCCGGCGTAGCCGGCCACCTCCGACGTGAGGAAGAACGACTGGTTGTTCGCGACGACCGAGAACGCGACGGCTGCCTTGAACCGATCGGTCTGGGTGACAGCCCATCCGGACATGAAGCCGCCGTAGGACAGGCCGGAGATGCCGAGCCGGTCAGGGTCGGCGACCCCGTCGGCGACGCACCAGTCGACGCCCGACATGATGTCCTCGAAGTCCTTTCCCCCGCTGTCACCGATGACCGCCTGGGCGAAGGCGTGTCCCCGGCCGGTGCTCCCCCGCGGGTTCGGCAGCAGGACGGCGTATCCGGCCGCAGCGAGCAGGACGGCGTTCGGTTCGGAGTCAGAGAACACGGCGTTCCAGCACCAGGTCGGCCCCCCGTGCACGAGCACCAGCATCGGCAGGGGACCGGTCGCGCCGGCCGGAGTCAGCAGCCGCCCCTCGATCTCGAGGCCGTCCGTGGCGGCCCAGCGGATGGTGCGGGCGTCGGGGAACTCGACCCCGTCGGCGATTTCGTGGTTGAACGAGGTGAGACGGACCCAGGTGCCGGTGCCGGGGTCGAACCGGGCGAGTTCCGGGGGTACCCCGTGCGCCTCGTGGGTGGTCATGACGACGGCGCCGCCCTCGCTGACGGCCACCTGCGGCTTGCAGACGTCGGCACCGATGTACTCCGGGCCGGCCCAGACTTCGTCGCGCTCCCCGTCCAGCCGGATGCGTCCCCAGGCCGTGCCGGTCCCGTTCATCCGGCCGTAGGCGAGCGACTCGTCATCGCACCAGGCCGCGACGCCGACCGTCTCCAGCCCCGGCCAAGGGCCGGACACCGAGCCGCTGGTCAGGTCGGCGATCAGGACGCTCCCGTTGACCAGCGCGGGGTCGCTCGAGTAGCCCTCGATCACTGCGGCGTGCCGTCCGTCTGGTGACAGGGCGAGCCCCTCGAGCTGCCACCGGGGCTGGTACAGGACGTCCGCGGCGCGGGACCGGAGATCGAGACGGGCCAGCCTCGACCGGTACCAGCCGCTGCCGGCCGGGTTCTCCGCGATGAGGGCGACGGCCGTGCCGGCGGCACCGTCCCAGCCGACTTCCCACACGCTCCATCCGCGCGGGCCCACCTCGGTGACGTCCCCTGTCGCCAGGTTGACCATCAGCAGGCGGCGCCACGCGCCGCTCGAACGCCGGATCCCCCGCTCGAGTTCCGACGCACCGCCGGTGACGAACGTCCCGGACACCTCCCGCGAATATGAGCCCGGATCGGCGGCGAGGACCAGCAGCCGCTGACCGTCCTGCGACCAGGTGAGCTGCTCGGCCGATCCCGGGAAGCTCGCCGCGAGGACCGGCTCCGCTCCGGGCGCCATCGTGTAAGGGAGGTGGTGGCCGGCGAGCAGCCGATCTGAGATGCAGGCCAGCCGCGATCCGTCCGGCGACCAGAGGGGATGGGTGTCGGCGGAGGGACCGCCGGTGAGCCGGACCGGGTCGGCGTCCCCCTCGGCGATCCACAGGTCGCTCGGCTGTGTCACCCCGTGCTCGGAGACCACCGCGTGCAGGGTGAACGCGAACCGTGATCCGCCCGGGGCGAATTCGATCTCCATCGGCGTGCGCACCGCCAGCAGCGATTCTGCGGTCGGCGGCTGCCCTGCGGCACGCTCGGTCATGTCCGGTGTCCCCTCTCCCCTGCGCCCTCGCCGGACTGCCCTCAGCCCTGCTGCCGGGCCCCGGTGGCTGGGCCGTCCCGGGTCTGCTCGCGCTGGCCCGACGGTAGCCCACCGAAGGTCACCGCGCGGCAGGCACCGGCCGCTTTCCCGCAACCCGAGGGCGCTGGGATGATGCGGTGATGGCGGATCAGATCGAGCCGTTCGTGGTCGGCGTGGACGGCGCAGCGCTGGATGACTTGCGTGACCGGCTGCGGCGGGCGCGGTGGCCCGAGCGCGAGACGGTGAGCGACTGGTCGCAAGGCGTCCCGCTGGGTTACCTGCAGGACCTGTGCGGCTACTGGGCCAGCCGTTACGACTGGCGGGCCACCGAGGCGCGCCTCAACAAGATCCCGCAGTTCACCACCAGGATCGAAGGCCTGGATGTGCACTTCCTGCACCTGCGCTCCCCGTATCCCCACGCGATGCCGCTGATCATGACCCATGGCTGGCCCGGGTCGTTCCTTGAGTTCGAGCAGGTCCTCGGGCCGCTGACCGATCCGCCCGCGCACGGGGGTGACGCAGGCGACGCGTTCGACGTGGTCGTGCCGTCGCTTCCTGGCTACGGGTTCAGCGGCAAGCCAGCCAGCGCCGGCTGGGACATCCACCGCATCGCCCGGGCCTGGGCTGAGCTGATGACCCGCCTGGGCTACGACCGGTTCCTGGCCGAGGGCAGCGACTGGGGTACCAGCGTGTCCACCAGCCTGGCGCGGCAACGGCCCGGCCGCCTGCTGGGCATCCACCTCGTCCCGCCGCTGGCGCCACCCGGCCGGGACGCCGCCGAGCTGACCGCGCGCGAACGCGCCGCCCTGGCCGACCTCGACGAACGCGGCGGCAGCGGCTCGGGCTACTCAGCGGAGCAGGGCACCCGGCCGCAGACCATCGGTTACTCGCTGACCGACTCACCGGCCGGGCTGTGCGCCTGGATCGTGGAGAAACTGTGGGCCTGGACCGATCATCCCGGCGACCTCAGCCAGGTTCTCACCGCCGACCAGGTGCTGGACAACATCACCTTGTACTGGCTGACCGGTACCGGCGCCTCCTCCGCCCGGCTGTACTGGGAGAGCATCGCCCAGGTCACTGAATGGTTCACCACCGCCACCGACGACGCCATCACCGTCCCGGCCGGATGCAGCGTCTTCCCCAGGGAAGTACCGCGGCCCTCGCGCCGCCAGGCCCAGCGGCGCTTCGCCAACATCGTGTACTGGAACGAACCCGGCCGCGGCGGCCACTTCGCGGCCTGGGAGCAGCCCGCCGCCTTCGTCGGCGAAGTCCGCGCCGTCGCCCGAAGCTGCCACCGGGCCAGTCCCCAGACCTGACTACGACCGTGGGCCACGGCCGTCACGCCGGGATTCCTGGATGCCGGGATGCCGGGGCCTGGTCACAGCGTCTGTGCGACCTCGTAGTGGGTCACGGTGGTCTCGCGGTCGATGAGGTAGTCGTCATCCTCCGGGTAGAAGACAGCGACCTCGATGTTCTGGCCCGCGAAGCCCTCGACGTCCGTCAGGGACGACCACCAGCTGACCGTCATGACTTCGGTTTGGCCGTCGCCGAGATCTGTCGTCCACATCTGGGCGCCCAGATTGCCAGGTGTCTGCTTGTAGCCGCTCAGCCCCGTGCTGGTGATGTACTCGACGTAGGCCGCCGCCTGCTCAGTCCTGACCCAGCCGCGCCATGTCCGGGCAATCATCGTCACTCCTTCGCCTCACCGGTGCCGGTTGACCCGGCTCGAAACCTGCACCTACCCGGCATCAGCGACTGAAAGCCGCCGGCCCGCCAAAGGACTGCCTGCCCGGAGAACGAGGCCATCGGTACGATCGCCAGATGAGAGCCCTGCGGCAGGTCATCCCCCGGGCGGCCGCGCTGGCCGCCAGCGTCGCGATGGTCGCCAGCGCCGCAGCCGCGCTGGCGCTAGGGCCGGCCGGCCCCCCGGCGTCCGCGGCGGCCCGGGCAGCAGTCGCCAGCCGCGCGGCGGGGCTGCAGGTGGGCACGATCACCCTGCGCCGGTGCGCCGCGAAACCGCTCACCTTCTGCGGGAGCCTGGCGGTGCCGCTGGACTACTCCTCAGCGGCCAGCCCCCGGATCCAGGTGGGCTTCCGCTGGCTGCCGGCCACCGGTGCGGCCGCCGGGACCATCCTCGCCGTGGAAGGCGGGCCCGGGTACGCCTCCACCGGCTCCGAGCCGGAGTACCAGGCGATGGCCGGCCGGCTGCTGGCCACCCGCAACCTGCTGCTGATCGACCTGCGCGGCACCGGCACGTCCACCCCGGTGAAGTGCCCAGGGCTCGAGCACGCCGGCGCGAAACAGCACGGCCGCCGCTTCGACCATCTGGTCGCGGCCTGCGGCACACGGCTGAACCACACCTGGCACTACCGGGACGGCGGCTGGGTGCACGCCTCCGACTTGTTCAACACCGCCTACTCAGCCCGGGACGTGGCAGGTGTGCTGCGCGCCCTGCGGCTCGGCCGGGTGGACCTGTACGGGGACTCCTACGGCAGCTGGTTCGCCCAGGTGTTCGCGTCCCGGTACCCGGGCCGGCTGCGTTCGGTGACGCTGGACTCCACGTATCAGGTCCTGGGGCTCGATCCCTGGTACACCACGACGGTGCTGACCGCCCGGCGTGCCTTCGCCCAGGCCTGCGAGCGGTCTGCGGCCTGCGCCGCTGCTACCCGCGGCGGGCGCGCCTGGGCACGGATCGGGGCGCTGGCCCGGCGGCTGGCCCGGCGGCCGGTCAGCGGCCCGACCACGACGGCGTCCGGCACCCGCGGCCGGCTGACGGTGACCCCGCTGACCCTCGTCAACCTGGTCAACAACGCCGGCTTCGACCCGGTCGTCTACCAGGATCTGGACGCGGCCGCCCGGGCCCTGCTGCGCCACGGCGACGCCGCCCCACTGCTCCGCGTCGCCGCACTGTCACTGGGCTTCGACGACACGAACGAACCGCTGCCCGGGTTCAGCGACGGGCTGTACTTCGCCGTCTCATGCACCGACTACGTGCAGCTCTTCGACCGGTCCGCACCGCCCCGGGTCAGGCACCGCCAGTACCGGGCGGCGCTGCGCCGCGAGCCGGCGACCACCTTCGCGCCGTTCAGCGTGGCACAGTGGACCTCGCTGGACCAGTACACCGAGGCCTACAGCGGTTGCCTGGACTGGCCCGCGCCGACCCACCACAATCGGCCGATCACCAGGCGGCCGCCGCTTGTCCCGGCCCGGCTGCCGGTGCTCATCCTGTCCGGGAGCCTCGATTCGCTGACCCCCCGGCTGGACGGCGCCACCCTGGTCGCCCGGCAGATGGGCCCCTCAGCCCGGCTGGTCACGCTGGCCAACCTGACTCATGTCACCGAGCAGGACGGCGACAGCGGCTGCGCCATGTCGATCTACCAGCGCTTCGTCTCCGATCCCGGCGGGCTGCCCGACGAGAACACCTCGTGCGCGGGCCGCGTGTCCCCGATCCACACTGTCGGCAGCTACCCGCGGGTACTGGCCGACGCCGTCCCGGCGAGCCCGCTGCCTGGCAACCACGCCGGCCGCCAGGCCCTCCGCGCCGCCACCGTGGCCCTGGCCAGCGTGGGTGACGAGGTAAGCCGCTGGCCGTTGCTCAGCGGGAACCGGGACCTGGGGCTGCGCGGTGGCCGGGTCGCCTTCTCCGGCGGAACTGACCTGAAGATCACCCTGCGTGGCGTGCGGTGGGTGCGCGGCGCGGTCGTCGATGGCACCGCTGTCTGGGATCAGTCGTCCGGCTGGGTGACCGCCCGGCTTACCGTCCGCCCGGACGGCGGCGCGGTGGTCCGGCTGACCGGCCGATGGCGAGTGTTCGGCACCCAGCGGCAGCCCGCGGTGGTGCACGGCTCCCAGGGCGGCCGCCGTCTGGCCGCACGGTGCCCGGCGCCCTGACCGCGGGGACGGCCCCGCGGCCGCGGCCCGGGCGGCCGGGTCATCCGCCGTCGCCGTCCGGGCGGACGGCCCGGAAGTAACGCAGCAGCGGCAGGTCACCGTACTCTTCGACGCGGAATCCCGCCGCCGCGGCCAGGTCCCCGATCAGCGCCGGGGCGTTATGGCGCATGGAGCGGCCGCCGGAGTGCAGGGCCAGACGACTGCGGGACGGACGGAAGTCGGCGACCAGCAGCCGGCCCCCGGGGCGGAGCGCCCGGTACATCTCACCGAACGCGGCCGGGCGCTCCGGTTCGGGGATGTGATGGATGGCGAGCGTGGAGGTCACCACGTCGAACGAGCCGTCGGGCACATCCAGCGCCTGGGCGGTGCCGACGGTGAACGAGCAGTTGCCCGGGGCTCGCCGCCTGGCGTAGGCGATCGCCGCAGCGGCGGGATCGACGCCGGTGACCTGGCCGCCTGGCGTGACGGCCGCCGCCAGCAAGCGGGCGAGATAACCCCCGCTGCACCCGACGTCCAGGACACGTTCCCCGGGCTGGGCACCGCTGAGGGCCACGATGCGCTCGTACACCCGGCGGCGCCGGCCGCCGAACGCGATCGCGCTGACCGTCTCGTACCTGCGGACGCGGCCGATGATCTCCCCCTGAGGGCCTGCATGACCAAGCTGAGCCGGCTGGCACACCAGCGCTCTCCCTTCTTAGTGGCGACTAAGTTTCTATTAACTTAGTCTCCGCTAAGTTAGTTGGCAAGAGGGGACAATACGCAGCCCAAACGAGAACCCACCGGGGTCCGCCAGGTTCCGGGAATCAGCCTTCGTGGCGCGCGGACGCGGATGGCGGGGCGATGGCACCGAGGGCGAGCGCGGCTACCCGGGGTTCAAGATGGGCGACCCCGGGCAGGCCGGCCGCACGTAGCGATCGCGTCGACAGGACCGACAGCAGCAGCCACGCGGCCGCGTCGGGGTCCACGTCGTCCCGGATGTCCCCGTCAGCCTGGCCCCGCCGGACCAGTCCGGCGAGGTGCCCGGCGACCACCGCGGCCACCCGGCTGGCCGCCTCGCCGGCCCCGGGATCGGCTAGCAAGGAGGCCGCGTCCGCGAAGAGCACGCGGTGCGGCCCGGGTCCATGCGGCTCCCCGGCCTGGGACGGGCTGAGAATGTGGGCCAGCAGGCCGGCGGCCGGGCCGTCATCCCCCGGCCGGCCGTGCAACTCCGCATCGAGGTCACCGGCCACGCGGTCGAGCACGGCGGCGAACAGGGCCGCTTTGGACCCGAAGTTCTGGAAGATCACCGGCTCGGTCACCCCGACCCGGCCGGCCACGTCGGACACCTTCCCGGCGCGATAGCCAACCTCAGCGAACACCCCGGTCGCGGCGTCGAGAATCGACTCACGGCGCTGGGCGGCGGTCAGCCGGGTGCGCCGGGACGGCCCGGCCTGGCCCGCGGTCGGCATGGCAGCCCCCTCGGCAGTTAGCTACAGCACAGGTGAGCTACAGCCAGCTTAGTCACCACTAAGTATAAGCCTGACGCGGCTAAGACACGGCTGACCGACGTGCCGACGTCGGACAGCGCCCGGCGGAGCTCCTTGCGGGAGCTGATCCCGAGCTTTCCGAACACCTTGCTCAGGTGCCACTCCACCGTGCGCGGACTGAGGAAGAGCTGGGCCCCGATCTCCGGGTTCGTCTGCCCGCCGGCGGCCAGCCGCGCGACCTGGACCTCCTGCGGGGTCAGCTCGTCGAGCGTCTCGACCGTACGCTTACGCACCGTCTCGCCGGTGGCCAGCAGCTCGCGCCGGGCCCGCTCGGCGAACGCCTCCATGCCGATGTCCGAGAGCATCACGTACGCGACTCGCAGCTGCTCGCGAGCGTCGGCGCGACGGTGCTCGCGCCGCAGCCATTCGCCGTACAGAAGGTGCGCGCGGGCCAGCGTCGCACAGATCTTGATGCGCGACAGCCGTTCGATCGCCTCCTGGTAGAGCCGCTCGGCCGCACCCCCCTCGGCCAGCATCGCCGCCGTGCGCGCGTGGGTCCCAAGCGCCCAGTCCGTGCCGGCGGCCTGCGTTATCTCAGCGAGCTGGGCCAGCGGACCGGCCGCGCGGTCCGCTTGGCCGCTGCGCGCGGCGCCCTCAATCAGCTCCGCCAGCAGCCAGATCGACGGCCCCAGCCCGCGCGCGGCCTCGGTGGCCCGCTCGGCCGCGGCCAGGGCGTCCTCGTATCGGCCGAGCCCGTTATAGCGGATCGCGCTGCCCCAGTCGTTGGCCACGAGCCAGAGCCCTTCGCCGCGCCGCAGCACATCCTCCCGTCGCTCCTCGATGAGGGCCAGCGCCACGGCGTCCCGTCCCCGCCAGTTCTCCAGCACGATCGAGGTGCGCAGCGTCAGGTGACTACCAGTGGCCTCGACGACGGCGTCTGACTCGGCGGCCAGCGACATCGCCGCCTCGGTCCGGCCTGAGAACAGCTCGACGAGCACCCGGTCGGTGAGCGCGAGGGGCAGCGCGGAGAACGCGCCGGCCCGGCGCGCGACATCGAGATGGCGCGCGGTGAGTTCGTCCCACGCCTCATCGTCGGCCAGCGCCCGGGCTACCCGGCAGGCCAGCCACAGCCAGCGCAGCTCGTCCTCCTCGGAGAGCGGCTCGTCCCGGAACGCGCGCAGCGCGACCTTCAACGCCGGCGCCCCTTTGACGTAGCCTTCCCGGGTGAGGAGGGCGAGCCCGTCCAGCAGCAGATCGCAGGCGCGCGCGGAGGGCTCCCAGTGAGCGGCCAGAACGGCCGCGGCGACCTCGCGGGCGTCGCCTCCGCGCACGAGGCGGTCGGCGGAGAACGCAGCTGCGAACGCCTCGAGGTAGGTCTCGCGGGCGAGCCTAGGCTCTAGCGGTTCGAGCCGCCTGGCCGCCTCGAGCAGCAGGGGCGGAGCATCGCGGCCGCGCGTCATGGCGAACGTGATCTGCGCGTGCAACAGCTGCGCGCGGGCTCGCTCATGCTCGTCCAGCGGCCCGGCCTGCGCCATCGCCAGCAGCCGGAGCGCGGCGTCAGGCGCGCCAGCCTGGTGCTTGCCCTGCGCGGCGAGGAGCGCACGCTGCGCCCGGCGCCTCAGATCGGGTGTCAGCTCGGCGGCGCGCTCGTGAAAAGCCGCCCCCGCCGCCAGGCCGCCACGGGCCCGCGCCCGCCCGGCCGATCGCTCCAGTTCGGCAGCGACGTCCTCGTCGAGCCCGGCCGCCGCCTCAGCCCGGTGCCAGGCGCGGCGATCCGGATCGGCGTCGGCGTCGGTAGCCTCGGCGAGCGCGCGGTGCACACGCCGGCGCTCCTCCGGCGTGCCAGCGCGATAGACCGCCGAGCGCACGAGCGGATGGCTGAAGCGCACCCGCGCGCCGAAGGCAACGAGTCCCAGGGCGGCTGCCGACGCGGCCGCGTCCGGCCCGACGCCGAGCCGGGCGGCTGCCCGCCACACCAGCACCGGATCCCCGACCGGCTCAGCCGCCGCGACGAGAAGCAAGAGCCGCGTCAACGGCGGGAGCGGCGCGAGCCGCTCCCGGAAGCTCTGCTCGATCCGTCCCGGCACCGCCGGGGCGCCGGACAGCCCGAACCCGCCCGCGAGCTCGGCGGGTGTCCGGCCACGCGGCAGCTCAAGCAGGGCCAGCGGGTTGCCACGCGTCTCGGCCACGATCCGGTCACGCACCCGCTCATCGAGCGGACCGGCGAGCACTGTCCCGAGCAGCTCCTGCGCGTCAGCGTCGTCCAGCCCGCCCACGGCGAGCTCCGGCAGGCCCTCAAGATGCTGCTCGCCGCCTGGCTCGCGCACAGCGAAGACCAGCCCGACCGACTCCGCGCCGAGACGGCGCGCGACGAAGCCCAGCGCCTGGGCGGACGCCGCATCGAGCCACTGCGCGTCGTCCACGACGCAGACGAGCGGCCGCTTTTCCGCGACGTCGGACAGCAGACTCAGCACCGCCAGGCCGACGAGGAACCGATCCGGCGCATCGCCGTCGCGCAGACCGAACGCCGTACCGAGCGCATCACGCTGCGGGCCGGGGAGGCGCTCCAGGCGATCCTGGAACGGCGCGCACAGCTGCTGCAACCCCGCGTACGCGAGTTCCATCTCCGACTCGACGCCAGCCGCCCGGACAACGTCGCATCCGGACGCATGTTGCACCAGGTACTCCAGCAGCGCGGTCTTCCCGGCCCCGGCGTCCCCGCACAGCACCAGCGCCCGGCTCGGACCCGTGCGCACGCTCGCCACCAGCTCATCCAGCACTGCGCACTCGCTGCGCCGGCTGAGCAGCCGCCGCGCTGGAACAGGAACCGACATTGCCACCAACTGAGCGTACGGCAACCCCACGTGGGCAACCGGCCCCGTGGACCCGTGCCCCCGGGATCTGGCCCCCGGGGGTCTGCACCAGTGGTTTTGCCGGGCGCGAAGGGCGGGCGTCGAGACCACGCTTGGTGGCGACACCAAGACCCGCCGGGATGGAGATTTCAATGCCGTTTGTGATGGCCGGGACTGAGAACAGTGCCGGGGTCGAGATCTACTACGAAGACCACGGCAGCGGGCGGCCGGTGGTGCTGATCCACGGCTACCCGCTCAGCGGCCGGGCGTGGGACAAGCAGGTCCCGGTGCTGCTGGACGCCGGGTACCGGGTCATCACCTATGACCGGCGGGGGTTCGGCAAGTCCAGCCAGCCCGCCACCGGCTATGACTACGACACGTTCGCCGCGGACCTGAACACGCTGCTGGAACACCTCGACCTGGACGGCGCTGTCCTGGCCGGGCATTCGATGGGCACCGGTGAGGTGACCCGCTACCTGGCCCGGTACGGCTCAGCCCGGGTCGCCAAAGGAGTGCTGGCCGCCCCGATCCCGCCGTATCTGCTGCAGGCCGGCGACAACCCCGAAGGGGTGCCCCAGGCCTTGTTCGACGGGTTCGCCCAGGCCGCCCGCACCGACACCCCGGCGTGGATGACGGGGTTTTTGGCCAGCTTCTACAACACCGACACCCTGCTCGGCACCCTGGTCAGCGACCAGGCCCTCGCCGCCAGCTGGAACCTGGCGGTCACCGCGTCCGCGACCGCCGCGGTGGCGTGCGTCGCGACCTGGGCCACCGACTTCCGCGACGACCTGCCGAAGATCGACGTGCCCATCCTGGTCATCCAGGGCGACGCCGACCAGGTCCTGCCCCTGGACAAGACCGGCGCGCGGCTCCCCGCCCTGATCAACGACGCCCACCTCGTCGTGGTCGAAGGCGGCCCGCACGCCATCCCCTGGACCCATCCCGCCCAGGTCAACACCGCCCTGCTCAGCTTCCTGCGCAACTAAACCCCGGCGGCCAGCCACCACCCCCAGGAGTCACCATGTCGAACCACTTCAGCGCCGACAACCTCAAGTTCCCCGGCGACGACCGCCGCCTCGACCTGACCGACGTGTTCGCCTTCCAGGCCCCGGCGCTGCACGCCCGCGGCAAGACCGTGCTGATCATGGACTCGAACCCGACCAGCGCCCCGCCCCCGATCCAGGCCCAGGCCAAAGGCCCGGAGTTCTACCCCGGCGCGGTCTACCGGATCAACATCGACACCGACGCCGACAACCACGCCGACATCGCGTTCACCTTCACCTTCTCCGAATACCAGAACGGCACCCAGACCGGCACCGCGTGGTATGCCACCGGCGCCGCCGCCCGCCAGCCCGAACCCGCCGGCCAGACCCTGGCCCGGGACTTCCCCGTCAGCTTCGACGCCACCCCCCGGCCGGTCCAGGCCGGCCGGGTCCGGCTGGCCGCCGGGCTGCGCAGCGACCCGTTCTTCGCCGACGTCGAAGGCGCCCTGCACGGCTTCACCTGGACCGGCCACGACGACTTCGCCGGCAACAACGTCAACTCCATCGCCCTCGAAGTCCCCCACGACATGCTCGGACCCGGGCCCGTCATCGGCGTCTGGGCCTCCATCAGCCGCCACCACGACGGCGTGCTGGAGCAGATGGACCGCGGCGGGAACCCCACCATCAACCCCTTCATCAACCCCGACGGGGAGAAAAACCTGTTCAACACCCGCCACCCCGCCGACGACGTCACCAACTACCTGGAGCCATGGTCAGCGATCCTGCAAAACGCCGGCGGCTACACCCCCGACGCCGCCAGAGCCGCCGCCCTGCAAGTCCTGCCCGACATCCTGCGCTACGACCACACCAAACCCGCCACCTACCCCAACGGCCGCATCCTCACCGACGACGTCTACAGCCACCGCTTCGCGTGGCTCACCAACGGCAAGGTCCCGCCGTCCGGCCTCAAGCCGCACGACGACCTGCTCACCGAACTCCCCTACCTCGGCCCCCCCAACCCCTAACCACCAGGCGCTAACCCAGCGCCAGTCCCCTGGCCCCGCGTGCCGCCCCAGCGGCACGCGGAGCCAGGCGGCAAAACGCAGAGAAGGTGAGACACGAACACCCGCAGCACGGCCGCCGCCCCAGGAGGCGCTCACCGTGGAATACCTCGTTGACATGACCACCCACGTCCCAGACCGAACCCCACCACAAGCCATCGACGACATCCGCACCCGCGAACGCAAGCGCTCACAACAGCTCGCGTCCCAAGGCCACCTGCTCCGCCTGTGGCACCCGCCGCTCCAGCCGGGTCAATGGCGGAGCCTCGCACTGTTCGCCTGCGACGACAGCGACGACCTCAAGAGAATCCTCACCACGATGCCGCCGCACGCCTGGCGCACCGATGAGGTCACCCCGCTCAGCCGGCACCCGAACGACCCGGCACTAGAGGTCCGCCTGGAAACCACGGAGTTTCTGACCACCTTCACCCTGACCGTCCCGGAGGGCACGCCTGTCCAGGCGGTAGAGCACACCAACGCCCGCGCGGCGGAACGCGTGCACCAGCTGGCTGGGCAGGGATACCTGGCGCGGCTGTGGACGCTGCCGGGCGAGGGGCGCTCGCTGGGCCTCTGGCAAACCCAGGACGCGGCCGAGATGCAGGCGATCTTGATATCGCTCCCGCTGGGTTCCTGGGTGATCGTGCAGACCAGGCCGCTCACCCGGCATCCCGACGACCCCGCGACAGCCAAGACCTGACCGGCCCCGCCCGCGCTGTACTGAGCGCGACAGAAACGCCGCCCGAAAAAAGGGCGCATTCCCGTCCGCTTAGCTAAATGTGGCTTATGTCAATGGTCATGGATTAGTTGACGCCTGGCCAGGAACTGGTAAATGCTTGGGGCTCAAGCATCCAAGTGTCGGGGGGCCGGGATGCGCACAATTCCACTCATACTCATTGCGGGCTGCGCGGCAGCGGCTGCATCGTTTCCATCGGCGTCGCTCGCTAGCGCTACGACTCCTGTGGATGGCAGCCACCCTCGGCTGATTACCAATTTGCCCGCGGCGGCCGCCGATCCCCGGCCGGCCGGCCAGCACATCAAGCTCGCGGTCATCCGCCGCCTGGCCAGCGATCAGAAGCACCTGATCGGCTCGATGTTCGTCAACCCCGGCGGCCCCGGTGAAAGCGGCGTGGACCTGGTCCGGAATCCGGAGTCGGGTAATGCGCTCAGCGCTTGGGGTGGCGGCCGGTTCAACCTTGTGGGCTGGGACCCCCGGGGAACGAACGGAAGCGACCCGGTGCGGTCAGGTCAGCGGGCAGCTGCTGAACAACATCTCCACCGAAGACACCGCCCGTGACCTCAACTACCTGCGCCAGCTCGTCGGGGACCGGGTCCTCACCTACGTGGGCTTGTCCTACGGCACCATCATCGGTCAGACCTACGCCAACATGTTCCCGACCCGGGTCCGAGCGATGCTGCTGGACGCCGTCGTCGACCAGAAAGCCTGGGTCAAGAGCGCAGAGGTGAGGAACGCCGTCAACGTCGGGGCAGCCGACGGTGTCTTCGCGCAGTTCGTGGCGCTCTGCCAGGGCGCCGGTCCGGCACGCTGCACGCTCGCCTGCCACCCCGAGACCGTGGCCCAGCGCGTCGCGCGCCTGTTCCAGCAGGCGCGGCGCGCGCCGATCCCGGCTCCGCGCGCACACCCGCCCGGCGTGCTCAGCTACAGCGACCTGCTGCTGACGACGTTCCAGCCACTGCGGTCTCCGGAGGCGTGGCCCCAGTACGCCCGGGAACTCGACGCGGCGGTCAGCGGCGACGCCTCTGCCCTGGAGACCGCAGCGCGCCAGATGCAGACCCCAGCGGCATTTTCCAAGGCGACGACGTCGGCCGCGATCCAGTGCCTGGACGGTCCCGCCAGCGAGCCGGTCAGCGCGTGGCCCAGGGTCATCGGGCACCTCACGCACGTGGGCAAGCTGTGGGGTCCATTCCTGGGCTGGGCGCAATGGGCTCCGTGCGCGGCGAACTGGCCCGGGCACGCCACCGAGCGCTACACCGGCCCGTGGAACGCCAAGACCAAGACCCCGATCCTGTTCGTCAACAACGTGTACGACCCAGCCACCGGCTACTCCAACGCCCAGCGCGCTGAGCGCCTGCTGGGCAACGCGGTGCTGCTCACCGTGGCCAGCTACGGACACCCGAGCTATCAGCTGCCCAGCAAGTGCACAGACAAATGGAGAGTCCGCTACCTCGTGCATCTCAGCACCCCGCCACCGGGGACGGTCTGTGGAGCACAGGCCCCGTTCCAACCCGGCTCCTCGGAGCTACCCGTCACCCCGTAACCCCGCCGCCGACGGTCTGCCCGGTTGTTCAGTTGAACAGGTTGGGCTGGGCTCCCAGATCAGAAGGAAAGCATTCCACTGACCAAGGCGCGCCAGGTGACGGGGCCGACGATGCCGTCCACGGTGACCGACGGGATGTCCTGGTGGAGGGCCTGCTGGAAGTCGCGGACGGCGGCGTTGGTCTTGGGCCCGAAGATCCCGTCCACTTGCAGGCCCTTACTCGGGTCGCCGGACAGGTTGCGGAACTGGAACTCCTCCTGGACCCCGCGGACGGCGTCGCCCTGGCTGCCCTGCCTGACCGTGACGATCAGCGCCGACCAGGTGTTAGGGCCGACGATGCCATCGACGGTCAGGTCCTTCTGCTGCTGGAAGGCGCGGACGGCAGCGTCGGTGCTGGGTCCGAAGATGCCGTCCACGGTGAGGTTGCGGCCGCGGTCCCGCAGCAGGTACTGCAGGGTCTTGACCGGATGCTGGTGGTCACCCCTGCGGACGAGCGGCCATGGGCTGATCGTGACGGCGGTTGCGGTCATCGGCTCCTCCTCGCGTGGCGTGGACAAACGACCCGCCGCTGAGCGGTCGGCCACCAGCTATAGCGAGTCCTCCGTCCTCACCGATCTGAATACGCACCCGCGGAGGCGGGCTGCAGGCGATGTGCAGTTTCCATGGAAAGCCCCCGCGCCGAGAGCCGGCACCGCGCCTAAGTGCGTCCTGCGCTTCGTTTGACTAGGCGGAAGAAAAGGAAACCTGACCTGGTCCGGAGCTTGTCGTAAGCTTGCGGGTCCTGCTGTTGGAGGGAAGGCAGCGGCGCTGGCTCGACCAGCCTGTCGATGACGAAGCCGGCACTGCTGATGGCCGCGGTGATCGCGGTCAGCGGTCTGCGCCAGAACGTGACCTCATACGGCTGGCCGCCCTTGTTCCAGGTCTCGGTGACCTGCATGACTTTGAAGCAGTCGTCGCGGCTGTGCTGCTGCCAGTCCATCGCCGGGTGATGGGTAGAGAACACCGCCGCGCCATCGGGCTCAAGAACCCGGTAGAACTCAGCAAGCGGCCCTGTCCAGTCGGCCAGATAGTGCATCACAAGTGATGCGACCACCAGGTCGGCGCTAGCGTCGGCGGCGAAGTCCAGAGGTTCCGCCAGGTCGGCGTTGAGGATGCGGGCTCGGTCGCCGAGGCGGTCGGTGGCCAGGCGGACCATCTCCGGGCTCACGTCGATTGCTGTCACCCTCGCGCCGCTGTCGACGAGCCAGGCAGTGAGGGCGCCCGGTCCGCACCCGGCTTCCAGCACCCGCTGCCCGGTTACATCGCCGATCAGTGCGATAGTGCCGGGCCGCTCATAGCAGGCATTAAAGGGCCCCTCGTCGTTCGCGGCCCGGTATGCCGTGCCCATGGCGTCATACTGGCTGGCAGCTAGTTCGCCGTCTCGCATTGGTTCCCCGTCGGTCGGACACCTACGTCGCCTGCTGGCCGTTGTAATACCAGAGCGCCGATGTGTACCAGAGCACGCCGAGGACGGTGGCGAGCGTCCCGCCGGCCACAGGCAGGACCCATCCGGGCAGCCGCCGGCTGCGCACAAGAAGTACCTTCGCGACGAACGCGCCGTAGAAGAAACAACCAGCGATCGAGTGGATCGCGACCCTGAGGCTCGTGAGTTGCACGCCGTAGGCGATCAGGCAGTGCATGGCGACCGGCAGCGTGAGCGCGAACAGGCAGAAGCCGACCACCCTGTGCGTCAGCCGCACCCGGCGCGGCGGCGCCCCCACCAGCGGCAGCTTGCGATACATCCAAAGCGCGAGCAGCACCTGGAGGGCGGCCAGTCCCAGCGCAATGGTCGCCAGCCCGGACTTCAGGGCGAACGCGTCCACCCCGAACATGACCTGGCTGTAGTCCGGCTGATGCAGCCTGCCCGCCACGTATAGCGCGACGGCGACCCCCGCAGCCAGCAGTCCTATCCACGTCAGGCGCCAGGCGGCGGGCTTGCCGTAGGAATCCGGTGGTGTCATGCCAAACCGCCTCGTCCGCTGCCAGTACCCGTGTATACGGATCGCTCACTCTGACCACGACTGCATACCCGCCCAGGTTCATGCCGCCGAGGAAGCGCTGGGCACTAGGCAAGTCGAACCGTTGACCGTCCGCTTTTCCGGGGTTCTGTCGCCATTTAGACCAGGATCTCGTAGGCAATGTGACAACCCAGCTCCCCGGCATAGGTGCTGGTAAATGGGCCTACGCCGGCAGCATAGCGACCGTGCCGCCGTGGGCCACGTAGTCCCGTCTCGTCTCTGGCCTTCTGCTGGTGAGCCCTCCGGAAACAAGGACTTGTGGGGCTTCTGTGGGGCTCGGCAAGGCACGGACGGGCTCGGTGCTTGCGCCGGGTGCGGAGAGCTGAGGCAGCCGTCCCGAAACGGTCGGGCTGCCGGATCGCTTGCAGCCAGGCGGACCAGAAAGTCCCCGGAGGAACTCCGGAGCGGTGTCGGATCGGGGCCGGGGTGTTCGTCGCAAGGATGAGAGGCCGCCCACCAGGGGCGCCCCCAAGGAGGATGGAACCGCGATCATGAAACTCACGACCATCACGCAAATCACCGTCGATGGAGTGGTGCAGGGAAACGGCGCCGCGTCGGATGAGGACCGCAGGAACGGATTCGAGCGCGGCGGATGGGCCAAAGGGGCGGGCGACGACGAGACCAGGACGTTGATCACCCAGACCTACCAGCGAGCCGACGCGTTCCTGTTCGGCCGGCGGACCTACGAGCTCTTTGCCGGCTCCTGGGGAGCGATCGAAGAGATGCGCGCCCACCCCATCGGCGTGGCGCTGAACAAGACACCCAAGTACGTCGCGTCGACCACCCTCACCGAACCGCGCTGGGCGGACACGACCGTCCTGTCCGGTGACCTCGCGGCGGCCGTCGGCCGGCTGAAGGCCCAGCCGGGCGGTGAACTGCAGGTGCACGGCAGCGGCACCCTGATCCGCTGGCTGGTCGACAACGACCTCGTCAACGAGATCACCCTGCTCATCGTCCCCGTGGTCCTCGGCCAGGGCACGCGGCTGTTCCCCGGCACCGGCCCGGACATGGCGCTTGACCTGGTCGAATCGCGAGCCGACTCGAAGGGCGTAACGATCCAGGTCTACCGGCCGGCCGGGCGCCCTCAGTATGCGACCAGCTGAAGCACGTGAGATAGCCCCTCGGTGTGGCGCTCTCGGTCCATGTAGCCCGGCGCCACCGGGGGGAGTAAATAAGTGGCTCCCCGGCCTGCATGTGCCTACCGTGGATGCTGGCTGGCCGACCTAGCGGTAAGGGCCAGAGTCCGGTCGTCCCGCGAGGGTTCGAGAAGCGTCAGGAAGTAGACCCGGCCTGGCCGCCAGCTCAACTCGGTTCGCGGGCAGAAAAGCGCGGTCCGTCAGGTTGAGGTCAAATTTTCAGCTGCAGTGCCTGGCTAAGTCTGCCTGCAATCTCGTCCATTACTGCTTCAGGTACATGACGGGCGGGATCGCCGCCGAGCAGTCCGAACACGCGCGGACCGCGCAGGTCAGCCTCCAGGCCGGGCTGGCGGGGGATGACGTGGAAGTGGAGGTGCTGAAAGCCTTCCGCTTCGGCGAACAACGCGACGTAGGTCTTGCGGCAGCCGGCCACATCTCGCAGCGCGGAGCTGACGGCTCTGAGCAGGGGTCCCAGATCGGCGGCTTCACCGGCGGTCAGGTCATCCAGCGCGACGGTATGACGGCGCAGGACAAGCACCAGCCAGCCGGGCAGCGACGTGCCGAACGCATGGGCAACGCGCCATCGCGGGCCGAGGTAGATCCGCTCTCGTGCAGGCAGATCTGCCCGCGCATTGTTAGCACAGCTCACGCACCCCTGATCTCCCGCCACGAGCCGCATTGTTCCAGGACGGCGTTCCCACTGCGACCAGCCAAGAGCCTCACCGTCGCAACCCCCAACGCCGGGACTCCCCCATCCGGCCGCGCTCCAGCCCGGTCCGCGGTAAATGACGATGGCTCTGGCTGTGCACTGAATCGCGATCAACGCGCCTCAACTGGACGCGGTGACGGTACGTGGCTAGGCGAAATGCGACTCCACGATCGCGGCGAGGCCATCGACTTCGCGTCGCAGTTCCGGAAGGCTCTCCACTGCAGCGGCCTCCCGCTGGAGGGCCAGGGCACGGATCTGACGCAGGATCGCGACTATCGCGGCGTGGTCGTCGATCAGGTTCCCGATCGCCGGGGCAAGGCCTGGCCGGGCATCGAGCAACTATGTAAACAGGCCGTCGTCTTCGCCCAGGTGATGCGTGGCCAGGGCTGAGCAGAACGCCAGGCAGTGGACCTGCAGCCCGTTAACCACGTGCTCATCCCCGCCAAGTGCTTCCCGGATCTGGACGAGTTCATCTCTCACCTGCTGGTGGGCACGCCGGAGCTGCAGGCTGAACGCCGCAGCCCGCTGCGTGTCGTTGGTGGCCACGCAGGTGGTCCCTTCATTCCTGCGCCTGCATGCCTGACGCACTTCGCCACCGGCACGCGACGCGGCATCCATTCTGCGTTGGAGCTGCATCAGGCGTTCCGCCGGGGCGGTTCCTGTTCGTCCAGGCGGGAGGCCTCCGCTGGGGTCAGGACCTCATCAGGACCGGGGGGCGTGATGTCGGCGGTCACACCGAAATCCCACAGCTCGACGATCGACCAGACCTGCTTGTCCGCGGCGGCGGCGGGCTCGGAGCTGACCGAGATGCGGCGGGCGAGGCCAGCCGCATCGAGCCACACCTCGGCAGGCATCCGGCTGAGCGCCCGATACGGCCCCGAGGGGACGCTCACCCCGGCCGGCAACGCCGCGTCTGCCCGGCCCAGGTCAACGGTGAGGCGGTAACGCGTCGCCGGGACCCCGCGCACCGCCTCCGGTCCGATCTCCACCACATCATCGCTGGCCCCGAACAGGGCATCCAGCGGCCAGAGCGGGTCATACGGCCCGAGCGGGCCGCCGGGATCGGTCAGGGAGATGCCTGTCCACCCGTCAGCGTGCCGGAGATAGGCGTTCGCTCCGTCGTAGATCATCTCCGTCTGCCCGGCGCTCTCGCGAAGGCCCGGCTCGCCGTCACCGAGTTCCATGAACGCAGCCGTCGCGCGGTCGGTGAGGAACAGCGACTGCGACACGCGGGCCCGGCGCGCGGCAAAGTCGGCCACCCCGTCGCAGCGCCGGTCGGGAGCCTCGGGCAGCGGTGAGCCGGTGCACCACGCGGCCAGCATCCGGGCCGTGCCGGCCGCGACCGTCCGCGCAGCGGCAGCAGCCACCCGGCCGCCGATGGGCTCCCTCACCGTGGGCATGAATCCAACATAGTTGCGGCAACCCCAGGAAGCCACGGCGCCGGGACACGCAACGCGCGTAGTCGGCGCAGCCACGCAATCGGCGGCGCCGGGTTGCCAGACGAGCGTCGTCAGCGATCTGCGTGCCGGGGGACGAATAACGATGCCGAGTTGCCCATCGTCGGCCGCTGGTGGTGATCACGACATATATTGCGCAAACCAGTCGAGCATGGGTTGCGAGCGACGGTGGCCTGGCAGGCGCTCGCGACGGTCCCAGCGGAACACGCCACCTTGGGGAGTAACCATGACAACAGAGGTCACCGAGGCCGACCTGCCGTACCTGCGCCGCTGCGTGGAACTGGCAACGGAGGCCGTCGAGGCGGGCGACTTCCCGTTCGGCTCCGTGCTCGTCGCCGCGAATGGGACCGTTCTCGCCGAGGACCGGAACCGGGAACTGACCGCGGGGGACCCGACGCGCCACCCGGAGTTCGCACTGGCGCGGTGGGCCGCGACGAACATGACCCCGCGGGAGCGGGCCGCGGCGACTGTCTATACCTCGGGCGAGCACTGCCCGATGTGCGCCGCCGCCCACGGCTGGGTCGGGCTGGGACGCATCGTGTACATCACCTCATCGGAGCAAACGGGCATCTGGCTCGCCGATCTGGGTGTCAGCCCGGCCCCGGTCCTGCCCTTGGCGATCACAGAGGTTGTTCCCAATCTGGTGGTGACAGGCCCGGTCCCCGATCTGGCGGAGCAGGTGCGCGACCTGCACCGCAGATTCCGCTCAGCGTAGCGGGAGTCGGTTGAGGGGTTGTCGCTGGTGGGACGCTGGCGTTACCCCAGGTGAGGTTGGCGCCGCCCCGCTGGTGAGGCGGGAGCGGCGCCCGGTAGCTGCCGGCCAGATGACTGGGCCGGCCTGGCCAGGATTCGCAGGCTGACATAGGGGGTCAGCCGGCCGCCCGGAGCGGCCCGAAGAAAGCGCGCAGCTCACTGGCGACTTGCCCAGGTTCTTCGTGCGCCATGAAGTGCCCGCCGCGGCCCGGTGTGCTCCAGTGGCGCAGATCGGCGAAGACGCGTTCGGCCAGGCTCCTGGGGTAGGTCGCGTAGGCAGGCTCGTTGCTCAAGGTGACCGCTGCGGGCACGGTGATCTGGGGGACGGGCTCATTCAGCGGGTAGTTGTAGTACTGCCGAAACGATGAGCCGATGGTGGCGGTCGCCCAGTACAAGGTCGCCACCGTGAGCAGCGTGTCCTTGTCCCAGCGGGTCTCCAGGTCCCCCTGGCAATCGCTCCAGTCACGGTACTTGTCGATGATCCAGGCGGCCATCCCGGCCGGGGAATCGGCCAGCGCAGCGGCGACGGTGTCCGGCCGGGTGCACATGATCTCGCTGTAGCCCTGGTCACCGGCGTCGTAAGCATCGCGCGCGTCGAGATACGCCTGCTCCGCTGCCGTCGGCGGCTGATCGGTGAAGTCGGTGGTGACGACCGCGGAGGTGATGTGAACACCCGTGACCTCTCGGGGGTACAGGGCGCCAAGCCACTGCGTCACCCCGCCGCCGATATCCCCGCCGAAAGCTCCGAAGTGCCGGTAGCCCAGAACCTGCGTCATCAGCTCATGCCACAGCTCGGCGACGCGGCGGCGGGTGAACGGCCCGTGTGGAAGCTCGGAGTACAGGAATCCGGGCAAGGAGGGAATGACAACGTCGAAGGCCTCCGCGCGGTCGTCGCCAGCGCTGGCCGGGTCGGCGAGCAGTCGTCCGGCCTGCAGCATTTCCACAAAGCTGCTCGGCCATCCGTGCGTCATGATCAGCGGCAGCGGGGACGGCACCCCTGTGGAGGCCTTGCCGCGCAGGTGGACGAAGTGGACACGGCGCCCGGCAACCTCGGCAACGTAGTGCGGGTAGGCGTTGAGCGCGCGCTCCGCGGCGCGCCAGTCGAAACCGTCGGCCCAGTAGGTGACCAGCTCGCGCAGGTAGCCGGGATCTGTTCCGGCCGCCCAGAACGCCTGGTCAGACGCCGCAGTGAACCGGGTCCGGGCCAGGCGGATGCGCAGGTCGTTCAGGACCTCATCGGATACGCAGATTCGGAAAGACGTTACTGTCATTGTTTCTTGCCATCCTCATTGGCTATTATCCCGCCTTATCCCCAGCGGAACAATCTAGCCGCGTTCCGCGCCTACCAGGACGCCGCCCAATCGCTCACTCCACAGCGCGGGGCCCGTCGGTGGCCACGAACAGGCCCAGGACGTTTATGACGGCCAGTCCCAGCCCAGCTGGGCGAACAGGCCCAGGCGGTCGCTGACGGCACGGATCTCGGAGACCTTGCCGCGGTCGAGGGTGAAGATCCAGATCTGCTCGACTTCGAAGCGTCGGCCGGTCGGCTGAGGCATTCGGGGATGCGACCCGGTATGCGTCCCACTGGCCATGAACCGGACGACCACCTGGTCGCCCTCGGCGATCAGTTCCTGGGGTGCCATCACGATGTCAGGGAACGCGGCGAGCTGCTGGGCGAAGCCGTCGAAGGCCGCGCCTGGTTCGTCGGCCTCACCATAGATGATCTTGTTGTGGTCGGTAACGTCCGCAGCGATGTGATCGGGCAGGTCGCCGACCCGGTGCTCGTTCATGGCCTGGAACAAGCTGCGGATGGTCTGCTTGTTTGCCTCGATAGTAGTCACGTTTGCCTCGGCAACGGTCACCATGATTCTCCTCCTCGGTTTATTCTTACGGTGTAAGACGATATACTTACGTCGTAAGATGCGTCAAGCGAGAGGAGATGTGAGTGGCCAGCCGCGGTCAGGGCGAGCGTGCCGGGCTCAGCCGCGGATTGGTCCTGGATGCTGCGGTTGCCCTGGTGGACAGCGACGGTTTGGACGAGCTTTCCATGCGCAAGCTCGGCGCGGCTCTCGGCGTGGAGGCCATGACCCTCTACCACTACGTGCCGAACAAGGCGGCCCTGCTAGACGGGCTGGTCGAGTGGGTCCTGCAGCACAGCGCCACCGCACCGGCCCTCGCCGACGGCCTGTCCTGGGACCGGACGCTGCGCCGGTACGCGGAGACGCTGCGCACGACTCTGCTGGGCCATCCCGGGGTCCTGCCCCTATTCTTCACCCGCCCGGCGGTGACGGCGCAGTCGCTCAAGGCGGTCGAAAACGGCCTTCGTGTGCTTACCGAAGCGGGCTTCGCGCTCCCGAAGGCACTCGACATGGTCAACGTCCTCAGCATTTTCGTGGTCGGCCACGCCATGGCTGAGGCCGGCACCGCCGAACTCAGCCGACGAGGCGATCCCGGATCGGCGGCCGCCTTGGCGCAGCTCGACGTCAGCGACCTGCCGCTCGTCATCGAAGCGGCGCGCCTCGCCCAGGACGCCGATGACCAAAGCCGATTCCTATTCGGTCTCGATGCCATTCTCTACGGCTTCGCCCGGTGGCAAGAACCAGGCAAGCAGACGGCGCACCGCGAGTGACTGGTCGGTCTTGATCGTTTCCATATAAAGGGTGCCTTTGGCCTGGGAAAAGAGCTGGGCGCGGGCCTGTCCGCAGGGCTGGCGCGGTGGCGGGCGCCACGGGCGGTGCCTGACCCGGGGAAGATCCTGGCCCACTTGGTAGTGACGCTGGCGCTGGGCCGCGATTGCCTGTCCGATGTCGCGGCGCTGCGTGTTGTGCCGGAGATGGCCGGGCCCGTGACCTCCGACCCGGCGATCTCCCGTCTGGCCAGCGCGCTGGCCGCGGAGGGGTCGCGGGCTCTACGGGCGATCCGCAAGGCTCGCGCCGCGGACCGCGAGCGCGCCTGGGCGCTGGCCGGCGAGCACGCGCCGGGCGGCGATGGGGCCCTGATCACGGTGGACATCGACGCCACGATCGTGACGGCGCTACTCGGACAACCAACAAACCGGGCGACGCATGCGATAACCGCCGGTTCTGCGCGCCTAGCGGATAACGGCGCCATAGTCCGCGCCGCGCGCCGATCTGGGTAATTGGCATGGCTGGCGGCGCTCGGTCATGCCCGTGAGCGAAAGGTGGGTGCCCAGCGCTGGAGTCTAGGCCGGCTCCTCGTTGTCTGGGTTGCCTGCTAGTGCGCGGGCGGCTGCGGCCTGCCGGCTATCCATGCTCTGGTGGCCGTAGGCACTGCGCTTGCTTGCCTGCTGGTCGATCCACCGGCTGTGGGCCTCCCACGCGGATTGCTTGGTGGTACCGAGGGCAGCGCCGATTTGTGTCCACGAGGCACCTGCTGCGCGTGCAGACCGCACCGTAAGCTGGCGGCCGTAGGCGGCCTTGCGGGCGATCACCTCGCTGAGGGCAAGCAGTTCCAGGGCCTCTTCCCGGGATAGTGCCCCGGGCTCCGGCTGGTCGTCTGCTGGCAAGTCCTCAGCGCCCGGTGCGAGGAGGTCTCGCATGCGCAATTCGTCATAGCGGGCGACGGCGGTGGCGAGGGTGTGCTGGCGCTCGAGGCTGGCCGGAGTCGTCATAGCCCCACTCTTGACGTCAGGCTGTCCTGACGTCAAGGGGTCCCGGCGGGATTACGCTGCCAGCGTGTCCGCCGGGCCCGTGCCGGGCGAGCAGGCCACGCATCTTCGTGTCACTCGGCCTCACGATTCGCGGCATGCGAGCGCGCCGACTTGTGGCCGCCAGCACTCATTCTTATCAGCGGGTCGTGATAGTGCCTTGGTGGTGGAATACCTGCCAGTGGCCGGGCGCGACGCGGCGCCACAGCGAGGTGCGGTTGGATCGCCTGCCATGGTTCTCGGAGGTGTACTTGACCATAACGAGACCCTCTCCCAGCAGCCATCCCCGCATGTTCTCCACGCTGATCGGCTCACCTTGAGGATCCGTGGCTGCGGCCACCCGCTCAGCCGTTCCTTCGTTTCCGATCTCGCCTCCGGAGGCACCGAACTCGTGGAAGTCGGGCGCGAGCAATCGTCCAAGCCGGGCCGCATCTGCCCGGCACTCCAGGCTCAGTGACTCATACTCGGCTGACATGGCCTCAGCGATCTGCTCATCAGCAGCGACCTGTCCGCTGGCCTTGTCCATGTCACGATGCTCGCAACCGACAGCGAGCCCGGATCACTTCTTCCCGCAAGTGCCCCGGTTCACTGAGGTCTTTGGTGACCTGGCCGACCCGGATGTGATGTCGCAGGCCTGGCGATGACGACCTGGCTGATTGACAAGTCAGCCCTCGTCCGCCTGGCCGCCAGCCCTGACGCCGCCGAATGGGCCGGGCGGATCGAGCGCGGGCTGGTGCGGGTCACCACCGTGACCCGCCTGGAGGCTGGCTACGCAGCCCGGTCCGGACCGGAGCTGCGAGCTGGATTGCGGCAGCCCCCGTTGTCATCCATGCCGGTCGAACACCTCACCCCCGCGATCGAGGACAGGGCGGTGGACGTGCTCACCTTGCTCGCCGACCGCGGCCAGCACTGCGCGCCGTCCATACCCGACCTGATCATCGCAGCGACCGCCGAGCTGGCTGGGCTCACGGTCTTGCACCTACATCAGGACTTCGACGTAATAGCGCAGGTCACCGGCCAGCCCCTTGAGCGGCTGAGCATCGGGCAATGAGCGGCCACGCGAAGACCCCGGCGGATGGACTGCGCTGAAGCGCAGGACCGGACAGAAGAGGAAGTTCCCGAGGCGTTGGCGTGCTGCCTGAGGCCGGGATGTACGGTCTTACACCCAAAGCATGAGTTGGCCGTGTGGGCCGGGCTTGGTGTTCTCGCCTGACGCCGGGGGGCATGCCAGGTTGCCGCGATCATCGGCGGCTGGTTGCCTTGGGGCGTGATCTGTGGCGGCAGCGAGGGCGTCGAGCTCGTCTGCGGCGCATTCGGGCTGACGGCAGAACCCGGAGCCTCGCTCATCCCGGTGTCGCGGGGTGCGATGGGACGAGTCTGGTGCCTGGATCTGGGCGCGGAGCGCTACGCCGTCAAAGAACTGTTCTGGGAATCTGACGAGGAGTCGGTGCGCCCGGAAGTAACCTTCACCGCGCACCTGGAGTCCGCCGGTATCCGGCTGCCTGGCAGCCTGCCCGGCCGCGGCGGCCGATTTCTCCAGGAACTGGCCGCCGATCATGGTGGTGGCTGGCTCCGGCTGTATCGGTGGATTGATGGCGTGCCCGCGGACCTGGCCGACCCAGGGCTGGCCGTCCAGATCGGCGACCTGGCTGGGCGGCTGCATGCTCTTGCCCGGCCGGACTGGGGTGCGGTCGACCCCTGGTATGAGAGCGTTCCGGGGCCTGCCACCTGGGAGCAGCTCGCGGATGCTGCGCGCGGGCAAGGAGCCCGCTGGGGGGAGGCGATGGCCGGGCGCGCCGGCTTGCTAGGCGACCTGGCAGATCTAGTGACCCCTATGGCGGGGGACCGGCTGGTCACCTGCCACCGGGACCTGCACCCCGACAACGTGCTGGTCGAGGCCTCCGGCGAGCTGGCCGTGCTCGACTGGGACGATGCAGGGCCGGCCTGCCCCGACCGTGAGCTTGCCGGGCTGCTGATGTTCTGGCAAGTCCACGACGACGGCACAGCCGACGATGCCGCAGTGCAGCGCACCCTCGCCGCCTACCGCGCTGGCGGGGGCCCCGGCCGGCTGCGTGACGAGCAGTCGTTCGGCATGTACATCGCTTGCAGGCTCAACTTCCTGGAGGCCCAGGCCAGCGTGGCGCTGGACCCGGGCGCGGCCCCCGAACACCGGGCATACGCGTCCAGTGAGATCTCTGACACCCTCGCCCGGCTGCCTATGCCCAGCCTGATCAGCCATCTGACCAGCCTTGCCGCCGCAACTCTGGGCTGAGCCACCCGGAGACCTAGACCAGTCAGGACCAACAGGCACTAAAGGCCGGCCTGTCGGCGGCAAATGCGGACATTCCCCATGAGGGAGACGCCGCATAACTATTCGACGTGCCATGAGCCGAGCACACGGCGCACCCTCTGGCGATCCATTTGGCCGGGACGGCCGGTTCAGTCTGTAGCGATATTTGCTGATAATCGTCGCTGTACCGCCGTGGCTGATGTCACCCGCCAATCACGAAAGGTTATCTGAATAAGCCGGCGGGTAATCACATTCAGGCGGCCCCGGCCAAAGCGTGTTGCAGCACGCGGCCGGGGCCTTTGCATGGCAACGGAACCTCGGAGGTAACAAGCCATGACGCTTATCAGTATTGCAGCTGGCGGGGTAGCCAAGTCCCTGGTCGCGGTCACGATTTCGCTGCATCCTGGAGCAGCTCAGCCGGCCCGCCACGACATCACGGTTCAGCGGGGTGACTCGCTCAGCGCGATCAGCCTGCACGAGTACGGGACCGCTGCAGAGTGGCCCGCCCTGTGGTGGGCAAACCGGCGGCAGGTACCCGACCCGTCCACGATCGTGCCCGGGGAGCGGCTCATCGTGCCCGGCGGGCTGCGGGTCAGCCGATGGCTGGTCCGGGCGGCGCAGGCGGCAACCGCAGCATCGCAGCATGCCCGCCCGGTGGCCATGGCGCGCCCGCCTGCCGGTGCCCAGGTGAGCGGTGGCGCCTCGGTGGCGGACACGGTGGCCTCTGCTGCCGCGCGCCGCGCGACGCCGGGCAGCTTCCGCAGCTGCGTGATCCAGCGGGAGAGCAGCGGAAACCCCAGGGCGGTCAATCGGTCCAGCGGCGCTGGGGGCCTGTACGGTTTCCTGCCGTCCACCTGGCACGGCCTCGGTTTTTCTGGCTTGCCAGAGAATGCGTCCGTGGCTGAGCAGAACTACGCCTTCGCCAAGGAGTACGCACAGTCCGGGACCAGCGCTTGGGCCCCATACGACGGCTGCTGAATGAACCATCGGCAGCACGTCCGCAAATCTGAGCACGCCCGGATCGCGGCTATGCGGAAGCTCGCTCGGTCCCGATTATTCGCCGCATACCATTTGAGGATCCACGGGCCGTCTGAGCCGGTATGACGCCAGCTGAGTGTTAGGGGCGGACGGCGCGGAGCAGGAGGTAGTCAATTATCTGGCGTCGCCAGAGCAGGTCCACTTGCCTCAGCAGCAGTCGCGCGGCGGTCTGCTGCCCGGCGGGCGCAGCCGTCGCGCCTGCCAGCCGGGCTGCGGCGAGCCGGAGCGCGGGGGCAATCACGCGGTCCCCGCACACCGTGACCTCCACCTCAGCCAGGCCCGCCGCGCGCGCCGCCGCGGCGATCTGACCCGCTGTCATAGCCATGCTGGGCCGAAGTCCGAATACGCGCAGCTGAGTCAGGCCCGCCAGCAGCTCCGCCGGGCTCACCGGCCACCGCTGGACAGGGATGTCGGAGATGCTCAGCACACCGCCCGGACGCAGCACCCGGTAACACTCTTCGAAAAAAGCCTTGCGTGAGAGGAAATGGAACGCGGCCTCCACACTGATGACTCCATCGATGGTCGCATCGGCGACCGGCAGCCGGGCTGCGTCTCCGGCCACGGCCGCAGCCGCGGCCTCCCTGAGGCGCTCCCGGCCCGCCCTCAGCTGCCACTCGGTGATGTTGACCGCCACCAGCCGGCGCGGGCGGACCACCTCGGCGATCAGCGGATCCTGGGTACCGAGCCCGTTCCCTGCATCCAGGATCACACCCCCGGCGGGCAGCGCGGACGCGAGCGTCGCTACCAGCCGGCGGCAAGCGTCCCCGGCCTCACCCTCCGAACCCAGCCCCTCCCACAAGCCCAGGTTCAGCCATCCCGGGGCCGGGGCCAGGAAGAAGTCTGATCCGATGCTCTCGTAAACGCGTGCGGCCGGATTCCGGCCCGGCCAGAACATCGCAGCGGCATGCCGCGCATGCTGGCCTGTCCATCCCGCGATCCACGTCGGCTTAAGTGCCATCCCACACCCCACCCTACGGAACACCATCCCCAGGCACGCCTGACCACACGGGTACCAAAGTCACCTAGTGGTTAACCCGCACGCCGGCGGCATAAGCGGATATTGGGGGAGTCTCAGTAGTCCCAGAATCCTGTGCTGGTCAGCCTCAGGTACAAGACGTGAGCGGCGCGTCCATACGTCCACCGCATGCGGCTGAACGCGGCCGTGCCCCGGTGAGTGATCACTTGGTGGAGGTAGATCTTGACGTTGTATACGTCGTACGGGCAGAGGGGGGCCGGATGGCAATTGGGGTTGTGCAGTTCGTGCAGCTTGCCGGTCCCGTTTCCGTAGGTCCCGCTCCACTGCTGCCAGGTCAGGCCGGTGAGGAATGGTGCCCCTCCCTGCCCGATCTCGATATCTGCGGGTGACCGCACCATGTGAGACCAGCCGGTCGTGTGAGCGTCCATTACCGGGGTGGTGACCGAACCTGCCGCGGGGCTCAACCAGAGGGAGCCACCCAGCAGCACCGCACCGAGGCACAGCGCAGTGACCCGATTCCTGATCAATCTCTTCCCCTTCCGGCTGAGGAGTTTCACTGCGCGCGCCATGGCAGTCATTGCTTCCTCCCCCGGGCCTCCGGGAGTTCCCCCGGTCCCGCTGCTGGTAGGACGCGCCGAACAGCCTGCGCGTTGTCAACACCGACTACAGGAGATGCCACCAACGATGAGGTGCCCTCTGGCACCCGGGCCCGGCGACAGGTCAGGGCAGGGCAGGATCCGGGTGGCCGGAAAAGAAACTGTTTGCGGCGCCGTCGTCGATGAGCGAGTGGTCCGCCAGCCATTGCACGGCACGGCGGCTGGCCCTGGTGTCCCGGAACGCGTACCAGGCCGGCAGCAGGTCCGGATGTTCTGCGCAGAGTTCGTCTTTGAACCGGCGGAAGGCTCCCTTGCCCTGGATAGCCCGGGCCAGCCTGCGCCCGGCGCGCTCGTCGGTGACTGCGTCGGCGAAGTCGGCCATGTCCTGGTACCAGATCCACGACGGCAGCGGCTCGATGAGGATCAGGTCCAGTTCGTCGAGGTCGACTGGTGTCTGCCCGTCGATGCCGGTGTCAGCGGTCCAGAACGCGATCTCTCCGGTGTCGGGGTTGATCAGCCAGTGGTGTTCGTAGTCGGTCTGGTCGGCCAGCGCGCTGGCGATCTCCTCCAGATCCAGGCTGCTCAGCTCAAGCACCAGGCCAGGATAGATCTCCCCCGCTACCTGCGCTGAAGTACCGGAACGCCCGGCTCGCGGCACGTCAGCGCGCTTCCGGTCGGTGGCTAAGGCAAGTCCGGAGAACATCTCGGTGGGTGTGGACGGTGCGGAGCCGAGGAACCGCCACCATCCCCCGGTTTCGTCGCGGATGGCGCGCTCGACGAGGACGTCCGCCATGGTGCGCGCCCCCTGCAGCAAGGTGCCGTAAGCCGCCTGGCCGGAACCGTCCTGCGCGGCGTCGAGCAGGACGTCCCCGGCCCCGGCGGTGCCGCAGCAGCGGCCGTCGTTTTCCCAGAAACCCGGGCGCAGGCGCTGCGGGACACCGGAGGCCAGGATCGAGCGCAGGCACCGTTGCCGCAGCCCGGTGACGCCGAGCCCGGCGACAGTGTCCACGCCGGCGTGCGCCAGTGCCGGGAACAGCTGTGACGTTCCCGCTGGCCCGTGGCATCAGGTGTCCGTGACCGGTTCCACGTCACGGCGGGAGTACGGCAGGGTGTGCGGGATGATGAACCCGCCGTCAGCGAGCGAGCCCACGGTGAGCAGATGCTGCGCGCCGTGGCGGGCGGCCACGATGAAGTCATCACGGTTCAGGGCCGCTCCGGCGATCGCCAGTGCGGTGGTTAACCCAGCCGTCCCGTGGGAGTAGTTCGGCATCCTGCTCGTCCGGCCCGGCAGCATCTCCCAGTCCAGGCCATCCTTGGTCAGGAGCCTCAACGGTGACGGCCACGGTGCCCCCGCCGTTCCAGCTGTATCCCGCGGAACAGCGGCAAGGCCCGGGCCAGTGTTGTTCACCTACGACGTCGATGACGAACGGCTCGTGATTCGCCGAGCGAGAGAGGGCGGCACGGCCTATGACTGGCTCAGCGGGCCTAATAAGGGCTACGGATTCGGGTCGAGCGGGACACCGAACCGTTCGATGGAGGAGCACCGGGAGAGCATCCGCGTCTTCCCGCCATGATCGATCCCAATACGGGCTACATTGGGAAAGACTGAGGGAACCGTGTAATCCACTCTAACCCGTGCCAGACACACTGAAGTGATCTCAGCGAAATAGATCCGGCAGTAGATCCACCGCTGACGAGCCGCGTCCATGATCGTGGTGTATGAGAGTGGCGCCTCGTATTCTCATGGTTGAATCATCTCAATTGTCATACTGGAAAGAGGCGCTGCGTCAGTGCGGGGTGAGGACGTCGAACTCGTTGCCCTCCGGGTCGGCCAGGCACGTCCACGGGACGTCGCCCTGGCCGAGGTCGATGTCGGTGGCGCCGAGTGCCCGCAGGCGCGCCACCTCTGCCGCCTGATCGTCACCGGGGTAGGGCCGGAGGTCGAGGTGAACGCGGTTCTTCACGGTCTTCATGTCGGGCGTGCGCAGGAATAGGAGATACGGTCCGACACCCTTGGCGGAGCGCAGCACCGCGTGATCGCCGGTCACCTCGTGCAGGGTCCAGTCCATCGCCTCGTCCCAGAACCGGGCCATGGCCCGGGGGTCCGCGCAGTCGACCGTCACCGCAGCCACTGGCCCGGTGTCTCGGCCGCCCGGCCAGGGCGCCAGCACGCAGAACTCGTTGCCCTCCGGGTCGGCCAGGACGGTCCATGAGACGTCGCCCTGGCCCACGTCGGCGGGTGTCGCGCCGAGATCCCGCAGGCGCGCGACCAGGTCCGCCTGATGGGCCGCAGAGGTGGTGGCGAGATCGAGGTGCACGCGGTTCTTCACCGTCTTGGGTTCCGGGACGGCAATGACGTCGATGCAGACGGCGGCGGGGTCGGGATAGACGAAGCCTGTGGGTTCGACGTTGGTCACGCCGGGTCCCTCGCTGGAAACACCCCAGCCCAGCGCCTCCGCCCAGAACCGGCCGACCGCGGAGTCATCCCGGGCATTCATCGCAACCTGAACCAGCCGCAGAGTCACGCTGCCAACCCTACGCTCAGCTGGCTGAACGTAATGAACCTGTCGGGCATGGCCATACACCACTCCCGTGAACGGCAAACGCTGACGAGCCTCATCGCGGCAGATGAGGATGTTCAAGCACAGAGTACAACCCTGGCGTGCCTTTCCGTTTCAAGGGTTCATGGGATTCTCCGGCCGGGATTCTCATCCCAGCATGGTGCATGCTGTAGTTTCAGGCCCCCAGCCTTACCACCTGGGCCAGTTCGTGGACGCCTGGGATGTTGGGGTATCGCTTACTCAGATCAGTGACGATGCCTCGGATCGCGGGTCTATCACGAACTTCGGCGGGCGCATGGCTGTGAGCATCTAGCAGCGAGTGCACTGTCTGCTCTGGCTTGCCCCACTGCCACCACGCCCGGGCGAGGTCAGTAAACAGGCGTCCGCGACGTTCAGGTGTTGGGAACTGCTCAGGGTGGAGTCGACGGCCAACACCTACGGCCGATCCCGCGTCGCCCAGAGACCAGTGCACGCCGACTCGGTAGAGAGCAACCTGCGCCGCGTCCACGCTGAAAGGTCCGCCTGAAACGGACGTGGCTGGAGCCGACGCACGGCATGCTCGGCATCTCTGATCATCTCTATGGCTCGAGCACGGTTTCCAGCTTGAGCAGCTGTATAGGCGCAGGTGCAGAGCATTTGCGCGTACGCGGCGGCCTCGGCGGCGCAGGGTCTCCGCGGACACTGTCGGTGACCTGCTGCGGGCCGAGGGGTTCCGCCTGCTAGGCAACGCCAAGACCATCGAGGGCAGACGGCACCCGGACCGGGACGCCCAGTTCCGTTACATCAGCGAGCAGGCCACGGCTCACCAGGCGGCCGGCCAGCCGGTGATCAGCGTGGACACCAAGAAGAAGGAGCTGGTCGGGGCGTTCCGCAACGGCGGCCGGGAATGGCGGCCAGAGGGCGAGCCGGCCAGGGTCAGCACCCACGACTTCCCGGACCTGGAGCTGGGCAAGGCCATTCCTTACGGGGTCTACGACGTGGCGGCCAGCGCCGGCTGGGTCAACGTCGGCACCGACCACGACACTGCCGCGTTCGCCGTGGAGTCGGTCCGCCGCTGGTGGGACAGCGCGGGGAAAGCCGCCTACCCGGGCGCGTCGCGGCTGCTGGTCACCGCGGACGCCGGCGGGTCCAACGGGTACCGCACCCGGGCGTGGAAAGCCGAGCTGGCCGCTTTTGCCCTGGAAGCCGGGCTGTCGGTCACGGTCTGTCACTTCCCGCCCGGCACCTCCAAGTGGAACAAGATCGAGCACCGGCTGTTCTCCCACATCACCCTCAACTGGCGTGGGCGGCCGCTGACCAGCCACGAGGTCATCGTCAACACCATCGCCGCGACCACTACCCGCACCGGGTTACGGGTGCACGCCGAGCTTGACCAAGGCAGCTACCCGGACGGGGTCAAGGTCAGCGACGAGCAGATGGCCTGCCTCCCCCTGGACCGCCACGGCTGGCACGGCGACTGGAACTACACCCTGCGCCCCGAGCCGCCTCCGCCGCCCCCGCCAAGACCGCCCGCCCGCGAACCCGAGCGTCCCGGCTGGGCGAACCCGGCCCTGACCGGCCTGACCGCCGCCCAGTGGGAGCAGCTGATCACCACGCTGGCCACCCCCTACCAGGCCCAGCGCGAAGCCGCCCTCTACATCGCCCGCGGCGGCCCGCCCACCCGCAAGCCTGCCGTCAGGCACCCGCCCGCGCTCACCCTCGCCGAGCAGGTCCTGATCACCGTGCTGCGCCAGCGTTTCCGGCTGCCCCGGCCCGAACTCGCCGAGCTGTTCGGTGTCGTGACCGGCACCATCGCCAAAGCAGAACGCCAGGCCCGGCCGCTACTCCAACAGCACGGCCATCAGATCAAGCCAGCCCCGATACCGATCAAGACCCTGGCTGAGCTGACCGCCTACGCCTCGGCTCACGGAGTCGAGCTGACCCCGAAAGCCAAACCAGCGTGTTAATAATCTGCGAACCCTAAGTGGCATTGAGCCTTGACCCGGCCGCCGCTCCCCAGGGATTTGTGCCCGCGAGGACGACGGGCGGGACCAGGTGCTCAGTGAGTACATCTTCATGCCGGCCGCGAAATTAGTAGCCCCGGGGTCCGTCCGCGCAGGCGATTCGTTCGTACGTGTCAGCGCCTAAAGGCCGACGAGGCGGCGCCAGGCCGGTCAACACGGTAGATGTAACGCAGCGCATCATCAATCGGGTTGTCGGGCGACATCGGGCCTTCAGCGACCCGCTTCAAGCCAGCCTTCTCCAGCGCACGCCAGGAGGCCACATTGGCGGCCACCACGGCGGCAAGCACCGCGGGCGCATCAGAATACGAGTTCCAGGTGTCCTCAACGGCCGCAGCGATCATGCGGGAGCCGAGACCGCGACCACGCAGCGCTGGGTCCGCGATGAGGTAGTCAAGCTCGACGGCGCCGGCTGGCACCTCGATAACCGCCGAGAATTCCGCGAGATCCTTGGGGTAGTCGCAAATCGCCGAGCGCTGCAGCAGGCCGATTGGCCGGCCGTCGAGGAGAACGAGGAGGTCTTCCCCCGGCTCCTCGCCTCGCGTACTCGCGCCGAAGTCGCGCTCGACCGCCTCAAGGGTTGTCTCAAGATTCCACCACCGGGTGACCTGGGGCTCTCGCAACCACTCGGCCAGCATGGGAAGGTCCCCGGCAATCAACGGCCGCCACGACAAGAAACCATCGCTAATCCTCTCCACCGTCACAGCGTAGATCCCGGGAGGGAATCGTCCTACGCGATGGTCTGACACTAGCCCAGCCGGACAAATGGTGATCCGGAACATGCGCGGAACGACCTCCGCTGCCGCCGCCACCATTCGTGCAGTCGGCGCAGGTCAGCGCCAAGGTTCGTGCGATCACGCGGGCGGCCTCCGGAGCCGTGTGCGCGGGCCACATGCGGGCCACAGGCCAGGGACACTCGCAGGCAGCCGCCGTCACTCACGAGCACTCGAACTCGGGCGGCCAGTACGAACATCGCTCCTGGTAGTGCGGTTCCAGCACCACCGACCTTCCAAGCTGGTGATCAAGCTTCGTGCACCCCGCGTGCACCAACGAACAGCGAATGACGGTCACAGACGGGCACCAGCGGTGAATCTGAGATCTCGGCCGCTGACGATCACCAACGGCTTTTGCGCAGGTCAGCGAGCTAGTGCGAGGGTTGCGATGTGGTAGTGGTGGTCAGGGGCGGGGTCGAACCGCCGACCTTCCGCTTTTTCAGGTGTGACAGATGTCCAGGCCAGCGACGTTGCCGCAGCGTGGACAGTCGCCGAGGGTGCGTCGGCGGTCGGGGTCGGTTGCCGCCGTTGCCGTCACCGTTGCCGTCGGCTGACCGTCCAATCGGGCACGGACCGGGCACGATTCCTACGCTTGCACATCATCGGTCCCCGGGGGCAATCGGCTGCCTTTCGCGCTTGGGAGTCTGCTGCTGGTATCGGGCACATCCGAACGGTGGGCCGGCCCGGCCAGTATCCAGGTCATCAAGGCTCCGAGGACCAGCCACGCGGCACAGATTCCCAGTTCGCCCCAGCTCACCACGGCAGGGCTGCCGATCGCAGGGCAGTCCTCTGGGCCTCCGATCGCAGGGCATTTTGCTGGGTATTCTCCCCAAACCTCGGCCTGGTATACGAGCGCGAAGCCCGCAATCCACGCCCCCGTCCACGCAGCTATGCGGAGCAAGTTGCGCGGCCGCCAGCCGCGAAACCTGACGAACCCGGCAATCAGCAGTGGGATAGGCAGAGCCAACGATGCGACAGTTGCCAGAACTACGGCGATCTGCACGGTCACAGGATCTGCGCTCCACCCCTCAATCCCGAGGCTCACATCAGCCCAGGTGAATGGCTTGGTGGTGATGTAAAAATCGTAGCCAGTGCCGACAATCCCTGCCACCACCCACAGCATCGACAGCGACCAGGTCCAGCCCCGGACGCGCAGGCCTCCGGTGACCAGCGCCCGCGCGTCACGGAGGGAAGGCCAGCTTTGGCCAGGCCCGCTGGCCTCCAGCAAGGTGCCCAGCATCTCCCCGGCGCGATCGCGCCGGTACCAGGCAGGATAGGCGCGCAGCAGCCAGCGGCAGCGCCGCTCCAGCGGGGTCACGCAGGGCTCGCCTTCCGGGCACCGCCGCCCACCTGGAGAGCGCGGCCTCGGTCCGTAACCAGGCGGGCGGCGTCCGCCATCCGCGCCGCCTCGGCCCGCAGCGCCCCAGCACCAGGCGGCGTCAGCCCGTAGGAGCGCCGCACCCTGCCGTTGACGATCTCCTCGCGCACCAGCTCCACATGGCCCTCAGTAGTGAGGCGGTCCAGCGCCGTGTACAACGTCCCGGTCGCCAGCCGGACCCGGCCGCCCGATAGTTCCCCGGTGCGCTGGATGATGGCGTAACCATGCAGGGGCCCATCCAGGAGGGACGCCAGGACGAAGTATGTCGGCTCCCGCATCGGGCCCTTCACCTTACTCACATGACCATCATAAGTAGATGCACGACACATCGCAGACCAGCCATCGACTCTAAACACTTACGGCCGGATTCGGCAGTGCGGGTGGCCTCTTCGTCCCGAAGCCAACTTGCTATGCGGACTGTTAGCGAGGCACCGTCTCGGACCTGGGATGCAGCGTCCGCTGGTGTCCACTGGCGTCTACCGCAGGCGACAGCGATCGTTACTGACTTGGTTACTCGCCGACTTGGGTCACCTTGTCGAACAGAGGCTGGGTCCTTGTCAGATATGGCCTGTGGCTTCCAGGACGGCCCTCGTCAGGCGGCTCAAAGTGAGCTGGCCGAGCTCGCTGGGGCTGAACCACGCCACGTCGCTGAGTTCATTGTCAGCGATTGCGGGAACGCCGTTGATGATCTCGGCCTCATAGACCGCGGTGACGTAGGCGGCTCGGTCGCCGTTGGGATAGGTGACCTCATAGTCGGGACCACCGAGCACGCCGAGCAGCCTTTTCAGCCGCACTTCGGCCCCGATCTCCTCGCGTGTCTCGCGGATGGCCGTCTCTGCTGGAGACTCACCCAGCTCCACGGCACCGCCAAGGACGGCCCATCCATCATGATGACCGGCATGCTGGACCAGCAGCATCCGGCTTGCCCCATCAACTGGGATCACCGAGACCGATGGCAGGAGCAGCAACTCGTGCCCGACCACTGCCCGCAGTCGGCCAATGTGCGCAGACATACCCACCTGCGCCACCGTACGGCACCAACGGGGCAGCGGCCGTGCGCTGAGCCCGACTTTGCGGATGCTCGAGACAGGCAGCACTCAGATCATGACTGAAGGGCCGTCGCAGTCGAGGCCTGTGGTGGCCCAGGCCGGGGGCAGGCACACAGATGAGTCTGATAGCGGCCTCCAAGACCAGCACCGTCAGCGCAACGCTGGCCGCCCCGAACGGCGGGTCGGCGCGCGGTTGCCGCGGCTAGGGACCCTAAGGGAGCGTGCAAGCTACTGCAATGTGTGTAAGTAGGCCGGTCGCCGGCTCTGAGCGCCGCTGCCGCCGTTGCTGTGGCTTGCAAGGTGTTCCTGGCTCCTCGGCGATCGATCTCGCTCGGCGTTGCGGACCGGGCGCACAGACCGGAAATGGTGCGCTAGGTCCTGCCGTCGGCGACGACATCCTCTGGGCTGTGACCTGGTCCGCCGTCCCTGCCATGGCCTGCGCCGTCCGCCGCTTCGCCTGCGTCTTCCGCTGACGTCGCGGTCGTTCGCAGGGTTCTGGCCCGCTTGGTACAGCGGCGTAGCCAGAGCAGGCCGAAAACGGGAAGCACGAGCGGGACGAAGCCGTAGCCGCTGCCATAGCCAGACCACACCGTGGCATCTGGGAACGTGGCCGGGTCGGCGAGGCTCCAGGTGCCGACCGCCAGCACGCCGGCGAGTTCGACCGAGCAGGACACGACGGCGATCCGGCGTGCTGCCGGACTGCCGACGGCGAGGGTGACCGTGGCGAGGATATAGACCAGGCCAGCGAAGGCCGACAGCACGTAGGCGACCGGGGCGTGGCCGAACTTCGTGGCGATCTGCACCCCGGCCCGGGCGGAGGCGGCGAGCGCGAAGAGCGCGTAGATGGCGACCAGCAGACGGCCCGGGCCTGTCCTGGTCGAGTCCGGCTGCGGAGCCCTGGGCTCAGGCGGTGCCGCGGGCTCAGACATGGATGACCGGCCAGATCTGATGCAGCCGGACCATCAGCACGGCCGCGACGAGCCCGGCCACGGCGATGACCGCAGGGCCCCACCGGGATCGTTCCGCCAGCCCCCAGAACGCGGCAGCCACCGGGATGAACGGCATCGCGATCAGGTAACCGATGAGAATAGCCAGCCCGGCCGGGCGTTCACCGCCGGCGAGCCTGGCCACGATGAGACCGACCTGGACAAGCAGCAAGATCTCCAGGACGCCCACTGCGGCGAGGAGGGGGACGGTCATCCGCCGGTTTCGGGCGGTCATCACCAGCGCGTATCCGGCCAGCGCGAGACCGGCGATGATGATCGTCGTGGGGACGGCGCCGTTCACACTTGACACGTTACTACCTTTCGTAGTAGCAGGCGCCGGGCGAGCAGTGAGATCTGGACCGTGGTTTGCGTGGCACTGTTCCCCGGTTCGGGGCTGCGCTGGCCAGCGATACCGCCTGGGCCATGGCACCAGCCACCGCTAGCGCCGGGAAATTCCAGGTCTGCTCACCGCCTAGGCCCACGTCATGGCCGGACTCACCGGAGGCAGGCCCCTCAGCAAGAGACCACGGCAACCAGATCGGACCGTTCTGTATGCACCGATTGACCGACACCGATGTTCCTGGAGTCGCACCTAACGGCAAGGCCGGTTAGTTAAGCTTCGTTGCCGGGTGTCAAGGGGCGCCGAGGATGGCGATGGTGATGGCGGCTTTGCGGGTTGTGCGGTCGACCTTGCCTTTGGCGTTGTATCTGGACATGGCGCGTTTGACGACGCGGGGGCTGGTGCGCGGCCGCCTGCTGGGCATCAGGCTGGCCAGGACGAGCCGGCCGATAGTCCCGGCCAGGTCGGTGACGGGGCCAGCGAGGACGCCGGCGGCCAGGATGACCTGGTCGCGGGAGGCGTTCAGGGCGACGGCGAAGCTGGCGCGGTCGGGGTCGGTGCCAGGAACGGCGCCGGCGGCGTCGGCGATCGCGGTGCGCAGCACCTGGTAGGTGACCAGCAGGGCGTAGACCTCCTGGTCGATGCCGCCGGGAGTGCGGGCGCGCAGCACCCGGCCGCCGAGGATCGTGGACTTGAGCTCGAAGTAGGCGGTCTCGACCTCCCAGCGCTCGTGGTAGAGGACAGCCACCTCACCGGCCGGGTAGCGGGCCGGGTCGGTCAGGGTAGTGACCAGCCGGGCAGCCGGCTATGGCGTGCCCGGTGCTGGTCGTGACGGTGACCTGCGCGTCGATGACCCGGACGGGGATCCCGCCGAAGCGCGACAGCCACGACCCGTCGGGCAGGCGGCTCAGGACCGGAAGCGCCGGGGCGCCGTAGCCGGCCCGGACCCGGATCAGGAAGTCCGCGCCGGTTCCCGCGATCTGCGCGGCCAGGAACCCGGCCCCGAAGCCGCGGTCAGCGAGCAGGACCATGCCCGCGTGCAGGCTGGCGAGCAGGGCCGGGGCGCAGGTGGTCTCGCCGGCCGAGACGGGCCCGAACACGGCGTCGACGACGGTACGGGTCCCGCAGCTGACCAGGGCCAGCAGCCGCAGCATCGGGTAGCCGGAAGCGCCGTTCGCGCCGCCGCGCTGCTTGGAGTAGACGGCCAGGTTCGCCTCGCTGTCCGGGACGGTCATGACCGTGCCGTCGATCGCGACCGCCAGCAGTCCCCGCCAGCGCGCCCCGCCCGCAGACGGCCCGCGCAGCAGGAAGAACAGCTCACGCAGCGGCCCGGAACCCAGCCGGCGCCGCGCCTGGGTCATCGCGGACGCGGTCGGGACCGTCACGGGCAGCCCGCCCAGCCCCGCGGCCACCCGGTGCCAGACCTGCGTGTAGCCCAGCTCGGCGAACAGGCACCCCGCCAGCAGCAGGTAAACCACGACCCTGGCCGGCAGGACCCGCACCCGGCGCTGCACCCGGCACGTCTGCTCCAGCACCGCGCCAGCCATCTCGAACGGCACCTGCTGCGTCAGCTCGCCCAGGTGACCCGGCGCGAACCGCCCTCCAGCCACCGTCACGGCACGCGAAATGACAGACTGATCCACGGCGGGGCTCCAGGTGACGAGGCATGTCTTTGGCGGACAAACCTCACTTACCGGAGTCCCGCTGCCACCTCACCAACCAACACACCTTGACAACCAGCCACATCACTTAACTAACCGGCCTTGCACCTAACGGCGGCTGGGGGTGCGTTCTCCCTACCTTCGCTCTCACTCAGCGTGACGCTCTCGGTCCATGTAGCTCGACGCCACCTCGGGGAGCAATAAGGGTGAGCGATCTGCTGGCCACCGCAGGCCGACACGGTTGTCGCGCTTGCGCCTAGGTCCGCCGCGCGCACGTCTTGTCAAGCCTGACGCACCAAATGCGGCAGAACAGTGCGTTGCCAGGTCGGGGTTGCGCATACTTATGCGGAATTCCCTCGTCATGACTGACGAGGCATGTACGGGCAGCGAAGCGGTGCCCGCGCATGGCCTGCGCCAGATCTTCCTGGATGATCATCGGGCGCGGGGCGCATCGGCCAAAGCCGCGAATTCACCAGAGGAATCCCAGATTGCTTGCACACCTGCCTGGACGTCTGCGCGGTCAACCAACTCGCTCTGGAGTTCATTGGTTAGGCGATTAATTTCGACCTCAGAAACCCTTTGCGTGGAGCCGCTATCGGAAACAGATCTTACCCGCCCGACAACCTCTCGAGCTGCACTATCGACGGCAACTTCTTTACGCGCATTCACATCTGCACCAAATGAATTCCACGTCGCTTGGGTCCGTCTAATCTGTGAGGTAAGGCGGTGACGCGTCTCTTCGAGGGAAGTATCACTGGCTGCTATCAGATAACTGTGATCACCTAGGATGCTCTGAAGCTCGTCGGCGTACACCGCGAGTCGTCGGCAAGTATCCCGTGGAGGGTCGCCAGCCTCTATTCGCTCAGCAACCTCACGCATACATGAGGCAATCTGATCAAAATAATTTGCAACGCGTTCCCGGCCGTCACGATCAGCATTACGTAGCCAGCCGAGCAGCTTGCCAAAGGTGCTAGCTGCCGATACGAAGAAGCTGAGAAGTGACAGCGGCTCGCCCACACGACTACCGTACACTTTTCCCTGGCAGTCCTCAGTTGCTCCTAGAGGTCGGCGTCCCGCTTGTGGCATGTGGCCACTCGACCACTGACCGCTTCGGCTACTCATACTCCGTACGCGGTGCTGCACACGATTGACGCGGTAGGCGTCGAGTGAGACTGCACTTCACAAGGCGCTAACGCCCAAAGTTCCCCGTTCGGTGTGCTGGTGGCGGTACGGGCACTGGCATGCGGGTGGCTGTTCACCGGGCGCGGCGGGTGGGGATCCAGGGCCGGCCCAGGGGCATGCTGGGGATGTGCCTCAATCCCAGCACGCGTTTAAGGAGGGAGAAGGTAGTTGAACCAGAGCGCAGCCGTGCCAGCGGTACCCGAGCGTCATGGCAGCGCCCTGGACGCGGACGGGTACATCGTCGTGCCGACCGGCCTGCCCCCCTCGATCCTTCAAGCCGTCGTGGACGACATCTGGCGCCATGCCGGTGCCACACCCGGCGACCCCGCCACGTGGTACCAGCCGGCCGTCATCCGTCCCCGGCCGGGAACGGTCGAGATGTACCACTACCAGTCAATGTGGGACGCTCGCCAGCACCCGGCGGTCTACCGGATTTTCCGCGACCTGCACCGCAGGGACGACTTGTGGGTCTCCATCGACCGGGTCGCGTTCAAGCCACCCGTCCAGCCCGGCCAGCCCGACTACGACCAGCCTGGGTTCATCCACTGGGACACCGACATCAACAGGTACCCAGATATCCCCTTCCTGCTGCAAGGGGTTCTCGCGCTTGAGGACACGTCCGCCGACATGGGCGGCTTCCAGTGCGTCCCCTCCATCTACCGCGACCAGCAGCGCTTCCTCGACGAACAGCCCAAGCCTGGCCCGGTTCCCCGTGCCCCCGACATCGGCGGCCATCCGATCGTCAAGGTACCGCTGGCCACGGGCGACCTGGTCATCTGGAAGTCGACACTCTTGCACGGAAACGGCAGGAACTCCGCTCAGCGCCCCCGGCTGGCCCAGTATCTCACCATGAACCCGCTGCCCCCTGCAGGAGAGCAACGCGAAACACTGCGGCGAAACCGGATCATGTCATGGTCTGCTTGCACCCCACCAGACGGCGATGCCTTCCCCGGTGACCCGCGCCGCATCGAAGAGCAGCGAGGTGAGCCGGCATCACTTACCCTGCTGGGCCGACGCCTGCTGGGACTCGACGAATGGCCCCAGGCCCCAGGCACGCCCTGATCGCTCACATCGCGGCAGAAGAGTGAGCCGGTCGGTGGTGCGGAGCGGGCCGTGGGGGGTGGGGTCATCACGTGGCTGAATTGCGGGGCAGACTGTGGTGGTGACCGCTGAGACTGAGGAACAGCGCAGGAAGCGGGAGCACCAGCGGTTGCTGTTCGACGGTGTTGCGGGGCTGTATGAGGCCACCCGCCGAGGCTATCCCGCCGAAATCGTCAGCATCATTGTCAGCACCGCCGCTATCGGCCCCGGCGCCACCGTGCTGGAGACCGGCTGCGGCACAGGCCAATTCACCCGGCAGCTGGCTGGCCGGGCGCTCGACATGACTGCCATCGATATCGGCGCGGCCATGGGTGGCGGCTGCCCGGCGCAACGTGGCGGACCCGAGAGTCCGGTTTCAGGTGAGCTCCTTCGAGGACTTCACCGGCAGCGGGTCCTTCGATCTGATCGTTTCGGCGACGGCCTTCCATTGGATCGATCCCGCCATCGGCCTGGCCAAAGCCGCCCGGCTGCTGCGGCCCGGCGGCTGGCTGGCGCTGCTGGCCACCGGGGAGCGCTACCCCGAGCCATTGCGGACCCAGTTGCGCGATCTCTGGGTGAAGTACAGCAACCAGAACCCACCATCGGCCGGTCAGCCGGCCTGGCTGGCCGCGCTGCAGGAAACCAGCCTGTTCGGCCCGGCCGTGAAGGCCACTCACACCAGGGCGCTCCAGCTTCCGGCCCAGACAGTGATGGGCGTCGAGCGCACCCGCGCCACCTTCCTCAGCTACAGCCAGCAAGAGCAGGTCAGCTTCACCGCAGACCTGGGCACGCTCCTCCAGCCTGCCACCGACATTGACCTGGCCCAGGAAACCTTCCTCGCCATGGCCCCGTCCACCGCCTGAACCCACCGCATGATCCGCCGCCGTCCAGCGCGCAGAGACAAACCTCAAATCCGAACGTCAGCAGCGGCATGTGAATGTGTCTGCAGCAACCGCGCTCCGCTCCTCCGGTTCCGGACAATTTAGCGCCATCATGGATGAGGTGGCCTTCTGTGATCTCTGCGAGATGAGCCGGAGCTACTGGGTGCACGGTCTACCTGAGCGCCGTCGAGCAGCGAGCGTGACCATGTCGGCGCTGCTGGTCTCTCCCAGTAACATCGCCTCGCCTTCCGCGGTGGTCCTACAAGGGCGACGATCCTGATTACAGCCGCTGGGCCGAACCAGGGACCCGGCAAAGTCGTTCATACTGCGTGTAGCAGCGTGAGCGTGCGCTGCGGGTCGCGGGCGTGGTGGCGGTTGGCGGCGGCGATGTTGTCGTGGCCGTCCAGGCGCAGGAGGCTGATGGCCAGGCTTCGCAGCGTTGCCATGACGCGGGGTGCGTTCCCGGTCCTGACCAGGGACTTGTCTTCCTGATAGGTCACGTCACGGACCCAGTGGAGCTTGTTCTCTATCTCCCAGTGGCCGCGAATCCAGGCGCCCAGGGTTGCCGGGGCAGCGCGGGAGTCGCTGGTGATGAGGTACACGACCTCGACGGTCTTCTTGCCCTTCTTCGTGACGGTCCTTCGCACCTGCGCAACCTGGGCGGCGCCGGCGAACTCGATACAGGCCGGCGCGAGCGCGGCCTTGATGGTGCGGCGGGCCCGGCGCCCATGGTCCGTGCTCACGGCCGAGACACCGGGAATGGCGGCCCAGGGAAGTTTCTTGAGCTGCCGGTACAGGGTCGGCATATTGCCCTTGACGGTCATCACGTAGTCCGCGTCCCGGCTGATGATGGCCTGCGCGGTGTCATGCTGCGTGTGCAGCGCGTCGATTGTGATGATCGCCCCGGCCAGGTCAGCGAACGCCCTGAGCAGATCCCGCACCGCGGGGATCTCGTTCGACTTCGCGTCCACGGCGACCTGGCCGAGGACCGCGCCGATGCCGTGCGCCAGCGCGGCGACCAGGTGCGGGGCCTTCCCGGTCTCGTCCTTCGCGCCGCGGACCGTCTTGCCGTCGATCGCGATCACCAGCCGGCCGCTGGCCTGCACGGCCCTGGTGTGCAGCCACGCCCCGAGGACCCGGTCGAGCATGTCCGGGCTGACCAAGGTGAAGGCGCGCCGGAACGTGGACTCCTCCGCAGGCCCGCGAGCCGCGCCCAGCCCGGCCAGCACGTCTGCCCCGGCGTCGGCGGCCCACTGCCCGATCGCGGCGAACGACCGCGACCCCGCTATCACCGCGGCGATGCCGACGGCGAGCAGGCCGGCCATGGAGTGCCGGCGGCCGCGTTTCTTGCGCGGGTCCGGGACCTGGGCGAGGAGATCGAGGAGGTACTGGCTGCGGGCAGCCGGAATGGGCGAAGATGACATCGGCGGGCGGGCGTCCCTCGTGGCAGACGACGGTGAGCGTGAGAACTTCCATCGTTCCGCCCGGGCCCTGCCCGCCACCCGCAGGCACGCCGGACGCTTCACCCGTTGTTACGACATCGCAGGTCACAACCTCACTTCACAACTTTGCCGTGTCCCTGGGGCCGAGATCGACACGCCAAATGCGTGGCAACGCCTTGGAAACGGTGAGCAGCTGCCAGCTACGGGTGGCGCGTGCCGGGCCCGATCGCCCATGGCCAGGTGCCAGGACTGCATCGATCATGGTCCGTGGTAGTGCTGGAGCACCAGGCTGCCGCTTATGTACGACTCGCATCGCGGCAGATGAGGGCACCGCACGATCCTGGACTGGCTATCTTTAACGGAGTTAGATTGGCAATGCCGGATCGGCGGGTCGGGTGACCTCCAGATTCAGCTGCGCTTTTCAGGGGGGCGATGGGATTGCACTGAGGAACACCTCGAAAGCCTCAGGGCCAACATGGGGATTGCCAGCAAAAGGATACTGCAGATCCTTGATCAGAATAAGGTTGATCGTGATCAAAGCTGCGATCGCCATCACCATCCCGATATGCACAGCCCGGCTCTTCAGCCCAAAGAGAAGGCAAAACGCAATCACTATGACAGCCCCAAAGATCAGCGCCACCCAGATGGGCTCTGGTACCTCCTCGGTCATCGCATCCAGACGGTCCCTCCGCGCTGCGGTCAAGCTGTTTACGCTCACCACTGCCTGCTCGTAGAGGACCTGCTGCTGGCTGGTGCGGGGTGAGAACCGGAATACGTCGGCGCGGATCTGGGTCAGCAGGTCTTGCGCGAGGGGACTGCTTTTCCCCTCATTCATCAGCGGCCATTCCCTGTCTATAACCGTATGCGCATATTTCAGGGTCAGGTCCTCGATGGCTGGTCCTTCAGGCGTAGGAAGGCTGCGCGCTATCCAGTAGACGTTGGACAGCTGGTCGGCTTCGGTGTAGGTCGTGGCGTGCGCGCTGCTGAGGGTCTCCCACCCCACGATGACCACGAAGGCCAGCAGCACGGCGTACAGGACCGCAACCCCCGCGAAGATGAACCCCGCGACCTCGGTGTGCTCCTGCCGCTTCTCAGGCGCCCAGTACCGGTGAACGAGATAGACACTCAACCCCGAACCAAGCAGTGCCCCAAGGAAAATCCAGAGGTTTGGCAGGTTCATCGCGTCCCCCCAGGACTGCCGAAAGCCTGGCGATCAGCCCAAGGGCATGCTAGCCCTGACAGCCAGCTGCCGCTCCTGGCCAGTCCGCCTCCTTGCCGGTCTCCCGATAGGCCGCACCCCTCCGGAGCGGTCTCCCCGCGACTGGTCGTACCCGTCCACGGCGCAGCTATCTTATCCTGGCCTGACTGATCCGCTCACGACGATAAATCCCACCCGGAGACTGACCGGGAACTGGTTCAGAACCTTGAGACGGTCCGGGCCAGCTCCAGTCCGGACCGTCGAGTTCCCCGGCATCGACCAGCCCGTGCAACGCTAATCCTGCAATGGATCGATGGGAAAGGCGAGCTAAAGGTAGTGGATTGTGTCTCGCTGCACCCCCCGCGGGGGCAGCTACCGTGCCGCTGGCCAAACTCGACGTCTGCAAATAACGCTCATGCCGAATCGAGTGCAAGAGGCGCACTCAATTCGGCTACTTGTGAGCGAGTCTTAGCACGGGTCTGGCCCGTCTTGATGACAGGACCACCAGGCGCGGTGAGCCCGTCGGCTACCGGCATCGCTGTCGGCCCGTGTGGCGGCAGACACGAGCGCACGACTGGTCCCCGCAGGGCGACGTGCCGCAGCCTCCGGGGCTTCTGAGCAGGAGTCGAGGTGGGGCTGTCCCGGGTTTCAGGTGACGGGGTCCATGATGCGGTCGTAGCAGCGGCGGGCTCGTGTGCTGCGGGCGCTGGCGCCGTAGCATCTGCGGGGAGGTCCACCCGTTTAGTTCCATCAGGTCCCCCTCCGCGCCGCCACGGTCCAGCCAGGTGTGGCTGAAATGATGACGGAATCTGTGCGGGTGCACAGCCACCCCGCACTGGTTGCCTCGGCGCACAATCATCTGGTAGATGCCATTCGCCGTCATCGGGGCCCGGTTGTTGACTCCCAGCCACAGTTGCGGCCGGTATGCCTGGGCGTGCCGGGCCCGGACCCGGATGTAGCGGTCAAGGGTGACGGCGGTCTGGTGGCTGACCTTGACGATCCGCGCTTTACCGCCCTTGCCCCGGACCGTGATCTCCCGCTGCCACAGGTCAACGTCGCTGCGCTGCGCATCCTCCGGGTCGTAGACGATCCCGGCCAGTTCCGACAGCCGGATCCCCGTCGCCCGGAACACCGCGATGACCGCAAGGTCGCGGCGCTGGGCAAACGACCGACCCGCGCAGACCTTCTCCAGCTTCGATAGTTCTCCGCTCGTGAAAACAGGGATGAGCTTCTCGGTCACCCTGGGCGGCCGGAGCCTGGCCATCGGGTCCGTGAGATCTTCCTCACCGGCCCACCATTTGAAGAACTGCTGCAGAGCGCGGTACTGGTTGCTGGCATAGGAATCGCTGTAGCGGCCCAGCAGCCACACCATCCACCGCTGGATGTCCTGCCCGCTGACCTGCTCCTACTTGGCCCGGGATGTCTGCGGGATCAGGTGCGCCGCGGCGAACCACTGCACCGCCTCGGTGTACATCCGCACCGTCTTGCCCGACTTTCCCTCGGCCATCAGGCAGAGCCGGAACGAGGCGATCTCGGGCTGGAACACTCTCGCGGCCAAGGGCTCAGGCTGCCGCGAGCACGGTCCCGGCACGCTCATAGTTTGTCTCTCTTCCTGCGGCCGAGCTGCGGCGCAACTCTCTGCAGGCCAGCGTTTCCGCTGGTCAGAAACTCTCAGCAAAGGTGAGATCGTGGCCGTCATGCGTCTTCTCTTTCCTGCCATTCGCGCAGGTGAGAGGGCTGGCCGATGCTACGAGAAGAGGTGGTCAGGGGCGGGGTCGAACCGCCGACCTTCCGCTTTTCAGGGGTTCTATCTCCCTTTACGACCATGATCTCGTAAATATCATGCAGCCCAGCTCACCGGCATAAGGGCTGGTCAATAGGCTGACACCACAATCATAGCCACTGTGCCGCCGTGTGCCGCGTAGTCCCGTTTCGTCTGTGGGCTTCCCGTGGTGAGCCCTCCGAAAGAAAGGACTTGTGGGGCTTCTGTGGGACCCGGCGAGGCGCGGACGGGCTCGTCGGCGAGCATCGCGTGCATCTAGTCGTCAGTGCTGGTCCTGGCTAGCCGACGTCCCGTCATCCCGCCGGAGTGTGTGACTGGGCATGACCGAATGGGAGTGGTTCAGGCTGGCATGCCGTACTCACTGATGTTGTGCCTGGTAAGGACGGCAGAGGATAGAAGACTCGAACTCCTTCTCTAGCGTTCGCTCGGGCCGGCATGTGACCTGCGGTCCTTGTCAGCTGTGGGTCTGGCTGAACGGCCGCGCGCGAGAGAGAATGACTGTCGATGGTGGGCGGGCATCAATCAGGCACGATTTCTTCGGGAGCGGAAGTAGGGCGGCGGATCGCGTGGCTGCCTGAGACCGCCGCCGAGGCGGCGCAAGAGCACGTCGAGGACAGGGACGGGCGATGCGCGGCGGCGAGATCGTTCAGTTGAATGTATTGCGACGTGGTTCTGGCAGGTAGCTTTCCGAGGGGAAATGCGGTGTGGTTCAGGCTGCTCGGGGCGGTAGAGGTTTCCGCGGACGGAACCTCGCTTCCGCTGGGTGGCCCCAGGCAGCGGTCGGTGCTGGCCGATCTTGCCCTGCATGTAGGCCGGGCTGTCCCTACGGCGCAGTTGATCGTCGATGTGTGGGGGGAACGGCCGCCAAGCTCGGCGGTCCACACCCTGGAGAGCTATGTCTCCCGGCTGCGCCATGTGCTGAACGCCTCCGGTGCGGCTGGCGCCGTGGTGGTCAGCAAGTCGGCCGGGTACATGCTCGACGCAGTACCAGGAAACGTCAACGTGTGGCGGTTCCGGGAACTGGCCGCGAGAGGGGGCGCGGCGGTCGAGGCGGGTGATGCGGCCACGGCGGCGGCACTGGTCGGCGCCGCGATCGACTTGTGGCGCGGCCCGGCGCTCGCAGATATCAGGGAGGCGGCGTTTGCCCCGCCCGCGGTGCAGCGGCTGGAAGAGGAGCGGCTGACCGCGCTGGAGAACCTAATGGAGGCGCGGCTGGCGTTGGGGCGGCACCGCGAGCTCGTGGCCGAGCTTGAGGCGCTGATCGCCGGTTCCCCATACCGCGAGCATTTCCACGCGCAGCTGATGCTGGCGTTGTACCGTTCGGGCCGGCAGGCTGATGCGCTGGCCGCCTTCGGCCGCGTCCGCGATACGCTGTCCGGCGAGCTTGGCATCGAGCCTGGCCGGAAGCTGTGCGAGCTTCAGCATGCGGTGCTGCTGCAGGCGCCCGAACTGGAACCGCGCGTCGCCGCTGCCCGCCTGGGCCCGCGCCAGATGGCTGACCGGCAGCCAAGCGCACCGGCTGCGCCGCCGGCGGCGGGGCCTGTCCGTGCGCGTGGGGGCCGCGCCTGGCGGTGGGCTGCGGCAGCTGCGGCGCTTGGCCTAGCTGCCGCAGCGGTCGTGCCGATCCTGGTGGGCATGGGGGCCGCCCATGGCAAGACGCTTGCGGGCGGCGTGGGTGAGGTGTCCGCGGCCGGCGGTATCGCCCGCAGCGTGGCCCTGCCAGGCCCACCGGGTGCCGCCGTGGCGGCGGATGGCTCGGTATGGGTGACCAGCCCCGAGGGCAACGTGGTTTACCGGATCGACCCGGTCACCGGGTCGCTGGTGCAGACCATACCGGTGGGCTCTGGCCCCAGCGCGATCACCGCCAGCGGTGCCGATATCTGGGTGGCCAACACCCTGGACGGTACGGTCTCCCGGATCAGCGCGGCCGCTAACGCGGTCGTTCAGACCGTCAATGTCGGCACCGAGCCCACCGGCATCACCGCGGACGGCGGTTCCATCTGGGTAGCAGATGCCTCGGCCAGTACCTTGTCAGCGCTCAGCTCCGTCTCCGGGCGGCTGACATCTACTATCCCTTTGCCGTCGCCGCCGTTCGGGGTCGCCTTTGGTGCTGGCTCGGTGTGGGTGACCAGCCCGGCGGACAACAACGTCACCCGGGTCGATCCGCGCACCGGCCAGCCGGGCCAGCAGATCACGGTCGGTGCCGGGCCTACGGCTGTCGCGTTTGGCCTTGGTTCTGTGTGGGTCGCCAACAGCCTGGATAGCACAGTCTCCCGTATCGATCCCGGCACTGACTCCGTCGCTGCCGTGATCCCGGTCGGGGATGGCCCGGACGCGCTGGCGATCACCAGGGACTCGGTCTGGGCAGCGGACCGGCTGTCGGGCGCGCTGACCAGGATCAGCTCCGGCGGCGCCAGCCCGGTGAGCGCGATCCTCCTGGGCGGCAGCCCAGTGGCGCTAACAACCGCCGGTGACCGGGTCTGGTTCGCGGTCGGCGCTGCGAGCTCCGCCCGGCGGGCTGGCGGCACGCTGAATGCAGTCGTCAGCTACCCGCCCACGTCGATCGACCCTGCCCTGCAGTACCCCCAGATGCCGCCTCAGTTCTCCGACGCCACCTATGACACGCTTGTGACGTTCCAGAAGACCGGTGGCAGCGCCGGCCTGCAGCTGGTACCTGACCTGGCCCTTGCCATGCCTGCCGTGACCGGCGGTGGGACCGTGTACAGGTTCACGCTGCGGCCCGGCCTGCGGTATTCGACGGGGCAGCTAGTGCGCCCGGAGGATTTCCGTTACGCGATCGAGCGCGTCCTGGACCTCGACCCGGAAGCGGGCGCCTTCCTCGACGGGATCTCAGGGGCGTCAGCCTGCGTCCCGGGGAAGCTGTGCGACCTGGCCCGCGGGGTAACGGTCAACGGATCCGCCAGAACTGTGACGTTCCGTCTGAGCGCACCAGACCCTGACTTCCTGTACAAGCTGGCCTTCGGGTTCACCGCACCGGTACCGTCCTACATCCCGGCCCGCGATGCCGGCCGTGATCCTGTGCCAGGCACCGGCCCCTACATGATCACCCGGTATGTTCCCGGCCGCCGGGTCGTGTTCGCGCGCAACCCGCACTTCCGGGAATGGTCGGCGGCCGCCCAGCCCGCGGGCTTCCCCGATCGCATCGTCTGGACCTTCGGCACCTCGCTCACCCGTGAGGCCGCCGAGATCGAGGCCGGGCAGGCAGACTGGACTAACGACCCGCTGCCCGGCCTCGCCGGGCTCAGAGCTCGGTTCCCAGCCCAGGTGCACATCAGCACGCTGCCCGAAATCGTCTTCGCCGCGTTCAACACTCGGGTGGCGCCGTTCAACGACCCCCGGGTCAGGCGGGCGTTCAGCCTCGCCGCTGACCGTAACCGCTTCGTCGCAGCACTGGGCGGCCCCGGCCAGGCCGAACCGACCTGCCAGATCCTGCCGCCGGGCATTCCGGGCTACCGGCCCTACTGCCCGTTCACCGCCGACCCCAGCGCCTCTGGCGCCTGGGTCGGCCCCGACCTGGCCGCCGCCCGCAGGCTTGTGGCCGCGTCCGGGACCAGGGGCATGCGCGTCACCGTGTGGTCCGACGACCAGGCCCCGGACGGCACTACCGCTGCCTTCATTGTCTCCGTCCTGCACATGCTCGGCTACCGGGCGGCTGCGCACGTCGTTCCGAACGAAGCACTGGGCCGGGCGGTGAACGACTCGCGCCGCCGGATCCAGGCAACCGACGGCGACTGGGGCGCGGACTACCCCTCGGCGTCGGATTTCTTTGACGAGTTCTTCCGCTGCTCGGCCTTTCGCCTCGACGACCCCGCCGCCACCCGGAACGGCTCGTTCTTCTGCGACCCCGCGGCTGACCGGCTGATGAACGTCGCAGACAGCGAGCAGCTGACCAGCCCACTTCAGGCCGCAGGGACATGGGCAGCTGTCGATCGGGCGGTCACACGGGCGGCTCCGTGGGTAACCCTGGCCGTCCTGAAGAACACCGATTTCCTGTCCGCCCGGATAGGCAATTACCAGTACAACCCGTTCTGGGGCGTGCTCCTGGATCAGCTGCAGATCCGCCCTCGGCGATGATGCCCCGGCAGGCAGGCCCTCCCCTTCCCGCCAGCACGATCTAGGTTGCGCCAAAGCGCGATCTGCTGGCTGCAGCCTGCCACCTGCGATCCGATCATCTTGCGATCAGGCTCCGAGCCAGTTCTGGTTGCCTTGTCGCCACCAGTGGCTGCTGGGGGGCTGCACCATCAGGCTTGCGACCTCCGGCCGTTCGGGAGCCGCAGCTTGAGTCTTCAGGGGAGAAACATGAAGCAATCACGTTGGACATCTCGCAGGCTGCCAGGTCCCCGGATGGTTGCGGCGCTGGCGGTGGCTGGCTGCGCGGCAGTCTCCCTTGTCGTGGCGGGCGGTGCGGTGGCGTCTGGCTCGGCTGCGCCGTTGCCTGGTTCTGTTGCGCCTCGCGCGCCGCAGGCGGCGCGGTTCGGGGCTTTGCGGTTCGGGCCCGCCCGCCCGGCCGGCACAGGGCAGTCGGTGCTGGATCGGCTGGCCGGCGCGGCTCAGGCCGGGCCGGGTCGGCAGGGCGGGTTTGTGGTGCTGGGCGGCAGCCCGGGCGCCCCGGCCGCCAACCCCAGGACCGATACCGTTTACATGCCGATCCAGTGCCGTACGAGCTTCTGCCCCTCCTCAGGCAAGCCTGGGCACGTCGTGGACATCATCAACGCTTCGAAGTGCAACGCCACGATCAGGTCCGGGTGCCGGGTGGTCGCGACGATCAGGGTCGGCAGCTCCCCGCTGGCGGCTGCCGTCGATGAGCGTACCGACACCGTTTATGTCACCAACGGCAACGACGGCACAGTCTCGGTGCTGAACGGCGCCCGGTGCAACGCGCGGGTGACCCGCGGCTGCCGGCCGGTGGCGACGGTCAAGGTGGGGAAGGGACCGGTCGCCGCGGTCGTCAACCCGGCCACGCGCACGCTCTATGTGGCGAACGTCGCCGCGGGTAGCGTCTCGGTGATCAACGCGGCCAGATGCAACGCCAAGATCACGCGAGGGTGCCGGCGCCCGGCCCGGACAGTGACCGACAAGGCCAGCCCGTCCTGGCTCGATGTTGACAGCGCGACCGACACCGTCTACGTGGCGAACAGCGTCACCCCGGGCACCGTGTCGGTGATCGACGGGGCCGCGTGCAACGGGCACACCGGCCGCGGCTGCGGGCGGGTCCCGGCAACCGTCACGGTGGGTGCCAGCCCCTTCGCGCTCGCCGTCGACCGCGCCAGCGACACCGTCTATGTCGCTAACTTCGTCAACGAGTTCAACGGCGGGTCGGTGTCGGTCATCAACGGCGCCCAGTGCAACGCCAAGATCACCTCCGGCTGCGGCCGCACGCCACCGGCCGTGCCCACCGGCATCGGGACCGGCTTCGTCGCGGTCAACGGCGCCCTGCACACCGTGTTCGCGGCCAATGCGGCCGACGACACGCTGTCGGCGATCAACACCCGGACCTGCGACGGGACGGTGACATCCAGCTGCGCGACCCGGCCGCCGAACCTGCGGGCCACCTCCCTCCAGGGCCCCGGATACAACTCGTTCCCGGGCGGCTTCGCGCTCCTCCCGAAGGCGGGCACCGCCTACGTGGTGAACATCGGGGGCCGGAACATCGTGTCGGTGACCAGCATCAACCACTGCAACGCCACCAGCACCGCCGGCTGCCGCGCCGAGGCGCCTACCGTGCCGGAGGGCGAGTTCCTGTTGTCAGCCGACCCGGCCACCAATACCATCTACGGCGGCAACCTCAGCCAGCCGGTGATCGACGTGATCAACAGCGCGACCTGCCATGCCCGGCGTCTGGCCGGCTGCGCCCCGGCCGCGGAGATCCCGGTTCCTGACCGGGGCGCCAACGTCGGGGCAATCGATCACGCCACCCACACCCTGTACGCCGCCGCCCCGTCGTCCGACAACGTGTTCGCGATCAACACCGCCACCTGCAACGCCGAGCGCACCTCCGGCTGCGCCGCCGCCCCGCCAACCATCAAGATCGGCGCATCCCTCAAAGTGCCGGCCGTCAACCCCGCCACCCAGACCATGTACGTGTCCTACGGCGCCAACGCCAACAAGGTCGCGGTCGTCAACGCCGCCACCTGCAACGCCATCAACACCTCCGGCTGCTCGCAGACCCCGGGCGTGGTCAGAGTCGGCGCCGGCACCGTCATCCTGGGCGTCAGCGCCGCCACCGACACCGTCTACGCCCCCAGCGGGGCGGAGAACGCGGTCGCAGTGATCAACGGTGCCACCTGCAACGGGACCGACCATTCTGGCTGCGGGCACCTCGCCGCCACTGCCAAGGTAGGCATCGACCCGTTCGGGGCCGCGGTCAACGACCACACCCACACCGTGTACGTGACCAACAACGCCGACGGCGACTCACCCGGCACCGTGTCGGTCATCAACGCCGCCACCTGCAACGCCACCAACACCACCGGCTGCCACCGGCGGTTCCCCACCGCCGCCACCGGCAACTCACCGCTGCTCATCACCGCGGACACCCGCACCGGCGTCCTCTACATCACCAACTTCTCCAGCGCCTCGGTGACCATCCTGAATGGAAAACGCTGCAACGCGACGGTCACCAGCGGCTGTACCAAGGCCACGCGCGAGCAGTCGGTCGGCTCGGGACCATCCGGGCTTGCCGTCAACCCGCGCACCCGCACCATCTACGTCGGCAACGGCTACCTGCCCGGATCCCTGTCAATCTTCAGAGCTACCCGCCGTTGACACGGCGGCGGACAGGGCCGCAGCGACCAGCCCTGCTCAGCGATGCCAGGCCCGGCTCAAGGCACGGGTGGGGAGCGTCTGGCCGTCTGGGGATTGATGATCGTGGCGGTCATGGGTTGGGATTCGCCCACCGAAGCAGACGGGCGGAACCCTGGAGGTGACCGGCCTCTTCGCCGGATCTGACGATGCCCCGAACTTGCCGTTCCTCGACGCCGACCTGGGCGACTTGAGATTCACGGCTGCTCATAGTGACAATCTGGCGTACCCGGGATGCATGACAACGCTAGGTCGCTGCCCTCCACAAACTACGGCAAGCTCCAGACTACGAGTGAATACGCTAGGCAGCGCATAAGCATGCGTTTACGCAATGCACCCAATTCGGCAGATCCGGTTGGATCGGCAAGACCGCAGTGCTGGCACCTGGTTGCTAGCAGCACGGATCTCCGCTGTCGGTACATGCAGTGTTAGAAGATCATGCACGTCACCATGGACGAGCTGATGCTGTTACCCATAGGGATGTCAGCGCGTGACGAGAACGGCGATAGGGGCTGATCTCCATGATGCGGTCGTAGGTGCGGCGGGCCCGGGCGCTGCGGGCGCTGGCGCCGTAGCGTCGCAGCATCTGCGGGGAACTCCAGCCGTTGAGCTCCATCAGGTCCCCCTCTGCGCCGCCCCGGTCCAGCCAGATGTGGCTGAAATGGTGCCGGAACCGGTGCGGCCAGGCATCCACCCCGCACTGGCGGCCGCGGCGGGCGATCATCTGGTAGATGCCGTTGGCGGTCATCGGGCCCCGGTTATTCATCCCAAGCCACAGCTGAGGCCGCCACGCCTGCGCATGCTTTGACCGGATCCGGACGTACCTGTCCAGAGCCAGAGCCGCCTCGTGCCCGATCCTGACGATCCGCGGCCTGCCGCCCTTGCCGCGGACGGTGATCTCGCGCTGCTGCAAGTCGAGGTCGCTGCGGCTGGCGTCGTCCGGGTCGTAGCGGATCCCGGCCAGTTCGCCGGCCCGGATCCCGCTCGCCTTGAGCACCGCGATCACCGCTGCGTCGCGGCGCTGGGCGAAGGTACGGCCCTGGCAGGTTCTCTCCAGGGCCGATAGTTCTCCGCTGGTGAACACCGGCACCAGCTTCTCGGCCACCTTCGGCGCGCGCAGCCGGGCCATCGGGTCGGGGATCTGCTCCTCCTCGGCGAGCCATCTGAAGAACTGCTGCAGCGCCCGGTACTGGTTGCTGGCATACGCGTCGCTGTACCGGGTCAGCAGATGGACCAGCCACCTCTGCACATCGTGGGCGTCTACCTGCTCCCACCTGGTCCGCGAGGTGCGGGGGATCAGGTGCGCAGCGGCGAACCATGCCACCGCGTCGGTGTAGGTCCGCACCGTCTTGGCCGCCTTGCCCTCGGCGGCCAGGTGCAGCCGGAACGAGCCGATCTCAGGCTGGAAAACCCCGGCGTCAAGCGGCTTGCGCCGCCGGGGACACGGTTGCGGGACGGTCATTGTTTTTCTCTCTTCCTGCGGTTCCGCTGAAGCGCACGCATCCGCGCTTAAGCGTTTCCGCAGGTCAGAGAAGTTAAGAGAAAGCGCATCACGCGCCATGAGAATCCCTCTCTTCCTGCGATTAGCGCAGGTGAGAGGGCTGGCAGATGCTACGAGAACGAGGTGGTCAGGGGCGGGGTCGAACCGCCGACCTTCCGCTTTTCAGGCGGACGCTCGTACCGACTGAGCTACCTGACCGTGACCGACCGCCGTGACGCAACCATCACGAGCGGTCTGAGCCTAGCGGTCCTGACGGGACTTGAACCCGCGACCTCCACCTTGACAGGGTGGCGAGCTAACCGGCTGCTCTACAGGACCATCGGTGCCGGCCATATGGCCGACGGTGCCCCCAACGGGATTCGAACCCGTGCCGCCGCCTTGAAAGGGCGGTGTCCTAGGCCACTAGACGATGGGGGCCGGTGACGGCCGCCGCCGCCGTGACCCTTGGCGCCCGCCGTCGGGGACTGCCCCAGCATAGGGGACAACCGGCGTGTCCGCCAAAGCGTTCCCCCGCGGACCCCCAGATCCGCCGGCGCGATGCCGCATCCGCAGCGCCTGACCCGCTCTCGGGCCGGCTGCCCAGACCTGCCCAGGACTCCCCTTCAGGGCACCGCCTGGTCCCCGGCCAGAGGTGTCCCCGCAGGAAACCACATCTGTCGCCGCAAACCCTGCCACTTCCGCTCTGGGACTCCCCCGCTGGTCAGGGCCTACTTAGCAATACGTCCAAGACATCCGTGATCACCCGAACGAAGACGATCATGCAGGAACCCCTTGCGCATTTCCTAAAAATTCGACACGGTAGGCAATCGACTCACGACTTACAGTCACTACTGCCGGTCACCGAACTGGGGCCCGTGTCCCCATATTCGATGACTCAGCGTGAAAGAAGGAATGCGATCTGCTCTGGCGGCCCCGATGCCGGAGACCAGACGCAGCCAACAGAAGAGAAGAGCCACCCGTGCGCAACGGAGAGCACCCCCCGCTTTCCCAGAGGCGGGCGCGCCCATCGCAGCCAGGCCGGCATCGGCAACCCGGCGACCAGCCGGTGGCCTACCGCGATGTGTTCGCCGTCAGCGAGTTCCGCGCGCTGTGGTCCGCCCAGGCACTGTCCTGCGCGGGCGATCAGTTCGCGCAGGTCGCTATCGCCTTCGTGGTCTACGCCCGGACCGGATCGCCGTTCCTCACCGCGGCGGCGTACGCCCTGACGTACCTGCCGCCGGTGCTCGGCGGCCCGGCCCTGTCGGGGCTGGCCGACCTGTTCCCGCGCCAGCAGCTGATGATCACCCTGGACCTCATCCGGGCCGGGCTGGTGGCTCTGATGGCTGTCCGGGGGTTGCCGTTGGCCGGGCTGGGCGTGTTGTTCTTCGGCACCGTCCTGCTCGGCACGCCGTTCTCGTCAGCCCGGGCGGCGCTGCTGCCTGAGGTGCTGCCCGGGGACAAGTACCCGCTGGGCTCCGTGATCGGCAGCCACACCACCCAGTTCAGCCAGATCGCCGGCTTCCTGGCCGGCGGCGCCCTGGTCGCGGTGCTCGGACCCTACCGGGCCCTGGCCCTGGACTCGCTGTCGTTCAGCCTGTCGGCTGGCATCCTCGCCTGCGGGGTGCGCCCGCGGCCCGCACCACCCAGTACCGGCGACCCCTCGCCGTGGGAGATCACCTGGGACGGCACCGCCACCGTGTTCGGCAGCCCGGTGCTGCGTACCCTCGTGCTGTTCGGCTGGCTGGCCGGTTTCACCGTGGTGCCCGAGGCCCTGGCCGCCCCGTACGCGCACACGCTCGGCGGTGGCGCGCCCACCATCGGGGTGCTGATGGCGGCCATGCCGGCCGGCACGGTGATCGGTGGGTTCGTGATCGGGCGGCTGCTGCGCCCCTCGGACCGGATGCGGCCGATGGGCTGGCTGGCCATGCTGTCCTGTGCGCCGCTGATCTTCAGCCTGGCGCACCCGCCGCTACCGGTCCTGATCCTGCTCTGGGTCCTGGCCGGCGCGGGCGGGGCCTACCAGTTGGTGGCGGCCGCCGCGTTCGTGACCGCCCTGCCCGCCGCGCGCCGGGTGCGCGCGTTCGCGGTCGCCCAGTCCGGGCTGCTGGCCTCGCAGGGCCTGGGCATCCTGACCGGCGGGGCGGTCGCCCAGCGGGTCGGGCCAACCCGGACGGTGGCCCTGGCCGGGTTGCTGGGCTTGCTGGCCGCCGCGGCCCTGGCCAGCGACTGGACGCGCAGGCACACGGAGCTGATCAGGATGCTGATGAGCGGGCGGGAGACAGCCGCCGCCAAAGCGCCGGCCACCGGGCCGCCGGGCCGCAACCTGCCGGTGGCCGAGCGAGGCACCGGGTTGCCCGCGCCGCCGCAACCCGCCGAAACCCCCGAGCCCGCCGGGTCCGCGCCCAGCGCCACCCCAGTACCCGAACGCGCCCTAGATCAGGGCCCCCGCCGCGGGTCAGCGCGCAAGGCGCCGGGTGACCGGCCGGTGCGCACCCGCCTAACTGCCACCCGTCTTCTTGATCAGGTTCTCGGCGATCGACGCACCCTCCCCTTCCTCTGGGATGACGACCCACGCCGCGAGGTACGCCAGTACGAAGACGCCGAAGGTCACCACCGCCAGGGCAACGAAGATCAGCCGGACCACGGTGGGGTCGATACCGGCGTACTCGCCGAGCCCGGAGCAGACGCCGGCCACGAGCCGACCTTTCCGTGTCCGGATTAGCCTCTTACTCCCATTGGCCTCGTTCATGCCCCCGATCATTCCCGCTCGGACTGGGGCCAGACAGCCGAACACGGCACGCATACGCTGGGCGCGGGAGTTAGTGACTGACCGGAAGGACCCGCCATGCCCACGCACGCCGCCGGACAGCCTGGCCACGACCTCGACCTGCTCCGGATCGACCAGCAACTGAGCTCTGACGAGGTACTGGTCCGCGACACGGTACGGGCCTTTGCTGCCGAGCGGGTGATGCCGCATATCGCGGACTGGTTCGAGGCAGGCACGCTGCCCCGTGAACTCGCCCCCGAACTGGGCAAGCTGGGGCTGCTCGGCATGCACCTGACTGGCTACGGCTGTGCGGGCATGGGCCCGGTCGCGTACGGAGTCGCCTGCCGCGAGCTGGAAGCAGCCGACTCCGGGCTGCGCAGCCTGGTCTCCGTCCAGGGCTCGCTGGCCATGTTCCCGATCTGGAAATACGGCTCGGCGGAACAGAAGGAGGAATGGCTGCCCCGGATGGCCGCTGGCGAGGCGATCGGCTGCTTCGGGCTGACCGAGCCCGACCATGGGAGCGATCCGTCCAGCATGACGACCAAAGCGATCCATAACGGAACCGGCTGGGTGCTCTCCGGCTCGAAAATGTGGATCACCAACGGGTCGGTCGCGGATATCGCCGTGGTGTGGGCCCAGACTCCGGAGGGGATCCGGGGGTTCCTGGTCCCGCGGGCGGCGCGCGGGTTCACCTCCCGCACGATCCACAAGAAGATGTCGCTCCGCGCGTCGATCACCGCGGAACTGCACTTCGACGACGTGAAGCTGCCCGCGGACGCCATGCTGCCCGGGGTGGTCGGGCTGAAAGGCCCGCTGTCCTGCCTGACTGAGGCGCGGTTCGGCATCATCTGGGGGGTGACCGGGGCGGCCCGGTCCTGCCTGGACGCCGCGGTGGACTACGCCCGGACCCGGGAGCAGTTCGGCAAGCCGATCGGCGGCTTCCAGCTCACCCAGGGCAAGCTGGCCTGGATGCTGGCCGATCTGTCCCGGGCCCAGCTGGTCGCACTGCACCTGGGCCGGCTCAAGGAAGCCGGGGAGCTGTCTCCCGAGCAGGTCAGCCTGGGCAAGATGAGCAACGTCCGGGCGGCTATCGAGATCGCCCGCCAGGCCCGGACCATCCTCGGGGCCAACGGGATCACGCTGGAGTACCCGGTGATCCGGCACGCCAACAACCTGGAGTCGGTGCTCACCTACGAGGGCACCGAGGAAGTGCACGCCCTCGCCCTGGGCCAGGTCCTGACCGGCATCAGCGCCTACCGGTAGGGACTCTTCCCAGTAGGCCCGTACTTACTGCAGAGCCGCTCACCCGCAAAGCCGCCTGCCGCAAAGCCCGCCTGCCGCAGAGCCCGCGCGTTCCGCGGAGCCCGTGCTTACCTCAAAGACAGGGCGGCCAGGGCGGCGTTGACGATGGAGCCGGAGTCCAGGTCGTGCGCCCGGTACAGGTCGCTGACCGACCCGGACTGGCCGAAGCTGTCCACCCCGAGGCTGACCGCGGGCACCCCCAGGGCGGAGCCGAGCCAGCTCAGCGTGTGCGAGGCGGCGTCGTGCACGGTGACGACCGGCACCCGGCCCCCGAAAGCCCCGTCCAGGAAAGCGCTGCGTAGCGCGCCGGGGATGGAGGGCACCGTGGCGGTGCGAACCCCCTGGCGCAGCGTCCGCTGCCAGGCCCGGTAGAGCCGGTCCGCCGAGGTCACGTCGACCACGTTGGCGGCGATGCCCTCCTCGGCCAGTTCGGCCGCGGCGGCCAGCACCTCCGGCAGCACCGCGCCGCAGCCGGCCAGGTGCACCAGGGGTGTGCCGTCGGCGGCAGGGCTGGCGTCGACCAGCCGGTAGGCGCCCGCGAGGACCTGACGGCGCAGCACCGCGTCACCCAGCCGGTCCCGCGCCGCCGCGAACGGCTGCTGGTCGATGCCCCGGGTGGTGAGCCGGAAGTAGTACGAGCCGTCCTCCATGACCGGCGCCCCGCTCCGGGGCGGGACGGGCGCGGCCGCGTTGGCCGTGGCGATGCTCTGCAGGGCCCCGCACATCAGCCAGTCCAGGGCGGTGCCGTAGGCGGGCTCGATGAACGTGACGCCGGGCAGTTCCAGGCCGACCGAGGCGGTGATGGTGGACTGGTGCGCGCCGCCCTCCGGGGCCAGGGTGATCCCGGACGGGGTGCCGGCCACGATGAACCGGGCGCCGGAGTACACCGAGTAGACGAAGGCGTCCAGGCCGCGGAGCACGAACGGGTCGTACACCGTGCCCACCGGCAGCAGCGGCTGGTCCGACAGGTCCCAGGCCAGGCCGAGCTGGCCGAGCAGCAGGAACAGGTTCATCTCGCTGATGCCCAGCTCGATGTGGTGGCCGTCCGGGCCCTCGGCCCACTTCAGCACGGTGTCCTCGCTCCACGACCGCCGCGCGTCCGGGCTGAACACCTTGGTGCGGTTGATGAAGCCGGCCAGGTTGGTCGAGGTGGCCACGTCGGGCGCCGCCGTGACCAGGTAGGGCGCCACGGCCTCGTCCCGGGACAGGTCCACCAGGATCCGGCCGAAGGCCTCCTGGGTCGAGAGGGCACGGCCGGTGCGCAGGCCGGTGGAATCAGGCACGGTCACGGCCGGCGGCCGGGCGGCCCCGTGGTCGGGAAGCAGAGGGCCGGGACGGGCGGGCCAGGTGCTCACGCCGCGCCGCGGCCCACTGGCCCGCCGGGGTCATCGGGTCGAAACGGTCCCACTCGGTGTCCGCGGTCAGTCCCAGCCGGGTCCGCATCTCGTCCATCTGGGTCGTGGTGAGCAGCGCCGAATGGTTGCGCGGGTTGCCGGCCATGGGCAGTCCCCAGCCCTTGACCGTGTACGCGAAGACCACGCTCGGCCGCTCCTTCTCCGCGTCGCAGGCGGCGAACGCGGCGAGCAGGGAGCGCAGGTCATGCCCGGCCAGGTCGGTGACCAGGCCGGCCAGTTCGTCGTCGGCCAGCCCGGCGCAGAACCCGCGGACCTCCTCCGGGGCGCCGTCCAGGAAGCGGGCCCGGACGTCGGCCGGGGCCAGGCCGAACAGCGACTGGTAGTGCTCGTTGGGCAGGGCGTCGATCCAGTCCCGCAGGGCGCCGCCGCTGGGCCGGGCGAACGCCTCCTGGAGCGCCGCACCGTACTTCGCCTCCACCACGTGCCAGCCCGCCGCGGTGAACTGCTGCTCCCACTGGGCGATCCGCATCCCGGGCACCACCCGGTCCAGCGACTGGCGGTTCAGGTCCACCACCCACATGACGTTGCCGAGCCCGTCGGTGGCCGGATCGGCGACCGCCTCCCAGATGTTGCCCTCGTCCAGTTCGGCGTCGCCGATCAGGGAGATGAACCGGCTGCGCGGCCGGGGGCCGAAGTGCGCGTCCACGTACCGGCGGGCCACGGCGGCGAACAGCGGTGCGGCCGCCCCCAGCCCGACCGACCCGGTGGAGAAGTCCGGGCTGTCCGGGTCCTTGGTCCGGCTCGGGTAGGCCTGCAGGCCGCCGAACGCGCGGAGCGACGGCAGGTAGCTGCGGTCCAGGTGGCCGAGCAGGTACTGGATCGCGTGGTACACCGGGGAAGCGTGCGGCTTCACGCTCACCTTGTCCGGCGCGTCCAGGTACGCGAAGTACAACGCGGTCATCACGCTGACCAGGCTGGCGCTGGAGGCCTGGTGCCCGCCCACCTTGACGCCGTCCCCGGTGTCGCGGTCGTGATTGGCCGCGTCCACGATCCGGGTCGCCAGCCACAGGACCCGCTGCTGGATCTCGGCGAGGACGTCCAGATCGACCTGATCGGTACTGGCCACGGTCATGACACTCCACCCGGGTGACGTGCTGGTCAGGCCAGCTTCCCATCCACCCCGCACACTCGCCAGTCCGGTCCTGAGACGATAGGCCGTGTGATCGATTCGCAGATTACCCACGACCCAGACGATTCCCGGTTCGAGTACCGCTCGGGAGGCTCCGTTGCGGAGCTTGTGTACCGGCTGCGGGGCCAACGGATGGTCCTGCTGCATACCGGCGTACCGCACGCCTTGGAAAAGCACGGCATCGGGGGCGAGCTCGTGCGGGCCGCGGTCGGGTACGCGGCGAGCCAGGGACTGACTGTCGTGCCGGCCTGCCCGTTCGCGCGGGCCTGGCTGGAGGAGCACCCGGACGTCGCGGCCCAGGTCTCGATCGACGCGCCGGCCTAGCGGGCGGCTGTAATGGTGCCGGAGTACGCCCGCATCCTGGCCGCCGTCGTCGGGTCGTTCCTGATCGTCCTCGACTGCATCAGCCTGGTCGGGACACTGATCGTGCCCCGCCCGGCCGGCGGCCGGCTGATGATCTGGGTCAACCGGATCGTCCACGCCGGGTTCCAGCTGATGACCGCGCCGGTCAAGAACTACCACCACCGGGACCGGATCCTGGCCGCCCAGGCCGCCACCCTGCTGATCGCCCAGCTTGTGGCCTGGCTGCTCGTGGCGTACGTCGGATTCGGGCTGCTGCTGTGGCCGTTCACGCACGGCGGGGTCACGCTGTCCTTCGACAACGCCGGGCCAGCCTTCTGGTTCGCCGGCGACTTCACCGAGGACGGGGCGGCGGTCCGCGTCATCCTGTACGCGGCCGCCCTGATCGGGCTGGTCACGGTGACCCTGCAGATCGCCTATCTGCCCACCCTGTACTCGGCCTTCAACCGCCGTGAGACGGACGTCGCCCTGCTGAACGCGCGGGCCGGGGTGCCCTCGTGGGGCCCGGAACTGCTGGCCCGGACGCACTACGCGCTGGGCTCGGGCGCGTCCACCATCAACACCCTGCCCGACCTGTATGACCAGTGGGAGCGCTGGGCGGCGGACATCGCCGAGAGCCACACCACCTATCTGCCGCTGGTCCGGTTCCGCTCGCCCCGGCCGCTCTCGTCCTGGGTCACGGCGCTGCTCGCGGTGCTGGATTCCGCGGCCATGTACCTGGCGCTGTCCCCGGAGTCCGCGCCGACGGTCGCGGCCCGGCTATGCCTGCGCGGCGGTTTCCAGTGCTTCAACGACGTGGCCCGGGCCATGAGCCTGCACCCGCCGGAGATGCCCGATCCGGCCGCGGGCATCAGCCTGACCTACCAGGACTGGCTGGACGCGATCGCGACGCTGGAGAAGGTGAACTTCCCGATCGAGCGCACGCCCGCCGACGCGTGGCCGGACTTCGTCGGCTGGCGGGTCAACTACGAGCAGGCCGCCTACGCCATGGCCAAGGCCGTCGACGCGGTCCCGGCGCTCTGGTCGGGCCCGCGGCGCCATGCCCAGAAAGCCATCCCGCCCATCCGCCCGCGGGCCTGACCAGTTCCGGGCGACCACGGCTACGCGGATCACCGCTTCAGTCGGTACGCTTCGTCCGACGGTGCCGGCCTGGCCGGTTCCAGGGGCGTTAGCTCAATGGCAGAGCAGCGGACTTTTAATCCGTAGGTTCTGGGTTCGAGCCCCAGGCGCCCCACCAGCGCACCAACTACGCATCCGGGTCCTCGCCGCGGCCGGGAGGGCCCCGTGAGCAGCCAGCAGGCCGAGATCAGCGCGGCAGACCGGGCCGACGCCGAAACCATCTGGGACTTCCACCAGATGCACCACCAGCGACGGCCATGCGAAGCCGCGATCGGCCTGGGCAGCCGCGACCTCGGCGTGGCGACCTTCGCCGCGAAGCTCTACCACGCCGCGATGTTCCCCGTAGTGGTGTTCAGCGGCGCCAACAGCCCCAGCACCGCCGGGCGCTTCCCCCGCGGCGAAGCCGTTCACTACAGCGAGCGCGCCCTCGAACTTGGCGTCCCCGCCTCGGCCACCGTCGCCGAGCCGACCGCCACCAACACGGGTGAGAACATCACCCGCTCCCGCGACGCCCTGAGCCGCGCGGGCATCCATCCCGCCTCGGTCCTGCTGATCTCCCTGCCGTACATGGAACGCAGGGCCTACGCCACCAGCCGCAGAGCCTGGCCCGAGGTCGAGGCCATCTGCGCGTCCGAGCCACTGACCTTCGACGAGTACGTCAACAAGATCGGTGACGTGAAACTCCTCATCGACATCCTGGTCGGCGATCTCCAGCGCGTCATCGAATATCCGGCGCTCGGCTACGCCATCGCCCAGGACGTCCCCCCGCCCGTCGAGGCTGCTTACCAGCGGCTCCTGCGAACTGGATACGACACGCGCCTGATCGGCAGGTAACACGGCTGGGAGCGCCTGGTGTGCGATCACTTATCGGGCCGGAAGCCACTGTGGGTGTTGATATCATCACGCCGGGCGGCTGTCGCGCCCTCGTCTACGCGCTGGGCACAACGTGACAGGTGAGCTAGAAGCTGATCTATTCGAGTACGACCCGATTACCGAGCCACTGACGTACCCAGGGAGAATCCCCGACACGTCAGGTGTCCTGATTGACGCGAAGTTTCATTCTCTCCGGGCGGTGGCTGGCGCAGAGCCAGAGCACTGGCTGATGTCATCAACGCCGCTCAGCGGGGTGATACAACAGCACGGCGGCTCACCCATGAGCGCCCGCGTGCCAGTGGTAGCAGTTGGGTCAAACGCTGCGCCCAGTCAGCTCGTGCGCAAGTTCGCTACCCGATCCGTCCGTCCGCTTATACCGATTACGCTCTCGGACGTATCAAACCTCATGCCCAGCGTATCCGCGCACGTGAGTAAGCCGGGATACATTCCAGCCGTACCGGTCAAGGTTCCGGGCGCAGCATCGCCCCTGTTCGTGCTCTGGCTCGACAATGTGCAGCTTCGTATTCTGGACGAAACCGAGCCGAACTATTGGCGCCGCAGACTCCCCGCTGAATCGTTCCCAGTCAGACTGGAGTCTGGGGTCGCACTGCCGAAGTGCTCCCTATACGTTGGCAAGCATGGCTGCCTCGTGGATACGCAAGGGCAACCTAGGCGCTTGACTGACCAACGGACTCTTATTCAAGAGCTGCTTGACGAATCTCCGCTGCTTCGGAAGCTATGCGGGGAATCACCGGAAGAGTTCGTAGCGCGAGTGCAGGATTCAGAGACGCGCGAAGCCGTGCGGCGAACCTTTGCAACGGAAGGCAGGGTAGCGGCTCAGTCCGACCTGACCCAGCTCCCAGAGTCGTTATCCGCCGACGCACTGGCACGCCCCCGACCGACGGGTGGAATCCCGGCCAGGTTTGGTGAACGGTACGGTCTGCCCAATCAGTCCACTTGGGGCGCGTCGTGGATGCTGCGTTCCCGAACATCCGGGATGAATCGGGCGGCGAACTCCCGCAGCGCAACGTTGACTGTTTCCTTCTTCGTCTTCGCCCCGGACAGCCGCATAGCCTCAGCGAGCGCGTCTTCATCAATGTCGATCTGGGTCAGCGCCATCAGTCGCCTCGCGTTGTTGATGATCTAAGGCTTCTCTCTGGTGATCCTCGTCGACGGAACCGTCGGGGCCAGGCGCAGCAACCGGGCTTCGGCGAAGTCTCCCTCTTGCCGCTGGTCGGAGTCGTCCGCTACCTGGGAGCTGACGAAGACCGGCGCACCAGTGATCGCGGCCAGGTTCAGCGCATCGCTCGCACGGGTATCGACCGACCGCACTCCCAGTGCGCCCTCGACATCGACCGTCGCGGCGTACATACCGTCGATCAGACGATCGACCCGCACCTCGCGAACCCGGCCACCGAGACTGCCCAGCAGCTGCGCGGTGAACTGATACGTCATCGGGCGAGGAAACTCCAGGTCCTGAAGGGTGGCGGCCAGCCAGAACGCCTCCGCTTCGCCGATCTCGATGACGACCTGCCTCGAGCCAGACACCCCGTCCAGCACTACGCATTCGAAGACTCGCTCCGCCAGGGGCGGCCCGAAGCCGACCACCTTAGCGATCCGCATCTCAATGAAGCCGACGTCAGTGGTTGCGGGCATGGCGACTTCCCCTTTCGGTCCTGCCACCAGGTTACGGTCTGCTACCAACCGATTTCCTGGCTCGTATAGCCGGACATGCGCCGGATTCGGGAAGGCTGGCGCGAGCCGTTCCTTGCTCGGTTACGCGCGACGTCACGCGGTGTACTACCGCCATGGCTACCCTCCATCACCCGGCCTACGAGTACCGGGATTCCGCGTCCCGGCAGGCGGACACACCCCTGTTCCACGCGGTCGAGCAGAAGCTGCACGCCGGATGGCTGTTCGACCCCCGGATCCCGGCTCCAGGGCCGGTCTCCCGCTGGCCAGCCCCCCGCCGCCGCAGCCGCCACGCCAAACCGGGGCGCGCGGCGCCGGCTTGATCACCGGCGGCCACCCTCAGGCTCCGGCCACGGGCGGGAGCCTGAGGGTGGCCTGGCTGCTGGCCAGGCGGATGGCACCGCCGAGGCGGTGCGCGCTCAGCAGGCTGCCCCCGTCACGCCGTCGCGGTTCCTTCCTTCATCTCCTTGAGTTCCTCGAGCACTTCCTCCGTCACCTCGGCCAGCTGCTTGGCCTGCTCCGCGGCCGCCTCCGCCTGCGCTTCCGCGGCCCGGTCCGTCTCTTTCAGGGCCGCGTTCTCGGCCTTGATCTCCGCGACGGTGGCCTTGGCCTCGTCAGTCTGAAGGTTCATGCCCGCCGGTTCAGGCTGAGCGGAAGGGTCCGTCTGCTCACTCGATGTCGTCATGCGCGAGCAGGTACCCAAGATCGGCCGTCTCACCGCGGTCGCCGCGGCCGGGCTGCTAATTCCTTCTCGGGCTGGCCGGCGTCACCAGGCCGGGCGCGTTCCGCGGCCGGGAGCGCAGGGTGGCGCGGCCGGGTTTCCGGGGCGAGCAGGCCGAGTACGGCGGCCACGGCGAGGACCCCGGCGGCCAGGCCGAACGCTGCCCCGTATGAGGCAGCGTCCACGAGGTAGCCGGCGGTCACGGGTCCGGCGACGGCACCGAAGTCCCCGGCCATCTGGTAGGAGGCGATCACCGTGCCGCCCTGCCCGCCCAGGATGTCGCCGATCATCGCCGCCGGGGCGACGTCGAGCAGGCCTGACCCGAGCCCCAGGATGGCCAGTGCGGTCATGTACCCCCAGAGCCCGGGCAACAGGCTCAGCGCGACCAGGCCCGCGGCCGACACGCTGCAGCCGGTGACGATGACCGGCCGCCTGCCGAGCCGGTCAGCGGCCCACCCGGCCGGCCAGAGCGCCGCGGCGTTCAGCACGGCGACGGTCAGGAACCCGATGCCGGTCCAGACCGCCGAGCGGTGCAAGACGTCGCGGACAAACAGCGGCACGATGGCGCTGCGCACGCCGACGGTGGCGAAACCATCGGCCAGATTCGCGCCGGCCGCGGCGCGATAGGCCCGGCTCCGCAGCGCCCGGGCCATCCCGGCGAACCGGCGTGGCGGCCGGGCGTCGCTGGGGATCCGCCGGGGCGGGTCCCGCAGCACCACTGCGGCGATCACCGCCGGCACGACGAGCATGCCGCCGTAGACGAAAAACGGCGCGCGCAGGGACCAGGCGGCGAGCAGCCCGCCGACCGCGGGACCACTGATCCCGCCCACCAGGAACCCGCCCGAGTACAGGCCGCTGGCCCGGCCCCGCTGGTCGTCGGGCACGCTGACCAGCAGCAGGGTCTGGGCGCTGACACTGAACATCGCCGAGCCCAGGCCGCCGATCCCGCGCAGGACGAGGAGTTCCTCAAACGATCCGGACAGCCCGGCGAGCACGCTGCTGACCGCGACCACGGCGATACCGACGGCCATCACCCGGTGCTCGCCGAACCGGTCCACCAGGCGCCCGGCGGGCAGGGCCCCTACCACCCGCAGCAGGGCGAACGCACTGACCACGCCGGCGGCCGAGGCGGTGCTGACCCCGAAGTGACTGGCGAACGCCGGGATGTCCGGGGCGACGATCCCGAAACCCAGCGCGACTGTGAAGGAGACCGCGGTGAGAATAGCCACCTCGACCGGCATGTCGCGGAACGGTCCATGAAGGTGGCGGGGCACGGCACGGCAGTCTAGGCGGCGCGGCTCTGCGCCTGGTCACTCGCGGTGCGCTCGCCCTGGCGCTCCTGGTTAGCTGAGCTTCCTCAGCCCGTCCAGCACCCGGTCGAGGACCTCCGGGGGCGGCGGGACATCGGTCTCACCGGCCAGCTGTGGTTCTTCCAGGCGCACGTAGTCGAGGAGAGTGAACTGCAGGGGTCGGTCATCCAGGGAGCCGGTCCTACGGTTGGCGGGTTCAGGCCATCCGGTGCTGCTGGCCCCTCGCGTACGCTGCGGCAGGGTGTCCCCCGGGCCGCGCGCCGCGGTATGCCGCCAGGGCGCCCGTTGACCCCTATTCTCGTCCGGGATCGCAAGCTCCTCTGCTCGGTGTGGCGCGACCACGCCCGCGTGTTCGAGGGCGGCGTCACCACAGCCGGAATCCCATCTTGATCACGCGCTACCCGGTGCGTTTCGGGTCAAACGGTACCGGGCCGGGCCCTCCGTCCCGCGAACGGCGCCGCTCGGCGCCCCGGCGTGTCGCTCGCTCGCTGGGGCCGGGACTAGTCCAGTCTGCGACCTGCGGCCGGGTGGCACGCAGCGGTGAGTCCGATCCGTCGTGATCGTCTCAACCAGGAGTCCGGCGTGGACGGCACACCGGCGTGACGGACAGCCCGGGCGCGTGACCCGGCGAGAGGACCGGCATGACCATGTTCGCGAACACCAGGGCCTTCAGCGGCTTCGCCGTAGATGACCTGCAGGCCGCCCAGAAGTTCTACGGCGACGTACTCGGCCTCGCCACCTCGGAGCAGAACGGCCTGATGACCCTGCACCTGGCGGGCGGCCGGGACACGCTCGTCTACCCGAAGCCTGGTCACGTCCCGGCGGACTACACGATCCTCAACTTCCCGGTCGGCGACATCGACTCCGCCGTGGACGAGCTGACGGCCCGAGGCGTGACGTTCGAGCGCTACGACGGCCTGGCCCAGGACGGCAAGGGAATCAGCCGCGGCTACGGGCCCGACATCGCCTGGTTCCGGGACCCGGCCGGGAACATCCTGGCCGTCCTCAAGGAAGCCAGCCCGGGCTAGCCAGGCCGGCCTGGATACCGCAGGCGCGCTCTAAGGTGGCAGGCATGGAGTTCCAGGATGTGATCCGGCGGCGGCGGATGGTCCGCGCCTACACAGACGAACCCGTCGCCGAGGAGTCCGTTGAGCGGATCCTGGCCGCCGCGAACAAGGCGCCGTCCGCGGGGTTCAGCCAGGGCTACGCGCTGCTGACTTTGCAGGGCCCGGAGCAGCTGGGCCCGTTCTGGGAGTTGCTGTCGCGCTACCACGGTGACGAGGACCACGCCGGACCGTCTTTCGAGCCGGTCACCCGCGCGCCGGTGGTCATTGTGCCGCTGTCGTGCAAGGACATCTACCTCGACCGTTACGCGCGCCAGGACAAGGGCTGGACGGACCGCGACGAGGCGCACTGGCCGGTGCCTTACTGGGATATTGACACCGGTTTCACTGCGCTCCTCATGCTGCTCGCTGCGGTCGACGAGGGTCTGGGCGCACTGTTCTTCGGCATTCCCCCGGACCAGATCGGCGAGTTCCGCGACCTCTACGGCGTGCCCGGTAACTACCTGCCGATCGGCGCGGTGGCCATCGGTCATCCGGAGCCCGCGGCCGACCGGGGCGGCTCGGCCAAAGTGATCAAGCGCCGGAGCCTGGACGAACTGGTCCACCGCGGCCGGTGGGGCCCCCGCTAGGTGTACTTGGCCGGGACAGCTAGGCGTGGGCGCCGAACAGATGCTCTCCGGCCGCGCCCGGCAGCCAGGTCAGGTTCTTCTCGAAGTGCACCGTGGTCCCGTCGCGGCCGTCGCCGGTCAGCTCCAGGTTGTCGGCCACCGCATCGATGATCTTCAGGCCGCGGCCGTGCTCGGCGGTGGCCGGGACCGGCTCCGCCGAGGGCAGCCCCAGGGCCGCGCCCGCAGGCACCGGCGCCTCGCCTCGGTCCCCGCAATTGACCACCTCGATGACGCATTTTCCGTCCCGGGCCATGGCCAGCACCTCGTAGTCCATCCCGGACCTGGCGTGCTGGACGACGTTCGCGCACGCCTCGCCCAGGGCCAGGGCGATGTCGATCCTGGTGTCCTCGGTCACGCCGAGGGTCTCCAGGCAGCCATCGAGAACCTGACGGCTGACCGGCACGCTCGCGGTGTCGCGGGGCAGGAACAACACCATCTTGATCTCCATGTCATCCACCTCCGGGGTCGGGGCGCCGGCCTTGGGCATGCCCCACCCAGTTCCCCGGCTAGACGATCTCTAACTCGCCCGGCACCCTGACCAGCAGCGCGCCCGGGCGCAGCGTGATGGTGAGCGACCGGCCCGGGCTGATGACCTCCCCGTCAACCTCCCGCGGCAGCTCGGCGTCGGCCTGGATCTCGACCCGGCGGCCCTGGTACCGCTCCAGGTTCCGGCTGTCCCGGCGGCTGCCGGTGAGCACCCGCTGGGCGACCACGCACCAGCCGACCGGGCTCGCCGGGGCCAGGATCCCCACGTCGAGCACGTTGTCGTCCAGGCGGGCGTCCGGCAGCAGCGCGAAGCCGCCCGGCAGGAGCCCGACGTTGCCCACCACCACGGACCTGGCCAGCCGGGTCAGCGGCGGGGCGTCATCCAGGCGCACGGTGAACGTGCGCCGCTGCCCGGCGAGCCGGATCACCCCGCCGGCCGCGTAGGCCGTCCAGCCGAGACGCCGTTTGAGCAGATCGGGGGTGCTAGCCACGACCGCGGCGTCGAGCCCGATCCCGGCCATCGCTGCGAACGGCATCCCGTCGGCCTCGGCCAGGTCGACCTGGCGATCCTGCCCGCCGAACCCGGTCGCGAGGGCAGCGCCCAGCCGGCCCGGTATCCGCAGCGTCCGGGCGGCCAGGTTGGCCGTGCCGCGCGGCACGATGGCCAGCGGCACCCCGGTGCCGGCCAGGGCGTGCGCGCAGGCCCGGACGGTGCCGTCGCCGCCTGCCGCCACGACCAGGCGGGCCCCGCCCGCGACTGCCCCGCGGGCGAGGCTGACGCCCCGGTCCTCGTGGCTGGTCTCGGCGAACGAAGCTGCCCAGCCAGCCGCCCGCGCCGCCCGGCAGCACTCACGCCGGAACCGGCGCTGGTCCCGGATCCGGGTGGGATTGATGATGATCACGGCGGCGGGCATAGCGCCGGATCAGGCTAGACCATGCCCGGCACCCCGCTGCCGGCCGGCACCCCACGAGGATGGCTCCGCTCACCGGAGGACGGCAGCGGATCGGCGTCCCTGGTGCGCGGGTTACCGGCGGGTGAGTTACCAGATGGGCCGGAGGGGGCCGTGCGGCGCGATGCGGAGCAGGTCGTCCTGCAGCACCTGCAGCCGCTGCTCGCCGAGGACAGACGCCCAGGGGCGCACGGTGTCCGCCATCGCGGCCTCAGCGGCCCGGGTACAGGCCCAGCCTTTGCTGGTCAGCGTGATCAGACGGGCCCGGGCGTCGTCTGGGTGGCGGCTGCGCTGCACGTAACCCTTGGCCTCGAGCTCGTCTACCAGCTGGGCCGCGGCCTGCCGGGTGACGTCGAGATGCTCGGCCAGCTCGGTGATCGTCGCCCCGGACGGGGCGAGCCGGGTGAACGCGAAGCCGTGCGCGGGGCGCAGGTCGCCAAAACCGCGGGCCCGCATCCCCGCCGTGATGCCGTCCACCAGGGCCCGGCTCACCGACAAGAGCCCGACCGCCAACGCCTCAGGGTCATGCTGCTGCATGCTCCCAGCTTGACAGATTTAGGCAAGTAGCTTGAACATATAAGCAATCTACTTGCCTAAATTCCTGCCGAGGAGCACCCCATGCCCGTCATCCGCGCCGCCCAGTCCGTCGTGCACCAGATGCACGGCACCAGTTTCACGTCCTACGCCAGCCCCGCACGTGGCAGCCGGGAACTGTGCGCCTGGCGCGTTGAGATCCCCGGCCGCACCGACGGGGTACCCCACCACGTGTCCCGGGAGGAGGTGCTCTACGTGCTCAGCGGGACGCTCCGGGTCACCATGGACGGAGACGCCACCGACGCCGCGGCCGGGGACGTAGTCCTGGTTCCGGCCGGCGCCCAGTTCGGGGCCGGCAACCAGACCGACAGCCCGGCCACCGCCTGGGTCACTACGACGGTCGGGTTCGCCGGGGTCCTCCCGGACGGATCCTGGTTCGCTCCCCCGTGGACCCGCTGACCAGAGTCGCTGGCCGGGCTCGTTGACCGGGCTCGCTGACCGGCCTGCCTGACCGGACCGGCCGACTGGGCCAGGTCAACACCGGATCAGCCCGGGTACCCTCACGATGAGTGGACGAGACTAGCGCGGACCAGGTCAGTGCGGAGGTTGCGGGTGAGGCGCCCGCCCCGTCGCGCCGTCCGGCGACCGTGCCGTACTCCAGGCTGATCACCGGTGCCCTGGTCCTGATCCTGGTCGTCCTGACCATCGACGTACTCGTGCACGGCCCGCTGACCGCTCTGGACGAGCGGATCCGCGCCGCCGTGCTGGCCAGGGCGGGTTCGCCTGCGTGGCGCTGGCTGAGCGACACCCCGCACTCTCCCGCGCCGCTGCTCACCGACTTGGGCATGAACACCGTGGCCGTGCCGGTACTCGCGGCGGTCGCGGTGGCCCTGGCCGTCCGGCGGCACACGCTGCGTCCCCTGCTCATCGCCGCGACCGGTGTCGTGCTGCTGCTGGGTACGGTCCTTCCCGCGAAGATCATTATTGGCCGGCCGGGGCCGGGCCTCCCGGCGGTCCTCCCCGGCCAGCTGGGCGTGTTTCCGTCCGGGCACACCAGCACCGCATGCATCTGCTTCTCGCTGGCCGTGCTGATGCTGGTGGCCGGCCAGGCGGCCCGGACCCGGTACCTGGCCCTGGCCGGCCTGGCCCTGCTCTGGCTGGGCGTCGGGGCCGCGCTCGTCTGGTGCGACTGGCACTGGTTCACCGACGTGGCTGCGGGCTGGGCCCTGTCCGGGCTGCTCATCCAGCTCACCTTCTGGATCAACCGGGCAGGCAAGCCCCTGGACGGCCGTCCGCTGTAACCCGCCGGGCGACGCAGCTAGCCGGAGCATCCACCGCGCTGGCGGACGCGGCGGATGCTCCGGGGGTTCAGGCTCGGCTAGCGGTGGCCGCCGCCGGGCGGCCAGGGCAGCCGGTAGGCCCGGTAGGTGTTGACCCCAGCCGGGAACTCGGCGTTGAACAGCAGCTGCCCGGACGGGCTGAACTCCGAGATGTAGGGCAGGATGCCCCAGCCCACGAACAGGTCACGGTTGCGCGTGGTCTGTGCGTTGCCCTGGGACGCGGCGGACAGGCCCTCCGGCTGATTGTCCGACTTGACCAGCATCGCGGTCCTGGCTCGCTCGTCGAGCTTGACGGTAATGGCCCGGCTGTACGGCAGCTCAGGCGTGCCGGACGACTCGTTGTCGAAGAACGTGTAGGTGTCGTGCCCGACCGCCTCGGGGTCGTGCTGCCAGGCGAACGCCTCGCCCGCGCTGTCCAGCACCTGCCCGGGCGCGGCCTTGATCGCGAACGAACTGTCCTTGCCGCCCAGCTGCCAGATGATCTTCCCCGTGTGCAGGCTCACCTTGTAGGTGGTCCAGGTGTCCCGGGCGTCGATCAGCAGGTTGCCGTCGGTGTCCAGGTGCACCGCGTTGACGTGGAACCAGTCCCACGGCGTGCTGGCCGAGGCGGGCAGCGGCTGCTCGCTCTGGCTATAGGGCACGTGGTCCGCGCTGTTCCACTGGAACAGCACCTTGCCGGTCCGGATGCTGACCTCCTGGACGATCCCGTCGATGACTTCCTGGTCCGGTGGGCCGCCGATGGAGGTCAGGTTGGCGGTAGCCGTGGTGTAGGCCAGGATGAGCGCGGTGTTCCACGGCGTAATGAGGAACTCGTGCCCGTCAGCGGAGTAGCCGTTCCCGGCCTGGACCGTGGCGATCTGCTGGTAATGGTCGTTGTAGATGTAGTCGGTCCCGCTCGCCAGGCCACCCAGGCCGGTGCCCTGCCACCAGGTGAGGACGGGGTGCCCCAGGTAGGTCTGGGTGCGGAAGTCGGACGCTTCTTCTCCGGCCGGTACCGGATGGAACCAGATCACGTGACCGGTGTTGTTGATGATCTCCGCGCCATTGGCGTAGCTGGAGGTGTCGCCGAACGGGGAGATGAAGATGTCCCCGTTCCCGTTGTTCGCGCCCGGGGTGAGCACGGTGACCGGGGGCGGGGCCGTCGGAGCGGCCGCCGAGGCCGCCCCGGCCACGCTCAGGGAGGCGGGGAGGGCTGCCGCGAGGACTGCGGCCGCCACCACCCGTCCGGGCCGCCGGGAACGCCAGGGCCGCGCCGGGCGGGTACCGCGAAATAATGACCTGCTGTGCATGGGGCGCCTGCCTTCCTGGGAGGGTAACCAGCGGGCCCACGCCACCATCAGCACGGGCCCCGGAGGGACGGTACCCATGATTCCTAGGAATTAGACTTCTTTAATAGGTATTAGCGATGGGACTGGGTCACGGCGAGCGCGGCGGTGAGCCGCGGGAGCAGGAACCACCGCGAGCGGGAACCACCGGGCAGGAACCACCGGGCAGGCACCACCGGGCGCAGCCACCACGGGCGCAGGAACCAGGGACGGCGGCCCCAGGCACGGACAAGCCGAGCGGCCGGCGTGGCCGGGTGTCCGCGGTGCCTCCTGGAGGCACCGCACCCGGCCAGCCGGCCGCTGGGCTCGCTATTACTACGGCTGGACCGCTAACACGGCTACTACGACTGGACGGTTAATACGGCTGGACCGCTTCCGGCCAGACCCGCCACTGCGCCAGACCGCTACTCGCGCGCGGACCGGCTCGTCGCGGTGCGGCCGGATCAGCGGATGAGACCGGCCAGCACGTCGCGGTAGCGGTCGCTGCCCGGTGTGACAGGCGTACCGTTCCCTGACTGTGCGCCCCCCGGGCCGACGTCCGGGATCCCCGGACGGGCCATGGCGGGCCGCGAAGCGGTAGGCCGGGGCAAGCCAGGCTTGGCGGCCAGGCCCGCTTTCTTGGCCAATCCCGGCTTGGCGGCCAATCCTGGCTTTGCCGTCAAGCCTGGCTTGGTGGCCAGACTTGGCCGCGCCATCGTTCCCGGCTTCGTCATCGCACGTGACTTCGCCGCCATGGCGGTTTTGGGCTTGGCGGTAATTTTGGGCTTGGCGGTAATTTTGGGCTTAACCGCCATTTTGGGCTTGGCCAGCGCTGTGCGCGCAGGCGCAATCCTCGGCTTCGCCGTGGCCCTCGCCTTTGCCGGGACGATGGACTTCGGCTTCAGGGCCGGGCAGGCCCGTACCGCCGTCTTCGGCTTCCCGGCGGACCGGGATGACGCGGCTGTCCTGGGCCGCGCGGCCGCCTTCGGCCTAACCACCGTCCGGCTCGAGGTCGTCCGGGCGGCGCTCGTCCGGCTCGCGGTCGTCCGGGTAGCGGTCGCCCGGCTCGCGGTGCTCCGGCCGGCGGCCGTGGCTGGCCGCTGGGCGCTGCTCCGGGTCGCGGCGCCCGTGGACGTCCGCGCCGCGGTCTGGGACCTGGCCGCCGTCCGCGGCTTGGCCGCCGTCCGCGGCTTGGCGGTGGACGTGGACCTCGCCGCCGTCCGGGACCGCACCGTAGTGTCCGGCTTCGCCGTCGTCCGCGGCTTCGCGATGGCCCTCGACTTCGCGATGGTCTTCGGCTTGGCCGCTGACCTGGGCTTGGCTGCCGTCCGCGGCTTCGCGGCCGACCTGGGCTTCGCCGTCGCCCGAGGCTTCGCCGGTGCCCCGCTCCGTGTCCCCGTGGCGGGAGCTGAGATCGTCATCGCGGCGCCGGTCAGCGCCTTGGCCGCGGACGACATGGCCTTGGTCGCGATGTTCATGGCCTGCATGGCGGTGGACATCGTCTTGGTCGCGGTGTTCATCGCCTGCATGGCGCTGGACATCGTCTTCGCCGACGAGGTGGCCTTGGTGGCCGCCGCCGCCATCTGGGTCGCCGACGAGGCGACCTTCACGGCCGCAGAGGACACGGTCCTCGCGGCGGCTCCTGTGGTCCGCATACTTCTCGCCCCCGTGGCCGCGCCGCGCATTGGCTTGGCGGCGGTTGCCTTCGCGTTGGTCCTGGTTTTCTGATTGCTGGCGGCATTCTTGGCCACACTGCTGCGAATCTCTCTGGTGCGCGCGGTCGCCGCCGATTTGCGGCTAACGGCCTTACGTGCCTGGGTTTGCACAGGCATTGATCTCCCCCCGTAATTGATCAATTACGGGAAGGTCTATTCCACGATTGGCGTGTTCTTACACCACCACAGAGAAATTGTTCATCGCCCCGTGTTCATGACGCCGCGGAAAGGAACTGTGCCAGTTCGTTAGCGGTAGGGGCGGTGGCCGGCCCGCGCCTGGCCACCGAGAACGCGGCCGCGGCGTTGGCGAGCCGGGCTGCCTCCCGGGCGCCCGCCCCCGCGGCCAGGGCGGCGATGAAGGCTCCGGTGTGCGTGTCGCCCGCCCCGTTGGAGTCGAGTTCAGTGACGTGGAAGCCGGGCACCGCGACGGGGTTCGTTGCGGAAAGAGCCAGCAGGCAGCCGTCCGGTCCGGTGCGGACCAGCACGCCCGACCCGGGACGGCCGTGACCGGCGACGCGATCCGCCAGTGCGCGCAGCGCATCAGCGGCGCGGGCCTCACCGGTCAGCAGGAGGGCCTCGTGCGCGTTGCAGGTCAGCCAGTCCGTCCGGCGGAGCACCCGGTCCAGAGCGTCCGGTGGGATGGACGTGACCAGCGGGCCAGGGTCGAACACGACAGTGTTCTGCGCGGGCAGCCGGGCCAGCCAGCCGAGCAGCGCACCGCGGTTGCTGGGGTGCACCAGACCGTAGCCGGACAGTCCGGCCGCGTCGCCGGGACGGGCGGTCACGGCGCTCAGGTCAGCCGCGGTCAGCGTGGCCTCGGCGCCGCGGCTGGTCACGAACGTCCGCTCGGCCGAGTCGTCCACCACGGCGACCACGAAGCCGGTGTCGGTGTCCGGCCGGGCCGGCTGGAGCACCTCGATGCCCTCGGCGGCCAGCCCGGCGCGGGCCAGGTCCGCGAACGGCCCGCTCCCATGCGCCCCCGCGTAGGCGACAGGCAAGCCCTGCCGGGCCGCCGCCGCCATCACGTTGAACCCGCCGCCCGGGGTCAGCTGGGACCCGCGGGCCAGCACGTCACCGCCCCGCCGCGGCAGGGCCCGCACGTCCAGCACGATGTCCACCACGACGTTGCCGAGATACAGCAACCGCTCGATGGTCATGGGCTGGGTCACGAGTCACGGACCGCGAGCAGCCCGGCGGCCACCTCGTCCAGCTCCAGCCCGTTGACCGCGCTGACCGTCACCCGGGTCCGCTCCGGGAAGACCGCCGCCCCGTGGCAGGCACCACCGATCGCGCCGGTGATGGCCGCGATGGTGTCGGTGTCCCCGCCGGCCGACGCGGCCAGCCGGACGGCCAGCCACGGGTCGTCCGGGGCCGCGGCCAGCATGGCGAACGCGGCGGGCACCGACTCCTGGGTGGCCAGGCTGGTGCCGACCAGCATGCCCACCTGGTCCAGGACCTCGCCAGCGGGCCTCCCGGCGGTCAGCCCGGTGGCCCAGGTGATCCGGGCCGCTACGTCCGCGGCCGCGACCCAGCGGCCCAGCCCCGCGGCGCGACGGGCAGCGGTCACGGCCGCGCCGACAGCTTCGGGCACTGTCGCTCCCCCCACCCCGGCGCTGACCGCCCCGGCGACCGCGGCCGCCCCGGCCAGCGCGACCCCGGTGTTGTGCGTGACCCGGCTGGCCGTCACCACCCGCCGCAGGAGCAGGTCGAGATCCCCGGCCGGTGTGGCCACGCCGACCGGGGTGATGCGCATGGCCGCGCCGTTGGTGGTGCCGTTGCGGCCGGTCTCGGTGAGTGGCGTCCCGGCGAGCAGCGCGGACAGCGCCCGCTTCGTCGAGGGGCCGAGCAGGCTGAGCGAGCCGCGCGCCCGGATGTCCTCTTCCCAGGCCAGCAGCTGGCGGGCGAAGTCCTCCTCGTCAATCTCGCCCTTCCCGCCGATGATCAGGTGCGCGAGCAGCAGCGCCTGCTCGGTGTCGTCGGTGACGGTCCCGGCGGGCAGGCCCGGCGCGAGCGGCTGGTCCGGCGCGCCCGGCTGGAAGTCCGCCAGCAGCGGGCCGTACCGGGCCACGATCTCGCGGCGGGGCAGCGACTCGGTGGGCATGCCGAGAGCGTCGCCCACGGCCAGCCCGTACAGCGCGCCGGCCGCGCGGTCTCGGCGACGGTCGCCGAGGTCGCGGTCCTGTCCAGCCTGTTCCTGGGTCATCCGCCCAGGATCGCGTCCAGGCTGACCACCTCGACCAGCGGGGCGTAGAGCCGGAGGATGTCCAGCGCCTTCCGGTGGCTGTCGTCGTCCACTCCCGCGCACGCGTCGGCGACGACCCGGACCACGACGCCCGCGTCGGCCGCCGCCACCGCGGTGGACAGCACGCAGCAGTCGGTGGACACCCCGGCCAGCACCAGCTCGTTTGCGGGGCCGACCCGGCTGGCCAGCTCCGGGCCCCACTTGCTGAACCTGGTCGTGTCCACGGTCGGCCCGGCGGCCAGGGCGAACTCGTCCACCAGCTCGTAGATCCGCGCGTCGGGCGGCTGGAGCGCGAACGGCCACGCCTCGTAGTAGCGGCGCCAGGCCCCCGACGGGGTGGCGGGCGCGATGAACCGGGTGAACACGACGTCCGGGCCGAACGCCGCCACCAGGTCGCGGACGGGCTTGACGATCTCGCCGAAGCGCGGGGTGAGCCAGGGGCTGCCCGGCTCACCGAACACCCGCTGCATGTCGATGACCGCCAGGCAGCCCGCGGGTTTACTCAACTGCCGTGGCCGCGGCCGGGGCGAGCACCGGCCGGGACTCCTGAGCCCGGACCGGTGCGATGTCACACGCCCACCCGGCGACGAACCCGATCACCAGGGCGACGAGCACGCCCAGGTTCGCGAAGGCCCACGCGCCGGACTTGCCCCCCAGGCCCAGCGGGCCGAGCAGGTAGCCCTGCCAGGTGAGCCAGCTGGCGGCGGTGTTGGTGACCAGACCCCAGCCCACCACGGTCGCGACCACGATGATGGCCAGCGGGGCGGGCCGGACGTCACCGTAGCGGCCCCGCGGGTCATAGAGCTCGGGCTCGGAGTAGTCCTTGTGGCGCAGCATGATGTCGGCCAGCATGACGCCGCACCAGGCCGCGATGGGCACGCCCAGCGTGATCAGGAAGCCCTCGAACTGGCCCAGGAAGTTGTGCGCCACGAACACCACGTAGATAGTGCCGAGCACCATCACGGTGCCGTCGATGAGGGCGGCGGCGTAGCGCGGGATCCGCAGGCCCAGGGCGAGCAGCGCCAACCCGGAGGAGTAGATGTCCAGCACTGAGCCGCCGACCAGGCCGAGTACGGCCACGATCGCGAACGGGATCAGGAACCAGGTAGGCAGCAGGGTGGTCAGCGCCCCGACCGGGTCCGCGCCGATCGCGGCGCTGAGCTTCGCGGAGGAGCCCGCCAGCAGCAGCCCGAACAGCAGCAGGACGATGGGTGCGATCGAGGACCCGAACGTGGTCCAGCCGATCACGCCCCGGCTCGAGGACCGTCGCGGCAGGTAGCGGGAGTAGTCCGCGGCCGCGTTCACCCAGCCCAGCCCGAAGCCGGTCATCACGAACACCAGCGCGCCGATGAACTTCTGCGGCGAGCCCGGCCGGGATCGCGGACACCGTGTGCCAGTGGATCTTGTCGGCCACCAGTCCGATGAACACCAGGGTGAGAACGCCGGTGACCCAGGTGATCACCGACTGCATCCGCATGATGAGGTCGAAGCCCATCACCCCGCCGATCACGGTCAGCGCGCTCACCACGATCAGCGCGACGACCTTGACCACGGTGCCGCCGCCCCAGCCCAGCCGCTCGAACACGGTGGCCGTGGCCAGCGTGGCCAGGATGATCAGCACGGTCTCCCAGCCCACGGTGAGCAGCCAGGAGATGAGCGACGGGAGCTTGTTGCCGCGCACCCCGAAGGCGGCCCGGCTGAGGATCATGGTCGGCGCCGAGCCCCGCTTGCCGGCCACCGCGATGAACCCGCAGAGCAGGAAGGAGACGATGATGCCGATCAGCCCGAGCGCGACGGCCTGCCAGAACGAGACGCCGAAGTCGAGCACGAAGGCGCCGTAGCCCAGGCCGAGGACCGAGATGTTGGCCGCGAACCAGGGCCAGAACAGGTCGCGCGGATGGCCCTTGCGCTCGGCGTCGGTGATGACGTTGATGCCGTTGGCCTCGATCTGCAGCGGTCTCAGTTCGGGCTGGGCATCGTGGGTCGTCGGGTTAGCCATGGCGGGCCCCTTCGTGCGAGATGTACCACGGGGTATCGAGGAGTAGGGACACTTCCAGGTGGCGGCGGCGCCACACGGCCAGGGCCAGCGCACCGGCGGCCAGCGCCCCGCCGGCCAGGACCAGAGCCGCGGCGGCGGCTGCCCGCTTATCGGGCCGCGAGGGGGTCCAGCGGGGACGGCCCGCAGGAGGTATCCCGCTCCCGGCCTGGGTGGTGACGGCCTGGGTGGTGACGGCCTGGGTCGCGCCGGCCTGGGTCGCGCCGGCCTGGGTGGTCGCGCTGGCCTGGGTGGTGCCGGCCTGGGCCGCGCTGGCCTGGGTCGCGAGGAACTGCTCCACGTTGCCGGCGAACTGCTCGACCAGGCGCTGGCCAACGTCGCCGATCGCGCCGGGGGCGTACTCGCCGACCTGGCCCCGGATGATCAGTTCGGCGCTGATCAGCACGCGCGTGCTGCCGCCCCGGGACTCCACCCGCAACGTCACGCTGGCGTCCGCCCGGCCGTGGCCGCCCTGCTCCCACCCGGACGCGTGCAGCGTGGCGGTGCCGGCATCCCGGTCGGCGTTGTCGAGGCGCACGGTGCCCGCGTAGACCGCGTGCATCGGGCCGATCCGCAGCCGCAGTTCCCCGGCGTAGGTGTTGTCCGCGACCTCGCCGATGAGGCGGCTGCCCGGCAGGCAGGCGGCCACCGTTCCGGCGTCCAGCAGCGCGTCGAGCACCTCGGGCGCAGGACGGCCAATGCGGACCGCGCTGGTCAGCTGCACAGCCTGTGTCCCTACCGGTCCATGATCGCTTTACGCTGGGCCCCGTCCACCGGTATGTGGGCCCCGTTGATGAAGCTGGCCCTCGGTGAGGCGAGGAAGGTGACCAGCGCGGCGACTTCGGCCGGCTCGCAGATCCGGCCGAACGGGATCGACTCCTCCGCCAGCTGGTGCGCCCGGTCTTGGCTTACGCCCTTGTCCCGGGCGAACGCCTTCTCCAGCGTGTCCCACCGGTCCGTGTTCACCGGACCCGGGTTCACCGTGTTGATCCGTACCCCGTACCGCCCGTACTGTTCGGCGACCGACGACGCGAAGTTGATGTCCGCCGCGTTCGCCACGCCCGCGGTCATCTCCCAGTAGCTGGGCTTGAGCCCGTCGTTCCCGACGACCAGCACGATCGAGCCGGTGCCCCGCTCGCGCATCTGCCCGATGACCGCGCGCACCGTGCGGACGTAACCCATGAACTTCAGGTTCAGGCTGGACATCCACTGGTCTTCGGTCAGGTCCTCCAGCAATCCGCCGGGCGAGCTGCCCGCACAGGTCACCAGGATATCGATGGGACCGAGGCGGTCCTCGGCCGCGGCCACGCAGCGCTCCACGTCCGGAGTGACGCTCATATCGCCGGCCAGCGCCAGCACCCTGCGGCCGGTGGCGGACTGGATTTCCTTGGCCGTGAGTTCCAGCGGTCCGGGTGTCCGCGCAGTAATGGCCACCTCGGTACCCTCGGCGGCGAGATGCTCGGCGACGTGCCGGCCAATACCTTTGCTGGCCCCGGTGACCAGGGCCACCTTTCCGTCCAGCTGAAGATCCACCGCAGACCCCTTCCGCCGTGCCGCGGCCGGCCAGGCCGCCGGGCACGGGACAGCCTTAACGCCGTGGCGGTCACGCTGTCGCGGTAACGCCCGTGTAGGCCCTCCAACGCGCCTGGGGAGCTGTGCATGCCCCGGCCGGGCACTTCCAGTAGCGCGCTGGCAGGATGGTATACCAAATATCAGTTCGGCGGAAGGCTCGTGGCCTGGCCGTATATAACGGACATATCACCGGACGGCCCATGGGCCCGGCGCGACACCCGACCTGGCTGGACAGTCGCCTGAGACGTGACTGGACCGTTGCCTGAGGCCTGGCCCGGGAGGGTTTGCCTGAGGTACTGCGGCGTACCGCCGAGCCGCCATCAGCCGCACCATGCACATCACCAGTCACATTGATCTTGGGCCTGCCGACTCTTCCCGCGCTACGTGCGCCGAGGTGGGTGATTTGCCCCGTTCAGGCGAACGTTGTGCGGGAAGAGTCGGCGAATCTGGCCCGGGCCGGATCAAAGGGGCGGACGGGGGCGGGTCGCTACAGGGGCGGATGGTCTGGGTGGCCGGACGTGGCGGTGAGGGCGGCCCGGTTCAGCTTGCCCATCTGGTTTCTGGGCAGCGCGGTCACCGGGAACACCTGTTTGGGGCACTTGTAGGCGGCCAGCAACGTCTTAGCGTGCGCCACCAGTTCAGCCTCGCTGAGCGTGGCGCCGGGACGGGGCACTATCCAGGCGGTCACCTGCTCACCCCACCGCGGGTGGGGCAGTCCCGCGACCGCTGCCTCGGCCACCGAAGTGTGCTGCTCCAGCGCGAGCTCCACCTCGCGCGGGTAGACGTTCAGACCGCCGCTGATGATCAGCTCCTTGGTCCGGCCCCGGATGACCAGGTGACCGCAGGCGGGATCGATGACCCCGAGGTCGCCAGTGCGGAACCAGCCGTCGGCCGTGAAGGCCTCCGCCGTGGCCGTCGCGTCGTGCCAGTACCCGGCGAAGACCTGCGGGCCGCGCAGTTGGATCTCGCCGTCCGTGCCGGGCGGCGCCTCCCGGCCCGCGGACCAGATCCGGCATTCCACTCCGGGTAGCGGCAGGCCGACCGTATCCGGGCGGGGCGCGTCCACCGGGTTGGAGACGTCGAGGCCGGTTTCCGTGGTCCCGTAACGGATCACCGGCAGCCGGCCGAGCACTCCCGGCAGCCGGGCGGCCAGGGCCGGGCTGAGCGGAGCGGAGCCACAGACCGCGAGGCGCAGGCTGGGCACGAGCGGGGCCCCGGCCGCCGGTGTCCCAGGCGCGGCCGCACTGGCCGCAGACGCACTGGCCGCGGCCGCACTGGCCGCAGTCGTGCCTACGGCAGAGTCGAGCAGCGCCTGGTAGGTGGCGGGCACGCCGAACAGGACCGTTCCGCCCCCGGCCCGCGCCGCCGCGATGAGGCCGGCTGGGTCGGACCTGGACCGCAGGTGCGCGGTGGACCCGGCGATGAGCGTGGCGTGCACGCCGCCCAGGCCGTGCTGATGGAACAGGGGCAGCGCGTGCACCAGCACGTCGCCGGCGGTCCAGCGCCAGGCGGCCATGGCCCCCCGGACGGACGCGGCGAGCTGTCCGTGGGTCAGCGGCACGCCCTTGGGCCGCCCGGTGGTGCCAGAGGTATAGGCGAGCAGCGCGGTGTCCTCCAGGTCGGGGAGGGCCGGCGGCGGCACCGCGGGAGCTCCCTCAGGCCGGCCCGTCGCCGGCCCAACCGGCACGATCTGCAGCGCGGCCAGTCCCGGCCCGGCCAAATCCAGGCCGGCCAGCCGCTGCGCCGGGACCGGATCGGCGACCGCCAGCCGTGCCCCGGAGTCGGCTACCAGGTGCCCCAGCTCGGCAGCGGTGTACCCGGGGTTGGCCAGCACCACGACCACTCCCGCGCGGAGCGCCCCGAGGTACCAGCACAGGAAGCCCAGGCTCGTCCCGGCGGCCAGCAGCATCCGCTCTCCCCGGTCCAGCCGGCCCGCGAGCCATCCGGCGGCCTGCCTGGCCTGGGCGTCCAGTTGCCCGTGGGTGACCGGCTGGCCGTCCACGCTGACCGCGACCCGGTGCGGCACCCGCTGCGCGGACCGGGCGGCGAGCTCCGGGAGCGTGGCTGCCCCGGCCCAGTCACGCCCCCCAGGCTCGTCATCGCCGGCGGGCCCGCCACCAGCGCTGGCGGCACCAGCGGCCCGGTGAACCCGCCACCCCGCCCGGCTCCACGCGGCCGCCGAGGTCCACGGACCATCCGGGATCCCCCGGTCCGCCCCCTCGCCGCCCGTCACGCTCCGCCCCAGGCCGCCCGGTTCGCCTCCCGCTCGGCCCGCAGCCGTTCCAGCAGCCCGCCAGCCGAGGCGATCAGCTTCACGTTCCCGGCCGCGCCGGCGCCGCGGGACAGCAGCCCGCGGGCCAGTTTCGCGGCGACCTTTCCGGGTTCGTCCACGACCAGGTTCACCAGTCCCAGTTGCTGCGCCTCCGCAGCCTCCACCCACCGGCCGGTCAAGGTCAGCTCCAGGGCGGCGCCCCGGCCAATAAGGTCCGGCAGCAGCCACGCCCCCACCGCCAGGTCCCGGCCGGGCGGCCCGGACCAGCGGAACCGCCCGCGCGGCCCGGCGATGCGCAGGTCCGCAGCCCCGGCGAGTTGCGCGCCGCCCCCGACGGCCGGTCCCTCGACCACCGCGATAACCGGGCCAGGCCGGGTCACCATCGCCTCGTAGCACTGATAGAGCAGGTCAGAGACTTCAGCCCGCTCGCGGTCCGGCACGGTCAAGTCGGCGCCCGCGCAGAACGCAGCGGGGTCGGTGCTCTCGAGCAGTACCGGGACGGCGGGGTCAGCGCCGACGATGTCCAGCAGTGCGCGGGTCATGCCGGCGTCTAGCGCGTTGCGGCGGTCCGGGCGGGCCAGCCGCACCCTGAGGTACCCCGACGGACCCGGTGCGACCAGCACGGTCTCCGCCAGGACAGACGGGTGCGGCATCGGCAACTCCCGGCGAGCGCCATCGGCGGCGTCGTTGACATATGGTATACCAAATCGGAGTACTCCCCCGGAGGAGGCCGGTTGAAGCCCGCCCCGTTCAGCTACTACCGCACTCGGTCCGTGCCGGAGACCGTCGCGCTGCTGAACGAACACGCGCTGGCCGACCAGGGGGAAGCCGACCACGGGGACGGAGCGAAAATCCTGGCCGGCGGGCAGAGCCTGGTCCCGATGATGAACTTCCGGCTGGCCCGGCCGGCCGCCCTGGTGGACGTGACCCGGATCCCGGGTCTGGAGTACCTCCGGGCCGGCCCCGACGGCCTGCGGATCGGCGCGCTGACCCGGCACCGCACCGTCGAACTGTGCCGTGACCCGGCGGTGCTGGACGGCTTCGGGGTGCTGCCCCGGGCGGCCCGGTGGATCGGGCACTACCCGATCCGGGCCCGGGGCACCTTCGGCGGCAGCATCGCGCACGCCGACCCGGCCGCGGAGTGGTGCCTGCTCGCCGTCCTGCTCGAGGCGAACGTAGTTCTGACCGGCCCGGGCGGGCAGCGCACGGTCCCGGCGGCAGAGTTCTTCGAGGGTTTCTACACGACCGCCGCCGAGCCGGACGAGATGATCATCGAGGTGCACTTCCCACGGCCCGCCCGGCACGCCGCGCTGACCGAGTTCGCCCAGCGCCAGGGGGATTTCGCGATCGTCGCCGCGGCCGTGACCGCCGACCTGGAGGACGCGGGGGCCACCGCGCGCGAGGTCCGGGTCGTCCTCGGCGGCACCGGCCCGCTGCCGTTCGTGGTCAACACCGCGGATCTCAGCGGCCAGCCCGCGACTACGGCCACCTGGCGCGCCGCCGGCGGGTTGGCGGCCGCCCAGATCGACCCGCCCGCAGACGGGCACGGCAGCGCCGCGTACCGCAAGAAGCTGGCCGCCACCCTGGTGGAGCGGGCCCTCACGGAAGCCACCCGCACAGAAGCCAGCCGCCACCCATGACCTGGGTCGGCGCGCCCGTGGCGCGGACTCAGGACCGGCGGATGCTCCTCGGCCGCGGGAAGTTCACCGGCGACCTGGCCCGCACCGGGACGCTGCACGCGGCGTTCGTACGCAGCCCGTTCGCCGCCGCCACGTTCGGCCCGATCGATACCTCTCGCGCCCTGGCCCGGCCCGGCGTGGCTGCCGCGTTCACTGCCGCGGACCTGGGCGACCCAGCCCTGCTGGCCGTGCTGGAACGGCCGGAGTTCGTGCCGACCCCGCTGCCGCTGCTGGCCATCGGCCGGGTCCGGCACGTCGGCGAACCGGTGGCCGTCGTGCTGGCCGAGGACCCGTACCTCGCCGAGGACGCCATCGAACTTGTCGACGTGGACTGGGCTCCGCAGCCGGTGGTGGCCAGCCTCGACGCCGCCACCGCCCCGGCCGCACCCCAGGTGCATGAGCACGCACCCGGCAACTGCCTGGTGGACCTGACCATGTTCGACGATGAGCGACTGGCGGCCATCTTCGATGAAGCACCGGCGGTGGTCACCGCCACCCTGAGCAGCGGCCGTCTGGCCGCGATGCCGATGGAGGGCCGGGCCTGCCTGGCCGAGTGGGATGAGCGGGACCAGCAGGTCGTCATGCATGTCTCCACCCAGGTCCCGCACCAGGTCCGGTCCGCGGTAGCCCAGGCGTTCGGGCTCGCCGAGCAGCAGGTCCGGGTGATCGCCCCGGACGTGGGCGGGGGGTTCGGGCTGAAGTGCGTGGCGGGCCGGGAGGAGGTCACGCTGGCCGGGATCGCGCTGCGGCTGCGCCGCCCGGTGCGCTGGGTGGAGGACCGGCAGGAGAACCTGACCGCCTCGTTCCACGGCCACGAGCAGCGCTACCGGGTCCGTGCCGCGTTCGCTCAGGACGGCCAGATCCTGGGGCTGGCCGCCGACATCGAGTGCGACGTGGGCGCGTACTCCGCGTTCCCGTTCACCTGCGCGGTCGAGCCGCTGATGGCCGCGACCGAACTGCCAGGTATCTACAAGGTGCCCGCCTACCGGGCCCGGGGCCGCGCGATCACCACCCACAAGGCGCCCACCGCGCCCTACCGCGGTGTCTCCCGCCCGCAGCTGGTACTCGTCATGGAGCGGATCATGGAGAAGGCCGCCGGGCAGCTGGGCCTGGACCCGCTGGCCGTCCGCCGCCGCAACATGATCGGCCCCGGCGAGTTCCCGTACACCAGCTGCAACGGCATCACTTACGACGAGGGCAGCTACGGCGAGTCCCTCGACCTGGCCGAGAAGCGGATCACCGAGGCAGGCTGGCCCGCGGAGCGGGACCGGTTGCGGGCCACCGGGCGGCTCGCCGGGATCGGCTACTCCTGCTTCTCCGAGCGGACCGCCTACGGCACCCCCACCATGTCGCAGCGGCGGATGCGGATGACCCCCGGGTACGACACCGCCGCGGTCCGGATGGATCCCTCCGGCGGGGTCATCGTGACCACCGGGACTTGCGGGCACGGCCAGGGGCACGAGACCACCTTCGCGCAGATCGTGGCGGACCGGCTCGGTGTGCACCCGGCGCAGGTCAGGCTCCGGCAGGGGGACACCGACCTGGCCTCCTACGGCTGGGGTACCTGGGGCAGCCGCTCGATCGTGATCGGCGGCGGGGCCGCCCGCCGGGCCGCGGACGGCGTGGCCACCCAGCTCCGGCAGGTGGCCGCGCACCTCCTGGAAGCCAGCCCCGCCGATATCGAGCTGGGCGACGGCATGGCCCGGGTCCGCGGTGACGAGAGCGCCGCCGTTCCCCTCAGCGAACTGGCCCGGATCGTGCACTTCCAGGCGCACCGGCTGCCGGAGGGGCTCCGGTACGGCCTGGAGGCCCGGGAGACATTCGACCCGCCGGGCACGTTCTCCAACGCCTGCCACGCGGCCCTGATCGCCATCGACCCGGGTACCGGGGAGATCCGGCTCCGGCGCTACCTGGTGGTGGAGGACTGCGGCGTGGTGATCAACCCAGTGATCGTGGACGGGCAGGTCCGCGGCGGGGTGACCCAGGGCGTGGCCGCCGCGCTGCTGGAGCAGGTCCGCTACGACCCCGACGGGCAGCCGGGCAGCGCCACCCTGATGGACTACCTCGCCCCGACGGCCGCGGAGATCTGCCCCATCGAGATCGTGCACCTGGAGACGCCGTCCGCGTTCAGCGAGACCGGGGCCAAGGGCATGGGCGAGGGCGGCACCATCGGCGCCCCGGCCGCCGTGCTCAACGCGGTCAACGACGCGCTGGCCGGGGCGGGCTCGGCGGCCAGCATCGAGCACATTCCGGTGCGGCCCTGGGACATCTGCGCCGCGATCCCGGCCGGGGGTACCGGATGAAGGACCTGCATCTCATCAGGCTCCGGGTCAACGGCCGGGAGCACGAGCTGGCCGTCGAGTCCCGGCGGACGCTGGCCGACATGCTCCGGCACGACCTCGGCTACACCGGCACCCACCTGGGCTGCGAGCACGGCATCTGCGGGGCGTGCACGGTGCTGGTGGACGGCGTGCCCGCCCGGGCCTGCCTGATGTTCGGGGTGCAGGCGGACGGCCAGGAGGTCGCCACGGTCGAGGGCCTGGCGGACGGGGAGGACCTGTCCGACCTGCAGCAGGCGTTCAGCGACCGGCACGGCCTGCAGTGCGGGTTCTGCACGCCGGGATTCCTCATGCTGGCCGAGGGCTACCTGGCCGAGCAGGAGGGCCAGGGCGCGGACGCCGCTGAGCTCAGCGAGCAGCAGATCCGTGAGGTGGTCGCGGCCAACCTGTGCCGGTGCACCGGTTACCAGGGCATCGTCGAGGCCGTGCTGGAGACCGCTCGGCGGCGGCGGACCGCGGAGCGCCCATGATCGGCACGAACCTTCCCCGTAAGGAAGACCCCCGCCTGCTTCGCGGCCAGGGCCGGTTCGGTGCGGATTTCGCCCGGCCCGGCCAGCTCTGGGCCCGGGTGGTCCGCTCCCCGGTGGCGCACGGCCGGCTGCGCGCGGTCGGGACCGGCCGCGCCGCCCGGGCCGACGGCGTGGTGACGGTGGTGACCGCGGCCAGCCTGCCGGCCGGCCTGGCCATCCCGGTCCGGCTCCAGGTCCAGGACGCCGACCTGCGGCCCTACCTGCAGCCGGTGCTGGCCGACGGCACCGTGCGGTACGTGGGCGAGCCGGTGGCGGTGGTGGTGGCCGGGGACCCGTACGCGGCCGAGGACGCCGCCGAACTGGTGGACATCGACATCGAGGAGATGCCTGCGGTGCTGGACGCCGCGGCGGCCGCGGGCCCGGACGCCCCCGCGCTGTTCCCCGGCGGCAACGTGGCCGCCGACTTCACCCTGGGCTTCGGGGATGTGGCCGGAGCGTTCGCCCGGGCCGACCACGTGGTGGAGATCGAGGTGGAGATCGGGCGGCATGGCGCGGTCCCGCTGGAACCGCGCGCGCTGCTGGCCGACGTGGACCCGGCCACCGGCGCACTGTCGATCTTCGGGATGACCAAGGTGCCCGTGTTCAACCGGGACCTGCTCGGCTCACTGCTCGGCATGGACGAGACCCAGATCCACGTGCACGCGGTGGACGCCGGCGGCGGGTTCGGCGCGCGCGGTGAGTTTTACCCGGAGGACTTCCTGGTCCCCTGGCTGGCCCGGACCCTGCGCCGGCCGGTGATGTGGGTGGAGGACCGGGCCGAGCACCTGGTGGCGGTGAACCACTCCCGGCAGCAGGCCCACCGGATCGCCGGCGCTTTCGACACCGGCGGCCGGATCCTCGGGCTGCGTGACGACATCGTGCACGACAACGGCGCCTACTGCCGCACGCACGGAATCATCGTGCCCGAGCTGACCGTGGCCATGCTCCCCGGCCCCTACCGGCTGCCCGCCTACCGCGGCCGGATCCAGGTGGTGCTGACCAGCAAGACCCCGTGTGGTACCTACCGCGCGCCCGGGCGGTTCGAGGGCAGCACCGCGCGCGAGCAACTGCTCGACGTGGCGGCGGGCGAACTAAAAATCAGCCGCAACGAAATTCGCTCTCGCAACCTCCTTCACCCCGGGGAACTGCCGTGCCAGCGCTCGATGAGCACCCTGGGCACCGACGTCGTCCTCGACGCGGGCGACTACCCGGCGCTGCTGGCGGCGGCGCAGACCGAAGCGGACCGGCTCGGTTACCGCGGCGAGGTGGAGCGGGGTCGCCGGGCGGGCCGGCGCCGCGGGCTCGGGGTGGCCGCCTTCCTGGAGAAGAGCGGGCTGGGCCCCCAGGAGACGGCCGACGTGATGGTCAGCCGGACCGGGGCGGTGCACGTGTTCTCCGGTGGTACCTCGCTGGGCCAGGGCATCGAGACGGTGCTGGCCCAGATCGCCGCGGACGCCCTGGGCGTGCACCCGGACCAGGTGAGCGTGGTGAACGGGGACACCGAGCGGCAGCCGTTCGGCGGCGGGTCGTGGGCGTCCCGGTCCACGGTGGTGGCGGGCAGCGCGGTGCACGCGGCGGCCGGCGCGGTCCGGGACCGGGCCGCCGAAGTCGCCGCGCGGATGCTCGAGGCCGCCCCGGGCGACCTGGTCAGCGAGAACGGCCGGATCAGTGTCCGGGGCGATCCCAGTGCGGCGGTCACGCTGGCCGAGGTGGCCCAGGCCGCCGCGCCGGCCAGCCCCTACCTGCGGCCGGGGGAGCCGGCCGGGCTGTCCGCCCGGCGCCGGTTCGAGGTGACGCACATGACTTACCCGTACGGGGTGCACATCGCCGTGGTGGACGTGGACCCGGGCACCGGCGCGGTCCAGGTCCTCCGCTACCTGGTCGCCTACGAGGTCGGGCGGGCCATCAACCCGGCGCTGGTGGCCGGCCAGCTGCGCGGCGGGGCGGCTCAGGGCATCGGCGGCGCGCTGCTCGAAGAGTTCTGCTACGACGAGAACGGGCAGCCGCAGTCGGCCACGTTCATGGACTACCGGATGCCGACCGCGGCCGAGGTGCCGCCGATCGACGTGCTGATCACCCAGGACTCACCGGCCCCGGGCAACCCGCTGGGGGTGCGCGGGGCGGGCGAGGGCGGGGTCTCCGCCGCCGGCGCCGTGCTGGCCAGTGCGGTACGGGACGCGCTGGGCCTGGCGGGCAGTGTCGGGCGGCTGCCGCTCACCCCGGCCCGGGTGCAGGAACTCGCCACTAACGGAGGCGGCAGATGACCACGGCTAGCCAAAGCACGGGCCGCCAGAGCACCGGCAGCCAAAGCACGGGCCATGAGACGGGACGGGTTCTCCCGGGGCCCGGCTACGTGAGCAAGACCGACATGGTGGCGGCGCTCATCCGGGAGCAGATCATCACCGGGGAGCTGGCCGCGGGCGAGCAGCTGCGGCAGCGGGACCTGGCCCAGCGGTTCCAGGTCAGCCAGACGCCGGTGCGCGAGGCGATGCGGCGGCTGGAGTCCGAGGGACTGGTGATCGGCGACACGCACCGCGGGTTCACCGTGGTGGAGCCGGACGACGGCCCGGTCGAGGAGAACTTCCAGATCCGCGCGGCGCTGGAGTCGCTCGGCGCCTCACTGGCCGCGCGCAAGATCGACGCGGCCGGCCTGGCCCGGCTGGAGGAGCTGAACGACCAGATGCGGGCCATGGGAGAGGACGACCCGCGGTATGCCGTCCTGAACCGCGAGTTCCATTTCGGCGTGTATGAGTACGCGCGGAGCCCGCTGCTGCTGTCCCTGATGCGGCTGCTGTGGGCGTCGCTGCACGGCGGCCCCAAGGTCGCCCGGACGCACGCGGAGTCCGCCCGCCAGCACGACGTGATCGTGGCCGCGCTCCGGGCGGCTGATCCCGTGGCCGCGGCGGCCGGCACGTACCAGCACATCATGGGGAGCCCGGATCGCCGATGCTGAACCACGCCACCACGGGCACCACCACCACGGGCATCACCACCGGCGACGGGATCAGCCTGCACGCCGAGAGCACCGGCCACGGTGCCCCGCTGCTGTTCCTGCACGAGTTCGCGGGGGATCACCGGAGCTGGGAGCCGCAGGTCCGGTACTTCTCGGCGCGCTACCGCTGCGTGACCTACGCGGCGCGGGGCTACCCGCCGTCCGGGGTGCCCGCCGATCCTGCGGCCTACTCCCAGGAACGCGCGGTGGCCGACGCGGTCGACGTGCTGGACGGGCTGGGCATCCCGGCCGCACACGTGGTCGGCCTGTCCATGGGCGGCTTCGCCGCGCTGCACCTGACCCTCCGGCGTCCGGACCGGGTGCTGTCCACGGTGGCGGCCGGGACGGGCTACGGTGCGGCCCCGGAGCGCCAGGCCGCGTTCCGGGCCGAGTGCGAGGCGATCGCGGCGGCGTTTGATAACGAAGGGTCTGAGCAGGTCGCGCGCTGGTACGCGGTCGGCCCGGCCCGGGTGCAGTTCCAGAACAAGAACCCGCGCGGCTGGGCCGAGTTCGCGGACGCGCTGGCCGGGCACTCGGCGCTGGGCTCGGCGCTGACCATGCGCGGCGTGCAGGCGGGCCGGCCGTCGCTGTACGCGCTGCGCGACGGGCTGGCCCGGATCACCACGCCGCTGCTGGTGCTGGCGGGCGATGAGGACGAGAGCTGCCTGGACGTGGCGCTCATGCTCAAGCGCACCATTCCCACCGCAGGGCTGGCCGTGCTGCCCCGCACCGGGCACACCGCGAACCTGGAGGAGCCGCACCGGTTCAACGAGGCGGTGGACCGCTTCCTGGACTTCGCCGGGCGCGGCGCCTGGCCCGCCCGCGACCCCCGCAGCCTGTCCGCCTCCACGACCGGGGCGAGCCCTTCATGATCGTGGTCAATTTCTGCCCGGGCGCGCCCCTTATTGACCGTGATCATGGCCGGGGGTGAGCGTGACACCCCTTCTCGGGCGGCTTTCGCCGCGGCGCCGGCTGTTCGTGGCGGGCGTGGCCGCACTGGTCGTCGTGATCGTGGTGGCGGTGGTGGCCGGCGTCCTGGTCTCGGGCGGGGGCGCCAGCCCGTCGACCCCGGCGGCCGGCACGCCCGCCCAGGACCGGCCCGGGCCGGTGCTGCTGGTCCCCGGGTACGGCGGGAGCCGGGGTTCGCTGTCCGCCCTGGCCCGCCGGATCCGGGCGGCGGGGCGGGTGGCGACCGTGCTGCACCTGCCAGGCAACGGCACCGGCAGCCTGATCGCCGACGCCAGCGTGCTGAACGCCGCGGTCAACCGGGCGCTGCGCGGCGGCGCGCCTTCGGTGGACGTGATCGGTTACTCGGCGGGCGGGGTCACCACCCTGCTGTGGGCCACGGCAGGACGGCGGCGTGCACAAGGCCCGGCGGGTGATCACCCTGGGCTCCCCCTTCCACGGCACCGAGCTGGCCTCGGCGGCCGAGGCGTTCGTGCCTGGCGCGTGCCCGGCCGCGTGCCGGCAGCTGGTGCCGGACAGCAGGCTGCTCGCCGGGCTGGACGCGACCGCCGTGCCACCGCGGCCGCGCTGGCTGTCGCTGTGGAGTACCGACGACACGACGGTCACTCCGCCGGACTCCGCGCGGCTGGCCGGGGCGCTCAACGTGCCCATCCAGTCGGTATGCCCGGACGTGCAGGTCAGCCACTCCCAGCTGCCGACCAACCCGGCCGTCACCGCGATGGTCCTGCAGGCGCTCGGCTCCGGCCCGGTCCGGGTGCCGTCAGCGTCCGACTGCGGTGGATGACCGGTGGTGGATGACCCGGTGACGGCTAGCCCGGTGCCCGTGACCCTGCGACCCGGTGACTCCAGTAGGTGACCCGCGGCCCGTCCCCAGCTCCCGGGCCGCGGGTCACCGTGCCGCCCCCTCCCCCGAGGGACGTCGCCCGGTCGCTGCCCGCACTCCGCCGGCCGGGCTAGCCAGATCGCCGGCCCGGCCGCGGATCCGTCCCCGGCGACCTGCAGATGCCGCTGCCCCGTCAAGGTCCTGGCTCCCGTCGAGTGGAGATCACCACCGTGTGTCCTTGTCCGTGTCTACACCGGGTTTCGGTCCTACCTCAATGGGCCCGCCATGCGCACATCAGGGTGCGATGGCGCGCACCTTCTGGTGCGTTAGCTGCCTGGCGGCAACATGGCGACCAGCAGCGACAGGCGTGCCGACAGCGCGGTGAACACCACGCTCACCTCGGCCGTCAAGCCCCCCTGGTTGTGCACCCGCTGGCGGTACAGCTTTCGCGGGATTTCCACCTCGTGGCGCTTCCACATCTCCCGGGCCTCCGGGCCGGTCGCCAGCAGCCGCTCGACCAGGGCGGCGAACCGGGGGCTGGCGATGTTCCGCGCGAACTGGTATCTCAGCCCAGCCAGGGCCGCCCGCCGCGCGGCCTGCAGGTCGGACACGATGTCCCCAGCCTCCGGGCTGAACAGGTACAGGATCAGGTTCTGCTGATCGGGGGGCACCCGGTCGAAGTACTCGCCCACCCAGTAGGTCATGGACGCGTTGCGGACGAGGATGGTCCACATCTCGTCCGTAATCGCGGCCGGCGTGGGGTCGAGCCGCCGGACCAGGTCACGCAGCGGCAAGGGGACCACGGGCGGCGCGGCCGGGAGCCCGGTCAGCGGGGCGGGCATGGGCGGGTCGTGACCCACGGCCAGCACATGCAGGGCGGAGCGCTCCGCAATGCTCATGCGGAGTGCGGACGCGATCGATTCGACCAACTGGACGCTGGGGTTGTCGATCTCACCGCGCTCGAACGAGGCGTAGTACCGCGCGCTGATGCCGATGAGGTCCGCGACGTCCTGCTGGCGGAGGCTTCGTTCGTGTCCCTCGCCGTCCGCTCGCAGCAGCCGCGACCGGCAACTCAGCAACAGGTCGCTGAGTTCGCCCCGCCTTCTCCAGGCGGCCTCAGCGGAGTCCACCATGCCGGCATTCCCTGTCCCGGGCCGGCCGGCGGCCAGGCGCCACAGCGTGATGGGAACTCACAGTTCCGCCCTGCCCCTCACCGCTGTGCTTTCGTGGACGACTATGAGTCGCTCCCAGCCTCGCGATGATCCTTTTTTCCCCTGGCCATCCAGACTGCTGGACCGGACCTTCCGTCACATTACCGGCCGGTGCCGCGATGCGGGAGGCAGGCCCCGGCGAACCCCGCGGAGATCGGGGGGAGCCGCACGGTGAACTGGCAGCACTTCATGCGGTTCCTGGCCAGCATCAGGGGCCGCTGGGATCTGGCCATTCTGGTCAACCTGACCGAGGGCAGCAGCCGCCCCACCGAGCTACTGGATGCGATCAATGAGCAGGCCTGTGACGGGCACCAGCTCACCTGGAAGGTCATGCGCGACCGGCTTCGCCACCTGGAAGACGCGGGATACGTGACCCGCCATGAGCTGAAGCGGTTCCCGCGCGAGACCCACTACTGGGTCACCGACTTCGCGCGACGGCTCGTCGCCGAACTGGACACTCTGGACGCCTGGTACACAGCAAACGCCCCGGCCCCTCCGGTTAACACAGGCCCCTCAGATGGTCATTCATGAACCAAATGCATATACGCACCTGAAAGTAATATCAGGACGAGCAGCAGCAGAACCTCCCCACCCCACTCATTCTGACTGGTGACATATTCGCCAGTGTTCACTACGTTTATCCAGGTGCGATACAACGGGGGGCGCACCAGCCTTAGTGTCCGCGGCGTGCCCGCCTCGCGCGATCGTTCACGTCCAGCCTTCGCCGCGCATGCCGGCCACCCCCTTCCTGGCGGAAGTTACCCGGCCTCCAGAACCCGATACCCGCGCGGAGCCTGGATACATCTACCGAGAGCGTAACAAATAGGCCGTAACGCCATTACCATGAGAAACCGCATAATTGCCTGCAGTCATCGATGGCAGGTCGGGGAGCTGCCCGGCTGGTTAGTGGCGTTCATCACGGCCGTGATCGGCGCGGACCTCATCATCATCGGGACGTGTGCCACGGTCACCCGGTTCCGCGGCGCGGACCTGGAGCTGGCCGCCGTCCTGCTGGGCTGCAACCTGCTGACGGTAGAGCTGACCCACCGCGCCGGCGAGCCCGCGGGCCTGGTCAAAGACGTGCACGCGATGTGGGAACTGCCGCTCGCCCTCCTGCTTCCTCCCCTGTACGGGCTCCTGGTGCCCATTCCCCGGATGGTTCTGGTGCAGTGGCGGGTCCGGGCCACGCTGGTGCACCGGCGGGTATTCACGGCCGCGGCCGTGGGCCTGTCCTACGGCGCGGCTTCCGCGGCCTTCCACGGGATCGAGCCGGTGATCGCCGGATCGGTACCGGGCGCGCAGGCCCGGGTGCTGGCCTGGGCTCTGGCCGCGGCCGGGTGCGGCGTGCTCAAGTCGGCGGTCAACAAGGTCCTCGTGATGACGGCGGTGAAGGGCGCCGATCCGGCCGCCAGCGTGCGCGCGCAGTTGTTCACCCGTGAGCCCCTGTTCCACGACGCCGCTGAGCTCTCGGTCGGCGTCATAGTCGCCCGCGCGGCCACCGATAGCCCCTTCCTGGCCCTGGCCGCCCTGCCTTTAGTCGCGTTGCTGCACCGTTCCTTCCGGCACGCCCAGCTGGTGGACGCCTCGCGTATCGACGCCAAGACGGGCCTGCTCAACGCGGGCACCTGGTTGCGGGAAGCACGGCTGGAGACCGCCCGGGCGGCCCGGACCCGGACACCGCTCGCCGTGGCGATCGCCGACATCGATCACTTCAAGAACGTCAACGACACCTTCGGGCACCTGACCGGGGACGCCGTGCTGGCCGCCATCGCCAGCGCCCTGAGTGCCCTGCTCCGCGAGGGTGACCTGACCGGCCGGTTCGGCGGCGAAGAGTTCGCCATCCTGCTGCCCGGCACCGACGCAGCCGAAGCCCGCCAGATCACGGAGCGGGTCCGCGAGAAGATCTCCCGGGTCGCCACCCCGGTCGGCGACAGCCTGATGATCAAGGACCCGGCCGGCGGCACCACCGGCGGCGGCACCGGCGGCGAGGGCCCGGGCGGTCACAGCATGGGCGGGAACGAGCCGCTGCGGGTCACCATCTCCATCGGCGTCGCCGCCCTCGGGTCCTCCCGGCTTGACCTCGAGGAGCTGCTGGCAGCCGCCGACCACGCCCTCTACCAGGCCAAGGAGAGCGGGCGGAACCGGGTGTGCCTGCAGGCCGCCGGTCCAGGCTGACTCAGCTGGTGATGTCCTTGGTGGCGAAGTGCGCCCACGACGCGGCGAGGAACACCACCACGTAGACACCCTGTACGGCGAAGCCCCGCTCGATGTTCCGCCAGACGATGGGGTCGCGGAAGAAGTCGATCCAGGCCAGCCAGTACCGGGTGGGCAGGTAAGGGTCGACCGCCGACGCAGCGTTCAGGGTGACCAGAACCTCGCTGGTGATCAGCGCGGCCAGCGCGCCCAGGGCCGCGCCGAGGGCGGAGTCGGTGACGGTGGACAGGAACAGCGCGATCGCGCCCACGCCCAGCATGGACACGGCGATGAAGGCGACCGCCCCGACCGTCCGCAGCGCGATGTCCGACGGGGTCAGCCCGCTGCCGGACAGCGAGGTCGCCGCGATGTTGGAGGTGGTCAGGCCACCGGGCGTGGCCGCCACCGGCTGCGCGCCGAACAGGGCGATCCCGGTCAGGTAGGCGGTCACCGCGATCAGGATCACGGCTGACAGCGTGTACACGATGAGCGCGACCAGCTTGGCGGCCAGCAGCCGGGTCCGGCCGACCGGCCGGGCCAGCAGGTAGCGCAGGGTGCCCGACCCGGCCTCGCCCGCGATGGAATCGCCGGCCACGACCGCGACCGCCACCGGCAGGAAGATGGGCAGCACGATCGCGAGCGCGGCGGCCGGGTAGAGCGACCCGCTGGACAGCACCGCGGACAGCAGGGCCGGGCCCTGGCCCGGGGGCGGCGCGAGGTGAGTCACCGCGACGAACACGGCGACCAGCACCGGCAGGCCGCACAGCAGGATGAGGCTCACCCAGCTGCGCGGGCGGCGCACCAGCTTCGCCAGCTCGACGCGGATCATCCGCGCTCCCCGCCCAGAACGTCCACCCGGTCAGAGCCCGAGCCGGTCACCGAGAGCACCACGTCTTCCAGCGACCGCCGCTCGGCGGCGATCTCGGTGACCCGCACGCCGTGGGCGACCAGCCGGGAGTTGAGCGCCGCGGTGTCCGCGTCGGCGACCACGAGCCGGCCGGATTCGGCCCACTCGATCTGGCCGTCCAGCACCTCACGGGCCCGGTCGGTGTCGGGGGTGTGCACGATCGAGCGCCCGGTCAGCGCGCGCAGCGTCTCCAGGTCGTCCTGCCGGACCAGCCGGCCCCGGTTCACGATGCCGACCCGGGTGCACAGTTGCTCGACCTCGCTGAGCTGATGGCTGGACAGGAAGACGGTGGTACCGGCCGCGTTGAGCTCGATCAGCAGGTCGCGGATCTCCCGGATACCCTGCGGGTCCAGCCCGTTGGTCGGCTCGTCCAGGATGAGCAGCTTCGGGGTGCGCAGCAGCGCGGCGGCCAGGCCGAGGCGCTGGCGCATGCCGAGGGAGTACCGCTTGACCGGCCGGTTGTCGATGCCGCCCAGGCCCACCCGGTCCAGGGTGGCGGCGATCCGGCTGCCCCGGGTCCGGCGGCGGCCCGATTTCCCCGCCGCGTCGATCAGGGCCAGGTTGGCCCGCCCGGACAAGTGCCCGTACGCGGACGGGCCCTCCACCAGTGCGCCGATCGACGGCAGGACCTCGGCGGCCCGTTTCGGCACCGGCTGGCCCAGCACCGTGATCTCGCCGCTGGTCGCGTAGACCAGGCCGAGCAGCATCCGGACCACGGTGGTCTTTCCCGGACCCGTTGGGGCCGAGGAAGCCGTACCGGTCACCCTCCCGGACGTCCAGGTCGACCTGATCCACCACGAGCAGGTGCCCGTAACGCTTGGTCAGGCCGCGCGTAACGATCATCGATGGAACCTGAACCTGAAGTGCGACAAGTCGGTGACCAGGGCGCTGGCTGAGTTCTCCAGCACGGCCGGGGTCACCGCACCGGCGAACAGGAAGACCGCGTGGTGGAACCCGGCCCTGACCATCAGAACGGACAGCAGCGGCGTCCGGATCAGCACGCCGGCCTGGGTTCCCGCCTGGCCCCCCGGGGTCCCGGGCAGCGCGACGCTGTCCGCCCCGGCCTGGATCGCGGAGTTGAGCGCGTCCGTCCCCACCTCCTGGGCAGCGGCAGCAGCACGAAGCGGGAAAGCCCGCTGCCGTAGATGGCCACCCCCGGCGGGCTGCCCGGGAGGGCCACGTGAGCGCAGCCCACCGAGCTGGGGCGGGAACGGGTCGCCGTCATTGTCGCCGTCGCCGTCGCCGTTCAGCACGCCGTCCACGTCCGGCAGCCGGGTGGTGGTGAGGCCCACGTCCGGCGCCGGATGCGGGGTGACGGCGTTCAGGTCCGGCTGGGTCCGGCTCAGCTCCAGGAACGTGCTGAGCAGCACGGCCTGACCCGGCTGCCCGGCCGTGCCGCGGCCGGTGATCTGGACCTGGACCGGTAGCCCGCTGGCCGGGTCGGCCCAGATCTGCACCGATCCGACCGTGGTACCGGACCCGGTAGGGACCAGCCGCAGGCCCGCCGCGTCCACCCCGGCGATCCGGCGGTCCGGCAGCCGCGAGATCCGGTCCGCGCGGCCCGCGGTGTCCAGCAGCCGCCGCGCCAGTGCGGGCGGCAGCAGGTCCGCGGCCCGCGGCAGCCGGACCGGCTCCGCGCCGGTGACCTGGGTGAGCAGGTTGGTCCCGTAGCTCCACAGGTAGGTCACCCCGCCGTCGGCGTAGGTGTCGCTCTCCCCCGTGCCGGTCACGTCGTCGGCCCGCCAGTACGCCGCGGAGCGGTACCAGACGTACTGGTCCGTGGTGCCGTCCAGCAGCAAGCTCACGTCGTGCAGGTCAGGGAGTTCCGGCAGGCCCAGGTTCACGGTGCTTTCCGCGTAGCCCTCGTACGGGACGCTGGCCGAGGCCAGGATGCGATCCCGCAGGACTGGTGCGCTGATCGCGGAGGAGGGCACCGGGAGGGCGGCGATCACCGCCGGAAGTGCGCAGAGCAACGCGGTCCCAGACGCCACGAGCGACCATCTGCGCCATCGACCCCGGCTCACCGGCAGCGCCGCATCTCCGCTTCTGCCACCCAACCAACGTACGTCGGGACGCGGCCCAGCGCACCGATCCGGCCTCCCGTAAGGTGCCCCTAAGGACAGCGCCGCAGCGCCAGTGCAGCAACGGGCAATGCGGCATGGACAATGCGCATGGACATTGCGGCACAAGCAGTGCTCGAGGAGGCAGGCCCGTGATCCTGGTGACCGGAGCGACCGGAAGGGTCGGCTATCCCCTGCTGGAGGCGCTGGCCGACGCCCGGGCCGACGCCACGGCGATGGTGCGGGTGGAAGCCAAGGGCCTCGACCTGCCCGGCCCCGGGGAAAACCTGGTGGCCACGTTCGACGACCCGCCTGCCGCGGAGCAGTTGCAGGCCTTCGACCGGGTCTTCCTGCTGAGCCCGTCGAGCGAGGCCCAGGCCGAGCTGGAGATCGCCTTCATCGACGCACTCGTGGCGGCAGGGCACGGGCCGCACGTGGTGAAGGTGGCCGCGAACGGCTTCACCGACCCCGACTGCGACGTGCGCTTCATGCGCAGCCACCGCGAGATCGCCCTGCACCTGGACGCGAGCGGCCTGCCGGTCAGCTACCTGGCCCCCTCGCCGTACATGGAGACGCTGCTGCCCGCCGCGCAGGCCATCCGCAGCGAGGCCACGCTGTACGCCCCGGCCGGTCACGGAAAGGTGGGCTTCGTGGCCGCCGCCGACGTGGCCGACGCCGCCGCGCGGCTGCTGACCAGCCCGGCGCCTGAGGCCGCCGACGACCCTCAGGTGTTCACGCTGACCGGTCCCGAGTCCCTCACCTATCCGAACGTGGCCAGCCGGATCTCTGAGGTGTTCGCGCGGCAGGTGCGCTACTCCAACCTGCCAGACGAGCAGGCCCGGGAGGAACTGCTGGGCTCCGGCATGGCCCCCTGGGACGTCGAGGGGACGCTGGAACTGTTCGCGTGGATCCGTGCGGGCGGCGCCGGACAGCTCACCTCGCATGTACGGGAGGTCACCCGGCACGCTCCCCGGGGACTGACCGACTGGCTCGAAGGATCCCGGGCCACCTTCCTGGAGCCCTTGCTGGACGGTCCGGGCCCGACGTACTAATGCCCTGGCCGGCGCCAGCGTGGATCGGTGGCTGGAGGATCAGTGGCTGTAGGGGTCCAGAGGGTGGTGGCCGGGCGGGCTCTGATCCGGAGGGGGAAAGTCGCCGTGGCGGTGAACGATCTTCCATTCGCCGTTCTCCCGGCGGAACACGTGGGTGACGCGTAGCACGTTCTCCTGGGCGGGACCGCCGTCGATGGAAAGCATGGAGCGCTCGAAGCCGACCGTGTAGGCCAGGTCACCGCTGAGGCCGGCCGCCACGATGTCCAGGTGGTAGTCGCTGACGCCGGAGAACCGCGAGGCGAGCCAGCGGAAGACCGGGCTCACCTCCTTCCATCCGCTCTTGCACGGCCCCCACGCCCCGAACAGGGTCACCGGGTCCTGGTCTGACCACATGGCCAGGCGCGGTTCCGGGTCGCCGTTGTGCAGGGCTTCCTCGGCCGCCACGAAGCGGGTGAGGGTTGTGCGTGCGGAAATCGTCCAGCTCGCTCATGACCTGCTCCCTTGCGTAGTCCGGGCCATCACGGCCGATCAGCGGTTCCAGTGCACCCCCCGGCGGACGCCGGGTCGATCCTGGTGCCACGCATGTGCCCTGCGTGCTGGCACGACGGCACGCCGGTGGCTGGCCACCTTGGCGCCGGGCCCGGACCCGGGAGATGCTGGGCGGGCCGGGCAGCGGGTGGCTGAACAGGGGGGTGCCGTGCGAGCCGTCGTCATGGTGCTTCGCGGGCGGTTCCGCCAGTACTGGAAGTCCTGGCTGGCCCTCAGCGTGCTCGTGGCCCTGGCGGGCGGGTTCGTGCTGGCCTCGGCGGCCGCGGGCCGCCGGACCGCGGCCGCTCTTCCCGGGTTCACCGCCCGGCACGGCTACGACGTCATCGTCTACAGCGGGACGGCCGCTGCCGCAGCTGGCCCGGCTGCCGCACGCCGTGGCGGTGACGCCAGTACCAGCGACTTTCGCCGTCACCCTGGGCTGCGCGTCCTGCCGGAAACCGATCGATCTCGAGAACACCCTGATCAATGAGGTACCGCCGGGGCAGCTGCCCCGGCTGGTGATGCTGCTCTCCGGGCGGATGCCCGACCCATCCGATCCGCGTGAGGTACTGGCGTCCTTCACGCTCGCCCAGGACAACGGGGTGCGGGTCGGCTCGGTGATCCGGACCCAGCTGGCCAGCGCGTCCCAGCTGCGCGGGGGCCCGGCCGATCCGTCCCCGGTCCTGCGCCCGGCGCTGCGCGTGGTGGGCATCGTCGCCGCCGAGAGCGAGTTCCCGTCCGGGGCGGCGGTGCACTACGACCTGTACACCACGGCGAAGTTCGCCGCGGCGGTGAATCAGCGCGCGGCGCTGCAGCACACCTACTACGCCCGATTCGCCCACGGTGCCGCGGACCTGGCCAGCCTGGACAGCCGGTTCCGGGCGCTGAACGTGTACGGCACCTACGACCTGGACGCGGCCGCGGGCGCGGTCGAGGACTCGATCCGGCCCCAGGTCATCGGCTGGTACGTGCTGGCCGGCCTGGCCGCGCTGGCCGCCCTGGCCGTGATCGGGCAGGCGGTCGCCCGGCAGGCGGCCACCGAGCGGGCCGATCATCCGGCCTTGTCCGCGGTGGGCCTGCGGCCCCGCCAACTCGTCGCGGTCGCCCTGGCCCGCGCGGCGCTGATCGGGACGGCGGGCGCCGTCGGCGCGGTCCTGGCCGCGGTGGCGGCGTCGCCGCTGACCCCGGTGGGTGAGGCGCGGGTCGCCGTTCCCGCGCCGGGCCGGATGTCCTTCGACCCGGTGACCCTCCCGCTCGGTGCGGTGGCGCTGATAGCCGCCGTGACGGCCCTGTCGGTCTGGCCCGCGGTCCGTCATGCCCGGCTGCTGCGCACCCGCCGATCACGGCAGACGGCCCCGGTGTCGGCGGGCGTGGGCCGGGCCGCCGCCGTGGCCGGCCTGCCGGCCACGCGCCCTGATCGGCATCCGGTACGCGCTGGAACGCGGCCGGGGTGGCCAGCCGGTGGGGACGGCGCTGCTCGGCATGGTGCTGGCGGTCGCGGCGCTGTGCGCGACGGCCGTGTTCGGCGCCAGCCTGACCCACCTGGTCTCCTCACCCGCGCTGTACGGCGCGCCGTTCCAGGTCTACTTCGCCAACGACGGGACGCCCCGGTCCCAGGCCGTGGTCACCGGCCCGCTGCTGGACAGCCTGCGGAAGGACCGGGCCATCTCGCAGATAACGCTGGGCGCCTTCGTCGCGGTCAACGTCAACGGCCAGCACGTCCGCACCGTGACCATGACCCCGGTCCGCGGCCCCGCGCTGCTGTCGGCGGTGGACGGGCGGCTGCCCCGCGGTGACCGGGACATCATGCTCGGGGTGGCCACGATGCGGGCCACCGGGGCCCGGGTCGGCGGGACGGTCCGGGTGACCGTGTCCGATCCCGCGGGTCACCCCCACGCCGCCCGGTTCCGGGTCATCGGCCGGGCGTCCCTGAACGCCGGCACCGGCGGGCTCGGCAACGGCGCGGTGATGACCACGAGCGCGTTCCTCGACGCGCAGTGCCCGCCGGGGCGGAACCAGGCCAGCTGCCAGCGGTCGGCCCGGCAGGGCATGGCGACCGTGGTGCTGGTCCGGGCCGCGCCCGGGCGCGCCGGCCACGCGGCCCTGGCCCGGTACATCCACCGCTACTCCGACCTGACCTACCGGCCGGCAAAGCCGACCGCGCTGGTCAACTTCGGCGAATCGGTGAACTTCCCGCTGCTGTTCGGGATCGCCCTGTCGCTGTTCGGCGCCGCGACCATGACGCACCTGCTGCTGGTCAGCGTGGCCCGGCGGCGCACCGAGACCGGGCTGCTGAAGGTGCTGGGCTTCGTCCGGCGCCAGGTAGCCGCGGCGGTCTGCTGGCAGGCCACGACCGTCGCCCTGGCCGGAATCGCGGTCGGGGCACCGCTCGGGATCGCGGCCGGCCGGGTGCTGTGGCGGGTGTTCGCCACGAACTTCGGCGTGGTCCCGGTGCCGGTGGTGCCGGCGCTGCTGCTGGCCGCGCTGGCCGCCGGGGTGCTCGCGGGCGCCAACGTGCTGGCCGCCGGGCCCGCCCTGCTGGCCGCGCGATCGCATCCCGGGCAGCTGCTCCGGTCGGAGTAGCGCGGATCAACGGGGTCCGTACAGGATGTGCGCATGGCTGAACAGGCACGGAGATGCTGGATTGCCTGGTGGTCGTCTTGGCGGCGCGCCAGGGCGGCGAGGCGACGTTGTGCTGCGTCCCTTCCGCCCCTGGTCGTGGGGCGGTCTGCACTCTGCCTACTGTTGTCGTGAGCGCTGAACCGGGCCTGGACGAAGTGGTCGGGGCGGTGAGCCGACTGGTCGGCGCGCCGGTGACGCTGCTCCGCGCCAATGCCGCGGCCTGGGATGCTGGCTTCGACGCCACGGCCATGCTGGTGGAGATCGGTCCCTTGAGCACGGAGCCCCGCGGGTTCCGCTGGGTGGTGGTCAGCGAGGCTGACGCCCAGACCGTCGATCCGGCCTGGGCGCGTGACTCGATGCGCTCCTGGATCCGCGAGCGTGCGGCAGGCTGGTCGGATCTGCGGCCGCAGTGGTCCCGGCCGGGTTGGCTAGCTGAGGCAGCCCAGTGGATGCGCAGGCACATGACGGCGGCGGGGTACGTGGACCCGGAGGTCCCGCGAATTCATCAATTGTGGGGTGTCTCGGTGATGCTGTCTGCTGCTTCCCGCACCGGCCGGGCCTTCCTGAAATGCAGTAGTGACCGGTTCAGGCACGAGGGCCGGGTGACCCAGGCGCTGGCTGACCGCTCGCCGGGCTACCTTCCAGATGTCGTGGCCATCGAGCCGGACCGCGGCTGGATGCTGATGCGTGACCTTGATGCGCCACTCCTCGGTGATCAGCCGGACTCGATGTGGACGCTCGGGCTTGACGCCCTGGCGGGCCTGCAGCAGATGTGGGTCGGGCGCTCCGACGAGCTACTCGCCGCAGGTGCCGATCCGAAGCCGCTCAGCCGGCTCGCCGAGTGGGTGCAAGGCACGACCCTGGATGCGGGCCTGATGGGCCGCTTTCCCCGGGGGGTGCACGAGGCCTGGCTGACGGCAGCGCCGGGGATGGCCGACGCGTGCCTCACCCTGGACCGGATCGGGCCGGGTTCCTCCCTCGTCCACGGCGACTTTCATCCGTGGAATGTGGCGGCCGGCGCCGCTGGAACGCGGATCTTCGACTGGACTGACGCGGCCGTGGGCCATCCGTTCGTCGACCTTGTCACCTACATCATGCGCACCGGCGATCCGGGCCGACGCCGTCAGCTGCTCCAGCGTTATCTGGGCCTCTGGTCTCGGCACTTGCCGTCGCACGATCTGCAGGCGGCCACTCGCCCTGGTGGTTGGTGCGCTCTACCAAGCCCACAACTACTGGCAGCTCATCCCGACGGTAATGCCCGATGACCTCGCGCAACTGCGCGACGGTGACGTCCAGTGGCTGCGGCGCGCGCTGGACCGTTTGGATCGGGGCATCCAGGGACCCTATTAGATCCACCGGCATCGGCATCCCCGCACAGCGGCTGGTTCTGAGGACGCCGGCCGCGGTCGCACATGGTCACAACTCGATAACGTCACCAGCATAGAATCTTCTGTTCTTCACGTCCCGTGCCGGATGATGAGGGCCTTCACCATGTGCTCGCCGGAGAGTTTGGCGAGGAGAAGCCAGGAGGGTACCGAGGCATGAGGAGATTCCTAGCCCTAGCGGCAGCGGCTGGCCTGCTGACCGGCGGGCTAGCTGCGGCCGCACCGGCCGTAGCCGGCACAGCGGCTCCGGCCGCCGCCCAGGCCCTGAAGTGGGGCAAATGCGCCGAGAGTGACCTGCGCCAGGCTGGGGCCGCGTGCGCCATGCTGAGCGTGCCACTCAACTACAGCGACCCGTCGGGGGCGACGATCAAAATCGCCGTGTCCCGGATCAAGCACACGTCGAGCGCCGCCAAGTACCAGGGCGTCATCCTGACCAACCCGGGCGGCCCGGGCGGCAGCGGCCTCGACCTGAACACGTTCCTGATCGCCCAGCTCAAGGCCGAGGGCTCGGCCGCGGACAAGGCCGCGGCCGGGGACTACGACTGGATCGGGTTCGACCCGCGCGGCGTCGGCTCCAGCGTCCCGGCGATAACCTGCGCGCCCTTCTACTTCAGCGGCGACCGGGAGAACTACAACCCCCGGACCAAGCAGATCCTGAACTACTGGCTGCACCGCAGCGCCCGCTACGACCAGCGATGCGCCACGCACAGCGCCGCGCAGTCGGCCCTGCTGGACAACATGACCACGGTTGACACGGCCCGGGACATGGACAGCATCCGGCAGGCGCTGGGCCAGAGCCAGATCTCCTACTACGGGTTCTCTTACGGCACCTACCTGGGCCAGGTCTACTCGACCCTGTTCCCCTCGCACGTCCGGCGGCTGATCATGGACAGCAACGTCGACCCGCGCAAGGTGTGGTACCAGGCCAACCTGGACCAGGACATCGCGTTCAACCGGAACATCAAGATCTGGTTCGGCTGGCTCGCCCAGCACCACTCGTTCTACCACCTGGGCCGAACCGAGAAGACGGTGGAAAAGCGCTTCTACGCGGAAAAGGCCCGGCTGTTCAAGCACCCCATCAAGGAGATGGTCGGCCCGGACGAATGGACCGACGTCTTCCTGGAGGCCGGGTACTACGAGGAGACCTGGCTCCAGCTGGGCAGCGCGTTCGCGGACTGGGCTCACGGGCACGGCGAGAAGGCCGGCGCCGCGATCGTGGACTGTACCAGGAGATTGACACCCCGGGCAACGACAACGAGTTCGCCGTCTACAACGCGGTGCAGTGCACGGACGTGCAGTGGCCGACGAGCTGGGCGGTGTGGAGCTGGGACAACCACCGGGTCAACAAGATCGCGCCGTTCGAGACCTGGGACAACGCCTGGTTCAACGCCCCGTGCCTGCACTGGCCGGCGCCCGCCTCAGCGACTGCCGCGGTCGCACATGGTCACAACTCGGTAACGTCACCGGCATAGAATCTTCTGTTCTTCACGTCCTGTGCCGGATGATGAGGGCCTTCACCATGTGCTCGCCGGAGAGTTTGGCGAGGAGAAGCCAGGAGGGTATCGAAGCATGAGGAGATTCCTAGCCCTAGCGGCGGCAGCTGGCCTGCTGACCGGCGGGCTAGCTGCGGCCGCACCGGCCGTAGCCGGCACAGCGGCTCCGGCGGCCGCCCAGGCCCTGAAGTGGGGCAAATGCGCCGAGAGTGACCTGCGTCAGGCTGGGGCCGCGTGCGCCATGCTGAGCGTGCCACTCAACTACAGCGACCCGTCGGGGGCGACGATCAAAATCGCCGTGTCCCGGATCAAGCACACGTCGAGCGCCGCCAAGTACCAGGGTGTCATCCTGACCAACCCGGGCGGCCCGGGCGGCAGCGGCCTCGACCTGAACACGTTCCTGATCGCCCAGCTCAAGGCCGAGGGCTCGGCCGCGGACAAGGCCGCGGTCGCGGACTACGACTGGATCGGGTTCGACCCGCGCGGCGTCGGCTCCAGCGTCCCGGCGATCACCTGCGCGCCCTTCTACTTCAGCGGCGACCGGGAGAACTACAACCCCCGGACCAAGCAGATCCTGAACTACTGGCTGCACCGCAGCGCCCGCTACGACCAGCGATGCGCCACGCACAGCGCCGCGCAGTCGGCCCTGCTGGACAACATGACCACGGTCAACACGGCCCGGGACATGGACAGCATCCGGCAGGCGCTGGGCCAGAGCCAGATCTCCTACTACGGGTTCTCTTACGGCACCTACCTGGGCCAGGTCTACTCGACCCTGTTCCCCTCGCACGTCCGGCGGCTGATCATGGACAGCAACGTCAACCCGCGCAAGGTGTGGTACCAGGCCAACCTGGACCAGGACATCGCGTTCAACCGGAACATCAAGATCTGGTTCGGCTGGCTCGCCCAGCACCACTCGTTCTACCACCTGGGCCGCACCGAGAAGACGGTGGAAAAGCGGTTCTACGCGGAAAAGGCCCGGCTGTTCAAGCACCCCATCAAGAAGATGGTCGGCCCGGACGAATGGACCGACGTCTTCCTCGAGGCCGGGTACTACGAGGAGACCTGGCTCCAGCTGGGCAGCGCGTTCGCGGACTGGGCTCACGGGCACGGCGCGAAGGCCGGCGCCGCGATCGTGGACCTCTACCAGGAGACCGACACCCCGGGCAACGACAACGAGTTCGCCGTCTACAACGCGGTGCAGTGCACCGACGTGCAGTGGCCGACGAGCTGGGCGGTCTGGAGCCGGGACAACCACCGGGTCAACAAGATCGCGCCGTTCGAGACCTGGGACAACGCCTGGTTCAACGCCCCGTGCCTGCACTGGCCGGCGCCCGCCTCAGCGACGAGCCCGATGCAGATCAACGGCAACGGGATCAGCAGTGCGCTGCTGATCGACGAGACGCTGGACGCGGCGACACCGTTCGAGGGCAGCCTCGAGGTCCGCAAACTGTTCCCGCACTCGGTGCTGCTGGCCGAGCCGGGCGGCACCACGCACGCCGACTCGCTGTTCGGTGACCTGTGCGTGGACAACACCATCGCCAACTACCTGGCCAGCGGCAAGTTGCCGGCGCGCAACCCGAACGCTAAGTGGGACAAGACCTGCAAGCCACTGCCAGTGCCGAAGCCATCGGCCAGCAGCAGTAGCTCGCCGGGCGTGGCCCGGGCGCTCGTTCCCGCACTGCGGAGCTAGCTAGCCCCTGAGCAGGGCCACGACGGGCCTCCCAGCCACACCAGGCTGGGAGGCCCGTCGCGCAGCGGGTCAGTACCAGCCGTAGGCCTGCGAGTGGTTCCAGGCCGCCCGCGGGCGGCCGTACCGGCTCTTGATGTAGCGCAGCCCCCAGCGGATCTGGGTGGTGGCGTTGGTGCGCCAGTGATTGCCGGCGCTGGCCATCTTGCTGCCCGGCAGGGCCTGCGGGATGCCGTAGGCGCCGGAGTACGGGTTCTCGGCGTACTTGTTCCAGCCACTTTCCCGGTTCCACAGCCACTTGAGCGGCTTCCACTGGTGGCTCTTGGTCCAGCCGAAGCGGGCGAGCATCCGCTCGGCGGTGCGCTGGGCGGCCTGCCGCTGCGAAATCGCGGCCGCGTCGAGAGTGGCCATGGGCCGGGAGATGGCCGGGGCCACGGCCGCCGGCGGCGGCCGGCCTGGGCCGCCAGCTGACTGGGCGGTGGCCGGCTGGGCCGCTGGGGCGGCGCTGAGGGTGATGACCGCGGCAGCGGCGGCGCTGCCCACGGCGGTCGTGCTCAGGAGGAGCTTCGGATACTTACGGAAAGACGTCCTGATTGAGGACAAAAGGAACCTTCGGTCGGCGCGGCATTACGCGCACGGCTGTCACCCGGGCACATGCCAGCTACCGGCGGGATTCTCCAGGAGGGGCAGCGGCGTGCGGACGTGACGCGGGGACAGGGCGCCGGGCGGCTCAAGGGCGGCCATCTCGCACGCAGGGTGCTTGCGCCATAACCATGCCGCAAACCGCCCACTAACATGACCAAAACTATAAATAAGGACGATATGACATGAGTCACAGCCGGGCCGGGGCGACCAGGCCACGGTCAGACGGCCGCCCGGCGGCTAGTACCAGCCGTCGGCCTGCTCATGCGACCAGGCCGCGCACGGTGAGCCGTACACCGACCGGATGTACCCGAGGCCCCAGCGGATCTGGGTGGCCGCACTGGTCTGCCAGTCCGGGCCGGCGCTGGCCATCTTGCTCCCGGGCAGGGCCTGCGGGATGCCGTAGGCACCCGAGGAAGGGTTACTGGCTGAGGCGTTCCAGCCGCTTTCCGCGTTCCACAGCGGCTGCAAGCAGCTGAACTGCGACGCCGCCAGCCGAGGCAGACCCTGCGCGATCTGCTGCGGCGATCCGGACGCCGTGACGGGCTGGGCTTGAGCCGCCGGCGTGGCGGGCGCCTGCCGTCTCCGCGCGGCCGCCACCCGGGCCGCCGCGGCCCGGGCCGCGGCGGCCTTGGCCCGCGCCGCGCTCCGGGCCCGTTCGCGGGCGATCGCCTGACGCTGGGCGGCCTGCCGGGCCACCGCCCCGCTCACCTTGAGCTGGTGGACCGAGGCGGCCATGACGTGGTCCGTCGCGGCGGCCGCGGCGACGTCTCGTGGGCCGGCGAACTGGCCGCGCCGGCCAGGCTGGCCGACGCGGCCGGGGTGTGCCCGGGCCAGGCGGCTATGGCGGCCGCGGCGATGGCCGCCAGGGCGAGCGCCGAGCCGGCGGCGGCCAGCGTGATCTTCGGGGTCTTGCGGTGGAACGTCTTGCGGTGGTGCGTCCTGCGGTGGTGCGCCTTGCGTGAGGGAGTCCGTCTGCTGAGGGACAACGTGAACCTTTGGCCGGGCGCGTGCGCGCCGTCGGTTTCCACCCGGGCACAGACCGGCCACCGGGGTTGCGGGCGGGTCAGCGGCGTCGGGATGCGGCGCGGGGACAGGGCGCCCGGCCGCTCAGAAGGCGGCGGTCATCACGTACGCGGGGTGCTTGCGGGACCCACGATGCCTGAGGGCATCATTCCCGTGACCGAAAAGTACCTTTTAAGCGTTATGAGAAAGGTCACACAAAGTCACCGTTCCCGGCGTTCACCTGGGCGGGGCCCCCGTTTCCGGCGGCCAGGCGAGAGGGCCGCGGGCGCGGCGGCCGCTCAGCTGAGCGCCGGGATGATCTCCGCACCGTAGGCGGCCAGCGTCTCCCGGGGCTGGTCGTGCATCAGGTACACGGCGAACTGGTCCGCACCGATCTCCGCCAGCTCGCGCAGCCGGTCCAGGTGCGCCGCAGCCGGCCCGAGCAGGCAGAAACGATCCACGATGGCGTCCGGCACGAAGTCGGTGGACGGGTTCCCGGCCCGCCCGTGATGGGCGTAGTCGTACCCGTCGCGGCCCTTGATGTAGTCGGTCAGCTCGCGTGGCACCGGGCCGTCCTCGCCGTACCGGGCCACCAGGTCGGCGACGTGGTTTCCGACCATCCCGCCGAACCAGCGCAGCTGATCCCGCTGGTGCGGCACGTCGGTGCCGACGTACGCGGGGGCGGCCACGCAGATCGTGATCGCTTCCGGGTCCCGGCCGGCCGCGCGGGCGGCGGCCCGCACCGACCCCACCGTCCAGCGGGCGATGTCCGGGTCGGCGGTCTGCAGGATGAAGCCGTCGGCCTGCTCACCGACCAGGGCCAGCGCCTTCGGCCCGTAGGCGGCCATCCATATCTCCAGCGACCCGTCGCGGACCCACGGGATGCGGATCGGCGACCCGTGCAGCATCACCTCGCGCCCCTCGGCCAGCCCCTTGATCACGTGCATCGCCTCGGACATGGTGGCCAGGGTGACCGGCGGCTGGCCGATGACCCGGCGGGCCGAGTCACCGCGGCCGATACCGCACACGGTCCGGTTACCGAACATGTCGTTCAGCGTCGCGAACAAGGACGCGGTGACCGACCAGTCCCGGGTGCCCGGGTTCGTCACCATGGGACCGACCTTCATCTGCGACGTGGCCGCCAGGACCTGCGAGTAGATGACGAACGGCTCCTGCCACAGCACGTGCGAGTCAAAGGTCCAGCCGTAGCGGAAGCCCTGGTCCTCAGCGTGGCTCATGGTCTGCACCACGGCGCTGGCCGGCGGGTCCGTCTGCAGGACCACCCCGAATTCCATCTGTGCCCCCGTCAGATCAGGTACTGGGACAGGTCACGGCGCAGGAACTGGCCGTGGCCGGTATGGCCGTGGTACTCGCCGCCCTCGATCACCACCGCGCCCCGGGACAGCACGGTCCGCACCTGCCCGGTGATCTCGAAGCCCTCGTAGGCCGAGTAGTCCACGTTCATGTGGTGCGTGCCCGCCGACAGGACCTGGGTGGCCCTCGGGTCGTAGAGGACGATGTCGGCGTCGGCGCCGGGCGCGATGACCCCCTTGCGCGGGTAGAGGCCGAACATCCGGGCCGGCGTGGTCGCGGCCACCTCGACCCAGCGCGCCAGCGACAGCTCCCCGGCCACGACTCCCTGGTGCAGCAGGTCCATCCGGTGCTCGACCCCCGGGATCCCGTTGGGGATCTTGGAGAAGTCGCCGCGGCCCAGTTCCTTCTGCTCCTTGAAACAGAACGGGCAGTGGTCGGTGGACACCACCGACAGGTCGTTGGTGCGCAGCCCGCGCCACAAGGTGCCCTGGTGCTCGCGCGGCCGCAGCGGCGGTGACGCCACGTACTTGGCCCCCTCGAAATCCGGGCGGGCCAGGTCGTCCAGGGACAGGTACAGGTACTGCGGGCAGGTCTCAGCGAACACGTTCTGGCCGGTGTCCCGGGCTTCGGCCACCGCCTGGAGCGCCTGCGCCGCGGACAGGTGCACGATGTACAGCGGCGATCCGGTCACCCCGGCCAGGGTGATGGCCCGGTGGGTGGCTTCCGCCTCCAGTTCCGGCGGCCGGGTCAGCCCGTGCTGCACCGGATCGGTCTTCCCCGCGGCCAGCGCCTGCGCCACGAGCTGGTCGATCGCGATGCCGTTCTCCGCGTGCATCATGATCACGGCGCCGGTCTCGGCGGCCCTGGTCATCGCGCGGACGATCTCCCCGTCGGTCGCGTAGAACACGCCTGGGTAGGCCATGAACATCTTGAAGCTGTTCACGCCCGCCCCGATGCAGGACTCCATCTCCTTCAGCGTGGTGTCGTTGACGTCGGAGACGATCATGTGGAAGCCGTAGTCGATCACGCAGTGGCCGTCTGCCTTGGCGTGCCACTTGTCCAGTGTGGCCAGCAGCGAGGTGCCCTTGGCCTGGACCGCGAAGTCCACGATCGTGGTGGTGCCGCCCCAGGCGGCGGCCCGGGTACCGGTCTCGAACGTGTCCACCGAGAAGGTGCCGCCGAACGGCATCTCCATGTGGGTGTGCACGTCGATGCCGCCGGGCAGGACGTACAGGCCATGGGCATCCATGACCCGGTCCGCCGAGGCGCCCCAGGCCACCGCGGTCTCGCTGCCGGGGACGGCCAGCGCGCTGATCTGCTCGCCCTCGACCAGCACGTCCGCGGGCACGGCGCCCGTCGGCGACACCACCGTGCCGCCCTGGATGAGGAGGCTCACGGCGTCACCCCGTCCCCGCGCCGCCGGTTCACGGCGTCACCAGCGGCCCGTACTGGTCGGGGCGGCGGTCGCGGTAGAACTGCCACAGGTCCCGCACCTCGGCCAGCTGGTCCATGTCCAGGTCGCGGACGATCACCTCGTCGTCGGTGTCCGACGCTGCCTCGCCGACCAGCTGGCCGCGCGGGTCCGCGAAGTAGGTCTGGCCGTAGAACTCGTTGTCCCCCAGGGGCTCCACGCCGACCCGGTTGATCGCGCCGATGAAGTACTCGTTGGCCACCGCGGCGGCGGGCTGTTCCAGCCGCCACAGGTACTGCGACAGGCCGCGGCTGGTCGCCGACGGGTTGAACACGATCCTGGCCCCGGCCAGGCCGAGCGCCCGCCAGCCCTCCGGGAAGTGCCGGTCGTAGCAGATGTACACGCCGATCCGGCCGACCGCGGTGTCGAAGACCGGGTAGCCCAGGTTCCCGGGGCGGAAGTAGAACTTCTCCCAGAACCCCTTCACCTGCGGCAGGTGGGTCTTCCGGTACTTGCCGAGGTAGGTACCGTCGGCGTCGATCACCGCCGCGGTGTTGTAGTAGAGCCCCGGGTGCTCTTCCTCGTACATGGGCACGACCAGGACCGTCGAGTGCTGGCGGGCCAGCTCGCACATGAGCTCGGTGGTCGGCCCGCCGGGGATGGCCTCGGTGTAGGAGTAGTAGTCCGCGTCCTGGACCTGGCAGAAGTACGGCCCGTAGAACAGCTCCTGCAGGCAGACGACCTGGGCCCCGGCGGACGCTGCCCGGCCGATCGCGTCGGCGGACGCACGGATCATGGAATCCTTGTCACCCGTCCACTGCTGCTGGACCAGCGCAGCCCTGACGATCTCTGACACGGGTGCCTCCTTCTCTCCTCGGGACGACCACGGACAGCACCAGGTAGGACAGTAGCCCCGCACCGGAGCCGGCCACCCAGCTGTAGCCTGCAGCGGCATGCGGGCCCGGATCAAGCCCTGGCTGGAGAACGGTACTGCGCGGCCAGGCCGGGGCGAGTCCTGCTGATCATCCAGTACCCCGCGACCAGCACGCCACCCACCGCCCCGGTCCTAGGCCGGCGGCTCCATCGGCTCGGGCGGCCGTCGCTGGGCCCGGATGACGTGGATGACCGCGTTGATCAGGGCCAGATGGGTGAACGCCTGAGGGAAGTTACCCAGATGGCGGCCGGTCCGCGGGTCGATCTCCTCGGCGTACAGGTCAAGCGAGCTGGCCAGCGAGAGCAGCCGCTCACACAACTGCCGGGCGCGGTCCGGCTCGCCGATCTCGGAGAACGCCGAGACCAGCAGGAAGGAGCAGATCGTGAACGTGCCCTCGTCCCCGGGCAGGCCGTCGTCGGTCTCTTCGGGCCGGTACCGCACGACCAGTCCGTCCACGGTGAGCTCGTCCGCGATGGCCAGGATGGTGGCCCGGACGCGCGCGTCGTCGCGGGGCAGGAACCCGGTCATGGGCAGCAGGAGCAGCGAGGCGTCGAGCGTCTTCGTGTCATAGTGCTGGGTGAACACGCCGCGCTCGTCCACCCCGTGGGCCAGGACGTCGTCCCGGATCTCGTCGGCCGCCTCGCCCCAGGTCTTGGCCAGCGCGGCCTCCCCCCGGGCCAGCGCGGCCTGGGTGCCGCGCTGCACCGCGGACCAGCACATCAGCTTGGAGAACGTGAAGTGCTTCGGCTCGCCGCGCACCTCCCAGATCCCCAGGTCGGGCTCGCGCCAGTACTTCAGCGCGGACTCCACCTGCCGGCGGACCACCCGCCACATCCGGTCATCCAGCCGTTGCCAGCTACCCAGCCGGATGTGGATGGCCTGCAGCATGGTGCCCCACACGTCGTGCTGGCGCTGGGTGTAGGCCTCGTTGCCCACCCGGACCGGCCGGGCTCCGTCGTACCCGCTGAGATGCTCCAGGATCTGCTCACTCAGGTCCCGTTCGCCGTCCACCCCGTAGACCACCTGGACCTCGTCGTCGCGCTGGGCGAGATCGGCCAGGAACCAGAAGAAGTCGTCGGCTTCCCAGTCGAAGCCGAGCGCGTACAGGCTCCACAGGGTGAACGCGGAGTCGCGCAGCCAGCAGTAGCGGTAGTCCCAGTTGCGCTCGCCGCGCGGGACCTCCGGCAGTGACGTAGTCGCCGCCGCCACCATGGCCCCGCTGGGCGCGAACGTGAGCCCCTTGAGGGTGAGCGCGCTGCGCTGCAGGTAGCGGGTCCACGGGTGGTCTGGGAACCGGCCCCGGGCCAGCCAGTGCTGCCAGTGGTGCGCGGTCCAGAGCAGCCGCTGGCGCGCCTCGGAGTAGGTGAACGGCGGCGCGTGATCGGTCCAGGACAGGGCGCAGAAGTGGACTTCGCCCTCCTGCATCCGGGTCCGGGCCATGGCCCGGCCACCCTCGAACCCGAGCCGCATGTCGGTGGTCAGGGTCAGTGGCACCCCGGGGGCTCCGCCGGTGGGGTGACAGACGCCCTGGGCGTATCCCCGGTCGCTGTAGGACCAGGTCCCCTGGTAGCGGCCGTAGTCGAAGACCGGCTCACACTCGAACGTGACCTGGACCTCGCCCGTGACGCAGCGGATGGTGCGCAACAGCACGTGGTCCGCGTCGTAGTCGGTGGGCGTGCGGCGGTGCGTGTGGGACAGCTCGTTCTCGTGGTGCCAGGGCCCCATGATCAGCGCGTCGCGCACCACCAGCCATCCGGTCGGGGTGGCCCAGCTGGTCTCCAGCACCATCGTCCCGGGCAGGTACCGGCGGGCCGCCGGCACGTTGATCCCCTCCGGCCCGAGCCGGAACCCGCCGGCTGACCGGTCCAGGATCGCGCCGAACACGCTCGGCGAGTCGATCCGGGGCAGGCACAGCCACTCCACGTTCCCGCTCGGCGCGATCAGGGCGGTGGTCTCGCAGTCGGACAGGAAGCCGTACTCACCGATCGGCGGGAACAGCGAATCCTCGGCGGTCACGTCCACTGGACCGGGAGTCGCCATGTCCAGGCCGTCCCAGTCGTCGGCCGCGTTGCCCCTGGCCCCGCGGTCACCCAGCGCGCTCATCTGTTTGGTATACCCCAGCCGGGGCCGGGACGACGCTCAAGCCGCAGATCAGCCGCGAGGCCGCTGCCCGCGGAGGCGGGCCACGTAACGGTCCGCCGACCGGCGGACGGCGGCCGCGCCGTCCGCGACCACGACCCGCCCCCACCAGCCGCCGTAGACCCGGTCGAAGGTGAACCGCTCCACCCGCCGGGCGATCTCGAGCACGGTGGCCTCGTCCAGCGGGATGAGGTTGGGGTAGCTCCACATGAAGCTCACCCAGGCCCGGTCCGGGACGACCGTGATGGTGTCCCCGGTCAGCAGGGCGCCCCGGCCGCCGGAACCGGCCGGCCAGTGCAGCACGGCTGCCCCGTCGAAGTGACCGCCGATCCTGGCCACGGTGACGCCGGGGACCGGCTCGGCCTCGTCGTCGAACAGCTCGATGCGCGGCGAGGGCCGCTGGATCCACTGCTGATCGGCCCGCGGGATGAGGACGCGGGCGTCGAAGGCGTCGGCGAAGTCCACGTGCGCCGCGTAGAAATGCGGGTGCGACATGCAGATCGCGTCGATACCGCCCAGGTCGGTGATCCGGGCCCGGGCCGCGTCGTCCAGCACCGGGACGCAGTCCCACAGCACGTTGCCCTGCGGCGTGCAGACCAGCAGGGCCCGCTGCCCGATGCCGACGGCCGGTTCCAGGCCGACGCCGGCCAGGCCCGGTTCCTCCTCGCGCACCACCACCGCATGATCGCGGGCGATCTCGGCCATCGTGGTCCACTGCTGGCCGCCCCAGCCGACGTACTGTCGCTCGTCGTCACAGATCGGGCAGTTCCCCGGCGGCTCCGGTGTGTCGGGCTGCTGGACGGCGCAGGTGCGGCAGATCCAGGCGGGCATCAGAATGCCTCCTCGTTTAGGGACAGCCTCCACAGTAGAGTGATCCAATGCACCGGATCATGATCATTGCCGCGGCGCTGGCGCTGGGCGCCGGGCTGGCCGCGTGCGGCAGCACCACCAGCGGCAGCGGGTCCGGCAGCGGCGCCAGCGCAAGCACGGGCGCCACCACGGCCAGCTGCACCAACGCCTCGATCCAGAAGGATCTGTACACCAAGGGCACGCTTACCGTCGCCACCGACAAGCCCGCCTACCCGCCGTGGTTCAGCAGCAACGACCCCGCGAACGGCAAGGGCTACGAGAGCGCCGTGGCCTACGCGGTGGCCGCCCAGCTCGGGTTCAAGAAGTCGCAGGTCACCTGGGCCTACGAGCCGTTCAACGACTCCTACGCCCCCGGCCCGAAGAAGTTCGACTTCGACATCAACGAGGTCTCGGTGTCCCCGGCGCGGGCTCAGGCGGTGACGTTCTCGACCAGCTACTACGACGTGGATCAGGCGCTGGTGGCGCTGAAGGGCACCCCGATCGTGACCAAGCACGCGCCGTCCGACCTGAAGACGTATGTGTTCGGCGACCAGATCGGCACGACCAGCCTGGCCTTCATCAACAGCCAGATCCAGCCGACGCAGACGCCCAAGGTCTACGAGGCGCTGAACGACGTGAAGCAGGGGCTGCAGACCCACCAGATCGCGGCGCTGGTGGCGGACACGCCCACCGCCCAGTACATCTCCTCCTCGGAAATCAAGAACTCAGTACTCGTCGGACAGTTCCCGTCCAGCGGCGAGCACTTCGGCCTGCTGTTCCACAAAGGCAACCCGCTGGTGGGCTGCGTGGACAAGGCCCTGGCCACGTTGCGCCACAACGGCACGCTCGCCGCACTGCAAAAGAAGTACCTGCAGGTGTACCTGAGCGTGCCCCTGCTCAAGCCCTGATGGTCGGCCCGCCCCAGACCTCCTTCGGGGCGCCCCAGCGCAGGTCGCACCTGCTGAGCAGCGGCCGCGGCGCGGTGGCCGTGTCCACGGCCAGCACGATCGTCGTGCTGGCCGCCATCGTCGCGCTGTTCTTCCTGGCCCCGGGCAGCGCCGCGGTCCGGCACACGTTCTTCAACCCGGAGTACATGTGGAAGTCCCTGATCGGGGACCCCCGGGCGGGCTACTACTCGGTGGGCGAGGCGCTCTGGCTGAACATCCGGATGTTCCTGGCCGCCGAGGTCCTGATCCTCATCCTGGCCCTGGTCATCGCCGTCATCCGGCAGTCGGACAGCCCGGTGATGTTCCCCCTGCGGATCGTCAGCACCATCTACGTGGACGTGTTCCGCGGCGTCCCGCTGATCCTGGTGATCTTCGCGATCGGGTTCGGGGTGCCCGCGCTCAACCTGACCTTCGTCTCCACCCAGTCCGCCCCGGTCTACGGGGTCGCCGCCCTGGTCTTGTCCTATTCGGCGTACGTGTCCGAGGTGTACCGGGCGGGCCTGAACTCGGTCCACCAGAGCCAGGTCGCGGCGGCCCGCTCGCTCGGCCTGTCGCACACCGCATCGCTGCGCTACGTGATCTTGCCGCAGGCGGTGCGCAACATCGTCCCGCCGCTGCTGAACGACTTCATCAGCCTGCAGAAGGACACCGCCCTGGTCGGCATCCTCGGCGCGATCGAGGCCAACAAGGCCGCCGAGATCTTCAGCGACACCGTGTTCAACTACTCCAGTTACGTGGTGGCGGCCATCCTGTTCCTCATCCTCACCATCCCGCTGGCCCGGTTCACCGACCACCTGATCGCCCGGGACCGGCGCCGCCGCCTGGCCGGGGCGGCCCCGTGACCGGGGAACCGCGGGAGGAGCCGGCGGCCACCGCGGCGGTCCAGATCGAGGGTCTGCGTAAGTCGTTCGGGGCCAATCTGGTGCTGGACGGTATCGACCTCAGCGTGGCCTCGCACGAGGTGATCTGCCTTATCGGGGCGTCCGGTTCGGGCAAGTCGACGCTGCTGCGCTGCATCAACCTGCTGGAACCCATCGACGCCGGCCGGATCCTGCTCTGGGGGCAGGACGTCACCCAGCCGGGCATCGACCAGAACTGGGTGCGCCGGAACGTGGGCATCGTGTTCCAGGCCTTCAACCTGTTCCCGCACATGACCGTGCTGCGCAACGTCACGCTCGCCCCCGTCAAGGCGCTCGGCGCGTCCCGGCGGGAGGCCGACGAGGAGGCTCGGGCGCTGCTGGAACGCTTCGGGCTGCTGGACAAGCAGGCCGACTACCCGGACCGGCTCTCCGGCGGGCAGCAGCAGCGGGTGGCGATCGTCCGGGCCCTGGCCATGCGGCCGCGGCTGATGCTGCTCGACGAGGTCACCAGCGCCCTGGACCCGGAACTCGTGGCCGAGGTGCTCGACGTCATCCGGGAACTGGCCGCCAGCGGCATGACCATGCTGATCGCCACGCACGAGATGGGCTTCGCCCGGGACATCGCGAACCGGGTGTGCTTCCTGTCCGGCGGCCAGATCGTGGAGCAGGGGCCGCCCGCGGAGTTGTTCACCAGCCCCCAGGACGAGCGTACGCAGCGGTTCCTGCGGAGAATCACCGACGCCGGGCGGCTGTGACCCTGAGCTCTGGCGTCAGTGCATCACCCAGCCACCGTCCACCACCAGCAACTGCCCGGTGATGAAGGACGTCTGCGGCGCGGCCAGGAACAGGGCCGCGTTCGCGATGTCAGCGGGCTCGCCGCGCCGCTTGATGGCCTGCTGATCCAGGATGAACGCGTTGTAGGCCTCCAGGTTGGGGTGGATCGCCTCGGCGGCGGTGGGGAAGGCACCCGGGGCGATCGCGTTGACCGTGATCCCGTGCTCGCCGAGTTCCCGGGCCAGCGCCCGGGTCAGCCCGACCAGGGCCCCCTTGGACGCCACGTAGGGCACGAGGAACGGGGTGCCGCCAAAAAATGTGATGCTGGACACGTTGATGATCCGGCCCGACCCGGCGGCCCGCATCGCGGGCAGCACGGCCTGGGCGCAGACGAAGGCCGCGTCCACGTTGACCCGCTGGACCGCCAGCCAGTCCGCGGTGGTGTAGTCCGCTACCTCTTTCCTCGGGTAGATGGCGGCGTTGTTGATCAGCACGTCGACCCCGCCCTGACGCGCCGTGAGGTCGGTGATCAGCTGCCGGGCGGCGTCCAGATCGGCCAGGTCACACGGGGCAAAGAAGGCCGCGCCCGGCCCGTCCCGGCCGGCCGCAGCCGCGTTGATGGTGCCCGCCACCGCCTCCCCGGGGCTGTCTGGCAGGTCCACGAGGGCGACGTTCGCCCCCTCAGCCGCGAAGGCGGCGGCCATCCCCGAGCCAAGGCCGCCGGCGGCCCCCGTGATCACGACCGTGCGGCCCCCGAAGCGCATCCAGGCCCTCCCGTTAACCGGTTGTCAGACCTTCTTAGGATTGTGATCACGGTAGTCCCCCGTGCTGACCCTCACCAGATCGAGCCAGCCGGACACCCAGCAACACCGGACACAGTGATACCGGACACACAGTGACACCGGACACACAGGGGGCCGCACAACGATCATGAAGCGGTACGCGGGATCGGGGGCCGCCAGGGACTTCCTGGCCCACCGCGGCCTGATCGCGCTGTCAGCGGGGGCCGCGATGGCCGAAGCCGCGTTGCTCTGCTGGCTCGCGCCCCCGGCCCGCTCGCTCGCCGGGCAGGTCACGGCGGTGGCCCCGCTGGCCCTGTTCCACGACCTGCGCTGGATGTACGGATATGACCGTTCCTGGGCCGGGTTCGCGGTGCTGCTCGCCGCCGTCCTGGGCGTCCGTTCCGCGCTGAACACCGCCCTGGCCCGGCTGGCCTGGCCCCGGTCCGGTGCCCGCGCCCCGGCTGGCGGACATGTTCCGCGCCGCGACCGGGCTCACCGCCGTGGCCTGCCTGCTGCTGTCCCCGGTCGCGGCCATGGCGCTGGGGGTGGCCATCCTCCCGTTCTCCTGGCCCTTCCTGGCGACGGTCCCGGTCATGCTGCTCATCTCGCTGCCCCTGAGCCACGGCGGAATCCTCGGCTCCTGGTGGCGGACTCTGCCGCCGCCCCGGGCGATGTGCTGGCTGCTCGCCGACTTCGCCACGCTGTCCGTGGTGGCCGCGGCGATCGGGCGGCTGCCGGTGGCCGCGGCGGTCCCGGTGTGCGGCCTGGCTGGGGTGGCCAACGCGCGGGCCTGGTTCGGCGTGACCAGGGCGGTCGTGTACCGGGACAGCGGCCGCCGCGAGCTAGCCGCCGCGGTGGCCCGCCGTCCGGCGCCGCTGCTGCCGCTGTCGGTCCCGCTGGCGCCGGTGGCCATGGTGCTCGCGCTCGCCATGGTGGTCGGGCTGACCCGGCTGGCCTTCGTGATCGGCAACCCGCCGCACCACAGCGACCTGGCCGCCGTGGGATCCGCGCCGGACCCTGCCGGTGCCGCGGGCAGGCCCGCTGCCTCCGGGACCTCGGGCGGCCAGGTCAGCAGCACCGCGAGCAGCGTGGCCCCCGGCCACGCCGCGCGGGATCCGGTGCTGGAGATCCGGGGGTTCGGGTCGACCTGCTGCGCCGCACCGAGGACCCTGCGGCCGGTCGCTCCCGGAGCCCTGGTCCAGCAGTTCTCCTACCGGGGGATGACCGCCTCGGGTCACCCGCTCCCGCAGGGCAGCGCGGCCAGCGACCTGCCCCTGCCCGAACTAGGCCGCCGCATCGCCGCCCAGGTCCGGCGGCTGCACCGGGAGACGGGCCGGCCGGTGGACATCATCGCGGAGAGCGAGGGAACCCTCGGGGTCGACGCGATGCTGGCCACCCACCACGGCCTGCCGCTCGGCTCCGTGGTCATGATGAGCCCGATCGTCGCGCCGGGGCAGGTGACCTACCCGGGCGGCGGCGGCCGGGCCCTGGTCCCCGCGGACGAACTGCGCGCGATGGTCTGGTTCGTGGGGGGTCTCTCCCCGTTCGGGTCCTCCGGGGCACAACGGCTGATCGACTCGGTCAACGAGGTGGGAGCCCGGTTCGCGGCCTCGGCCGCCCGGCATCACCCGCTGCGCTGGCTGCTGCTGGTGCCGCTGGCCGACGCGGTCACGCTGCCCGTCTGCCCGCTGCCGCAAGACGTCCGGGTCGTCCCGGCGCTGCACGGCGACCTGCTCGGCGACCCGGGGGTCACCGCCATGGTGCGCGGTTTCCTGGCCCATCAGGGGGTGCCGGAGCCGAACGGGTACGAGGCCACCGCCGAGATCGTCGCCGCGGCCGCCGCGGCCTGGCGGATGCCGGTGACCACGGCGCCCAGCCACGCGTGCGGCCACTGACTAACGAGGCCGCGCTCAGTTCGGCGTCAGTTGGGCACCACGGGGAGAAGCCCGATGCTGTGGCACTCCTCGCAGAGGTGGCTGAAGCAGGGCACGTCGCCGATCACCCAGGCCGCCATGGCCGTGGCCGGGCCCCGGCAGATCTGGCAGCAGGCTGGCTTCGCGTCGGCCGCCCGCAGCAGTGCGCCAGTGCAGTCGCAGCAGGTGAGCGACCCCGCCGGGAGGTACCAGAGCGGAGGCCGGTCCGGATGCGGGCACCGGGGGAGAGTGCCCGCGGCCAGGATCTCAGCGGCCGCGTCCTGGAGCCTCCCGGCAGGGGAGCCGTTCAGCGGGCGGCCCCGGAAGGCCCGCGCGACGGCGAGGTCGTCAGGCACGCCGCGCACCTCCAGAGGCACACCCGGGCATAGGCACACCCGGGCAGGAACGCTGTGAAACTACCGCAAACCACGCACGGTTGACCGGGCAATCAGGAGATCTGCGGTGCGGCCGTCCAGGACACCGGCCGGGTCAGGACGCCGCCGGGTCACGGGACGCCCCGGGTGGGGCCTCGGCCTCGAGCTCCACCTTGGCCTGCTCCAGTTCCTGCATGGCCGCCGGGTCCGGGGCCGGGTACTCCGGGTCGATGTCGATCAGCGTCTGCGCGATGACCGCGGCCGCACAGAGGCGGGTGAACCACTTGTGGTCCGCGGGCAGCACGTGCCAGGGCGCCCATTCCGTGCTGGTCTGGCTGAGCATCGCGGAGTAGGCATGCTGGTATTTGTCCCAGTACTGGCGTTCGCGGACGTCGCTGGCGGCGAACTTCCAGTTCTTCTCCGGCCGGTCGATCCGGCGCAGGAAACGGGCCCGCTGCTCTTCCTTGGACACGTTGAGGAACATCTTGACCACCCGGATGCCGTTGTCGGCCAGGTAGCGTTCCCAGTCGTTGATCTCCCGGTAGCGGCGCGCCCAGATGTTGCCGGTGCGGCTCTCCGGCGGCAGTTTCTCCCCGTCGAGGATCTCCCGGTGCACCCGGGCGACGAGCACCTCCTCGTAGTGGGAGCGGTTGAAGACACCGATCTCGCCGCGGGCGGGCAGTTCCCGGGCGTGCCGCCACAGGTAGTCGTGCCGGAGTTCCGCGGAGGATGGCTCCTTGAAGCTGGACACCCTGACACCCTGCGGGTTCACCCCGCTCAGCACGTGCCGGATCGTGCTGTCCTTGCCGGCCGCGTCGAGGGCCTGCAGCACGACCAGCACCCCGTAGGTGTCCTGCGCGGCCAGCCGGTCCTGGTATTCGGCCAGCACCTTCACGCCCTGGCGGAGCAGGTCCTGCCCGTCCTGCTTCTTGCGGACGCCGAATCGTGCTCCGGGATCGAAGTCCCGGGCCAGCTCGACACTCGACCCTGGCTCCACCCGCAGCGGACCGACCAGGTCCTTGATCCAGCCAGCGTGCTGTTCGGTCATCCGCGGTCCTTCCGGTTATCGGCCTGGCGGTCCGGGCCGGCGGCTCAGTAGATCGTGCCTGGGCTCAGGTAGATCATGGTCAATATGGCGGATCCGATCCAGGTCCGGGGCAAGGTGATCCCGGCCGACGAGCTGTCCTGGCGGTTCTCCCGGTCGTCCGGGCCCGGCGGCCAGTCCGTCAACACCAGCGACAGCCGGGTCGAGTTGTCGTATGACCTGGCGGCTTCGTCGGCGCTGGGCCCGGTGCTCAAGGAGCGTGCGCTGACCGCGCTGGCCGACCGGCTGGTCAACGGGGTCCTCACGATCAGCGCGTCCGAGCATCGCTCCCAGCTGCGCAACCGCGAGGCGGCCACCCGCAGGCTGGCCAGCGTGCTGACCGCTGCGACCGCCCCGCCTCCCGCGGCCCGGCGGCCGACCAAGCCGACCCGTGGTTCGCGGGAACGCAGGCTCGCGGCCAAGCAGCGCCGCTCCCAGATCAAACGGCTCCGCCGGTCCACCGACGAATGATCAGGTCCAGCCCCGTGCAACCCTGGTCGTTCAGCTCCGGCGCAGGCCGGTCACGGTCACGGCGAGCCCGCAGAGCGCGATCAGCGGCCCGATCAAGACCCACAACATGACACCCGTCATCACGCTGCCCTTGATGAAACCAAGACCTTGCAGCGTCCAGACGACGCCCGCGATGGCGATGAGCATGCCCGCGAGCGAGAGCAGGATCCTCCACACGTGATCGGCCCCCTCTGCTGAGCACTGCGCGCTCAGTGCCGCGGTCGCTCGGCACTGCCTCACCTGGCGGCGGGCAGCGTCACCCGGGCCGAGAATCATCTCCCGGTAAACAATTGTGGGCTCAAGTCGGCCGAAACGTAAACAAGTCGCAGGTTTCAGGTTGATGTAGAGCGGACCGCCGCCGGTCCACGAGCGTTTGCGTGCACGGCCGGCGGGCCTGGCGAGCGTGCCTCGCGAGCCACCTCAGCCAGTCCCTGAGCCTCCTCGACTCGGCAGATCAGATACGCGGAAACCCTTGCGCCCGGTCATGATCACCGGAATCGTACGGCGTGTCTGGTCACGCCCCGGCGCGGTGACGGCCTGGTCCGGCGGGCCGGCCAGGCCACGCCGGGGCATCGTGTCCGCCATTCCGGGGGCCGTTCGTGGTAGCGAATCGGAGGAAAAGCATGTTGCGGGGTTTCAAGAACTTTCTCTTGCGCGGCGACGTCATCGTCATCGCGGTCGGGCTGGTCGTCGCGCTGGCCTTCAGCGGCCTGATCACGGCGTTCACCACCTCATCATCAACCCCATCGTGGCCCGCTTCCAGGGCGGCAACTCAGAGGGCCTGGGCGTCCAGCTCGGCAGCCCCCACAACGCCAAGACCTTTGTGGACTTTGGCTCCCTCATCTCCGCGATCATTTATTTCATTATTTTCATCGCCGTTGTCTACTTCCTCATCGTGGTGCCCTATAAGCACGTCCAGGCCCGCCGCGGTCAGGTGGTGTTCGGCGATCCCGCGCCGGTAAAGACCTGCCCGGCCTGCCTGTCCAGCGATCTGCCCGCCGCCGCGAGCAAGTGCAAGTACTGCGGCACCGAGCAGCCGGCCGTCACTGCCTGACCGGGGTCACTTCGCGTCGGCGTAGCAGTCGACCACGGCGGTGGTCACCGGGAACCGGACCGGCGTCGCGCCGAACAGCAGCCGCCCGGCTTCGTGGGCCGCGTCGCCGATGGCCGTGACCACCTCCGGGGCGGCGGCCCGCGGGCAGTGCACGATTACCTCGTCGTGCTGGAAGAAGACCAGCCCGGGGCCGTCCATGGGACCGGCCGGACTGGCCGGACCGGCTAGCTCGGCTAGCCGGCGGCGCAGGCCGGCCAGCAGGACCAGGGCCCAGTCAGCCGCGCTGGCCTGCACCACGAAGTTCCGGGTGAAACGGCCGCGCGCCCGCAGCGAGCGCCGGGCCCGGTGGTCACCGCTGCCTGGCTCGTCGGCCGACGCGGTGAGGCCCCGCCACTCGGCGGACGGCGGCGGGCACGACCGGCCGAGCCTGGACCGGACCACCCGGCCCTCCTCCCCCGCGCGGGCGGCGGCTTCGACGTAGGCGTCGGCCCGGGGAAAGCGCCGCCGGAGCACGGCCAGCAGCTGGGCAGCCTCGCCGCCGGCCCCGCCGTACATCGCGGACAGCAGCGCCACCTTGGCCTTGGCCCGGTCGCCGCCGAACGCCCCGGCCAGCGCCTGGTACAGGTCGCCGGACCCGGCCGCCTCCGCGAAGGCATCATCGCCGGCCAGCGCGGCGAGCACCCGCGGCTCCAGTTGCGCCGCGTCCGCGACCACCAGCACCCAGCCGGGATCCGCAACGACCGCCCGGCGCACCACCCGCGGAATCTGCAGCGCGCCGCCGCCCCGGCTGGCCCACCGGCCCGAGACCACTCCCCCGACCACGTACTCCGGGTGAAACCGGCCGTCGCGGACCCACTCATCCAGCCAGGCCCAGCCGTGCGCCGCGTGCAGCCGCGCCAGCTCCTTGTATTCGAGCAAGAACGGAACGGCGGGATGGTCGACATCCCGGAGCACGCCCGAGCGGGTGGACTGGACCGGGACGCCGTCGGTCGCGAACGCCTTCAGCAGCTGCGCCGGGGAGTCGGGGTTGACCGGGCGGCCGCCGAACGCGGCGGAGACCTGGGCCGCCAGGTCGGCCAGCCGGGGCGGCCGGAACCCGGACCCGGGCCGCCGGCCCAGCAGGCTGGCCAGCAGGGCGTCGTGCACGTCAGCCCGCCACGGCATGCCGCGGGCACTCATCTCGGCTGCGGCCAGGCCGCCCGCGGACTCCACGGCGGCCAGCAACCCGAACCTGGCCGGGTGGGTATCGGAGGCGATCCGGCGCAACTGGTCCGCGTGCACGCCGACCAGCGCCCGGAGGACCTCGCGCGCCTCGGCGACTCCCGGCTCGGCCGGGCCGAACAGGGTGGCTTGCCCGGCGGCGGGCGGCCGGCCCGCCGGGCCCGTGCTGGACAGGCCCGTGCCGGACAGGCCCGGGCCGGGAAGACCCGCGGCGGTCAGGCCTGTGCCCTCGCGGGCGCGCAGCAGGGCCTCGGTAAGGGCGGCGTCGTGGCAGCGGTCCACCCGGACCCCGGCGCGCAGCAGGGACGGGTAGATCACGGACGTGTCCGCCCAGACCCAGCGCACATGTTCGCCGCCTGGCCGGGTGCGCTCGTACTCCGCCACCGCCGCCGGGAAATCGTTGACCAGGGCGGGCGCGGCGTAGCCGCTGCCGTCCTCGGCGAGTTCCTGCAGGAGGGCCGTGCGCCCGGGCCCGGCAGCTACCGCAACCCGCACGTCTTAGATTCTCCGCCGTCCCGCCGACAGTCCGGCGCGGCGGATCGCGGATTTCCTGGTGTCTGGTCCCGGCCCGGTCCCTGGGCAGGCCGGGCCGGGCCCAGACGTCTGCACCCTCAGCCTGAGGGTGGTCCCTGGTGCCCACCGACCGGGCCGGAGAACCTCGCGGGTGTCACAGCAGCATGCAATCGCCCGAACCTTAGCGATGGCTGAGAACATGCTCAGGAATGCCTGTTGAGGAAGGCGGTGAAGGGGCGAGCCGCGCGGTGCCGCTCACTGCGGCGCAGCCGGTGAGCCCGGCCACGAACACGGCCAGGAGCCCCGCAACGCGGGTGCGGCCGGGCCGGGCACGACGGCGCATCATCCGGAACTCCCGCTCGCTGGACATCAGGCCGCGGGTGTGGTCAGGCCCGATTCAGCCTGAGGGTACTCCGCTAGCTCACCCGTTCCGTGGCGGTTCCGCCGCTTCCGAGACGGGCCTGCTGCCGGCTGCGCGCCACGGCACCTCCGGCCGTCGCCCAGCTGGCCAGGCGGGCCGCGGCCTGGCCCGGCAGCTCACCGGCGGCCCATCCGGCCAGCTCCGCGGCCATGGTGTCGGTGATGCTGCCCCGGCTGGCCGGATCAGCGGGAGGGTCGGACGCCGCGGCCGGTCCCCCAGGGACCTGGTCGTCCGAGTGCGTGGCCGCTGGCGGCTCCGGCCCGGGATCAGACGGTGACGAGTCATCCGAAGCGGAGGCCGGCGAGTCGCCGGGGGCGGACGGCGAGTCGCCCGGCGCGGACGGCGAGTCATCCAGCGCGGACGGCGAGTCGCCCAGAGCCGGCGAGGGCCAGCCGGCCCAGCGGACTCGGAGCCGTGCCGGGGGCCCGGCACCGGACCGTCACCCCGGCCGGTGGTCCCGGACCGCTGGGCGTCGCGGATGCCTTCTGCGGGGGGCTCGCCGCCGTCCCGCACCTCCGCGGCTAGCTCGTCGCCGTCCCGCACCTCCGCGGCCAGCACATCGCCGTCCCGCACCTCCCCGGCCAGCACATCGCCGTCCCGCGCCTCCCCGGCCGGCGCGTCCTCGTCGGGCACGTCCCCGACCCGCGCTCCGTCGTCCTGCCCGTCCTGGCCTGGCGCATCCCCGGCCCGCGGGTCCTCGGCGCGCTGGTCTCCTTCTTCGGCACCTGGTCCGCCCGGTGCGCCGTACCTTCCCGCCGGGGCGGACCCACCCGCCGGGCCGTACGGGCCCGCGGGGTCGTACGGCTCCCCCGGGTAAGGAACCCCGTAGGGGGAGCCCCCGGCGTAGGGCACGCCGTACGGCGCGTCCGCGCCGTTCGGCGTGCCTACGCCGAACGGCCGGGGCTCGTCCGGCCCCGCGAAGTCGTCCGCGGGCCGGAATTCGTCGGACAGCCCCAGCTCACTAAGGGGCTGCAGGTCATCGGGCCGTCCGGGGTGCTCGGCGTCTGGCAGCAGCAGTCCCGCGGCTGAGCCCAGGTCAAGAGGCAGTTCCGGCTCGCCCGGCTGACGGACCGGGCCCGCCCCGTTCAGCTGCTCCCGGCTCTCGCTGAACTCCGGTGGCCAGCCCTGCACGGGGATCCGCCCTCGCACGTCGTCGAGCAGGCTCTGGTCGTACCCGCGATCTGGCCCGGCCGGACGGTCGGCGGCGAGCCCAGGCCGCCCGGGCGCCCGGTAGCCGGGATCGGCGGACCCCGGCGTACCCCCCTCGACCGCGAAGCCGATGCTCGTCTGCAGCAACGCGGCGAGCCGCTCGGCGTCCTCGGCGTCCACGCCAAAGACGACGCGGGGCCGCCCCCACGGCTCCTCGATCGAGTAGCCGACGTAGCTCGAGACCGGCGGCAGCGGCTCTGCCTCCAGGCCCTGCGTGGTACGCCACCGCTCCCACGCCCGCTCCAACAATGTCGCGGCGCGTTGCGCGCGAGATACCAGCCTCGGATCAGGCATTGTGCGATCCTCCCCTAAGAAGCGGCGCCGCGCCCGGCCCCGCAGGTCCCCGGCGGGCGACGGCATCGCGGCCCACCACGGAACGTGCCCCCGCACGCGCCGCAGCACCTGGTCCGCGGATGCCGAGCGTGCCGCCCACCCCCCCTGGCCGACGGCCGTGCTGGCTAGCGGCAGTGCTGGGCGGAATCAGTCCCGCTCGCAACGCTGCTCGCTATCAGCAGGGACCAGTATGGCGGACCTGGCCGCCCAGCAAGGGCAGTTACAAAAAGTTAGACCGTAGCTACGCTTAGTAGCCACGGTCCAGCCGCGTGCCCCCCGGAAGAATGTGGTTCCCCGTCTGGGAGATGACCCAGGATCGACCCCGGCAGTTCTCTCGAACTCCGCGAGCGGCCTGCGCGTCTGCCGCTCGCCGGCCCGGCTGTCCGCCGGGGCCGACCCCCCCTCGTGTACTGCTTTACTTCGTGTACTCCGTGTAGTGCCGTCGTGCATGCAGTGCTTGCTCGCGGGCCTACTCCGAGCGCTGCTGCGGAATACCAGCCAGGAGCGCGCGGACCTCGGTCTCCCGGTAGCGGCGGTGTCCACCCAGCGTCCGGATGGAGGTTAGCTTCCCTGCTTTCGCCCAGCGGGTCACGGTCTTGGGGTCAACGCGGAACATTGTCGCGACCTCTGCCGGTGTCAACAGCGGCTCAGCCTCGGGTGTACGTGCAGACATGTCTACGGCCTCTCCTCTTGGACCAGCGTGCGATCCTGCGGTTGTTGCTTTGCCTGGCTCCTGGCGGAGCCTGCCGTGGATGTCCTATATGGCCCACTGAGACCATATTGCCATCACCAGCGGTGACAAGTCGACCACCAGGAGCAAAGATTCTGTGACAGGTCGCCCCCGTTGCTCCACTGTTATGCGTCACGCTGCGTGATTCTAGCGACACGTATCGTTGCAACGGGTGGAATCTGGAAAGTCGTCCTCTGATAGTTCAGTTGGCGGCTTCGAGTGACTCCAGGCCCTGCCACCTGCTGCGCAGCCGCTGATACAGCACGCCCGCCAGGTCCTGCTGGCCTTCCCGGCTGGCGCTGATCGCCGCCGACACCTCCGCGACCGACTGATCCGCACGCAGCGAATCGTCGTCGAGTAGGTGCACAAGACCGCCGTAATCCAGCTCGACGACCGAATGGGGATGGAACTCTTCCAGCCAGCGGCCGATCTGCGCGATCTCCACGGTGGCGCTCCACGGACCCAGGCCGTCCCCGCTGCTGGCCTCGCCGGCGCCGTCCCCGCCGCCCCCGGCGCCGGACGGGCTCGTTAAGGCGTCGCCGCTGGTGCGCCGGAGCGCGTTCAGGGCCCGGGCGATCCGCCGCCGGGCCTGTGACATGGCGGTGGCGTAGATGAGCGTCCGGGTCGCCGCCGCGGCGGCCAGGCCGCGGTCCTCGCCGTCCTCCGCCCGGCCCAGCACGAGCCACCGCTCCTCGGGGGCGAAGGGCACGAACCATCCGGGAGGGACGGCCCACGTGCAGGACTGGATGAACACCCGCAGCGATGACGCCTGGCCCTGCCAGCAGGCGAAGTCACGCAACGCCTGGTCGGCCTGGCCCGCCGCGAACGCGCTGGCCAGCAGCGGCCGGTCGGTGGACCGCAGCCGGGCCAGCTCGAGCCAGGACCGCAGCCGCGTCTGCCATGGGCAGATGTAGGTAACGCCGTCGGCCCAGCGGACGTAGGCCTGACCGCTCTCCCCCCGCGGGGCGGCGATCGGCGGCGTGGCGATCAGCCTGCCGAGCGCCTCGGCCTGCTCGGCGTCGAGCGCGGCCGCCCGCCGGGGCCGCTGCGCGGACGCCGCGTACTCAGACCAGTACCGGCCCTCGGCGTCGCTGAACGCGGAGAGCGGTTCGTAGACGCGCAGATAAGCCGCGTAGGGTCGCACGTTCGAATCGTGGCACGGCCGCGCGGCGGGGTACATGTCCTGCGGATAACGAGATCGTCACTGGTCCGCCGCAGCGATAGTGTCGGATCCGGACCGGCCCCACCCCAGGCCGGCTGACCCGGTGTCTTCCAGGTCACACGGACCCACCAGAACGCGAAGGGTGTCACTACCGTGACGAACGTGTTCCCCTCTCCCGCCGCCCTCACCGCCAGTGCCGACCCTGGGCACGAGCAGGTCGTTTTCTGCCAGGACCGGCAGAGCGGCCTGCGCGCGATCATCGCGATCTACTCGACCGCACTCGGCCCCGCGCTCGGCGGAACCCGCTTCTACCCCTATCCGGACGAGGACGCGGCCCTGTCCGACGTGCTCAACCTGTCCCGCGCCATGGCCTACAAGAACGCGCTGGCGGGCCTGGACCACGGCGGCGGTAAAGCCGTGATCATCGGCGATCCCGCCACGCTCAAGTCCGAAGCGCTGCTCCGCGCGTACGGCCGGTTCATCCAGTCGCTGAGCGGGCGCTACATCACCGCGTGCGATATCGGTACCTACAGCGAGGACATGGACGTGATCGCCCGCGAGTGCGGGTACGTGACCGGGCGCACGGTGCCCAACGGCGGTGCGGGCGACTCTTCCGTGCTGACCGCGTTCGGGGTCTTCCAGGGCATGCGGGCCGCCGCTGAGCACCGCTGGGGCCGCCCCAGCCTGGAAGGACGCCTGGTCGGCGTGGAGGGCGTGGGCAAGGTCGGACGGCGGCTGGTGACTCTCCTGGTCGAGGCCGGGGCGGCCGCCGTCGTGTGCGACGTGGATCCGGGCGCGGTCAGCCGGGTGGTGGCCGCGCACCCGGGCGTCCAGGTGGCGGCCAGCCGGGCCGACCTGCTCGCCCGCGACCTGGACGTCTACGCGCCCTGTGCGCTCGGTGGCGCGCTGGACGACGACACCGTGGCGGCCCTGCGGGCCAGCATCGTCTGCGGCGGCGCGAACAACCAGCTGGCCCACCCGGGCATCGAGAAACTGCTGGCCGACCGGGGCGTCCTGTACGCCCCCGACTACGTGGTCAACGCCGGGGGCGTGATCCAGGTCGCCGACGAGCGCAGTGGGTTCAACTTCGAGCGGGCCCAGGCCCGGGCGGAGCAGATCTTCGGCACGACCAGGCAGATCTTCGCGCTCGCCGGCACCGAGGGCGTACCGCCCGCGGTCGCGGCCGACCGCCTCGCGGAACGCAGGATGTCCGAGGTAGGCAGGCTGCGGGCGATCTGGCTGGGTGGGTGAGGCTCCGCCCTGGGCGGCCCCGTCAAGCAGGCGCAGGGCAGGAATTGATGCGGGTCAATCCGCCCTGGTCGCATCCTGCAGAGGCGCTTACGGCGCAAAGCAGGTACGGTTGGATCTGTACGCAAGGCGGAAGCGCGTCGCACTTCAAGCGGTGGAGCGGCGGCGAGCTGTCTTTCATGCGTAAACCCGCAAGTCATCAGCGCAGGGAGCAGGGGCCCGAGAGTGGCTCCGCATGTTCGAGGGGGTCGAGCCAATGGGGCGCGGCCGAGCCAAGGCCAAGCAGGTAAAGGTGGCACGCCAGCTGAAGTACAACAGCGGCGGCACGGACCTTGACCGGCTGCGGACTGAGCTGGGTGGCGGCAGGGACGATGAGGAAGCGGACGGCGGCGACGACGCCTACGCAGACCTCGATCGGGCGTTACGCGGATGACCCGACGATGCGAGACGACGGCGAAGACGACGACGATGACCTCGGCGGTAATGGGTCGCACATGAGCAGGTCGGAGCGGGGCTAGCCGTCACGGCGTGCCATCCCGCTAGTGCTATCCGCTCAGTGTCGCCCCGTCAGCCGGGCGGTCCCTGAGCCGGGCACGATCTCGCCGAGCACCCACGCCGGGACGCCGCGGCTGGCCAGCGTGCCGAGGGCCCGGCTGGTGTCGGCCGCGGCCACCACGGCCGCCATGCCGACGCCCATGTTGAACACCCGCTCCATCTCGTCCGACGGCACCCCGCCCTGCTCCGCGAGCAGGCCGAACACCGGCTGGGGCTGCCAGGTCGCCCGGTCCAGGAGCGCGTCCCGGTGCCGGCGGGCAGCACCCGGGCCAGGTTGGCGGCCAGCCCGCCGCCGGTGATGTGGGCGTAGGCGTGCACGTCACAGTCGCGGGCCAGGGCGAGGCAGTCCTGGGCGTAGATGCGGGTGGGGGTGAGCAGTTCGGCGCCCAGCGGGCCGCCGAGCTCGCTGAACTCAGCCGCCAGGTCCAGCCCGGCCTGCTCCAGCACCTGCCGGACCAGCGAGAAGCCGTTGGAATGCAGCCCGGAGGACGCCAGGGCCAGCACCACGTCGCCGGACTGCACCCGGTGCGGGCCGAGCAGGTCGTCGTGGTCCACGACGCCGGTGGCCGCGCCGGCCAGGTCGAAGTCGTCCGGCCCGAAATGGCCGGGATGCTCGGCCGTTTCCCCGCCGATCAGGGCGCAGCCCGCCTGCACGCACCCCTCCGCCACCCCGGCCAGGATGGCCGCCGCGCGTTCCGGCTGGAGGGCCCCGAAGACCATGTAGTCGGTCATGAACAGCGGCTCGGCCCCGCACACCACCAGGTCGTCCACCACCATCCCGACCAGGTCGATGCCGACCGTGTCGTAGCGGCCCAGCCTGCTGGCGATCAGCACCTTGGTGCCCACGCCGTCAGTGGAGGTGGCCAGCAGCGGCCGCCGCATGGTGGTCAGCCGGGTCGCGTCGAACAGCCCGGCGAACCCGCCCAGGCCGCCGATCACTTCCGGGCCGCCGGTCCGGGCGATCGACGCGCGCATCAGGTCCACGGCCCGCTCGCCCGCGCCGATGTCGACGCCCGCGTTCGCGTAGGTGCTGACCGCGGGGCCCGGCTGGTTGCTCGTCACGACCGGACCGGCGGGATGACTTCCAGCACATGCTTGCCCCGCTCCGCCTCGGCGACCGGGATCGGGTACTGGCCGTCGAAGCAGGCCCGGCACAGCCGCCCGGCCGGGATCGTCGTCGCCTCGGTCAGCCCCTCCAGCGAGATGAAGCCGAGCGAGTCGGCCCCGATCTCGTCGCGGATCTCCTCCACCGAGGAACTGCCCGCGATCAGCTCGGCCCGGGTCGCGAAGTCGATCCCGTAGAAGCACGGCCAGGCCACCGGCGGGCTGGAGATGCGCACGTGCACCTCGGCGGCACCCGCCTCGCGCAGCATGGCCACGATGGCCTGCTGGGTGTTGCCGCGCACGATCGAGTCGTCCACCACGACGACCCGCTGCCCCGCGATGACCCCCCGGAGCGGGTTCAGCTTGAGCCGGATGCCACGCTGCCGGATCGTCTGGCTGGGCTGGATGAACGTCCGGCCCACGTAGGAGTTCTTGACCAGCCCCTGCCCGTACGGGATGCCGCTGGCCTGTGCGTACCCGATGGCCGCCGGGGTGCCCGACTCCGGTACCGGGATGACCAGGTCCGCCTCGACCGGGTGCTCGGCGGCCAGCATCCGGCCGACCTGGACCCGGGTGGTCTGGACGCTGCGCCCCGCGATGGCCGTGTCCGGGCGGGCCAGGTAGACGTACTCGAACAGGCAGCCCGCCGGGTGCGGCCGGGCGAAGCGCCGTGACCTGACCCCGCGCTCGTCGATGGTGACCAGCTCGCCCGGCTCGATCTCCCGGACGAACGCGGCGCCCACGATGTCCAGGGCCGCGGTCTCGCTGGCCACCACCCAGCCGTCGGCCAGCTGGCCCAGCACCAGGGGGCGGAAGCCCTGCGGGTCACGGGCCGCGTACAGCGTGTGCTCGTCCATGAAGACCAGCGAGTAGGCCCCGCGCACCAGCGGCAGGGCCGCCAGGGCACCCTCCTCGACGCTGGCCATCCGCGGGTCAGCGAACAGCGCGGTGAGCACGTCCGTGTCCGTGGTGGCCCGCTGACTGGCCGGCCAGCGCTCGCCGTCAGCCCCGCGCTCACCGTTGGCACCGCTGGCGATCGCCGCGAGTTCCAGGGTGTTGATCAGGTTGCCGTTGTGGCCGAGGGCCAGGCTGGCGACGGGGGTGGACCGGAAGGTGGGCTGGGCGTTCTCCCAGGTCGAGGCGCCGCTGGTCGAGTAGCGGCAGTGCCCGACCGCGATGTAGCCGCGCAACGTGGACAGCGCGGCCTCGTCGAACACCTGGGCCACCAGGCCCATGTCCTTGTAGACCACGATCCGGTCACCGTCACTGACCGCGATACCGGCTGACTCCTGGCCCCGGTGCTGCAGGGCGTACAGGCCGAAGTAGGCGAGCTTGGCGACTTCCTCACCGGGGGACCACACGCCGAAGACTCCGCATGCGTCCCGAGGAGGCCGGTCTCCGGGATCCACATCGTCCGTCAGTCGGCCATCGGGGTTGACCACTCAGTCAGTCTAATGACGCGGAGGCGCTGGTCGTGCCGCGCAGCAGCGGCAAATACTCCGAGATGTCCGCCCGCGGCCCGCTCGCGCTGACCCGCCCGGCCTCCCGGGCCTGCGCCCAGGAGAGCCGGCCCAGGGCCAGCCTGACCCAGGTCACCGGGTCGGTCTCCACCACGTTCGGCGGGGTGCCCCGGGTGTGCCGGGGCCCGGCGACGGCCTGGACCGCCGCGTACGGCGGGACCCGGACCTCCACGGCGCGGCCGGGCGCGTCGGCGGCCAGCAGGCCGAGCAGGTAGGTCACGGCGGCGCGCAGGGCTTCCCGCTGCGGCTCCGCGTCCGCTTCCAGCGCTTCGGCCACCGCGAAGGCCAGGGCCCGGCTGAGCACCGCAGGCTCAGCCGGCCCGGCCCAGGGCTGCTGGCCCAGCGCGGACCGCTGGGCGTCCAGGGCGGCGCGCAGTCGCTGGGGGTCGGGACGGCGGGGGGGCATCAGCGCCTAACGTACCGTGACTTTCCGCACCATGATCCCGGACACCGAGTAGACTCCCGGGCCCGCTCGGTGACGACATATATCATGATTTGAGCGATTTCCTCATATGGCTGGCCTAACCGGGGGAAAGCAAGTAATCGTCATGCCTATGGCAGGGATTCGCGGTCCTGGGCGACGAGGCAAGGGCAGATCGCGGGCCACCACGGCTGTCCTGATCAGCGCGACGGTCGTGCTGGCGGTGCTGGTCGGGGTGGGCGTGGTGGCGCTCCTGCCCGCCAAGAGCGGTAACAGCGCGCAAGGGGCGCAGGTCGGGCCGTCCAACAAGATCACCAGCCAGCAGACGGTGGGCCTGGCCAACCTGGGCCGGACCGGCCAGGCGGGCTCCTCGGGCTCCTCCTCGACGCTGCTGTCCGGCGGGGCGGGCGGTCTCGTCTTCACCCCGAGCAGCGGCGGCGAGAGCGTCCAGTCCAGCCAGCAGTGGCAGGCCGACGAGATGGGCTCCGGCGGGTTCGTCCTGCTCTTCTCCGGCAGCCGCCGGTGCCTGACCGTGGTCGGCAGGGGCGCCCAGGCCACCGTCCAGCTGGGCCGCTGCGACACCGCACTCAACCAGCGCTGGTACCACCCCTTCGAGCACACCGACTCCCAGGGCCGCGACTACTGGCAGCTCCGGAGCGCCTCCAGCGGGCGCTGCCTGGGGCTGAGCGACGCCTCGTCAGGCGGGTCCGTGGTGCCGGAACTGCAGAAGTGCTCGGCGGCCAAGCCGTGGAACCAGCTCGTCATGTTCTGGTCGGTGTTCTAATTCGCCGCAACGAAAACCCGTCCGGTCCACTGGCTTAGCTGAACCTGCTAGCCGAAGAGGCCGGGCAGCGGGCCCCGGTGCGCCGCGGCGATCTCGTCCACCGGGATGTCGAAGCTGCCCTGCACGACCAGGCTGTCACCGCCGGTCACCCCGAGTTCGCTGGCGGGCACGCCGTGCCGGGCGGCCAGCGTGGCGAAGGCTGGCCCGGACCCCGGCCGGACCACGACCACGGCCCGGGCCGCCGACTCGCTGAACAGCTGGGTGAACAAGTCGCCCGGCAGCGCTACCTGGCAGCCGAGCCCCTGATCCAGGCAGCACTCGGCCAGCGCGACGGCCAGGCCGCCCTCGGACAGGTCGTGGGCGGCCTCCAGCAGGCCGTCCGCAGCCGCCTCGGTAAGCACCCTGGCCAGGGCCCGCTCGGCCGCCAGATCCACCTGAGGCGGCCGCCCGCCGCAGTGGGCGTGGGTCACCTGCGCCCACGCCGACCCGCCGAACTCGGCCGCGGTCCGGCCCAGCAGGACGATCGCTGCCCCCTCGGTGCGCGGCCCGATCGCGACCCGCCGGGTCACGTCGGCGTGCACCCCGAGGACCCCGACCACCGGCGTGGGATGGATGGGCGTCTCGCCGGTCTGGTTGTAAAAGCTCACGTTGCCGCCGGTGACCGGCACCCCGAGGGCCGCGCACCCGTCGGCCAGGCCGCGGACCGCCTCGCTGAACTGCCACATCACGCCAGGGTCCTCCGGCGAGCCGAAGTTCAGGCAGTTGGTGACCGCGAGCGGCACCGCCCCGGTGGCGGCCACGTTGCGGTACGCCTCGGCCAGCGCCAGCTGCGCGCCCGCGTACGGGTCCAGCAGCCCGAACCGGCCGTTCCCGTCGGTAGCCAGCGCGATCCCGAGGCCGGTGTGCTCGTCGATCCGGATCACCCCGGCGTCCTGCGGCGTCGCGAGCACCGTGTTGCCCCGCACATGCCGGTCGTACTGCTCGGTGACCCAGCTCTTGTCGGCCAGCCCCGGCGAGGCCAGCAGGGACAGCAACGTGGCCCGCAGCTCCGGGCCGCCCTCGGGGCGGGCCAGCGCGGCCGGGTCGTCGGCCTGCAGTGCGTCCTGGGCCGCGGGGCGCTGGATGGGCCGCTGGTAGACCGGTCCCTCGTCGGCCGCGCTGGCCGGCGGGATGTCCACCACCTGCTCACCGCGCCAGGTCATGCGCAGCCGGCCGGTGTCGGTGACCTCGCCGATCACCGTGGCCAGCACGCCCCAGCGGGCGCACACGGCCATGAACTGATCCACATGGGCCGGCTCGACCACGGCCATCATGCGTTCCTGCGACTCGCTCATCAAGATCTCGGCCGGGCCGAGCCCCGGGTCGCGCAGCGGCACCGCGTCGAGATCGACGTCCATGCCGGTGCCACCGCCCGCGGCCAGCTCGGCGGTGGCGCATGAGACGCCGGCCGCGCCCAGGTCCTGGATGCCGGTGACCAGGCCGGCCGCGTACAGCTCCAGGCAGCACTCGATCAGCAGCTTCTCCATGAACGGGTCGCCGACCTGGACGCTGGGCCGCTTCGCGGAATCGCCACCGCCGAACGTGGCACTGGCCAGCACCGAAGCGCCGCCGATGCCGTCCGGGCCGGTCCGGGAGCCGAACAGGATGACCTGGTTCCCGGTCCCGCGGGCCGCGGCCAGCTTGAGGTCCTGGTGCCGCATCACCCCCACGCACAGCGCGTTGACCAGCGGGTTCCCGCTGTAGCAGGGGTCGAAGGCGAGTTCACCGCCGATGTTGGGCAGGCCGAGGCAGTTGCCGTAGAACGAGATGCCGGCCACCACCCCGGGCAGCACCCGGTGGGTGTCCGGCGCCTCCGCGGGCCCGAACCGCAGCGAGTCCATCACCGCCACCGGGCGGGCCCCCATGGCCAGGATGTCGCGCACGATCCCGCCCACCCCGGTCGCCGCACCCTGGAACGGCTCCACGTAGGAGGGGTGGTTGTGCGACTCGACCTTGAACGTGACCGCGTACCCCTGGCCGATGTCCACCACGCCGGCGTTCTGGCCGATCCCGGCGAGCAGGGCCGGGGACGGCGGCGCGGATTCCGCGAACCGGCGCAGGTGGACCTTGGACGACTTGTAGGAGCAGTGCTCGCTCCACATGACCGAGTAGATGGCCAGCTCCGCGTCGGTCGGCCGGCGGCCCAGCAGCTCGCCGATCCGCTCGTACTCCGCACTGGTCAGGCCGAGTTCGGCGTACGGCTGGGGCTGGCCGGGCGTGGTCGCGGCCCGGCTCACGGTGTCCGCGGCGCCGCTCATCGGGCCTCCTGAGATGCTCGCGCTCACTGGGCCGCCATCGCACGCAGCACGGAGGTGAAGAAGCCAAGACCGTCGGTGCCGGGCCCGGTGAGCGCGTCGATGGCGTGCTCCGGGTGCGGCATCAGCCCGACCACGTTGCCTGCCTCGCTGCGCACGCCGGCGATGTCTCCCACCGAGCCGTTGGGGTTGCCGCCTGCGTAACGCGCGACGACCTGGCCGGCCGAGGTCAGCCGGGCCAGGGTGGCCGGATCCGCCACGTAGGCCCCCTCGCCACTCTTCAGCACCAGCTCGATTTCCTGGTCCTGGGTGTAGCCAGAGGTCCAGGGGGTCTGGGTGTCCTCGACCCGCACCCGCACCACCCGGTCGATGAACCGCAGGCCCGCGTTGCGGGTCAGCGCGCCCGGCAGCAGGTGTGCCTCGCAGAGGATCTGGAACCCGTTGCAGATGCCCAGGACCGGCAGCCCGGCCCGGGCGGCCGAGATGAGCTCGCCCATCACCGGGGCGAACCGGGCGATGGCCCCGCAGCGCAGGTAGTCACCGTAGGAGAAGCCGCCCGGCAGGATGACCGCGGCCAGGCCGCGCAGGTCACGGTCGCCGTGCCAGAGCGGGACAGGCTCAGCGCCCGCCCGGGCCACGGCCCGTGCGGCATCGGCGTCATCCAGCGATCCAGGGAAAGTGATGACACCCACGCGGGCTGTCATGAATATCCTCGCAGCGGGGTGAGCGGGGTGGTCTGCCTGCAGGTTACCGTGCTCGCCCCAGTAAGCGGGCCGGGCGCTGCCGGGCCACGCCGGGCGGGACAAGCCCGGCCCGGGCCGGGAACCAGGGGCGGTGGCCCGGGGTAGTGGTGAGCTCAGCCGGCGTTGCGGAGCTGGCTCTCGCTCCTGAACCGGTCTTCCAGCATGGGCGCGTCGTTCCGCCAGGCCATCCGCTTCTCCAGGGACACCACGGTGCCCAGGCCGGGCCCGCTGCTCAGCGTCACATCGTCCACGCAGGCCCGCATGATGGCCAGGCCGCGGCCTGACTCGGGCAGCATGGCGATCATCTGGTCCTCGGTCAGCGGCCGCGCCGGCCGGCCGCCAGCGCCTGCCTGGGCGTTGCGTCCGCCGGCCCGCGGTGCCCGTCCGGCGGCCCGCGCTGCCCGCGACCCGGCGGCGGAAGCGCGCCGGAGCGTGCACGGCGTCCCACATAGGCCGGCGCGGGGCAGGCACCATCAGCGAGTCGAGGCCGCGCTCGTCGTTCAGCACCTGGATCAGGCAGCCACGCTCGCCGATCCGGGCCACGATCTCGTACCTGGGACCGGGCGCCCCGTGCTTGAGCACGTTGGTGCAGGCCTCGGTCACCGCGAGGAGGAGGTCGCTGACCCCTTCCTCATCGGCCCCGAGCCGGCGTAGGGTGTCGCCCAGGACCCTGCGCATGACCGGCACGCTGAGTGCCTCATGCGGAAACACCAGGCAGAACTCAACGTCCACAATCGACTCCTCGGCGCGTCTCATGTGAGCCCGCATCCGCCCCTCAGGTTCCCTCATCCCGTGTTGGCGCTGGCCACTTGTGACCTTTCCCGGCCCTGGCGCGGATAATCGTGAACTCTGAGTGTTATGTAGTTGTGCTTGAGGGTCCGGTCGACTGCCCGACCGGTCAGGTCAGCTCTCGTGCAGCGTGAACTCCTCGATCACCTGGTTCGCCAGCAGTTCCCCGGCCAGCTCAGCCACCCGGGCCAGGGTGGCCTCGTCCGTGGGCCCGCTCAGCTCCACCTCGAACCGCTTGCCCTGCCGGACCCCGAGCACCTGGCTGAAGCCGAGCCGGTGGGCGGCGCTGGTGATCGCCTCCCCCTGCGGATCGTGGATCTCCTTGCGGAGCATCACATCGACGACAATTCGGGCCACGTGTTCCCGCCTTTCCTGGACTGCGCTGTGCTGGCTGATCGGGCTTTGCGTGACAGCTGACCAACACCAGGGTTTCCCGGGCCGCAGCCCGGTCTGCCACGATGGCCCTAGTGAACCCCACCACCATGGGGGCTAGTGAACCCCACCACCAGAGGGAGTGCACGTGACCGTCGACGCTGACGGTGCAGTCACCGCACCGGGAGCCCCGGCAGGCCTGGACCGGCCGCCGGGACTGCGCATCGAAACCGTCCAGCTGCTCACGCCGGAAGGCGAGCGGATCGAGCATCCGGACTACCCACTGGACCTGAGCGCCAGTGAGGTGAAAGACCTCTACCGTGACCTCGTCCTGGTCCGCCGGATCGACACCGAGGCCATTGCCCTGCAGCGGCAGGGTGAGCTCGGGATCTGGGCCTCCCTGCTCGGGCAGGAAGCGGCCCAGGTCGGCTCGGGCCGGGCCCTCGGGCCGCGGGACATGGCCTTCCCCACCTACCGGGAGCACGGCGTGGCCTGGTGCCGCGGGCTCGACCCGACGCGGCTGCTGGAGCTGTTCCGCGGGGTCAGCAACGGCGGCTGGGACCCGGCCGCGCATAAGTTCCACCTGTACACGATCGTGATCGGCGCCCAGACGCTGCACGCCACCGGCTACGCCATGGGCATCCAGCGGGACGGCGCGGTGGGCGAGGACGGCGAGGCGGTGATCGTCTACTTCGGGGACGGCGCCACCAGCCAGGGGGACGTCAACGAGGCGTTCATCTGGGCGTCGGTGTTCAACGCGCCGGTCGTGTTCTTCTGCCAGAACAACCAGTGGGCCATCTCCGAGCCGCTGGAGCGCCAGAGCCGCATCCCGCTGTACCAGCGGGCCCGCGGGTTCGGCTTCCCGGGCCTGCGGGTGGACGGCAACGACGTGCTGGCCTGCCTCGCGGTGACCAGGAAGGCCATGCAGGCCGCCCGGGAAGGCCAGGGCCCCACCCTGATCGAGGCGTTCACCTACCGGATGGGCGCGCACACCACCACCGACGACCCGACCCGCTACCGGCTGGCCAGTGAGCTGCAAGCGTGGAAGCTGAAGGACCCGATCGAGCGGGTCAAGGCGTACCTGGTGCGCAGCGGCTCGGCCGACGCCGCGTTCTTCGAGACGGTGGACGCCGAGGCCGACCAGCTCGGCGGCCGGGTCCGCCAGGCCTGCCTGGAGATGCCCGATCCGCAGCCGCTGGCCATCTTCGAGAACGTCTACGCCGGGCCGAACACGCTGCTGGACGCCGAGCGCGAGCAGTACGCGGCCTACCTCGACTCCTTCGACGGGGAGGAGGCCCGATGACGGTCATGACGCTGTCCAAGGCGCTCAACGCGGGCCTGCGCAAGGCGCTCGAGGACGACCCCCGGGCGCTCATCATGGGCGAGGACGTCGGCAAGCTGGGCGGCGTGTTCCGGGTCACCGACGGGCTGCAGAAGGACTTCGGCGAGAGCCGGGTGGTCGACACCCCGCTGGCCGAGTCCGGCATCATCGGCACCGCGATCGGGCTCGCCCTGCGCGGTTACCGGCCCGTCTGCGAGATCCAGTTCGACGGGTTCGTGTTCCCGGCCTTCGACCAGATCGTCAGCCAGCTGGCCAAGATGCGGCTGCGCTCGCTGGGCCACGTGACCATGCCGGTCACGATCCGGATCCCGTGCGGCGGCGGGATCGGCGCGGTCGAGCACCACAGCGAGTCCCCGGAGGCGCTGTTCGCGCACACCGCGGGGCTGCGCGTGGTGGCCTGCGCCAACTCCACCGACGCCTACACGATGATCCAGCAGTCGATCCGCTGCGACGACCCGGTCATCTTCTTCGAGCCGAAGCGCCGCTACTGGGACAAGGCCGAGGTCGACCCGGCCGCCGAACTGGGTGACGCGCTGGCGCTGGACCGGGCCCGGATCGTGCTGGACGGCACCGACGTGACGCTGCTGTGTTACGGGCCGATGGTCCGGACCTGTGTGGAGTCGGCCGTGGCCGCGCGAGCCGAGGGACGCTCGGTGGAGGTCATCGACCTGCGCTCGCTGTCCCCGCTGGACCTGCAGACCATCTGCGACTCGGTGCGGCGCACCGGCCGGTGCGTGGTGGCCCACGAGGCGCCGGTGACCGGCGGCCTGGGCGCGGAGATCGCGGCCCGGATCACCGAGGAGTGCTTCTACCAGCTGGAATCGCCGGTGCTGCGGGTAGGCGGCTTCTCCACCCCGTACCCGCCGTCGCGGCTGGAGGACCACTACCTGCCCGACCTGGACCGGGTGCTGGACGCCGTCGACCGCACCTTCGCCGTCTGAGAGGGCTGGTCATGACCGAGTCTGCGACCACAGGACCGACGACCACAGGACCTGCGACCACCGTGCGCCGTGAGTTCCGCCTCCCGGACGTGGGCGAAGGGCTGACCGAGGCGGACATCGTCAGCTGGCGGGTGCAGCCGGGCGACACGGTGATCGTGAACCAGATCATCGTGGACATCGAGACGGCCAAGGCCATTGTCGAGCTGCCCAGCCCCTACGCGGGCGTGGTGGCCGCGCTGCTGGTGCCCGAGGGGCAGACCGTGGACGTGGGCACGCCCATCATCGCGGTCGACGTGCCCGGCCCGGCCGGCGGCGGGCCGGGAAGCGGTGGCCCGGCGGGCGCCGGGCCCGGGGCGGCTACCCCGGCGGCACCCGCCGGGACGAGCACGGCCCCGGCGCCCGGCCCGCCTGGCGTCGCCATCGACCCGGCCGATATCGCGGCCGCGGGACCGCGTCCCTCCTCCGAGGACCTGGTGCCGCCGGTCCCCCCGCCCGCGGAGCGGCAGGCCGTCCTGGTCGGCTACGGCGTGAAGGCCGGCGCGACCACCCGGCGCCCGCGTAAGGGAGCCTCCCCTCCGGCCGTGGCCCCGGTGGCCCAGCGGGAGGCACCGGCGGGAAGTGGTTCCGTTGCGGATGCTCTGACGCCAGCCCGCGCGAACGGCGGGGCGGGCGGCCACCCGAGCGTGCTGGCGAAGCCGCCGGTCCGCAAGCTGGCCCGGGAGCTCGGGGTGGACCTGGCCGGGCTGGCCGGCACCGGGCCGGGCGGGTCCATCAGCCGCGACGACGTGCAGCAGGCCGCCAGCGCGCAGGACGCCCCGGTGCCCGCTCCGGAGGCCCAGGCGGCCTCGCCGGGCCCCCGGGAGGAGCGGATTCCCATCCGCGGCGTCCGCAAGCACACCGCAGCCGCCGTCGCCGAGAGCGCGCGGCGGGCCCCGCACGTGACCGAGTTCCTGCAGGTCGACGTCAGCGCCACGGTCGACGCGGTCCGGCGGCTGCGGGAGCTGCCGGAGTTCACCGGGGTCCGGGTGTCGCCGCTGCTGCTGGTGGCCCGGGCGCTGCTGGTCGCGGTGGCCCGGCACCCGATGATCAATTCGTCCTGGGACGAGGGCGCGCAGGAGATCGTGGTCAAGCACTACGTGAACCTGGGCATCGCCGCCGCGACCGAGCGCGGGCTGATCGTGCCGAACATCAAGGGCGCGGACGCGGCGAGCCTGCCCGCGCTGGCCCGCGCGCTGGCCGGGCTGGCGGACACGGCCCGGGCCGGCCGGGCGTCGCAGGCGGACCTGTCCGGCGGGACGATCACCATCACCAACGTCGGGGTGTTCGGGGTGGACTCGGGTACCCCGATCATCACCCCGCCAGAAGCGGCCATCCTGGCCTTCGGGCAGATCAGGGACGCGCCGTGGGTGGTGGACGGCCAGCTCGCGGTGCGCAAGGTGACGACGCTGTCGCTCTCGTTCGACCATCGCATCGTGGACGGCGACCTGGGCTCGGCCGTACTGCGCGATATCGGGGCCATGCTGCACGACCCGACCGTCATGCTGGCCTGGGGTTAAGCACCCCAAGGCTGACCTGCCGACCAGAAAGGACCGCGATGTTCCGGCACGTTGTGCTGTTCACCTTCAAGCCGCAGACCACCACGGAGCAGCAGGAGGAACTGGCCCGCCAGCTGCGCACCCTGCCCGGGTCCGTCGGGGAGATCAAGGACTACCACGTCGGCCTGGACGCGGGGCTGAACCCGGGCAACTACCAGTTCGCGGTGGTGGCGGACTTCGACAACGTCGAGGACTACCTGGTCTACCGCGACCACCCGGTGCACCGGAAGATCATCGAGACGTACGTGCAGCCGATCATCGCCGACCGCTCAGCCGTCCAGTACGAGCTGACCTTCTAGAAGGCGTCCTAGAAGGCGTCTTCCGGGAGCTCCATCAGGTCGAGCGTGGTCGTCTCGGCGATCTGGCGCTCCACCGTCAGCCGGGGCAGCACCGTCTCCGCGAAGAACCGCGCGGTGGCCACCTTGCCCCGGTAGAAGGCCTCGTCCCGGCCTGCCCCCTGGTCCAGGGCGTCGAGCGCCACTTCGGCCTGCCGGGCGAGCAGCCAGCCGATGAGCAGGTCGCCGAGGGCCATCAGCAGCCGGGTGCTGTTCAGCCCGGCCTTGTAGACCTCGGCGGGCTGCTCCAGCGAGGCGAGCGCGTACCCGGACATGGACGCGACGATGGCCTCCACGTCGGCGACGGCCGCGGACAGCGCGGTGCGCTCGGTCTTGAGCCGCCCGTTCCCGGCCTCGCTGGCCGCGAACGCCTTGATCTCCCCGAGCACCTCGCCCAGCGCGACCCCCTGGTCCCGCAGGGTCTTGCGGAAGAACAAGTCCATGCCCTGGATGGCCGTGGTGCCCTCGTACAGGCTGTCGATCTTGGCGTCCCGGATGTACTGCTCGACCGGGAAGTCCTGGATGAAGCCCGAGCCGCCGTAGGTCTGCAGGGACAGCGTCAGCAGCTCGTAGGCGCGCTCTGAGCCGACCCCCTTGACCACCGGCAGCAGCAGGTCGTTGACCCGGACCGCGAGGTCACCCGCGGTCCCCGGCCCGGTGCCGCCCCCGGCCTTGGCGACCTGGACCGCGTCCTGCCAGGAGGCGGTGTAGAGCACCAGGGCCCGCATGCCCTCGGCGTACGCCTTCTGCATCATCAGCATCCGGCGGACGTCGGGGTGGTGGATGATCGTGACCCGCGGCGCGGTCTTGTCGGTCATCTGGGTCATGTCCGCGCCCTGGACCCGCTGCCGGGCGTACTCCAGCGCGTTCAGGTAGCCGGTGGACAGCGTGGCGATGGCCTTGGTGCCGACCATCATCCGGGCGTGCTCGATGATCAGGAACATCTGGCGGATGCCGTCGTGCACGCCGCCGACCAGGGTGCCGACCGCCGGGCTCTCGCCGCCGAAGGTGAGCTCGCAGGTGGTAGAGGCCTTCAGGCCCATCTTGTGCTCGACCCCGGTGACCCGGACGCCGTTGCGCTCGCCCAGCTCACCGTCCGGGCCGACCAGGAACTTGGGCACCAGGAACATGGACAGGCCCTTGGTGCCCGGCCCGGCGCCCTCGGGGCGGGCCAGCACCAGGTGGAAGATGTTCTCGGCCATGTCGTGCTCGGCGCTGGTGATGAACCGCTTGACGCCCTCGATGTGCCAGGTGCCGTCCGGCTGCTCGATCGCCTTGGTCCGGCCGGCCCCGACGTCGGAGCCGGCCTCAGGCTCGGTCAGCACCATGGTGCTGCCCCACTTGCGGTCGATGGCGTGCTGCGCGAACTGCTGCTGCTCCGGGGTGCCGATGGCCCACAGCACCTGGGCGAAGTTCGGGCCGCCGGAGTACATCCAGACCGCGGGGTTGGCGCCCAGGATCAGCTCGGCCACCGACCAGGCCAGCGTGCGCGGCGCGGCGATCCCGCCGAGCTCGGCCGGCAGGTCCAGGCGGAACCACTCGGCGTCCATGAACGCGGCGAAGGACTTCTTGAAGCCCTCGGGCATCGCCACCGACGCGGTCGCCGGGTCGAACACCGGGGGGTGGCGGTCCGCGTCCGCGAAGGACTCGGCGATCGGCCCGGTGGCCAGGCGGTTCACCTCGTCGAGGATGCCGCGGGCGGTCTCCTCGTCCACGTCCGGGTAGGGCTCACGGCCCAGCAGGTCCTGGCGGCGCAGCACCTCGAACAGGTTGAACTCGAGGTCGCGCAGGTTGCTCTTGTAGTGGCCCATGGCCGCCCCCAGTGAAAGCTACCGACGAGTAACAAGCTCCATAATACCCGTTAGTAACCAAGATGGCTATCGGGACGGATCAGCTCTATCGGAGCGATCAGCTAGAGGATGTTCACCGCGCGGGCGATCACCAGCGCGCCCAGTGACAGCGACACCGCCGACTGGACCAGCATGGTCAGCTTCGCCCAGTGGACCAGCGGCATCACGTCGGTCGGGCTGAACGCGGTCGCGTTGGTGAACGACAGGTAGAGGTAGTCCACGAACCGCGGCTCCCAGTCCGGCGGGGTCAGGTCCTCCACGGTCATCTGCGGGAACAGGAAGTCCAGGTACTGGAACGTGCCGTGGGCGCGATGCACCGGGCCGCCCCGGTCGAACTCCCAGTACCAGAGGGCGAACGCGATCACGTTGGTGGCCCAGATGGCCGCGCCGGAGGCCAGCAACGGCCCAGGGTGCTTAGTCGCCGGGCTGATGGTCAGGATCTCCCGGATCAGCAGCACCGCCGACGCGGCGTTGGCCCCGGTGATCACCAGGATCAGCACGATGCTGACCCAGCGGACGAAGACGCCCCGCCGCTCGATCCGGACCGGGTTGGCGATGGCCAGGGCGAGCAGCACCCCGACTTCCAGGACCGGCAGCAGCAACGTCGGCAGCGGGCGCATGGACAGCTGATCCGGCAGCAGGCGCTGCAGGACGATCGCGAGGATGATGCAGATGGTCACCGGCCAGCGCGGTTCACCCCGGGTGCGGCGCCGCCAGGCGGGCAGGTCCCGCACGTCGGTCGCGGCCTCGTGCTCGGCGTGCTCGGCCCTGGTCACCAAGGCGTACCAGACCGGGTTACGGACCCGGCCGGGGTGCGGCGGGCGGAGCATGCGGTTGCTCCCGACCGGGCGCCGCGGCGGGCGGCCGTCAGCGGCTCCCGGCGGCGCACCGGCAGGCCCGGGTGGCCCGCCGGCCCGCCCGGGCGCAGGCCCGTCCGGCCCGGCCGGGCCCAGCTGCGCGGACGGTCTTCCCGGCTCGCCCGTCCCGGAAGGCGGCTCTGGCTCCATCTACCCATTGTTGACCTGGCCGGCCCGTGCTCCGGCGTACTTACCCCCGGATTCCCGCCGGCCGGATCTCGCTTTACCGTCTGCCGCTTCTTAGTGTGGCGGCACGGGCATCACTCCCACAGCGAGGTGAAGCATGGCGCTCGGTGTCAGCGAAGAGCATCTGGAACTGGCCGCGTCGGTCCGCGGCTGGGCTGAGCGGCACGGCGGCCCCGAGGTAGCGGCGGACAGTTACCCCGGGGTGCTGCGGGCCGGCCTGGCCGCCCAGGGCCTGCTCGGCCTGCACCTGCCGGAGGAGTACGGCGGCCAGGGCTACGGCCTCAGCGAGCAGGCGGTGGCCCTGGAGGAGCTGGGCCGCGCCCTGGTCCCGGGAGGCTTCCTGCCCACGGTGCTGGCCAGCGCACTGCTGGCCCGGGCGGGTAACCCCGCGGGAAACACGGACATCGCCAAACTCCTGGCCGGGCTGGCGGACGGCTCACGGACCGGGGCGCTCGGCCTGGCCACCGGGCTGACCGGCACGATCAGCGACGACGTGCTGACCCTCGACGGCGAGTCGGCCCCGGTCCTCGGCGCAGGCCTGGCCGACCTGCTGGTCTTGCCCGTCCGTGCGCCGACCGGGGACGACGAGCTGTGGGCCGTGGTCAACGCCGCGGACCTGGTCGTCACCGGGCTGGACAGCCTGGACCAGACCCGCCCGCTGGCCGTGGTCAGCGCCAGCGGCGTCCGGGTGCCCGCCGGGCGGATCCTGCCCGGCCTGACCAGGACCCAGGTCACGTCGCTGACGGCGGCACTGTTCGCGGCCGAGGCGTGCGGCATCGCCGACTGGGCGGTGCAGACGGCGGCGGACTACGCCCGGGTCCGGCACCAGTTCGGCCGGCCGATCGGCCAGTTCCAGGCGGTCAAGCACCGGTGCGCCCGGATGCTCACCGCGGCCGAGCAGGCTGCCGCGGCCAGCTGGGACGCGGTGGCCGCGTGCGACGCCCGGGACGACGCCGGGACACCGGCACCCGGTGAGTTCGCCGCGGCGGTGGCCGCGGTCGTGGCCCTCGACGCGGCGGTCAGCTGCACCCACGAGTGCATCCAGGTTCTCGGCGGGATCGGCTACACCTGGGAACACCCGGCCCACCGCTACTACCGGCGCGCGCTGTCGCTGCGCGCGCTGCTCGGCCCGCCCGGGCCGTGGGCCCGCCGGGTCGCGGAGCTGGCCCTGGACGGCGCCCGCAGGCCCGTCCGGGTCGACCTGCCCGCGGACGCCGAGCCGCTGCGCACCGGGATCCGGGCCGAGCTGGCCGCGATCGCGGCGCTGGAGCCCCCGGCCCGCGCGGCCGCGCTGGCGGCCGGCGGCTGGGTGGTCCCGCACCTGCCCGCGCCCTGGGGCCGCGCGGCCGGGCCGCTGGAGCAGCTGGTCATCGCGGAGGAGATGAAGCAGGCTGGGCTGCGTGCCCCGGCCCTGCTGATCGGCGCCTGGGTGGTACCGGCCCTCGTCAGCTACGGCACCCCGGCGCAGCAGGAACGTTTCCTGCCCGCCACGCTGCGCGGCGAGATCACCTGGTGCCAGCTGTTCAGCGAGCCCGGCGCCGGGTCGGACCTGGCCGGGCTGACCACCCGCGCGGAGCGGGTGACCGGGGACGGCGAGACAGGCGGGGGCTGGCGCCTGACCGGCCAGAAGGTCTGGACCTCGCTGGCCATGGAAGCGGACTGGGCCATCTGCGTGGCCCGCACGGACCCGTCCACCCGGCGCCACGCGGGCATCACCTACTTCCTGGTGGACATGAAGTCACCGGGGGTCAGCGTGCGCCCGCTGCGTGAGATCACCGGGGACGCCCTGTTCAACGAGGTCTTCCTGGATGGTGTGCAGGTGCCGGACGACCTGGTGGTGGGCGAGGTCGGCGACGGCTGGCGGGTGGCCAGGACCACGCTGGCCAACGAGCGGGTGTCGCTGTCGCGGACCTGGACGTTCGGCAGCGGCGCGCCGGAACTGCTGGACGTGCTGCGCGGGCAGGACGAGGCCGCCCGGCAGGCCTGGCTCGAGCAGGCCGGGCAGCTGGTGGCTGAGGGGCACGCCCTCGACGTCCTCGGCATGCGGGTCACCCTGAAGCAGCTGTCCGGCACCGAGCCGGGAGCGACCGGCAGCGTACGCAAGCTGCTGGGCATGCGGCACGCGCAGCAGGTCGCGGAGTTGTGCTGGTCCATGCAGGGTCCGGCGGGCGCGCTCGGATTCCCGGCCGGCGGTACGCGCGGCCCGCGCCCGGCCGGATCACAGCCAGCCGGATCACGGCCGGCCGGATCACAGTGGGCCGCGTCCCAGTCGGCTGGCTCCCATTGGGCCCGGCAGGTCCTGCTGACCAGGGCGCTGACCATCGGCGGGGGGACCACCGACATCCAGCTGAACATCATCGGTGAGCGGATCCTCGGCCTGCCCCGCGACCCGGAGCCACCGACCGGATAACCCTCCAGATAAGCGATATGACCGGCAATCCACGGGACACGCCCTGGGTCCCGGCCAATCCCTGCTCGCCGCGCTAGCCTACTGAGAGCCGGCATCTGGGGGGCCTTTGGCCGACAGCGACGACGACGCGATGGGCGGGTACCGCGAACCGGGCTGGATGGCCGGTTCCGGTTCTCGGCCTGCGCCGGGCGGACCGGGCCAGTCGGGTGGGCCAGGCGGGCCGCCCGGCTCACCAGCCGACCCGGTGACCGGACCCGGTGAGCAGGAGGATCTGCCGAGCCCCGGGCCGGAGCCGCACGGCGGTGCGCCCCGTGATGGCCAGGCCCGTGATAGGCCAGCCCCGTGGCGACCGGGCCCGAGGTAGCCAGCCCCGTGGTGACCAGCCCACTGTTAGCCAGCCTGGCGGTGGCCAGCCCCGTGGTGGCGAGCAGAGCCCGGGACCTGAACCGTCGTCCCGCGCGGGACGGCGGCGGCCCGGACCGTCGGTCGCGCAGCAGCGGCTGAGGACGCGGATCATGGCGAGCCGGAAAGCCAGGCGGCGCCGCCTCGTCCTCACGCTGTGCGCGGCCATGTCCGCGGTGGTGCTCTTCGTCGCCGGGACGGCCTGGGCCTTCACCAGCTATATCAACGACACCATCGGCCGGGTGAACGCCGGCACCGCGGGCACCCCGGCGAGCGGGCCGCTGAACGTGCTGCTGGCCGGGGTGGACCAGCGCTCCGGGCTGACCCGCCACCAGGAACTCGCGCTGCACGTGGGCGACGACGTCAGCTCCAACTCAGACACCATGATGCTGATCCACGTGTCCGGCGACCGGAGCCGGGTCACGGTGATCAGCATCCCCCGTGACTCGTGGGTGAACATCCCCGGGCACGGCTTCAACAAGATCAACGCGGCGTACGGCCTGGGCGGGCCGAAGCTGGTGGTGCAGACCGTGGAGGCGAACACCGGGCTGACCATCAACGACTTCGTGCAGGTCAACTTCCTCGGCTTCGTCAAGGTCATCGACGCCCTGGGCGGCGTGAACATCTGCCTGCCGTTCGGGGTAGACGACCCCTACAGCGGCCTGCACCTGTCCAAGGGGCTGCACCACGTGAGCGGGATCACCGCGCTGGAGTACGCCCGGGACCGCCACTCGTTCGCCGCCTCGGACCTGGCCCGGATCCAGGACCAGCAGCACCTGCTGTCCTCGATGCTCACCGAGGCGATCAGCTCCGGGACGCTGGCCAACCCGGTCAAGCTGGACCGGTTCCTGCATGCCGCACTGGCCGCGATCAAGGTGGACCAGGGGCTCAACGTGGCTGCGCTCGCCGACCAGATGCGCGGCGTCTCCCCCAGCGACGTCCGGTTCATGACCGTGCCGCTGTCCAACTACAACTACCAGACCCCTACCGGGGAACTGGCGGTGCAGTGGAACGCCAAGGAGTCGCTGGCCCTGTTCAACGAGCTGAGGCACGACCAGCCGGCCACGAAGCCCACGACCCGGCACGCCCGGCCGTCCAGCCCGAAGCTGCGGCGCAGCCAGGTCCCCCTCCAGGTGTGGAACGGGACGCTGATCGGCGGCCTATCCGCTAGCACCGGCACCGACCTGTCCCAGCTGGGCTTCCCGGTGAAGTCTGGGCTGACCTGGCCGGACCATGACATCAGCCAGACCGTGATCCAGTACCCGCCCGGGGACGTGGCCGGGGCCCGGCTGGTCCGGAAGGTCATGCCGGGTGCCACAGTGCAGCAGGTCAAGGGGCTGGCCAAGGTGCGGGTCCTGCTGGGCACGAACGGCTATTCGGTGACGACCGGGACGGGCACGCCCAACCCCTCCGCCACGTCGACTGGCGTCCCCTCCGCGACCGCGGCCCAGGACGCCTGCCACTGACCCCCGGGGCCGCTAGCTGGCGGGCGGGGTGTCCCCAGGCGGCGTCCCCTCGGGAGACGATCCCTCAGGCGGCGTGCTCTTGCTCTCCGACGGTGAGCCCCCGGGAGGCGTGCTCTCAGACGCCGAGCCCTCGGAAGGCGTGCTCTCAGACGCCGGGCCCTCGGGAGGCGTGCTCCCGTCCGGGTCACCGAGCCCCTGGGACGCCTCCTGCCGGGACAGCGCGTCCACCAGACGGTCGATCTTGCCCTTGCTGTCCGGGGTGCCGCGCCCGGTGCGCTCGGCGTACACGGTCGCGCCCAGGTCCCGGAACATCGCGTCGGCCCGGCGCTTGGCCTGGGCCTGGTCCAGCTTGACCTTGCCCTCGCGCGCGGTCTCCTGTGCCATCTGGGCGAGTTGCGTACTCTGCGCCCTGACCTTGTCCATCAGTCCCATGACCGCCTCCGCCGAAATTACCGCAGGTTGACGCTGTCCACTGAGCAGGATATGCCGCCCCTTCCGGGCCCCCTGAATGTGACCGAGGGTAATCGTCCTAATCCACTGCGGAGAGTAGTCGTGCGATTGTGAATTGTCCGGAGGGACCAGGCCAATTCGGTTGTTCTCACCGCACTGACGGACATCCGGACCCTACAATCCTGTGAAGCCCCGCCCGGTTCGTTTCGTTCGCGCCTTGCGTCCGGGTGCCGTCACTGTCTTCCGGAAAGAGAAAAGGGTCGACGATGGCTGGTGTCATCGAACGCAGGGGGGAGTCTCCAGCAGCGCCGCGGCACCGCAAGACTGGCAAGGTAGTCGAGTCGGCACCGCGCGGCGCTCTGGCCCCCGTTCTGCCGGCCCCACCGCAGGACAGCGAGAAATACGCCTACGTCAAGCGGCATGCCTGGGTGCTCACCGTCTGCTCGGTGCTGAGCTTCCCACCCCTTGTGTACAGCCAACTGCGGATGATGCAGGGCTTCTCCTGGTTCTGGTGGTACGCGCCGTTCGTACTGCTAGGGGTCATCTGCTTCATGCTGCCTCTTCTTACCGACCGCCTCGGGCGCTCCTTCGACCTCGGCGAGCACGAACGGCTCGTTACCGCCTGGCGGCCGTCCAGGTACCCGACGGTCGACATCTTCCTCCCCGTCTGCGGCGAGCCGGTGGAGGTGCTGCACAACACCTGGGTCCATGTCGCGAGGCTGTGCCAGGACTATCGGGGGCGGATCACGCCCTACGTCCTCGATGACGCGGGCAGCCCGGAGCTAAAGGCGATGGCGCGAAGTTTCGGTTTTGCCTACGCCACTCGCCCGGACCGGGGTTGGTACAAGAAGTCGGGCAATCTCCTGTATGGCTTTGAGATATCAGAGAGTGAATTCATCCTCCTGCTCGACGCTGACTTCGCGCCGCGCCCCGACCTACTGGACGAGACGCTTCCATACATGCACGCTTTCCCGGACACGGGAATCGTGCAGACCCCGCAGTACTTTCACATCAACGATCGGCAGACTTGGGTCGAACGGGGCGCGGGCGCCGTTCAGGAGATGTTCTACCGCTCCATCCAGACGGCGCGGGCCAGGAAAGGCGGGGCGATCTGCTGCGGCAGCTGCGCGATCTACCGCAGGTCGGCCTTGGAGGACAACGGCGGCATGACGCTTGCCGAGCACTCGGAGGATCTGCGCACGGGGTTCGACCTCCAACGGCTCGGCTGGCGCCTGCGGTACCTGCCCATCGCGCTGTCTACCGGCAACTGCCCGGACAATGTCGTCGCCTACCTCAACCAGCAGTACCGCTGGTGCTGCGGCACGCTGGGCCTGCTGAGCACCAGGAAATTCTGGCACACCAAGCTCCCCGTATACGAGCGGTTGTGCTGGCTGAGCGCCTTCACGTACTACCTGTACACGTCGGTCTACACCTTTGTCGGGCCCGCCCTGGCCGTCCTGATGCTGCTCCTCGTACCCCAGTTCATCCATTACAGCAACCTCATATACCTTGCCCCTTTCCTGATCTATCTCGGAATCGTTTTCCCAGCCTGGCATCGCGCTCCTTTCCGCTTGGAGGCGTGGTCGGTCAAGGTGATCGTCGGATGGGCGCACATCTTCGCCTTCTGGGATCTGTTGCGAGGCAAGCCCCGCGGCTGGCGGCCCTCGGGGGCGTCGCGGCACGACGGCAAGCGGAGACTCTGGATCGGCCTCATCGGCTGGAGCGCGACCATCTCGGTGCTCTGGGCCAGCGTGGCCCTCTGGCGCATGATGACGATGAACCCGTACAACTTCTTCCTGCTGTTCATTCTCGGCGTCTTCAACGTGGTGACCGTCGGCCGCACTCTTATCCAGCCCAGGGCTGGGGCTGCTACGTGACGAAGAGGCCCGTACTGGCGTTCCTGGCGGGGCTCGCGCTGACCGCAGCGCTGGCGGGGTGTGGATCGTTCTTGTCCAAGGCCGCCGGCGTCAACGGCAGCGGTCCTAACTCTCAGGCCGGCGAGGCCACATCCGGCAACTCACTGCCGTATGACATCTCAGGTCTCCTCGACCCACGCTCAGGCAAGTTCCTGGGTGTCGAAGCTCCGGGGGTGTCTGGCTCGCTCGCGCCCGTGGTCAGGTTCGCGCACAGCGTGGGCAGGCGGCCAAACATCGTCGGCCAGTACGTAGCCTGGAACACCCCGTTTGCCGCCCAGTCAGTAACCAGGGCCTGGTCGTACGGAGCGCTCTCCTACCTAGCGTGGGAGCCCTTCGACGTCAGTGTCGAGTCCATCGCCCAGGGGCATAGCGACGCCTACGTCACGCAATTCGCGAAAGCTGTCCGGGCGCTGAACCTGCCTGTCGCGCTGAGCTTCGGGCATGAGATGAACGGCAACTGGTATCCGTGGGGAACCCAGCAGACCACGCCAGCTGAGTTCGTGGCTGCCTGGCGCCGTGTGCACGACCTGTTCACCCGGGCTGGCGCCACCAACGTGATCTGGGTGTGGAATCCCAACGACATCTACCCGGTCCCCCAGGTGCAGCTCAAGCCGTACTACCCCGGGAACGCCTACGTCGACTGGATCGGTATCACCGGGTACGTCGCCACCACCGGACCGCAGACGTACGCCGATCTTTACGCTCCGACCATCACGGAGATCAGGAGTTTCACCGCCAAGCCTTTCATCATTGCCGAGACCTCCGTCGAGACCAGCCCGGGCGAGGTGGCCAGCGCACAGCAGCTGATCACCAGGACAGTGGCGGATCACGCCGACGTGCTCGGCCTGATCTGGTTCGACTACGACAAGGATGGCGTTGACTGGCGGGTCGAGTCACGTCCCATTCTGCGGGCCGCCGTCGCGAGGAACGTCGCACGACTCCAACTTCGTAATGTCAAACGGCGATGAACCCGCGGCCGACGAACTCGGCGCCAGCGGGCCCACCCTGGCAAATCCCGGCTGAGCGGCCTCCGGAAGTCCCGGAGCAGTCCCAGCCCGTCGCCGAGCAACCCAGGAAGACGGTCCCGCCCAACTCCCGAGCAGCCCCGCGAACGGCCCAGGCCAGCCCCCGAACAACCCAGGAGACAGTCCCGCCCAACTCCCGAGCAGCCCCGCGAACGGCCCAGGCGCGCCCCCGACCAGGCCCGGCAACCCCGCGCGGAACCCACGCCGCCGCGGCGGGAGCGACGGGGCAACTGGCCGTTCCTCCGGCCCGAGGCCGAGACCGTGATGCTTCCCGCGTTCAAGGTCCAGCCTGATACCGCAGCCCAGCCGGGTCCAGACGATACGGGCCCTCGCGGCGACCTGGCGGGCGAGGACCCAATCGCGAGGACCGGGGTAGTCACCAGGTCCGGCGGCGGCAGGCACAGCTCGAGTACCACCCGGGTGCCCGAGTCCAGCCGCCGCCGCAAGTGGGTGAGCCGCGCGGTCCTCCTCGCGATCCTTGCGGTGCAGGCAGTCTTGTCGCTGCGCATGCATAACACCGCGTTCGAGGACGAGGCACTGTATCTCACCGCGGGACACCAGGAGCTGGCGCATCTGCTCTACGGCGTGCCGCTCCCCACCGACTACTCCTCGTTCTTTTCCGGCTCGCCCGTTCTGTATCCGGTCCTGGGCGCTCTGGCGGATACATGGGGCGGGCTGGCCGCCGCCAGGCACCTCAACCTGCTCATCATGCTGGCCACCACGGCCCTGCTGTACTCCCTGACCCGCAGGCTCTTCAATGAGCGGATCGGCCTCTGCGCGGCGGTGATCTTCTCGGTCACCGAGTCAGCGATCTTCCTCGGGAACTTCGCCACCTACGACGCCCCGGCCCTCTGCCTGCTCGCGATGGCCGCGTGGATCGTGGTCCGCACCGCGTCGTTCCGCTGGCCGGTGTACCTGCTCGCCGCGCCGGTGGCGGCGCTCGCCGTCGGCACCAAGTACGCGGCGTTGCTCTTCGTGCCTAGCGTCGTGGTGCTGGCCGCGCTCGCCGCGTGGCCGTACTGCGGGCGCCGGGCGCTCATCCCCCCGGTGGCGCTGACCATTGCGATAGGCGGGCTGCTCGCTGGCGCTCTGCATCTTGCCGGGCCGGGCTACCTGGTCGCGGTGAGGAGCACCACTACGGCCCGGGCCCACGGCACGACACCGGCACTTACGCTGCTGAAGGATTGCCTGCTCTGGGGCAGCCCGCTCTTCGCGCTCGCCGTGATCGGCACCGTGGCCTATGCGTTGCGGCCGCACAACGAGCCAGGCGAGCGCATGGCGGCACCCGGCAGCCGACTGCGACGGATAGCACTGGGTGTTGTACTCACCGGGACGGCCCTGCTGGCCCCCGCGGATCAGATTCACCTGCATACCGCCACGTCGTTCCAGAAGCACATCGGATTCGGGCTGTTGTTCGCTGCGCCTATGGCCGGAGTGGGCCTGGCCCGGATCATCGGAGATCACTTCCGCCGTGCACAGGTCGGCGTAGCGATCTGGGGGCTATGCCTCATGCTCGGCATGGTGCAAGCCAACGACATCTTCAATTCGTGGGCCAACTCGCGGCCGCTGGTCGCGGAACTCTCGCGCTATCTCAAGCCGGGCGCGCACTACCTGGTCGAAGCGGCCGAGGTGCCGACGTATTACCTCTGGCGCGATCCGGACGCCAAGCCATCTCAGTTCGTGTCGACGTACTACATCTCCTATAACGGCAAGAACGGGGACGCCGGGTTCGAGGCAGCGGTCCGGCAGGGGTACTTCCACGTGATCGCCTACGATGACACCGTCACTGTGCCGCTAGACAACATCCTGGCCGGGATTCTGAAATCCGACTCCTCATACCGGCTCGCCGCTGCCCTCCCCAACTCCGACGGCCTCGGCACCTACTTCATCTGGGTCAAGCGTTAGGTATCCCGCCCCCCGGCCGCCTACGCCGGCAGGTTCGCCTCAATCGCGGCGACCAGGTCCGGGTCCTCGGGGTCGGTGCGCGGCCGGAACCGCGCGATGACCGCCCCGTCCGGGCCGACCAGGAACTTCTCGAAGTTCCACTGGATGTCCCCCGCCTCGCCGTCCGCGTCGGGCACGGCCGTGAGTTCCTCGTACACCGGATGCCGTCCCGGCCCGTTGACCTCGATCTTCTCGAACAGCGGGAAGCTCACCCCGTAGGTGGCCGAGCAGAACTCCTGCGATCTCCCCGGCGGTTCCGGGCTCCTGGCCGCCGAACTGGTTGCAGGGAAAACCGACCACGGAGAAGCCGCGGTCGCCATACCGCTCGTGCAGCCGCTCCAGCCCCTCGTACTGAGGTGTCAGACCGCACTTGGAGGCGACGTTGACCACGAGCAGGGTGCGGCCCGACAGGTCGCCGAGTGAGGCGGGCTGACCTGCCAGGGTGCTGAGCGGGATGTCGTGCACGGTCACGGTGTTGTTCCTTCGCTGCTAGCCGGAGTGTGCGGTCCTGATACAACCCACCAACAGCGCCCGCGCCCGGCTCATGCCCTCGCCTGCACCCCCGGGTCGCAGCGGCGGTGGCGGCGCAATTCTCCCGCCCCTGCGCATGAAGGGCCCACCGGGGGGCACCTGAAGGCCGGTTCTTCGGGTTTCCGAGAGCGGAGACAGTGATGTCGTCATCATCGGCGCGGGTGTCCATGAAGGCCCGGCGGGCCTCCGGACAGCCGCCCGGCCCAGCTGCTGGCCCGTGCGGGCCTGACCGCCCGCGGCGTCATCTACATCCTCATCGGCATCGTCGCCATCCTGGTCGCGATCGGGCAGGGCGGCGGCCAGCAGGCGGACCAGCAGGGCGGCCTGCAGCTCGTGGCCGCGCAGCCGTTCGGTCTCGTCGCGCTCTGGCTGCTGGCCATCGGGTTCGTCGGCTACGCGCTGTGGCGGCTGAGCGAGGCGGCGTTCGGTGTCCCCGGCGAGGGCACCGGCGCGGGGCCCAGGCTCAAGTCGCTGGTGCGCGGGCTGGTGTACGCCAGCTTCGCGGTCCTGACCTTCAAGATCATCATGGGTGAGAAGGCGGACCAGGCCGGGCAGCAGAAGGACTTTACCGCCAGCGTCATGCATCACACCGGCGGCCGCTTCGCGGTGGGGATCGTCGGGCTGATCATCGTCATCGTCGGACTGGCGCTGGTGGTCGAGGGCGCCCGGCACAAGTTCATGAAGCACCTGCGGACGGGGGAGATGAGCCCGCAGACCCGGAAGATGGTGAAGCGGCTGGGCACGGTCGGGTCCATCGCCCGGGGGCTGGTGTTCGCACTGGCCGGGGCGTTGGTCATCGACGCGGCCATCACCTTCAACGCGTCCAAGGCGGGTGGCCTGGACACGTCCCTGCACACCCTGCGCAATGCGCCGTTCGGTGAGTTCCTGCTGATCGTCGCCGCGCTCGGCCTGATCGCGTTCGGTATCTACGGGCTGGCCGAGGCCCGCTGGCGCCGGGTCTGACCGGCTCCGGCCGGACGAGACCCGGCCGGGACGCCTAGAACGGAACCTCGGTATTCATCAGTTCGCCGAGGGTGACAGTAGCCGGACGCCGGGCCACGGCGCGGCAGAAGTCGATGGCGTCCAAGGTCATGGCCGGGCCGTTCTGGCCGGCCGTCCAGGTGCCGCCCGCGGGACCGGTCAGGGTCAGCGTGAAGTCCTTACCGTGCCGGTCAGACCACTCGGCGACGAGGTCGGCGACGATCACGCCGTCATGGTCGGCGGTCAGCTGCAGCGGGGTCCCGGTGGCCCGGGAGATGTCGAGGCGGTGCATCCACGGGTCGCGCGTCAGGATGATGTCGATGAGGTAGCCGAAGGTCCATGGCTCCTGGGCGCCGTTGACGTCCATGAGCTGGGGCATGGCGCGATGGCGGACGAACGACGGCGCGCGGCGCCGCCCGGCCACGGCCTTCGGGGCGCGGGCCCGGTAGCGCCCGCTGATCCGGTCCGGGGCCCAGCCGGCCCGCTCGTCGACCTGAAGCTGGGTGAGGGCGTCGATATAGAGGCCGCCAGACTGGTCCAGGACACGGCGGGCCAGGCGCTGCTGGCGCAGGTTCTCCCGCATCGAGGCGGCCATCTCGGCCATCCCGAGCATGTGCGCGGCCATCTGCCGGACATCCCAGGCCGGGCAGTCCGTCGCAGCGGTCCACTGTTCCGGCTCCAGGGCGGAAAGCATGGTGGCGCACCGGTCGTACTCGGTGGCGGCCAGGCGCAGGGCCAGCGGCCGGGACAGGGCGGGCGTGCGTGGATTCATGATGTCTTCTTCCGGGGCTGGTCGATGCGGGGCAGGTCGAGGTCGTCCGCGAACATGGAGATCACCCGGGGGATGAGGCGGCGCCAGCGCTGGCCGCCCGGGTCGTTGGCGAGCTGCTGGGAGATCAGGCCTGCGACGAGCGCGGTGAACAGGTCAGCGTCCTGGTCGGAGGCGATCCCCAGGCTTCGCAGTTCCTCCTCCATCAGCCGGTAGACCTCCATGGCCGGCGCATAGGCCTCCGGGCTGGGACGGAAGCCGGGTATGACGCTGACGTCCATCAGCTGGTGCCGCGCCAGGTCGGCGACGGCGAAGTCGAAGTAGTGCTCGGCGATCGCGGTCAGCCGCGCGCGAGGCTCGGCAGGCAGGTCCCCAATCGTGTCCTTGGCGTAGTCCAGGAAGGTCCGCCAGGCCTGCTCGAACATCCCGTCGTAGATGGCGTTCTTCGAGGCGAAGTGCGAGTACAGCGAGGGCTGCTGCATCCCCACCCGGGTGGCGATGTCGCGCAGGGTCAGTCCGGCCAGGCTGTTCTGGTGCGCGGCGTCCCAGGCGGCGGCCAGGATCTCCTGCCGGGTCGCCTCACGACGTTCGGCCTTCCTATCGCGATTAGGTGAAACTATCACGATTAGATCGTGCACCGTGGCGGGGGTCCTGTCAAGCGGCGGGCGCGCGTGAGCGTGTCGCCGGCACCCGGCAGGCGTTAGATATAACATGGACTATTGTCATCCGGTAAATGAGCGGGAGTGAGCGTGCCAATCTCGTCAGTGGGACCGTTCCCATTGAATGAGGTCACCCACGGCGACTGCCGGAAACTGATCCTCGATCTGCCGGATAATTGCATCGACATCACGGTGACCAGCCCACCGTACTGGGGCCAGCGTATATCCGAAGGCAATGGCGTCGAATCCGATCCTCGCGCTTATATCGCTGAACTCGCCGCGTTTTTCAGCTCGCTGCTGCCCAAGCTGAAGCCGGACGGCCTGCTCTGGCTCAACGTCGGCGACGCGTACAACACGCCGGTGAACTGGCGCACCGAGGACCACTCGTACAGCACCCTCGGACCCGGCGGGACCGGCCTCGACCCGGCCAACTCCGCCTACGTCAAGCCCCGGTACCGCCGCAAGGCATTCCTGGACCCCGACGAGCCGTGGCTCCGGTACGGGAATCTCCTCGCCCTCCCCTACCGCCTCGTCATCGCGATGTGCGACGCGGGCTGGCTCTTCCGCGGCGAGGTGATCTGGCGTAAGCGCAATCCGATGCCGGAGGGCAAGTGCCGCCGCCCGCACCGGCAGCACGAAACCATCTACCTGTTCGCCCGCGAGGAACGGCATCCGTTTCGTACCGCGCCGCCGGTCGGCTCTATCTGGGAAATCAGCAACGAAAAGCTCAGCGGGCTGAAGCATTTCTCCCGGTTCCCGGAGGAACTGCCGCGCCGGTGCATCCAGGCCTACGGGGCGCTGGGGGACGACGTCATCGTGCTCGACCCGTTCAGCGGGTCCGGTACCACGGGCGTGGCCGCCCGCCTGCTCGGCTGCTCGTACCTCGGCTTCGAGATCGACCAGGCGCAGGTGCTGGCGGCCAACGAGCGCCTCGCCCGGGCCGGGCCCGGCGCCGGCCCCGGCGGTTAAGGAAGCAGCCGATGCCGGAGCTTCCCGCGCTCATCGTGGTCAGCGGGCCATGGGTTGGGCAAGACCACGCTGGCTCACCGGATCGCCCAGGCCCCGTGCGATCGCAGGACGAGACACCACGGACGGCTACCGGCCGGGGCTGCGTGACATCGTGGCGTTCGCGTCGCAAGGCCCGCCGCCGGGTTAGCTGCTGGAGCGCTTCTCGTACCGGGAGTGCAACATCACCAGCCCGCTGACCGGCAGGGCTACCAGGCAGGCGAACACCAGCGCGACGATCAGGCCGAAGACGGCAGGCTGCCCGGACTCCATCGCCGTCGCGGCCACCACCATGCCCGGCAGCATGACCGTCGCGCCGACCCACGACCTGACTACTTGCCTGTCCATCGAGATCGGCGCGGGCGGGTCAGCCGGGGCCAGCGGCGGCTGGGCCCGGACCAGCCCGGCGGGGATGTCGGCGGTGAGGTAGGCCAGGTCCGCGTAGGTCCGTGACGCGAAGACCCGCGCGATTCGCTGGTCAAACTCGTCCTTGGCCAGCCGGCCCTGCACGAACGCGGCCTTGACCACGTCGATGACCTGCTCGCGGTCGGCGTGCGACGTCCGCAGGTGGCTGCGGTCCCCCGCGCCGGGCGTCTGGTCTGCGGGCCCTGCCATCACGGGCGCCTCCCCGTTAGGTCGACGTAGTGAAAGCCTAACCCGGCTACCCTCGGCACGTCGTGGGTCACTTCCTGGCGTGCCGCCCAGCCCGCAGACCGAGGGGATAGTTGACTAATGAGCGACCAGATGGAACATGGCCCGCTCGCCGCGGTGCTGCGCGACGCCGCCGCGGGGCGGTTCCCGCCCGCGAACGGCGAAGTCACCGATCCTGCCCCCGCCGTCACCCAGGGACTCCGGCGTCATCGGATTCACCGCGCACGCGGTCGTATTCACCGACGCCGACCCGGCGTGGGTGAGAGCCCGCCTGCCTGACGACGACCCGTCACGGCCGCTGAGCCCCGCTTTCCTCCAGGCGCTGGGCGCCCATACCTGCCGCGAGGCGCACATTATCGACATGCTGTGCGTCGCCTCGTCCCGATCGGGCCAGCCAGGTATGACCCTTCGCCCCGAGCCCGACGTGGCCCATCCGCGCATCGCCCGGGCGATGCGCTACCGCGACGACGTACGCGCCTGGCGTACCAATGGCGGCCTCGTGCTGATCGGCCGCGGCGTCGCCTCCCGCTGGGAGGTGGCCATCGAGGTCGACCCGGGCTACCGCGGGAACGGCCTCGGCCGCGCACTGGCTTCCGCGGCTCGCCACCTGGTACCTGACCACGGGCCGGTCTGGGCCCAGATCGCCCCGGCCAACGCGGCCAGTGTCCGCGCGTTCCTCGCGGCCGGTTTCCAGCCGGCCGGCGCCGAAGCCCTGCTGACCCATAGCGAACTTGGCGTCTGACCCGGTGCGGGTAAGTTACCGGTCGTGGATAGCCAAATGGCGTTGGGCCCGGTGTCCGAGGATGATCTGGCCCTCCTGCAGCGCTTGTACAGCGACCCGCTGGTCGGCGGTGAACACGAATGGCACGGCTGGCAGGACACCCGGTGGCTGCGGCGGGAGTGGCAGGAGAATGGCCTGCTCGGTGAGGACGGCGGCACGCTGATGGCCAGGAAAGGCGACGACACTCTCGGGTTCGTGGCCTGGCGCAGGCGGTCCTACGGGCCGCACTCGCCGTGCTGGATAGTCAGCATCGGGCTGAAACCCGAAGCCCGGGGCCACGGTCATGGCACCGAAGCGCAGCGGCAGCTCATCCGCTACCTGTTCGCCCACACTCAAGCGAACCGGATCGAAGCCGGAACCGAGATCACGAACGTCGGCGAGCAACGTGCCCTGGAGAAAGCAGGCTTTACCCGGGAAGGGGTGCTGCGCGGCGCCCTCTTCCGCCAGGGCCAATGGCATGACTGCGTGTTCTACGGCATCCTGCGAGCTGAAGTTGATCTCGGCAGCGGCAACGCTGCCAGCCTTACCGGCAGGCCATTGACTACGTGAGCCTGGCTAGTGCCCGGCCTGCCCGCTGTCCCGTTACCGCTGGTCTACTCGGCGGTGCCGAGGAGGCCGCTGTAGTACTGACGGAGCGCGTCCTCCTCGCTTTCGCTGATGTGCGCGTCCTCGTCGATGTTGGGAGCGTCGTTGAGCTGGTCCTTCGACACGGCCAGCACGACCCGCTCGCCCTCCACCCGGGCTCCGTGGATCGGCGCGAAGCTCTGCCTGGTGCCGAACAGGCCGGTCTCCACGAGGAGCCACATCGGCTGGCCGGTCTGGTCGTCGTTGTACACCCGGCTGACCTTGCCGATCCTGTTGTCCTCGGCGTCGACCGCCGCGCGGTGGATGTACTGCTGAGCGTCCTGCGAGTTGGTCATGCCTGTCTCCCTTGCCGCATGCGCGCAGCCCACCGTCCGGGCTACGCGCCGAGGTCCAAGCCATGCGGACTACCCGGCGAGGACAGCGGCAAACAGCGCCGTCCGGGCTACACGCCGATCTGGGCGGTCAGCCGGCCCGAGTCAACGGCCGCCCTGAAGGCGGCGTAGTCCCGCTCGTTCTGGTCGGCGTACGCGGCCGAGAAGTCTGCGATCGCGCGGTCGAAAACATCCCCGTTGCCCAGGTAGGAGGCGACGGCGATGCGGTCGCCCCAGCGGGCGTGGGCCCGGGCCAGGGTCGCTCCGCAGATACGCGCGTACAGGGTGGCCCCGGGGGGGAGCATGGTGTCCACGTCCGCGCTGCCCTTCCAGTCCTGGAACTGGCGCACGTAGTAGTCACGGGTGACCCCGTCCATCCCCTTGATGCGCTGCCAGCCCAGGAAGATGTCGGTCGCGCCCTGCATCAGGCGCTGCCCGGCTACCACCCGCTCGCCGTGGTGGGAGTATGCGCTCGCGCCCAGGAAGCGTTCGAGTACAGACGCTTGCGCCTCCTTGACCTGCAGGAACAGCGGGTCGTTGTCGTCGCGGCCCAGCATCAGCATGATGTAGCAGCGGGTGCCGACGCTGCCCACACCCACCATCTTGTAGGCCGCGTGGGCGTAGCGGTACTCCTCGACCGGATGGTGCTGCCGCCCGAGCGTGCGCCGGTACGTGCCGAGCAGTTTCTTGATCAGCGGAACGGGGTCCTCCCATTCCGACCCGGGCTGGATCAGGTCCTCGATCGGGATGATGATCGGGGGGTCGGCGACGATCCGCAGTTCACCGCCGACCTCGTCCGCCCGCTTGGCGAACACTCGCGTGCTGTCGCGGGTACGCGCCTTGGCCACCATCTCCTCGGTCGCCCGTGCCTCTTTCTTGCTGACCCGCTTGACGCGCACCTCCTTGCGAACCAGCTTGAGCAGCATCCCGGCCTCTAGATGCTCGTACCAGGCCTCCAGGGAGCGCATCCCCGCCGCCTCCTGCATGCGGACCCGGTACTCCCTGACCGCGGCCATGACGACGTCACGGCGGTCGGCCGGGCTGAAGCCGCGGTCGCGTCCCATCACCTCGAAACTGGCGGCCAGGCGCTTGACGTCCCACTCCCACGGGCCGGGCAGCGTCTCGTCGAAATCGTTGATGTCGAACAGCATCCGCCGCTCGGGGCTGCCGAACAGGCCGAAATTCGACAGGTGCGCGTCACCGCACAGTTGCACGGTGACCCCGGACTGAGGGGTCGCCGCCAGATCGGCCGCCATGATCAGCGCGGCGCCGCGGTAGAAGGTGAAGGGGGAGACCAGCATCCGCCCGTACCGGATAGGGACCAGGCTGGGGACCCGGCTCGCCGCCTGCTCTTCGAGCAGCGCGACCGGATCCGGGCGGTCCGGTGCGGGCGCCCACCGTCCGTGGCTCGACCGCGGAGCCTGCTTGCGGGCGTCACGGCCCCTGGCCACCCGCTCGTCCACGGTCAGGTGGGCCCGTCTCCATGCTGACGCGAACGTGGAAGCCGCCGCGTGCGTGGTTCCGGCCTGCGAAGTCTGACCTGGATGCGAACGCTCTTCCATCACGCGCCTCCAGGTGTTCGTCACCGGTGCCGGGCGGGGCAGATCAGCGGAAGGTCAGTGACACCGCGTAGTCAGAGCCGGTGGTTCCTGACCATGGCCTTGCTCAGCGTAAACCAGTCCCTGGGCCCCGGGAAATTCCGGCCGGCGGAAACGCTCTAGGCGGGCCGGGCGAATTTCTGCTCAGGCAAATCCGCAGGTGGCTGCCACCATCCTTGAGTATTTCGCCGAGCTATACGTGCCGCGTAGGAATTACGGCGCGTCTGCTCACCGTATACATAAGGCACTCGCGGAGGCAGCCCATTCTGGGGTGCGGAGCGCTGGCGAGCCGTGGGGCGGGTGGCCTTGATCGCGGTCATGAATTTCTCTTCCCCTGCGATACCGCCCGCCGCTGACCGCATGACTGAACACCATCACGCGAATCCCTGCGAGTCGTGACCCTGGTCCTGGTGCGTACCTCCGGGCGGGCCTGTGATGACTCGGAGTGGGGTGTCCCCAGTCTACATGAGGCCCACGCTCAGCACCGCTGATCACGATCTCCACATGACCTGCGCGTCATCGTCAGCCGGCCTGCACATAGATCTGGCAAAGGTCGTAGTAATAGCTGCGGTCAGCAAAACCACCCTCACGGGCCGTGTGTTCGGAGGTGGATTCGCCAGAACAGGGACTGGCGGCCGTAACGTCAAATGACGCGAGCGCGGCCGAAGTCACGGGGCAGGCAATCTAGTCGCCCTCGTCGATCCACCAGCGAAAAGAGTTCAGATGAGCTCAACCAGAAAGACCGCGCTCATTGCAGGCGTGCTCTTCTTGATCACTTTTATCACGTCGATCCCAGCGGCGCTCCTTCTCTACCGCCCCGTGCTGGACCACGCCAACTACATCCTCGGCGCGGGCGCCGACACGCGCGTAGCCCTGGGCGCGTTGCTCGAGATCCTCCTCATCATCGCCAACGTCGGCAGCGCCGTCGTGCTGTTCCCGGTGCTCAAACGGCAGAACGAGGGCCTCGCCCTCGGCTACGTCACCGCCCGTATCATCGAAAGCACCTTCATCGCCATCGGCGTCGTCAGCCTCCTGGCGATCGTGACGTTGCGGCAGGACGTCGGAGGCCCAGGCGGCGCGGGCTCACTCGTCCCGCTCAGCAGGTCGCTCGTCGCGATCCACGACTGGACGTTCCTGCTCGGGCCGGGCTGGATCGTCGGCGTCGGGAACGGGCTGATCCTGGGCTACCTGATGTACCGATCCGGCCTGGTGCCGCGGCGCATGGCGATGCTGGGGCTGATCGGAGGTCCGCTGGTCATCGTCTCGGGGACCGCCGTGCTGTTCAACGTCATCGAGCCAGGCTCCGCAGCGCAGTTCGTCGCGACGATCCCGGAGATCCTTTGGGAGTTGTCGCTCGGCATCTACCTCACGGTCAAGGGATTCAAGCCGTCTCCCATCACCGCTGAGACTCGCCAGCCTGTTCAGGTGGACGCGGTTGTGCCCGCCGGGCATCAGGCCGTCCCCGGCTAAAATCTGCCGGTGACCGGCGACAGGCCAGCCGACCAGGCTGAACACACGAAGAGAACCCGCGAGGCATACGACCGGCTCGCGGCGGTCTGGTCGTCCACCACCGACGAAGGGCCCTTCAACGGGCTCCTGGAACGGCCTGCGCTCCGGGCCCTGGTCCCCGGCCACCTGAACGGCGCCGTGGTACTGGATGCCGGTTGCGGATCCGGAGCGCAGGCGCAGTGGCTGCTGGACCAGGGCGCCGACGTCGTCGGCGTCAACCTGAGCCCGCAGATGATCGTGGAAGCTCAGCGGCGCTGCGCCGGGACGCGGCCGGTTCCTCGTCGCCGACCTGGCCGAGCCACTGCCGCTGGAACCCGGTTCGCTTGACGGCATCACCTGCTCGCTGGCCCTGCACTACGTCGAGGACTGGAGCCGTTCCCCTCCGGTCGTTCGCCACCGCCCTGCGGCCTGGCGGCTGGGCCGTTATCTCTCTCGATCACCCCTTCGGGCCCCGGACACCTCACCAGCAGGGCGGCTACTTCGACACCGAACTGGTCTCCGACACCTGGCGCAAGGCTGACGTAGAAGTGACGCAACACTTCTGGCGCCGGCCTCTGGCGGCTGTCCTCGGCGCATTCGCCGACGCTGGCTTCATGGTGGACCGGATCGCCGAGCCGCAGCCCTCAGCCGAGGCACTGCGGCTCTTCCCAGACGATCTCGGGATCGTCGTCGGGGTACCGTCGTTCATCGTCTACCGGCTGTGGCTTCAGCCCCGGGATCGGCCAGGCGTCAGCTGAGATTGTTCAGGCGGTTGGCCAGCTCGGTCCGGGATCGAACAGACAATTTGCGGTATGTCCCGGTCAGGTTGGCTTCCACGGCCTTGACAGACAAGAAGAGTTCCGCCGCGGTCTCCTGATTTGAGCGCCCCGATCCCGCGAGCTCGGCGACCCGGCGTTCCGTGGCCGCGTCAACGCCACCCGCAAGGTCGTCCATGCGCAGGACGGCCCCGCGTCCTCGTCAGGCACTCCTACGGCGGAGCGGTGGTCTCGGAGGCTGGCAATGACGAGTCGGACTGGTCTACGTCGCCGCGTTCGCTCCCGACGCCGGAGAGTCGGTGGGCACCATCCTCGCCAACCTGCCGCCGGGGGGCCCGTGCCCCCGATCCTGCCGCCCCAGGACGGCTTCCTGTATCTCGACCGGGACAAGTTTGCTGCCGCGTTCGCAGCCGGCCTGGCGTACCAAACCCAGCTGGTACCTGGTGGCCACCGACGACCACATGATTCCGCCGCCTGCCCAGCGGGCCATGGCCGAGCGCGCCGGCTGCACGGTGAGCCAGGTCTCGGCGAGTCACTCCCCCTACGTCTCGCAGCGCGCGGCCACCGCCGACCTCATCAAGCAGGCCGGTCAGGGGGCGGCCGCGTACTAACCCGGCCGAGCAAGGTCTTCCGGGGCGGAGCACAGCGACGCGCTCCCGCTACCCGGGGTCCCGCCACGGGCACAGCTGGAAACGATATAACGATAAACTGCATACTTAGGTCGCCAATATCAGGCGCATGACATGAGCGGCGGGCCGCGACACCAATAGGAATGGCTTGACTCTGGCTTGAATCCATCGTTGATTCGACCTATGGAGAACAACGAGGTTCCAGGATCGAGACGCTCTACCCGCCGTGCGTTCCTATCCGCCTCGGCCGTTACCGCGGTCGCGGCGCCCGTCCTCGCACATTCCGCTCCGGCCGACGCCGCGACGGACCGGGCCGCCACAGCAGGCGCTGGTTCCGCGCTCCCCCGGCGAGCACCCTCCAGCGACCTGCGCGCCATGCTGCGTGAAGTGGATCCCAGCCGGATCCAGGCCACCATCTTGCGGCTGACTCAGTTCGGCACCAGGCATACCGCATCCAGCCAGACCGATCCGGTGCGCGGCATCGGCGCGGCCACCGCCTGGGTCTTCGCGCAGATGCAGGCCATCGCGGCCACGTCGTCGGGCCGGATGACCGTCCAGCAGCAGACGTTCACGCAGCCCGTCGCGAGCAACATCCCCGTGCCGACCACCATCACCAACGTGATCGCGACGCTGAAGGGGACCGCGTCCCCGGAGCGTTTCTATGTCATCACCGGGCACCTGGACTCCCGGGTGACCGACGTGCTGAACTTCACCGACGACGCCCCCGGTGCTGATGACGACGCCTCCGGCGTGGCGGTCGTGCTCGAGCTCGCCCGGCTGTTCGCCACCCGTCAGTTCGCCGGAACCCTGGTGTTCGCGACAGTCGCCGGGGAAGAGCAGGGGCTGTACGGCTCGACCTTCATGGCGGCGCAGATGGCGAACGCCGGCAATGACGTGCAGGGCATGTTCAGCAACGACATCGTGGGGGCGAGCCAGGGCTGGGACGGCACCAAGCCAGACCCGCACACCGTCCGGATGTTCCTCGAGGGCGTCCCGACCGCCGCGACGGCCAGCGAGATCTCACTCATGCAGTCGGTCGGCGGTGAGAACGACGGGGGATCGCGCCAGCTTGGCCGGTTCGTCCAGGAGGTGGCGCCGTTCGGGCTGACCGGCATGAACGTCCGGCTGATCTGGCGTCGCGACCGGTACCTGCGTGGCACCGACAGCCTCTCCTTCCAGGGGCAGGGCTACCCGGCCGCCAGGATCACCGAGCCGCGGGAGAACTTCAATCACGAGCACCAGAACACGCGGGTGGTCAACGGAGTGCAACTCGGTGACCTGATCCAGTACGTGGACTTCGACTACGTCGCCCGGGTGGCCAAGGTCAACGGGGCGGCGCTGTGGGCTCTGGCCACCTCGCCGAGCACGCCCAAGAACCTGCTGATTCACGTGGCGCCCCCGGTCAACTTTGCCGGCATCAACAACACGGTGCTCTCCTGGAACGCCAACCCCGAGTCCGACCTGGCCGGGTACGAGGTGGTGATGCGCGAGACCACGTCGCCGGACTGGACGAGCGCGATCAAGGTCGGCAACGTCACCGGGGTCACACTCGACATCGCCAAGGACAACGTGCAGTTTGGCGTGCGGGCCGTGGACACAGCCGGGAATCGCAGCCCGGTCGCTTTCCCCCAGACAGTGTCGACCTAGCCGGTTCGCGGACCGGCTGGTGAGGCGTTTCAGCCCAGACCCTGCCGGTCTGACTTCCAGGCCACCGGAATGAACGGAGCGGGCAACGCAGCACTGACCGCGGCTTCCAGAAGGCTTCGCTGGCCGGCGATGCTGGCCTGCCGCTCCGCGGGGAGGGTGGCTTCGAGTTCGTCAAGTACGGCACGAAGGCGGCGGACCACCTGAGGCGCGTCGGCGCCGTAACGGATGATCTCGGTCAAGGAGAGCACGAGCAGGCCGTCGAAGTTCCGCAGCTTCCGCTTGACCCTTACCGTTCCGCCGGAGTCAACCCGCAGGCCGGTCGGATCCGGCCGGTTGCCCGTGACGCCGAGGAGGTCGCTGATGCGATCGATGGCCTGGACCCCGGTGGTGGGATCGTTGACGGCCGGGGACAGCGCGCGGATCGCGATGTCGACGAGCTGCCGGAAGCCGAACGCCGGGTCTTGCACGAAGGTGCGTTCCCCGCCGATGAGGAAAAGCCTGGTGACATCGTCGTCGCACAGGTCGCCGCCGTGCACGAGCCCAACGGGGGTGCCGTGAGCCAGGTACTCGCCTGCTCCGACGGTCAGCTCCAGCCAGCATTCGTTCCGCCGGCACAGTTCAGCCAGACCGTACAGGTCGGTGGCCGTGATGACCCCGGCTGTCCCCGTGTAGCAGAGGCGCTGCGGTGACGGGTCCGGCGGCGGAGGCTCGACGTCAACGTAGGCTGACGCCGGCGGGAAGTTCTCCTCGACGGCCCGTCTGCTCTCGGCGGCGATCGCTTCGAGCAGGTACTGGACGCGCATGAGGCGCACCACGCTATGCAGGTACACGACGAACCCGAAGACCGTCGCCAGGGTCAGCGCCAGCAAGGTCGTCACCGACACCACTGGTGCGAACTGCTTCGCCGTCGCGACCGAGGCCCGGTTGTTCACCAGGATGATCAGGGAAAACACGAAGGTGGCGAGGAACAAGCCGAGGGTCACGCGAGTGACCCGGGAACGGATGAAGACCCGCACCGTTCGGGGCGAGTACTGGCTGGCGGCGAGCTGGATGGCTACGAGCGTGGTGGCGAACACCACCGCGACAAACGCAAGGGTGGCGGCCGCGATGGCGCCGGCGAAGGTCGCCGCCGTGCCAGGGTCGCCCACCAGGTCCGGCCGCACGCCGATCGGTGCCTCGACCCGGGCGTCCAGCCAGATGGTGAGATTGGCTACGCCGATCGCGGCCACCGCCAATATGGTCGGGAGGAACCACAGCGACACTGTGATCCGTTGGCCGAAGTCAGTGCGCCACAGCGGCTCCGGATGCACGGGAAGCGCTCTCATGATCGAGAGTCTCTCAGCCCACCACGGGCGGCAGGAATCTCCGGCCCTGCCGGTCCCAAGTTCGCCGCCCAGATACTCGCTGGTTGCGGCCGATCATCCGGCTCTAAGGTTGGGTGATGGGGTGGCCCAGGGCTGAGGATCTGCTCGCTGGCCCGCGCGGGCGGCGGCTGTGCTGGTCACTGCTGGAACCTGGTGACTTTCCCGGGTGGGATCTGGTGTGGGACGGCGCGCAGCGGGGAGATCTGACCGGGCTCACGGCCGAACTCGCTGCCTGTGTCGCCCGCACGGACCTTGATTCAATAGTGGTGCATGCCGACCAACTGACCCTCCTGGCCGCCCTCGTGGAGCCGGTAGGGACCGCCATGTACTGGCAGGAACCCGACGACGTTGACCACGCCCTGAGTGCTCCGGAAGTGCAGGGCGCGTTGCTACCGGTCGCACAGGCGGTGACCATAGCTCCGGAAGCCCGATGGTGGACATCTCCCATCGCAGCCGGCAGCCAGCAATATGTGGAATGGCCCGGCGAGCATGGCGGCCCTCCCACGTTGACGGCTACCGCCGCAGAAGTTGCCACCTGGCGAACCGCGACTATCGACGATGAACGGTCAGCCCAGGAGCGGCCGGAAGACCCATCTGCCCCGTGGAGCGGCCATTGGTGGTCGGCGCCGGTCCTGTCGCGGATCCCGTCGACCACGAGATCGATTCCCGGCCTCGGAGCGGTGGGACTGGCCTTGGTCGAGGACGGGTTTGACCAGAGGAACGCGCGTTGCTGGCCCCTCGCGCCGCGACCAGGTACGCGGATCTACGAGATCTCCTCGCCAGCGGACTGGACACAGCTAGTTGGCCGCTACCCGATCGATGTCAGCAGGTCCCGGCGCCATGACTGGTGGCGGGCCACAGGCTGGGCTGGCAAGTGGCTGATCCCCGACTTCGCCGCCGTCGCCGCGGACTACGACGCGGTGCACCTGAGCGTCGCGGGCTACCTCACCACCGCGGGGCGTGCCCTGCCGGTGAATGATGGGCGCACAGTCCTGGCCGGATGGGACCCCGACCGGACATTCTGGCTGACCGAGGTCTTGGCAGCTTCAGGACCGGCCACCGACTGGCTGGAACGCGATGAAGGACCACTCGGCTGGACCGGATCAGGCCGCACCGATCAATGACCGCGCCTCTGCGAGACCGACTACGAGATCGTGAAGGTCGCCGCCTACCTCGAGCCGACCCGACTGTTCGAGGCCGCCGGCCTTCACCGGCTCGAAGCCGGCCGTTCGGATCAACCGCCCGACTTCCTCGCCAGCACGGTCGTCGCCGGTCACGTAGAACAGGACCGCCGGCTCCGGTGACCGGTGGCTGGAGGACTCGAAGAGATCGGCCGACATGGTTCCAAACGCCATGGCCAAGCGTGCCCCCGCTGGCAACCAGCCGGCTACCACCTCACCAGAGGATTGCCCTTTCGGCAGCAGACGCGCGAGGTTACCTTGTGCGTCGATGCCGACGGGGTTGCTCGGAACGACCACGAGCTTGCCGGTGAGCGCGTCGGCGATCTCGTCTATGACCCCCTTCAGCACGGCAAACCGCAGCGCGAGGACGACAGCATCGGCGCCCTGCAACGCGTCGTGGTTGCCGACGGCGGCGACCGCAGTCCGGCCGATCTGCGCAGCCAGCATTCGTGCCGACTCATTGTCGGCGCTCGAGAGCCGCAGGGTCTCGCCGCCTGAGGCGAGTTCGCGGGCGACGACCGATCCGATCCCTCCAGTGCCGATGACCGCGGTGGTCATGACCGAAACCTGATCCCGGCATTCACTCGGACTTCTCGGCGGGCGTACTCGACGGCCAGTGAGCGGGCGACCAGTCCCCCTCTGGGTCGGTGGTCTGACCTACTTCGATCAGATGACCGTCGGGATCGCGGATGTAGCAGCGCTTCTCGTACTGGTGCTGTTTCGGTGGCGTGAGGAATTGAGCACCCCGGGCGCTCCATTCGGCGTACACGGCGTCGATGTCTTTGACCCGGATGTTGAGGAAGCTGCTGACCCGGTCGGGATCGCGTGGCGTTTCCAGGATGACCGCAGGCTTGTCGTCGGTCGGGCCCCCGCCGACATTGATGATGATCCAGCTGTTGGACGAGGGCGACATAAGTCAGCCCTCCGGGGCCGGAGTAGGCCACCCTGCCGCCGAGCACTTCGGTGTAGAAGCGCCGAGAGCGCTCGACATCGTCCGAGACGATGAAGTGGGCCAGCACAATTCCCTCTGGGGGCGGTGGGAGCTCGGCCATCTGGCACCTTCCACTGGTTGGGTCTCAGGCCCCGCTTAGGACGGTCGGCAGCGTGCAGGACTTGTCCCGCCGCTGCATGCCAGGGAGTCTAACGCTGTCCAAGGCTGGGAACCGCCGCGTGAATAGGGTGGCGAGCTAGCACCGTAACCGGCGACGTTTGCCCTGTCCCGCGAGCCGCGATGAGTCCTGCGGCGTCCGGCAGTCGTACCGTCGAACCCGTTCCGGAGGAGGACTTTTGATGCGCAGCGTGACCTATTCGATGGGCGTCTCACTTGACGGCTACATCGTCGGCCCGGACGGCGGCTTCGACTGGACGGCGCCCGACGAGGAGGTCTTTCGCTTCGTCACCGACGAGATACGAGAGGTCGGCGTCCACCTGCTGGGACGGCGGCTGTACGAGACGATGCTGTACTGGGAGACCGCCGACCAGGATCCATCGCTCGACGACTCAATGCTCGAGTGGGCCGCGATCTGGAAGTCGCTCCCCAAGGTGGTGTTCTCCACCACGCTGTCGGCGGTGCAGGGCAATGCCCGCCTGGTCTCCGGCGGCCTGGCGGAGGAGATCGAGCGGTTGCGAGCCGAGCCGGCGGAGGGCGACATCGCGATCGGCGGCGCGGCTCTCGCCGCCGAGGCGGCCGCGTTGGGTCTGATCGACGAGTACCGGGCCAGGGTCTACCCGGTGCTGGTTGGCGGTGGCATTCCGTTCTTTGCCCAGCGCGAGCGTCGGGTAGATCTCGAACTCGTCGAGACCCGCACCTTCAGTTCGAGGGTCGTCTACCTCCACTACCGCGTGGCGCGCTAGCCGGCTGGTAAGCGGGCATCCTGACGTCAACGGCGCAGACTGCTGATCATGCCCTTGAGCTGGGCGGGAAGCTGTGGAGCGGGTGACGAGAATCGAACTCGCACTATCAGCTTCGGAGCACGACGGTCCCGGCTGTCCCGCACGTGGCCATGTCATGACCGGCTGTGCCAGACTGGGGAACGGGCGGACTGGTCTGGAGAACCACGTTGAACAAGGTCCTCATATTGATTCCCGTGCTCGTGCTCGTAGCCGGGTTCGTGGTGTTCTGCGAGGTTGACCTGGCCCGAGCGGAGGAAGTGCGCTACCTGCCCAAGTGGGTATGGGCGATCTTGTGCATGGGCATAGGGCTCACGATTCCGTTCGGCGGAATTGCTTACCTGGTGTTCGGGAAGGTCCGCAGGCCGCACCCGAGATGACGGTCAAGGAGACTGGGGTGCGGCCTGACTAGTGGCCAGCCTCACCGCAGGTCCGGCCGCGGGTCTTGATGTACTCGACTGCTGGACTTCGGCGGCCTCGGTGGTCGTCGGGTCGGTAGGAATAAAACATGGCGACGGTCTATCTGCTCCGGCATGGCGAGGCCGACTATGGCCCGATCCGTGAGCGCAACTGGCCGGGGGCTGCCTCTGATCTGGCTCCGCTCACAGCGCGCGGGTTCGAAGCAGGCGAGAACAGCAGCGCGACAGTTGTCCCCGCGGGGACGGCGGAGATCGTGTCGTCACCGATGACCCGGGCACTGCAGACCGCTGCCCTGCTGGCTTGCGACCTTGGCCTGCTTGTGGAGGTGGACTTTGAGCTGCGCGAGTGGCTGCCCGATGACACCTTCAGCTGGCTGAAGCTACGCCGACGTCGCCACCGCCGCAGGCGATATCGAGCGCTGCGGTGGGGAGTGGCCCGCCGGGCAGCGCCGGAGCTGGGAGCCACTGTCCCAGCTCCGGGAGCGGGCAACCGCCGCGCTCACCAGACACCTCTCGCCGACGAACGACGACCAGGTGCTGATCGCCGTCTGCCACCAGATGGTGATCCAGGCACTCATCGGCGAACGCGACACCGCTACCGGCGCGTTCCGCCGAATCAGCTTCCCCTGACGCAGAGGTGAGCGACCGTCTGATGCCTAGACTGCCGCGGGCCGATCAGGTGGCGTCCAGGGCCGCGGAGGGTCAGCTGAGCTCGCGAACCTTGAGGGTGTCAACGTGCTGCTGGAAGGCAACAGCTTTGCCACCGTTCAAGGTCCACACGTGGACCATCTTCACAACGGCCGGTTCTCCGGAACTCTTGTGCTTCCACCCGTAGCTCCCGAGCACCACGACTGTCTCACCGTCGGCGACGAACTGCTCGGGCACCACGGTGAAGTCATCGCCGATTTCCCCGAGTCGCATGAACACCCCTTCGAGCACCGCCTGAGGACCGGCGTACGTGCCAGCGAGTGGAAATCCGTCGGCCTCGGTCCACTGGATGTCGTCGGCCATGGCACCGAGGGCGGCGGGAACGTCGCCCGTCGCGAAGCTCGCGTAGGCGTTTTCGACGATTTCCCTGTTGGTGGCCATCTCGTATCCTCTTTCCCGCCGGCACCGTATATGACAGTGTTATGCATAACACTGTCATATACTGATGTCAATGACGCTGTTATGGATACACTGTGGAGCGTGCCGCCCACGTCCGCTGACCCGCATCTGCGCGAAAGGATCATCAACACCGCCGCGCAACTCCTAGCCACTGAGGGCGCCGTGTCGGCTCGGCGCCTGGCCCGCGAGCTGGGCACGTCGACGATGGTCGTCTATACCCACTTCGGCGGGATGGACGAACTGACCCGACAGGTGATGCGCCGCGGGTTCGCCGATTTCGGAACCGAACTGGACCGCGGCGCGGTCACCGGCGACGCCGTCGCCGACTGGATGACCTACCTCTGGAGCTACCGCCGCTTCGCCCTGCGCGAACCCCACCTGTACGGGGTGATGTTCGGTCCTCGACTCGCCGCGTTCAGGCTCGGTGATCCCGCCGACCTCGAGGCGGCCAGATCCACCTTCGTCTCGCTCCTCCGTCGCATCCACGCCTGCGTCAACGCGGCCCGATGGGAGGTCGACGACGTCACCACTGCCGGCGAAGCTGTCTGGTCCGGTGTGCACGGCCACACCACGCTCGAGCTCACCGGGTTCTTCGCTTCGGTCGGCCGCGACCCAGTGCGCTCGTACAGCGAGATCCTCACCAGGATGTCGATCGGCCTCGGTGACCACGCCCCAGCCACCGCTCGCTCGCTGTCGACCGCCAGACGGCGGGCCGTCCGCGCAGACCGGGCCGAGGCCGCGTCTGCGCGATAAGCGCCGCCGTGACCCACGGCTACACCGCCACCAGCCTTGCCGCACGTCGCGCACAGCCACCCGAAAAGCACGGCGAGCGGCCGAACCTACGGCCAGTGATGCGAACCATCGCGGGAGGGCAGGTGTGCCCGTCCCCGTCGCAGGCGCATCCCAGTGCGGGCACCAGCCGGCCGCCCTTGCAGTCCTGACAGTGATCCGTGCGGGTCATGATCGCTTCTATGCGAGTGGCCTCCCACGTGGAGGGCTTCACCTGATAGGCGCCGATCACCGCCTGGAGCGGGAGCCGTCAAGGGCCTGGTCCGCAGGACTTCCAAGCTGCTTTGGCCGTGGAGAGGCTCGATAGGCGTGAGGGGTTGTGCGAGCGGGCAGGATGCGGCCAAAGGATCTTGGAACTCCTTGACGACCCCCGTGGAGGGCTGATATTTCCGGGCCGGGTGAAGGCCGCCCCCGACCTCACGTACTAAGAGACAGATGTGGCCACCGTCCTAAGAACAGATGTGGCCACCGTCGGACCGGGGGTCTGGGGTGGTGTCCCCATGCAGGTCTACCCCGCTGGGTGATCAATGTCCACGGACGGCAGGTCTTTCACCTGGTGTTTGGTGAGGCTGAGATGGATAAGAAGAGTCCCGATCTTAGTCACAGCGCCGATCGGGACAGCCACTTCCTTGCGGCCCCACGTGTGCCCCTCCTGTAGGAGCACGTGGGTTACATAGTGCCCGCCAGGTTCCACGACCAGTCCCTGGACCTGCCCTATCTCGCCATCGGTCGCACAGACGGTCAGTTCGCGGCGTATGTCTACCTCGCCGGATGGGACGGAGTTGACGGTGACTTCCTGCGGGGCTTCCGGTCGGCCAGGGCCGCGGTCGGGCGCGACCTCGACCGCACCGGGAATCCCGAAGACTCCGGGGGACAGAGGAAGAAAGCTCACGCTAGGGGGGGAGTGGGACTCTTGGGGCCCGCTGGGGTCGAGGTCCGGCACAACCTCGGTCTCCTGGGCGGGTCGGAGCGCCTGGAACTCGGCTAGGGTGCAGCGAAGCCGGATCTGACCCGTCGTAGCGTCCACAAGGTCAACAGGAACAAGCCGCCCTGGGCCATTCCGGTGCTTCTGGTTGACTACGAGATGAGTGACCTCACGGGCGACCGGGTTGACGATTATGCGGCTCACATGACCGCAGGCTCCATCGCTGCAACTGGCGTCGGCCCCGATCCTGAACGGCATCTTCCGCGCCATAGCCGCCCTCCTCGTCTCCTTGGACCTTAACAAGCACAGCCAGCAGCAGCGCCTCTAAGCTCCCGGCCCGCGACAGCCGCACCTGACCGAGCATTCGCGAGGCCACCGGCAAGTCGCGCAGACGGCCACGCGGCGCAGCAATGTGTACGAGGAGTGAGCCGGTCAGGTCAGCGTAACCGCCTAGGCTGGGCCCGCGCGGACGCGCTGGGCGGGGCCTCCTCAAGGCCAGAGCCCGGTGCGAGGAGCGCCGGACACGGTGCCACGCAGCGGCGCCGCCTTGATCAAGAACGGCTCAATTCAGCAGTCTGGCCCTAGGCAGGCAGCCCTAGGCAGGCCCGAGACACATGCAGGCCTCACCGAGCGTTCAGAATATTCCCACGGTCGGACTAGGGGCGCAGTCACCCATAGTCACCTGGCCGCTCCCGCTCTTGTCGGTTGTCGCGACAGGCTCGCACAGTACAGCGCTCCACTGCGCCAGATTAAGCCGTACTTGGCGAGGAGTCGGTATGACGCATAGTGGCAGTCAGAGCCAAGTGCCACGGGTAGCTAGCGATTAGATCACCGCCAGCGTGCGGTTCGTGAGGGTCTATACCGCCGGAACCAAGCAGAATGTGTACGCCTTCACTGCGCAATTCCTCGACGCTGCGGCGGAATGGGGCACGGGCGGCAAGAGCTGAGTTTACGAACGGCAGGACGATGATTGGCACACTGAGGGCAGTGGTCTCGGCGAGGATGCCTAGGGCGTAGGTGTCGCTGATGCCCTGGGCCCACTTGTTTATCGTGTTATACGTGGCCGGGGCGACGATGATCGCGTCGGCCGGGCGGGACCTGGACTCGCCAGGTTTGCGGTACTCGCTGCGGACCGCGCTGCCGGTCAGGGCCTCGATGGCGGGCACGTCGAGGAAGTCGAGCGCGGCGGGCGTGGCTGCGATCTGGACCGTCCAGCCATGCTCCTGGGCGAGTTTGATGAGCTGACCCACCTCGGAGGCGGGGCCTGCACCGCAGACGACGACGGTCAGGACGCGGCCATCCTGGCTCACTCGGTGACCCCGATCCGCCGGGCGAAGTCTTCGGCCTGGCGGTGGACGCTAAGCGGGGCCGTGGTCATCAGGTCGCGGACGAGGCGGCGGGCCGCGGGGCGGCCGGTGATCTCCTCGGGGGCGATCTCCTCGCCCGCGCGGAGCGCCAGGTAGGCCCGTTCGTGCCTGCCGCATTGCAGGAACGCGCGGGCGGTGTCCATGAGGAAGCTCGCCTTCCGCTCGGTAACGTCGATCCGGCCTAGATACACGGTACGGGCGACGTCGATCGCGGTGCCCGCGTCCCCCAGGGTGACGGCACACGGCTGGGAGTTGCACATCGATGGCGTCGGAGTTACCCAATCCCGCAACCTTGACGGCGCCGAGCAGATGGTGCGCGACTACATCGAGTCCCTTACCGGCCGCGACACGAGCAACGACGAGGTCACGATCTAGCCCGAGGTCGGCGACGGACTGGACGAGGCCACACAGGCGGCCAGGGATGCCGTGTCGGCGGCCGACCGCGCGGTGCGTGCCGCCGCGGCGCAGTCCCGTCAGGCCGCTCGCGATCTGAAGGATGCTGGGCTCTCCGGCCGAGACATCGCTGCCATCCTGCGCGTCTCAGCTCAGCGAGTGTCGCAACTACTCAAGGGTTACAAGACGCCAGCGCACCGATGATAGTCACGTCCGATCAGGGCGGGCCGGAACTGGCTCTCGATCTAGGTCTTCGTAGCGCGGGTGACGAGGGTTTGCCCGTGGTCTGGCCAGGATGTGGCACGGCGGCGGACGGCTTGGTAGCCGGCTTGGTGTCAAGCGGCTGTTGACACCAGCTCGGCCTGTAGGCCGGTCTAGATCTGAGGTCGTTGCGATCTGATCAGGAGGAGCAGGAGCCCGCCGATCAGGCCGACGAGGATGACGAGGCTGCTCCATAGCGGCGCCAGAACCCACCACCAGGACCAGCCAATGATCCCGGCCAGCTTCAGCGCGATCAGAGGAATCACTGCCAGGGGCAGCTGGCCGGGAAGTGACAGTCGCCACGATGATCCCTGTCCGCTGGTCACGGTACGAGGGTATCCGGCAGGTGGCAGCCGGAACCGGAGGGAACCGAGTCGAGAGAGGCCCGCCCTCCTGATCAGCGCCAACCTGACCGGCTTCCACTCCGCTGCTGCCACGGGCAAGCTGGCCACATCAGAGGTACGCCAACGCGGGAGGCATCGGCGCGCAGCGGGCACGGAAAGGCAAGCGTGCACCATGACGCCAACGGCAGAGACTGCTGATCATGGCCCTGAGCTGGGAAGGAAACTGTGGAGCGGGTGACGAGAATCGAACTCGCACTACCAGCTTGGGAAGCGGAGCGGTTGCGGCGCTAGAGTCCCTGACCAGCCTCGTGGAAGCTGTCGTAGCACCGGCCCAGGCGGGCAGGGTGGAGGCGACGAGTTACCGCCACTCGTCTCCCTGCTATATGAGTTAACGTGCGGCCCGGAGGAGGCCGCCGGGACAAGGGAGTCTGCAGATGACGCGGTACCTGATCTCGTTCGGTGCCCACGCGATGGACCATATCCCCGGCGAGGACATGCTGGCCGTGGCCAAGGCCGCGCACGCAGTGGTTCAGGAGGCCGTGAACGCTGGCGTGTTTGTGTGCGGCGGCGGACTGGAAGACCAGCGGGCGAGCATCGTGGCCACCGAAGGGACGGTCACCGACGGCCCGTACCCGGAGGCCATCGGCGGGCTCACGGTCGTCGAGGTGCCCTCACGCGAGGAGGCGCTGAAGTGGGCTGCCAAGATCGCCGTCGCCTGCCGCTGTGCGCAAGAGGTCCGGGAGTTCGGGCCCGACCCCGAACTCGACGAGATGCTCCGCCAGGCAGATAGGTGACGGTGACGTCAACCCTGCCCGGTCTGAAAGGCCAGGCTCCGCAGCTTCCCAGGACGGGGCTGGCCATACCCAGATCCGCGCAGCGAGAATCAGATCCTAGAAACCGTCAAGCGTCACCGGAAGCCCCGTCAACCATCAGCCGGGCTTAGGCAAACAGGGCACCGTTGTATCCGGCTCCGACTTCGTGGGCGGGGAGTAAGCCTCCGATGTGCTCGAGGTAGACGGCTAGGCCCTCTTTGATCCTGCGAGGGCCGCGAAGGTCCTGGAGCCAAGGCGGGACCTCGGAGTAGTCCAGGTCGGGATTGTCACCGCAGCTGGGGCAGATGACCTCGAATGCGTCGGTGTATCCGCTTTCGGCCCCGCCATCCACGAGGCGGAACGGCTGACGCCGCAGCCTCGCCGTCCGGCCGTGGCCCGCCTGGCCGGGGGGAGGGAGTGTCACTACTCTCCGGATGTCTGCAGGCAGCCGTGAGTCACCCGGCCGGCCGGGCGTGGCCTCGGACAGCCCGACATGCTCGGAGTATGCCTCAACGCCTGCCTCCAGCGTGTACGGCCCGCGGATGCGCTGAAGCCGGGGTGAGATCCCCTCGTAATCCAGATACGGGTGATCACCGCAGTCGCGGCAGATGATCTCGAACAGGCCGGTGGGGTTGCCTTCGAGGTCATGCACGACCCAGGCTGATTGCCGCCGCAGGGTGGCTGCCCTGCCATGCCCGGGCTGTCCAGCAAGAGGTGGCCCCTGAGGGTCGGTGCGGAGCGGCGAGCCAGGCGCATCACGTAGCCCGGGTGATGTGGGGGCGGCGCTCAGACGAGGAGGCGGTCCGGTACTCGTCGCGATGTCTGGCTGTTCGGAGCTACTCACTTGACCCCCGGGTCTAGGCAGGCTACCGCCTACCCCGACGTCAGGGCCAATACCACTGCCGGGGTCTGGAGCAGCGTTATCGTCCGGCGCCACGATACTCACCAGCCCCTACGCAGCAACCCCCTTAAGGTGAACAGACTGGCGGGGCGACGATAATGAACAATCTTCTATCCTTCATTTATCTCCGCGTGGCCGCATTCCCTGCGGTTCGCCTACGATCCGCGGCCAGCCGTCCCCATCCGGCCAGAGCAGGACTGTTGCGGGTCAGGCCGGTGCGGCTCTGGCTATCCACGTGAAGCTACCGGCCTCCGGGAGCTCCCGGGCAAGCGAGTCGGCGACCAGCCGGCCCAGTGCATCGGCCTCGCGGGTCGGAAGATCAGGATCTACCCAGCCCTCGATTTCGACCCGCAACGTTCGTCCGGTCCAGCGGGCCCGGGCGTGCGCGTGGATGACTCCTGACACCGACCCTGCGGCTGCCTCGGCGGTGGTGATGACGGCGGGGTCTACGCCGTCGGCCAGGCGGTGCACGACGTCTTTGGTGACCTCGTAGCCGACGTGGCAGATAAACAAGGTCACCGCCATCCCGGCGATCGGGTCGCCGAGCGGGAAGCCCAGCGCGACCGCGACCAGGCCGACCAGGGCGCCCGCTGAGGACAGGGCGTCCAGCCACGAATGCCGGGCATCGGCGATAAGCGTCGCGGAGTTGATGCGCCTGCCCACGATGAGCTTGTAGCGGGCGACGACCTGGTTCCCGACGATGCCCAGCGCCGCGCCGACGATGCCCAGGGTGACGTGGCTAGTGGTGCCGTGGTCGATGAACTTGCGGATGCTCTCGTACCCGGCGAACCCGGCACTGGCCCAGATGACGATCGCAATCCCGATTCCGGCCAGGTCCTCGGCCCGGTCCAGGCCGTAGGGATACCGCTCGGTCGGGCCTTTCCGCGACAGCCGGAAGCCCAGGAACACCACGGCGCTGGTCGAGACGTCGGACAGGTTATGGATAGCGTCCCCGAGCAGACCGACCGAGCCGGTCAGGACCGCCAGCAGCAGCTCGATAATGCCGGTCGCGGCCAGCCCGATCGCGCTGACCGCGATCGCCCGGTTGGCTTCCCGGCGTTCCTGCACGTCATCCCGGGTGCTCGGCAGCGGGAACGCAGCGGCCGGGTCGCGCACGCCTGCGGTTTTATGCATCCTGACAGCATCGCCGGGATGCCTCGGCAGGACAAATTCGATCAACCCCAGGTAGGTGGCGGGATGGTCGTTGGGCGGCTCACCGGACGGCCCGGTCTTGCGGTCGGACCTCCGACAACTCGCGCTGGGCAGGACTGCCATCGTGGTCGCCTTCGCGGTTGGCTACCAGATCCGTGCCACGCGGCAGACCCCTGGAAGAACGCCTAGTCTGGTCCGTTTTCCTCATAGCTGCCCGCTCCTGTCGAGCGGATGCCGGGTCCAGAGTCGGCGGAGTCGATCGCGCCAGCGATGCGGGGAGCGCGCTCTTGACGCGGATTCCGCGACTGGGAAAATCAGGCGGCGGGATGCGCCGCGGTGCCGCGAAGCGGCACCGCCTTGATCGGATGTCGGCCTGGTCATACGGGGTGCGGTCGATCGGTGCCGAAGGCCTGCACTTACACGATCTCCGCCACACGGGCAACGCGTTCGCGGCGTCCAGCGGCGCGGGCCTGCGAGATCTCATGGCCCGGATGGGGCACGACAGCGAGCGCAGCCATGTACCAGCACGAGGCGCGGGGCGCAGACCAGGCCGATCACCCGGGCTATCGACACCCACGTCCAGCCCGAGCAGTCCAACGACGACGACGACGGGTCAGCCGGAGTACTCACCCCGGTGGGCTAATGGCCCGCTAATGGCCCGCAAGATCAAAGAAGGCGTGAGGATGATCAAGCCCCGGGCTCGGCATTCGGCCCTGACCTGGGCTTGGACTCGTGGAGCGGGTGACGAGAATCGAACTCGCACTATCAGCTTGGGAGCCGAACGGTTATCGCTGTCAGGGGCGCTGACCTGGCGTCCTTGGCGGTCCCGAGTGACCCTGATTGACCCCTCGTCACCCTGGTTAATGGCGCGCTAATGGCACGACGATCATGCCCTGGCCCTGGGCGGCTCGGGACGCTTCGTGCCCTGCTCCTCCCCCGTCCTTCTCGTAGCTGCCCGCCCTTGGCCGTGGCCGCCGTGTCCAGGCTCGCGAAGCGACCACTTGCGGCTTGGCCTGGACTCGGCGGACTCGGCCAAGATCATCGAGCAGTGCGGGGACGGATCGACTGGTCCCATTCGCGGCAAGCTACCCCACGAGGAGTAGTTTTGCAGACCGCCCCAGCTCAGGCCGGTCTATCGCCTGTGGCCTGCGGTAACGCTTGCGGGATCGACCCAGCGGTGACGTTGTATCCCACGTATGTCCCGGGTGGCGAGGATTGGGCCCAGGAGTTGGACTATCAGCTTGGGAACTGGCCTGTCATTGCTCCGCAGCCAGCACATCGCAGGTCAGCCACCGTCACCAAGTGTCCGTGAGTGGCCATCAGGGACGACTCCGGGCTTCCCCTTCGAGCACGCAGCGGGCACGGCCACCATATGGCTAATCGTTGATCGGCCGTCAAGCGTCCCTTGACAAGAGACCTGTGATTCAACGCAGGTTGACACTCACCATGCCGTCCTCGGAGAAAAGTCAATCGACTGCTGGGTGCGGACCCCTGAAGCCACCAGACATTGGCGTCAGGTAGAACACCTCTGTGGACTCCAGAAGGGAATCCCTGTTCGCTTGAAACTGCCGGGTATGGTCCTGCGCCTGATGCTCCACAAACGCAGCCCGGTTTTCGTACTCCTCGTAGAAGATCCGCTCCTGGGGTTGGCCTTCTACCTGATAGCAGATGTAGGTGACCACCCGTTGCTCATTTTGGAGGGTCAGCCTGGTGGCCCGCCTGACAAGTTCGTCGAACTCCGCTTCCGCACCGGGATGCACCGTGAACCGCGCGACGAGACGGAAGAGCCTCTCCCCTTGATCCATGATCATCTCCTGAGCGCTGGATGACCGCCGGTGCCTACCCTACGGCGTGACACGGAAGTGCAATGCCTCCCGATTCCGCCTCAATCCTCCACGTCCAGGCCGAGCAGTCCGCGGCGAGGATGACGACGGCCAGCCGGGCGTGCTCGCCCCCGTGGGCTAATGGCACGGAAGATCAACAACTGCCAAGCAGAGGCAACGGGCCGCGCCGGGGAGACCGGCGCTGACCTGCAAAGAAGCTCCTGGAGCGGGTGACGAGAATCGAACTCGCACTATCAGCTTGGGAAGCCGAACGGTTATCGCTGTCAGGGGCGCTGACCTGGCGTCCCTGACAGCCCCAAGTGACCGTGGTTGCCCCCTCGTAACCCTGGCTAATGGCACGCAAATGGCACGACGGCCTTACTCAATCACCGAGCTTCGTCAGGAGTTCGAGATCTTTCACGTTGGCGAAAATGCCATCGTGCGCCACGAGGGGAACCTGAAGCCAGATCGCTGTGGCCGCCACCCAACGGTCCGCCTCATGCTCCTTCTGGCCCAGGCCGTGGCCGGTCCGGACACACCATGTGCGGAGTGAGGCATATGCCTCGACCAGGTTCGGTCCCGGCCAGACGATCTCCGCCCTGGCTATCTCATACTCCAGCCGCCGCAGCCTTCCCGGTCCCCACCCGGCCAGCCTGGCGCCGTAACCAAGCTCGGCGACAGTGACAAATGAAATGACAGCGGGCCGACCCTCAAGGACCGGGCGGTAGCGCGCGGCAAGTAAGCTCCCGCTCGGTGTCAAGCGCGCAGCGAAGACTCCTGTGTTGACGACGACCGGGCCGCGAGAGCCAGGGCTCATGCGTCAAGCACAGCCGCGAGGAAGAGGCGATCCTCATCCTCTGTAAGGTCATCGATAAGTGCATCCTCGTCAGGAGGCAGCGGACGCGCAGCAGCGAGCACGTCGTCTTTGGCTCGCTCCCGGGTCACCCCCTGGGAGACTGGCTTGTGTGCTTCTGGCTCTGACAACGTGCACCTCCACATCTACTGTCAGGCTACACGCGACTACCGGCAGGACTCTTGCCGTGCTCCAGTATGCGGTGGTCGCCAGCACGGCAGGATTTGAGTACTCGCTGTGATCGGTAGCGACTGGGGGCGCTATGGGCAGGCTTGATGCTACGGAGGGGCTGCTGTCAGGCCCGGGCGGCCGTCGCCTGTGCTGGACACTGCTGGACGCTGGCGACCATCCCGGCTGGGCCCGCGTGCGGCAGGAAAGCATTGCCGGAGATCTGACCGGGCTCATCAGAGAACTTGCCGCCTGCGTCTCGCTTGTAGACCTTGCCCACATCGCGACCACTATCGACGACCTGGCGCTCCTGACAGCTCTCGCCGAGACAGTGGACCGCGCCCGCTACTGGGGGGCGCCGGATAAAGAAGACCGGGCCCTTAACGACCCGGCCGTGCGGGAGGCGTTGCTGCCCGTCGCCGAGGCCGTCACTAGTAGTCCGGCTGCTCAATGGTGGCCATCCCCGGTCGCGATCGACGACCAGCAGTACGTGGAGTGGCTCGACGAGCACGGCAGCCCGCCTGCCTTGACGGGCGCCGCCGCGGAGCTTGCCGCCTGGCGAACGACGACCATCGAGGATGAGCGGTCAGCCCGAAAGCGGCCGAAGGACCCATCTGCCTCGTGGGGCGGCTATTGGTGGTCGGCGCCGATCCCGTCACGGCTCCTGTCAACCACGAGATCGATTCCCGGCCTCGAAGCGGTGGGACTGGCCTTGATCGAGGATGGGTTTGGCCAGAGGAACGCACGCTGCTGGCCCGTCGAGCTACGGCCGGGTGCGCGGATCTACGAGATCTCGTCTCCAGAAGACTGGGCAGAGATGGTGGGCCGCTATCCGGTCGATGTCAGCAAATCCCGACGTCATGACTGGTGGAGGGTCACAGGCTGGGCTGGCAGGTGGCTAATCCCCGACTTCGCCGCCGTCGCCGCAGACTACGACGCAGTCCACCTGAGCATCGCGGGCTACCTCACCACTGCGGGACGCGCCCTGTCCGTGGCTGACGCACGCACGGTCCTGGCAGGCTGGAACCCCGACCAGACGTTCTGGCTGACCGAGGTCTTGACGTCTGCTGGACCTCCCACCAGCTGGGTGGACTTGGATGACGGGCGGCTCGGTTGGACCCTCAGCGGCGCAGATCCGTGACGAGAGTAGAAGCCCAACTATCAGCCTGAACAGCTGAGGGAGCCGTGATCGCGGAACGCTGAGCATCTAACCGGAAAATCCCCACCTACCTCAGCCATGCGGGCGGCAGCGGACCCTGGCCAGTGACTGCCGGCAGGGTCTGGGTCAGGCTGCTTCGGTGAGGGCGACGGTGTATCCGAGGGCCTCGAGCTGGCGGATGTGGTTGCGTACCTTCTTGCTGGTGTCGAGGCGGCTGGCATGGTAGCCGCTGCCAAGGTCCTGGTAGCGGGCGGCGGGGTCAGCGAGCAGGTGCCAGATGATGACCAGGATGGAGCGGGCGACGGCGACCAGGGCTTTGAGCTTGCCGCGGCGCTTGACGATGCGCCGGTAGCGTTCGCCGGGGAAGGTGCCGGTCCGGGCGGCTGCCGCTGCGGCTTCGCCCAGGACGCCTTTGAGGTAGGGGTTGCCCTTGCCGGTTTTGCCGCCGCGGCTTCGGGGCCCGGACTGGATGGTGCGGGGGCTCAGCTTGGCCCACGACACCAGGTGGCCGGGGGTGGGGAACCGGGTCATGTCCAGGCCGATCTCCGCGATGACCGCCTGGGCGCCCTCAGGCCCGATCCCGGTGATCTCGTCCAGCCGGGCAGAAGCAGGCAGGACAGGTGCGCCCGGGCCGGTACCCGCCGGCGGCCCGGTGGCGCCGTCGGCGCCGGAGCCCTGAGCGGCGGGGATGGCTGCGATCAGCTGCTCGATCCGGGAGGTGAGCTTGCCGATCTGGACGTTCAGGGCGTCGATCTGGTCTAGCAGCATCCGGGCCAGCTCGGCGTGGTGGTCATCGAACCGGCCGGTCAGCGCCTGGACCAGCGCGGCGTGCTTAGCTTTCATCCGGCCGCGGGCCAGGCTGGCCAGTACCTTCGGGTCCCGCTCGCCAGCGATCAGGGCCTCGATCATGTCCCTGGCCGAGAGCGTGTCCAGCCTGCTCGCCACCGACGACACCTTGATCAGCGAGTCTTCCAGGAGTTTCTCCAGCCGCTGCCAGTACCGGGTGCGCTCGCGGGTCAGGTCGGTGCGCAGCCGGGTGTAATCGCGGAGCTGGCGGATCTCCGCGGGCGGGACGAAGCTGGGCCGCAGCATCCCCCGTTCGGTCAGCTTGGCCTGCCAGACAGCATCGAGCTTGTCTGTCTTCGGCCTGCCCGGCGCGTTCTTGACGTCCCGGGCGTTGACCAGCTGCACGTCCAGGCCAGCGGCCTCCAGCAGGTAGAACCAGATCCGCCAGTAGTCGCTTGTGGATTCCAGGGTGACCTTCTCGATCCCCTCACCTGCTAACTGGCCGCCGAGTTCCAGGATCGCGTTCGTAGTCGCGTCCACATCCTGGACCCGGGTCCGCCGCGCCCCGGGCCGGGACGGATGCGGCACCCGCGTGCACACCTTCCCCGACGCCTTCGCGACATCGATCGCGCAGACCCGCTCCAGGATCTGCTCGTGTTCCTCGTCCTCGATCTCCTGGGCTTCCCTCATCACCGGGGACCCCTCTCCTCACGCAGCAGCAAGGCTGGCGGGATGCCCGGGGGCCCCAGTGGGGAACCGGAAATCTAACCGGCGTGCTCGAAGCAACAGTGCGCGACCCGTCAAGGTCGAGGCCCCGGCGCCAGACTAATGGACGGGCTCACATCCCAAGGTGCAGCCGGCGTCAGCGGGCAACCCACCCCGATTTTCACGCCTGCGCGGCGTCCCCGCAGGGATACCAGGACTAATGGCACGACTGGCCGGGCATCCGCGCTAGGAGTTCTCGGATGAGCACTCAACCAATACTTTGAGCTGGGACCTCATGGAGCGGGTGACGAGAATCGAACTCGCACTATCAGCTTGGGAAGCTGACGTTCTACCATTGAACTACACCCGCAGCGTCTCGCCAGGGCCCGGCCGGGGTCGCTGACGCCGCCCGGACATAGTACCGGAAGCTCCGGCCGACAGGGTGCGCGCAGCCGGTAGGTTGCCAGGGTGCTGCTCTCCGACCGTGATATCCGTGCCGAGGTCGATTCCGGCAGGGTCAGGCTCGATCCGTACTCGCCTGAGCTGATCCAGCCGTCCAGCATCGACGTGCGCCTGGACCGCTACTTCCGGGTCTTCGAGAACCACCGCTACCCGCACATCGACCCCGCGGTGGAGCAACCCGACCTGACCCGGCTGGTGGAGACGGAGGGGAAGGATCCCTTCGTGCTGCACCCCGGGGAGTTCGTGCTCGCGTCCACCTACGAGGTGGTGACGCTGCCCGACGACGTGGCCGGGCGGCTCGAAGGCAAGAGCTCGCTGGGCCGGCTGGGGCTGCTCACTCACTCCACGGCGGGCTGGATCGACCCGGGCTTCTCCGGCCACGTGACGCTGGAACTCTCGAACGTGGCCACGCTCCCGATCAAGCTCTGGCCCGGGATGAAGATCGGCCAGCTGTGCCTGTTCCGGACGAGCTCACCGGCGGAGCACCCGTACGGCTCCAGCGTCTACGGCTCGCGCTACCAGGACCAGCGCGGCCCCACGCCGTCCCGCTCCTACCTGAACTTCTACCGCACCGACGTCTAGGCCCGGTTCGTCCCCGGGTTGGCCTCCGGTGGCGAACCCAGCTCCGGGCCGAGCTGCCGGCGGACATTCCGCAGGGCCTCGCGGAGCGCGTCGCACTCCAACTCCAGCTCCCTGATCCGGTCTTCCAGCTCCAGGACCCGGCGGATCGACGGCAGCGTCATCCCCTCGTCCGCGAGCCGCACCACGTACTGGATGACGGTGATCTCGTGGCGGGTGTACCGGCGCTGCCTGCCGCTGGACCGCGACGGCCGCACCACGTCGTGCTCGTCGAGCCGCCGCAGGAAGGCCTGCTGGATTTCGAGCATGCTGGAGACCTGCCCGACGGTGAACAGCGGCAGGTTGTCGTCTTCGAACGGCAGCGACGGCATGACTCTCCAAGGTGACCGCGGGCCCGGACAGCTGGCTGTCCGGGCCCGGCGGATTGAATCTTAGGTGCTCGATCAGGCGGTGATGCCCTTCGGCGCCTCGGCCTGGACCTCGACCTTGCGGGGCTTGGCCGCCTCGGCCAGCGGGACCTGCACGGTCAGCACGCCGTGGGCGTACCCGGCCTCGACCTTGGCGGAGTCGATCGCGTCCCCGAGCCGGATCCGGCGCGAGAACGTGCCGGTGACCCGCTCACGGACGTACGCCTTCTCGCCCTCGGCCAGCTCCCCGTCCCGCTTGGCGCTGACGGTGAGCGTGCCGCGGTCCACGGTGACCTCGATGCTGGCGGGGTCGATGCCCGGCAGGTCGAAGCGCAGCGTGAGACCGTCCTCGGTGCGGACGGCGTCCATGGGCATGCCCGCAGCCGTGCCCGGGCGGAACGTGGACCACGCCGGGCCGAAGGCCCGCTCGACGATCCGGTCGAAATCCCTGGTGAAGGGGTCAAAACTGGTCAGTGCCATGAAATTTGCCTCCGGTGACACCTTGGGCTCATCTCTGAGACCCAGGTTAATCCATCTATTAGTTAGAGAAAACTTCTAACTCAAGCTGAATATTTCTTCGAACCCAGCCAACGTGCCGGAGGGGCATGCGGAGCGGCCGCGCTCCATCCAGCCCGCTTGACCTGGGAATCACCCTGGCGCTGTACCGTAATCGCTACTATCCGTGATTAGCGATTACTGTACGCATCCGAACGCGTGGCCAGCGGACGGCCCACGCAGGGGCAGACCCGGGGGAACGCACGACCATGGACACCATCGATGACGTCGCGGGACTGGTCAGCATCGGCCAGCTGGCCAAGGCCGCAGGCGTGAGCAGCCGGACCATCCGCTACTACGAGGAACTCGGGATCCTGCCCGAACCGCGGCGGACCAGCGGCGGCACCCGCAAGTACCCGCGTGAGTACTGCGGCTACATCGAGACCGCGCTGGCCCTCAAGGACCTGGGTTTCCGGCTGGAGGAGGTCAAGCCGCTCGCCCGGCTGGCCCTGGGCCGGACCATCGCCCCCGGGCAGCGGGCCCGGGCGGCCCAGCTGGTGGAGGACCGGATCCAGGCCCTGGACCGGCAGGTAGCGGTGTTGCGCAAGCTCCGGGAGTGCGTGGATCAGCCGGACGGGACGGTCAGCCTGGATCCGCTCGTCCTGCGCAACGGATCGGTGGCCTGGCCGGCCTTATGCTCGTTACCAGTGGCCGACCCGGCAGCCCCCCGGCCGGTCACCGGAACCCGATTCTCGGAGGCCGGGATGACGACCGGAATTATCCTGCTGGTGTTCATCGCTGCCCTGGTCACGTTCTTCCTGACCCGGACGCGGCGCCGCCTGGGGATGGGCAACGCGACCGCCCGGACCTGGATCATCATCATGGCCGTGGTGATCCTGGTCGTCCTCGCCCTGTACGCCTACCAGGCTCAGGGCAGGTAAGCCGGCCGCCCCGCGGTCAGCCCACCGGCTCGCGGCGCAGCGGCATCTCGAACCAGACCGCCTTGCCGTCCCGGGTCGGCCGGGAGCCCCACCGGGTGGCCAGCTGATCGACGAGGTAGAGGCCGCGGCCGCCCTCGTCGGTCTCGCCCGCGCTGCGGATCCGCGGCAGCCGCAGGTCCTGGTCGAAGACCTCGACCCACACCGCCTCGCCGCCACGGCGCAGCCGCAGGGTGAACGTCTTGCCCTCCGCCGCCGGGCCTTCGTCGGCGAGCGGGACGGTAGGAGCCCACGCGTCGGCCAGGCTGGGCGAACGGTGGGCGGCCCCGCCGGCCCCTTCCAGGGTCAGTTCCTGACGGGGCGGACGCGAGGCGGCCGTGTGCAGCACGACGTTGGTGACGACCTCCGACACCAGCAGACAGGTCAGCTCGACCTGCTCGCCTTCCATCCCCCAGGACCGGAACGTGGCCTCGGCCAGCCGGCGCGCCTCGGAGACCTTGATCGGCTCGGCGGGGAACGTGCAGTCCCAGGAGGCCAGGTCCACCGGCGAGGTGCGGATCGCGACGATGGCCATGTCGTCGTCGATGTCCCCCGGGACCGCCTCCTGCGCGGCCTGCGCGATGAGCTCGACGTCGCCGTGCGCCACCCGGCGCACGGACTGGTGCAGCATCAGCCGGGCGTCGTCCTCGGAGTAGGTGCCGGTGCCGTCGGGGCGATGCCGCCGGTCGGTGAGACCGTCGGTGTAGAGCACCAGCCCCGAGCCGGCCGGCAGATAACGCGTCTCCTCGCGGTAGGGCGGCAGCGCGGGCAGCCCCTTACCGCGCATCCCGAGCAGCACGCCCTTGTGCTCCATCTCCAGCTCGCCGACCTCGCCGCCGACGATGAGCAGCGGCGCGTCGTGACCCGCGTTGGCGAACGACAGCGTGCGGGACCACGCGTCATAGACCAGGTAGGTGCAGCTGACCATGGGCGCGTCGGGTGGGTCGAGGTCACCGGCCTGACCTTTGCCCGTGCTGAGCGTGCGGCACCACTCGTCGAGCTTGCGCAGGATCTCGGCAGGCGGCTTGTCGTCCTGGGCGAACGCGCGCAGCGCGGCGCGGAGCTGGCCCATGACCGCGGCCGCCCGGGCCCCGCGGCCCTCGACGTCACCGATGACGATGCCGACCCGGCCCGCGGACAGCGGGATGATGTCGTACCAGTCCCCGCCGACCTGGGTCTGGATGCCCTGGCCGTGGGTCACCAGCGGCTTGGCCGGCACGTACCGGCAGGCCACCTCCAGCCCGTCGAGCTGGGGCAGCTGCTGGGGCAGCAGGCTGGTCTGGAAGGCCAGCGCAGTCCGCCGCTCTTCCTCGAACAGCAGCGCGTTGTCGATGGCCACCGCGACCCGGCTGGCCACCGCGCTGAGGAATTCGCGGTCGTCCGCGTCGTAGTACTGCTCGTGCCGCTTGGTCAGCGAGGACAGGGCCAGGCTTATCACGCCGAGCAGCTCGCCCCGGGCGATCAGCGGGGCGGCCACGACCGACCGCAGGCCAACGTCCTGGGCCGCGGCCAGGCTGGGCGAGCTGGGCGCGGCGCGGCTGTACCTCGTCGAGGTTCTCGACCAGGACCGGCTCCAGGCGGGCCATGGCCTGCTGGCAGAAATGACCCTCGGGGTACTTGATCGGGTCGCCGACCCGGGTCCAGCTGCCGGACGGCGGGACCCAGCCGCCCGCGTTCATCTGCGACTGGCGGATCAGCTTGTCGCCCTGGAACAAGTCGATAGTGCAGTGGTCCGCGAACTGCGGGACCAGGATCTCGGCCACGTGCCGCAGCGTCGTGCCGAACTCGAGCGACCCGGCCAGCCGCTCCCCGATGCGCTCCAGCAGCGAGACCCGGTCGCGTTCGCGCCGGCTGCTGCGCCGGCTGGCCTCGCGGGCCAGGATCACGATGCCGTCGATCGATCCGGAGGGGTGGCGTAGCGGCATGGCCTGGGCGCGGACGAACACGCGCGAGCCGTCGGCCCGCAGGACCGCGAACGTGCCGTCCCCGCCGCGGCCGCGGAGCACCTGCTTGGCCAGCTCGGCGGCCTTCCCCGAGTCGGCGCCGGAAAACGCGAGGGACAGCACCGGCCGGCCCAGCAGCTTGCCCTTCTTCGGGAACCCGAACAGTGCGGCCGCGAAGGGGTTGGCGTAGAGCAGGTTGCCCTGGCGGTCGGTGACGACCACGGCCGCGGAGATCTGGGCCAGGATGGTCTGAGCCGGGAGGTAGGCGTCGTACCCAGCCGCGGTCGCCCACTCAGTCACCGGGGGCATCCTCAGCGCCTGGCGACAAAGACATGGGCGGCCACCAGGCGGGACAACTCCGCCGTGACACTGCCGGCCCTGTCCTCACTGGTCACCCGCACACCCTCGTCACTCGCTGCGAGCGTAACCTCGCGTCCGGGTTGTATCCCGATCCGCTTGAGTTTAAGCATCAGGGAAGGGTCACTTTGGACTTGTTCGCTGATCCGGAGAACTGTTACCGGGCCGGCGATCTTCGCCGCGGCGGCGGCCATCGACTCGGGCCGTTCCTCGCCGGCGCTGACCGCCCGCTGCCGCGCGTCTGGCGGGACGCCGAGTTCCTCCAGCCCGGGGATGATGTTCCCGTGCGGGCAGGACACCGGATACTCGAGCAGCTCCACCAGCCTGCGCTCGACGTTTTCCGAGATCACGTGCTCCCACCGGCACGCCTCGACGTGGACTTCCTCCCAGGGCAGCCCGATCACGCCGACCAGCAGGCACTCGGCCAGGCGGTGCTTGCGCATGACGCGCATGGCCAGGGTCGCACCCGCCGGAGTCAGGGCGAGCACCCGGTCGCCCTCCACCTTGACCAGCCCGTCCCGCTCCATCCGGGCCACGGTCTGGCTGACCGTCGGTCCGCTCTGCGACAGCCGCTCGGCGATACGTGCCCGCAGCGGGACGATGCCCTCCTCTTCCAATTCGAAGATCGTTCGGAGGTACATCTCGGTGGTGTCGATGAGCCCATGCACCGTCTCCAGGCCTCCCTCCTCACCTGATGCTATGCCGGCTGAGCGCAATCGCGGCCCGGCAAACGGGTGAAGGCCTGGCGCCGCGCCGTAATCGGGCCGGGGAGGGGGATTTACGGCGCCAGGCGCTCGAGCACCCAGTCCTGGCCGACGCGGCGGTAGCGGAGCCGGTCGTGCAGGCGGCTCGGGCGCCCCGCCCAGAACTCCATGACCTCCGGCAGGACGCGGTAGCCACCCCAGAACTCCGGCGTCGGTACGGTCGTCCCTTCGGGCCAGCGCGCTTCCAGCTCCTGGTAGCGCGCCTCCAGTTCGGCCCGGGACGCCAGCACGGACGACTGCCGGCTGGCCCACGCGCCGAGTTGCGACCCGCGCGGACGAGAGTGGAAGTAGGGCTCGCTCTCGCTGGTGGACAGGGCCTGAACCGGACCCTCGATGATCACTTGCCGCTGGATCGGGTGCCACGGAAACACCAGGCAGGCCAGCGGCCGCTCCGCCAGCGCGCGCCCCTTAGCTGACCCGCGATTGGTATAGAAAACGAAACCCGCCGCCCCGTAGTCCTTCAGCAGTACGGTACGGGCCCGGGGGCGGCCGGCCGGGGAGACGGTAGCCAGCACCATGGCCGTGGGCTCGGGCAGGCCCGCGTCGACGACGTCGTCCATCCACCGGGCAAACAGCGTGACGGGGTCGGCCGGGGCCCCAGCTTCCTCCAGGGAGTAACTGGCCTGAGGATGATGGGCCTGGGGATGACGGGAGGGTTCCACGGGAAAGATCCTCACACATCCCCTGGCCTGGTGAGGCACCCGTCTATCGTGCCCAGCGTCACGGTCAGGGGATCTATCGGATTATTGTGCCTGCAGGGTTGAATTAACCCTGCTGACACGAACGGCCAGCCGCCGGGAGGCACCACCCCCCGGGACGCGCTCTACGCAGCTCACGAGGACAAGCAGCTCACAAGGACCACGGAGGACCAGCACATGTCCGATTTCGTGCCTGGGCTCGAAGGCGTCGTCGCCTTCGAGACAACGATTGCCGAGCCGGACCGGGAGGGCGGGGCGCTCCGCTACCGGGGCGTGGACATCGAGGAACTCGTGGGCCACGTGTCGTTCGGGCACGTGTGGGGGCTCCTGGTGGACAACAAGTTCGCCCCCGGCCTGCCCCCAGCCGAGCCTTACCCGATCCCGGTGCACTCCGGCGACATCCGGGTGGACGTGCAGAGCGCGCTCGCCATGCTGGCCCCGGCCTGGGGGATGCGCCAGCTCCTGGACATCGACGACGAGCAGGCCCGCGACGACCTGGCCCGCGCCTCGGTGATGGCGCTGTCCTTCGTGGCCCAGTCCGCCCGCGGCCCCGGGCTGCCCCCCGTCCCGCAGGAGCGGGTGGACGAGGCGCGCAACATCGTCGAGCGGTTCATGATCCGGTGGCGGGGCGAGCCGGACCCGCAGCACGTCAAGGCGGTCAACGCGTACTGGGTCTCCGCGGCGGAGCACGGCATGAACGCGTCGACGTTCACCGCACGGGTGATCGCGTCGACCGGCGCCGACGTCGCCGCCGCCCTGTCGGGCGCGGTCGGTGCGATGTCCGGGCCGCTGCACGGCGGCGCGCCCGCGCGGGTGCTGTCCATGATCGAGGAAGTCGAGCGGACCGGCGACGCGGTCAAGTTCGTCAAGGCCTCCCTGGACCGCGGCGACCGGCTGATGGGCTTCGGGCACCGGGTGTACCGCGCCGAGGATCCCCGCGCGCGGGTGCTGCGCCGGACCGCCAAGGAGCTCGGGGCGCCGCGGGCCGAGGTGGCCGAGGCCCTGGAGGAGGCGGCCCTGGCCGAACTGCACGCCCGCTGGCCGGACCGGGTGCTGGCCACGAACGTGGAGTTCTGGGCGGCTATCGTGCTGGACTTCGCGGAGGTCCCGCCGCACATGTTCACGTCCATGTTCACCTGCGCGCGGACCGCGGGCTGGGCAGCGCACATCCTGGAGCAGAAGGAGACCGGGCGGCTGGTCCGGCCGAGTGCCCGCTACGTGGGCCCGCCGTCCCGCCCGGTCACTGACGTCCCCGGCGCGGACCAGGTGCTGGGCGAGGTCTGAGGGTCCTTGGGGGCGGGCTGGAGCCAGCCAGCCCGCCCCCGGGCCTGGATAGGCTGGCTGCGTGACCGACATCGCCATTCCCGCAGGCCTGCGGCCAGCCGACGGACGTTTTGGCTGCGGGCCCTCCAAGATCCGTCCCGAGCAGCTCGCCGCGCTGGCCGCGTCGTCCGCCCAGTACCTGGGCACCTCGCACCGCCAGGCCCCGGTCCGCTCGCTGGTCCGGCGGGCCCGCGAGGGCCTGGCCGAGCTGTTCGCGGTGCCGGACGGCTACCAGGTCGTCCTCGGCAACGGCGGCACCACGGCGTTCTGGGAGATCGCCGCGTTCGGGCTGATCCAGCAGAAGTCGCAGCATCTGGCGTTCGGCGAGTTCTCCGCCAAGTTCAGCAAGGTGGCCCAGGAGGCCCCGTGGCTGGACGACCCGACCGTGATCGCCTCGCCGCCCGGCGGCCACCCGGCCCCGCGCGGCGAGACCGGCGTGGACACGTACGCGCTGACCCACAACGAGACCTCGACCGGGGTGTCCATGCCGGTCCGGCGGGTCCGGGACACCGACCCCGGGGCGCTGGTGATCGTGGACGCGACCAGCGGCGCGGGTGGCCTTCCCGTGCAGGTCAGCGAGTGTGACGTGTACTACTTCGCGCCGCAGAAGTGCTTCGGTTCCGACGGCGGGCTGTGGCTCGCGCTGATGTCGCCGGCCGCCCTGGACCGGGCCGCCCAGATCGCGGCGAGCAGCCGCTACATCCCCGAGTTCTTCTCGTTGCCGGTAGCCATCGAGAACTCCGCCAAGCAGCAGACGTACAACACCCCGTCGGTGGCGACCCTGCTGCTGCTGGCCGACCAGGTCGAGTGGATGCTCGGCCAGGGCGGCCTGGACTGGGCGGTGGAGCGGACCGCCGACTCCTCCTCGCGGCTGTACAACTGGGCGGAGAAGTCGCCTTACGCGACCCCGTTCGTCACCGATCCGGCGCAGCGGTCCCAGGTCGTGGGCACGATCGACTTCACCGAGAGCGTGGACGCGGCCGCCGTGGCGGCGGTGCTGCGCGCGAACGGGATCGTGGACACCGAGCCGTACCGCAAGCTCGGCCGCAACCAGCTGCGGATCGGCATGTTCCCCGCCGTGGATCCGGCCGACGTGGAGGCGCTGACCGGCTGCGTCGACTACGTCATCGAGCGACTCTAGACCGGGCGTACGCCGCGGCGTGGCGCCGCCTCAGCGCACGGCCGCGCCGATGAGCGCGCCGGCGACCAGGATCGCGAGCACCACCGGGAGCAGCCACCGGGTCGTGCGGTTCACATCAGGCAGCCTATGCCCGCTGCGGTCATGCCCCCGGCCTGGGCGACCCGGTCAGCGGCCAGCAGCCCAGGGTCTCGTAGCGCGGCCGGTCATGCGGGCGGCCGCCGGGCAGGTGGCTGCGGATGAGGTAGATCTCCCCCGTGGTCCACGGGGTGCCGGTCCACCCGGACAGACCGTCCACCAGCGGCTGCACGTCCACCGGCTCGCGGCACCGGGCCAGGGTCAGGTGCGGGCGGAAGCGCCGGCCCTCCTCGGCCGGAGGTGCGCCCGCCCGTCGCGCTCCCGCGGCCACGGACTCGGCCAGGGCGGCGAGCGCAGCGGCTCGCCCTGCACCCCGGTCCACAGCACCCGGGCCCGGGTGGCACCAGGGAAGGCGCCCGCCCCGCCCAGCGACAGCGAGAGCCGGGGGTGACGGCCCGCGGCGCGCTCCAGCCGGGGCCTCAGCCTGGCACAGGCCGGCTCGGTCACCTCGCCGAGAAACGCCAGCGTGAGATGCCACGCGTCGCGCCCGGTCCAGCGCAGGCCAGGCCACAACTGGCGCAGCGGCGCCACCGCGTCGTCCAGCTCGTCGGCCGCGCACACTGGCACGGCGACCGCGACGAACAGCCTCATAACCCATTCGTAGCACCGGCCCGGGGGCCGGGCCGCGCGCCGGGTTAAGAAATAGCTGAGTTAAGAGACGGGCTGAGCCGGGAGACGCCTCAGGCGACCATGCGGGCCAGCGCGGCCGGGCGCAGAACCTCACGCGCCGCGACGCCGCGCCGCCGGGCGATCAGCAAGCCGATGACCGCGGCCGCAGCCGCCGAGATGACGCCGCCGGCCAGCAGGCTCATCCGCGGGCCGAACTGCTCCCCGACCCAGCCGACCAGGGGCGACCCAAGTGGCGCCCCGCCCAGGAACACCAGCATGTACAGACCCATGACCCGGCCGCGCATGTCCGGCGCTGAGCCGATCTGGACCGTGGAGTTAGCCGCCGTGTTCAGGGTCAGCAGGACGAGCCCGGTCGGCACCAGCATGGCCAGGAACAGCCAGAACGAGGGCATCAGCGCGGTCGCGATCTCCAGCACCCCGAACAGGAACGCGGCGGTCACCAGCAATCGCAGGCCCGGCTTGCTGCGCCGGGCCGCGAGCAGGGCCCCGGCCAGCGCGCCCGCGGCGAACACGGCCGACGCCACGCCGAAGGCAGTGGCCCCGGTATGGAACACCTGCCGGGACATCAGGGCGTTAGTGACCTGGAAGTTCATCCCGAAGGTGGCCACGAAGAAGATCAGCACCATCGGCATCAGCAGCTGAGGCCGGGCCCGTACGTAGGCGAGACCCTCGCGGAGCTGGCCCGGGTGCCGGGGGACCGGATCCACCGGGTGCAGCTCACCGGGCCGCATCAGCTTGAGCCCGGTCAGCACCGCCCCGTAGGAGGCCGCGTTGATGAAGAAGGCCGCCGGCGTGCCCACCGCACCGATCACCAGCCCGGCGGCGGCCGGCCCGGCGATGCGGGCCAGGTTGAAGATCGCGCTGTTCAGGGCGATGGCGTTGGGCATGTCGGCCTGGCCGACCATCTCGGTGACGAACGACTGGCGGGTGGGGTTGTCCACCACCGTGGCCAGGCCAAGGCCGAAGGCCAGCGCGAAGACTTCCCAGATGCGCACCGCCCCGGTCACCGCGAGGACGCCCAGGACGAGCGCGAGCAGCCCCATGGCGGTCTGGGTCAGCATCAGGATGCGGCGCTTGGGGTAGCGGTCCGCGACCGCCCCGCCCCAGGGGCTGGCCAGCATGGGCAGGAACTGCAGCCCGGTGGCGATGCCCAGCGCGGTACCGCTGCCGTGGGTCAGCTCCAGAACCAGCCAGTCCTGGGCTACCCGCTGCATCCAGGTACCGCTGTTGGAGACGACCTGGCCGATCGCGAAGAGCCGGTAGTTCCGGGTCCCGAGGGAATGGAAAGTCCGCAGGCCAGACCGCCTGGCCGGGGCGGCGGAGGTCAGGATTGGCTGAGCTTCTCCAGAATCGGCGCGGCCGCCCGCAGCGTCGCCCGCTCCTGCGGAGTCAGCTCGTTCAGCCGCCTGGCCAGCCAGGCGTCCCGGCGCCGGCGAGCCTTCGCCACCAGCACCCGGCCCGCCGGGGTTACCGTCAGCACCACCTGCCGCCGGTCGGAGGCGTGGGCGGCTCGCGTGACGAGTTGCCACTCCTCCAGCGCGGCGATGACGCGCGTCATCGACGGTGGCTGCACCCGCTCGTGCCCGGCCAGCTCGCCCGGGCTCATCGCGCCGTGCTTCTCCAGCGTCGCCAGGGCTGCGAACTGGGTGTCCGAGAGCACCGGCTCCGCTTGGCCCGGCACGGTCCGCTCGACCCGCAGCCGCCGGGCCAGCCGGCTCACGGAAATCCGCAGCGTTGTGGCCAGGCCCGCGTCGGCCGTAGTCCCCGAGGATGTCATTATCTTTAGCCTGAGTCATTACTTTTGCTAACGATATGCGGGCCGGCGGCATTCCGTCAAACCGTTAGCAAGGTGAACGGGTGGCACCCCTGACGGGGTGTGGCTCCAGTACACCATGCGGAAGCCCGTTAGCCTGGGTCGGGTGAGCAGGAAACTTCGGCCCGCGCCGCCGCCGCTCGAGGCCAATGACCAGCTCGTGACCGCGGTCATCACCGCAGCCTGGGCAATCGGGCTGGTCAGCGTCCTGGTGCTGCGCGACAACCTGTCCCCGGCCGATCGCTGGTGGGTCTGGACCTGCGCGGTGGGGCTGTGCCTGGGCTTGTTTGGCCTGTGGTACGTGCCGCGGCTGAAGCGCGCCCGGGCCCGGCAGGCGCAGCGCCGGGCGCAGGCCCGGGCTGAGGCCCAGGGCCGGCCTGACTAGTTGCGCTCGAGAGGCTCGAAACTAGTTGTGCTCGAGAGGCTCGAAGACAGTCTCTTCGACCGAGACGCCGGGCATGTCCACGAGGTCGTAACCGAGTTCGTCGATGACCGGCCGCAGGGGCTGGTCCGCAGTTGCCGCGGTCACCCCTTCGGAATGCGCGCCGCAGCCGTGATCCACGGAGACGACCCGGCCGTCGTCGGGCGCGTACTCGTTCGCGCAGACGCCGAACACGCGGCCGAGCGGGCCGCCCAGCCGGACGAAGAACCCGCACCCTGAGCAGAGTCCGGGGGCCGCGTTCGCCAGCGGGGACTTCGGGCCGTGCTCACTGGTGTACCAGCGCAGCGCGGTGTCGTCGCGGCCGATAGCCGAGAGCACCCGGGCCCGGGGCGGCCGGTCGCCCAGGACGTCCTGGCGCACGACGTCAGCTCCGGCCGCGCCGGCGGTCTCAGCGCCCGTGCCGCTGCCCAGTCCCTCCGCACCCGTTCCCGGGCTGGTTTCCGTGGCGCTGGCGCCCGCGGCGACCACAGCCGCGACGGTCTCCGCGTCGTCCAGGTCATCGATTGCGAGGTCCTGATCGTCGTCCAGGCCTTCCGCCAGCAGTTCGGCGGACGGGACCGGGACCAGGTCTTCCGGCTCCGTCCCGGGCATGGCCCAGGTCGTCTCGCCCCAGTCGGAGACCCCGTCATCCCCCTCCAGCGAGGCAGCCGGTACCAGCCGGGCGTCATCCGGCGGTGCCGGGAGGAGATCCCCTACGCCCAGATCGCCGGGCAGCACGCGTTCCTTCCAGGGCACCCAGTCCGGGGCGAGGATCGCCTCCGGTCCCGGGATCAGGAGGGTCTCGTCGATGGTCACGTTCTTGGCCCGGGAGGCCCGGGCCACGGTGACGGCCCAGCACCAGCCACGGTAGGCGGGGTCGAGGCAGCTGAACAGATGTGTCACCACCCGGTCACCGTCAGCCGTAACGCCGCGATGCTCCCCCACGCCGCCGGGACCAGCCATCCCCTCGGCGGCGCCACGCGCCAGGTCGACTGCCTGTGCGCAGGCTTCGTCCGGTTCTTTGCTCCGTGCACGCCCTGGGCTCACGCTGAGCAATTGTCCCCCATCCAGGCACCCACTGTGCGACATAAAACTGTTCGGCCGGCCTAAGTCGGCCCCAGGAGGGCCATTGACCCCCGAGAACGCAGAATACTGGGACCATGGGACTGTCCGGTGCGCGGCCGCAAGCGAGGCGGGCGGCTGACGGTCTTGCGTCCGGGCTGCGCTCGACCGGGCGGGCCGGGGCTTCCACGGCCCGGGGCACCGGCCGGGTCATCCGCCGGCTGACCCAGGCCTCCGGGGCCGCGCGGACCGGCCTGGACCGGGTCATCGAACTGACCGCGGCGGGCGCCGCGGCCGACGCGTTCGTGGCGGTCGCGCTGGCCGGGACGTTGTTCTTCAGCACGTCGGTGGACCAGGCCCGGGGCCGGATCGCGCTGACCCTGCTCATCACGATGGCGCCGTTCGCCGTGCTGGCCCCGTTCATCGGTCCGATGCTGGACCGGGTCCGGGACGGGCGCCGCTACATCATGGTCGGCACCCTCCTGGCCCGGGGCCTGCTCTGCTGGGGAATGGCAGGCGCGGTCGAGCACAGCGACACCGTGACCCTGCTGCCAGCCGCGTTCGGCGTGCTGGTCCTGCAGAAGGCCTACGGCGTGACCCGCAGCGCGGTCACCCCCCGGGTGCTCCCGGCCAGCATCACGCTGGTGTCGGCCAACGCCCGGATCTCGCTCGCGGCGCTCGTCGCGTCCACCCTCGGGGTGGGTGCCGCGGGCGGGATCTCCTTCCTGGCCGGTGGCGGCACCGCCGGGGCGACCTGGGCGCTGCGCGTCGGCACCCTGGTCTATCTGGGCGCCATCGCGCTGGGCATCAGGCTGCCCACCCGGGTGGACCAGCAGGACCCGCAGGCCGCTACGCCCGCGGCCGGGTCAGCGCCCGCCGGGGCGGCGCCCGGAACCGCCGAACCTGGCTCCTTCCGCGCCGGTCCGCCGCGAGCCCCGGCCGGGGCCGGACCGGGAGCAGGCACCATCCCCGAGGCCACCTTCCCGGAAGCCAGCGCTCCGCGAGCCAGCGCCCCGGGAGCGCCCGGGAGCGGCCGGGCCGTCGGCCGGGACCGAGGGCGGGCGGGGCCTCTCGGACCCGCCGCGGGCGGGGCCTCTCGCACCGGCCCGGCCGCTACCGCGGCACGTCCCCGGCGGGCTAGCTGGGCCACAACCCTGCGCAGCGTGGGGCCGATCGTGGGTGAGGCGATGCGCGGCAACGCGGCGCTGCGGGCCTTCTCCGGCTACATGATCTTCTTTCTCGCGTTCCTGCTCCGGACCGTGCACTTTCCCGGGACCAGCGACAAGCTCGCGCTAGGCGCGATGATCGCCGCCGCCGGCGCGGGCGGGTTCATCGGGACTGGGATCGGGGCGCTGCTGAAGGCCCGCGCCCCGCACCTGATCCTGTTCGCGCTGCTCTTCATGTCCACGGTGATCACCGCGGTCTGCGCGGTGTTCTTCGGCCTGTGGGCGGCGCTGGTCGTGGCCCTGGTCGCGGCGTTCGGGCAGGTGCTCGCCAAGCTGGCCCTCGACTCGATCGTGCAGCGGGAGGTCCCCGAAGAAGTCCGCTCCTCGACCCTGGCCGCGTCGGAGACCATCCACCAGCTGGCCTGGGTGGCCGGCGGCCTGGCCGGGCTGGCCATGTCCATCACGGACAGCGGGGTGGCCGGACTGGCCGTGGCCGCCGCCGGGCTGGCCGTCACCGCAGCCCTGCTGGTAGCCAGCAGACGCCGCCGGATCCTGGCCGCCCGCACCGCCCCCGCCCGCCTCACCCATCCCTAGCCCCGCGCAGTCCATGACCACGGGCAATAACTGACATGGGGCGCCACTTTTTGACCGGGATGATGGGACTGAGCGCTACCAGGCGCCGCCGCTACCCGCTGGGGGTCAGGCTTCGAGGTCGTCCGCGACGGCCCGCAGCACGGCCGCGGTCTTCTTCCCGTCCCGCGCGTCCGGATGCCTGCCCCGCCGGTAACTGGCGGATACCCCATCCAGCAGCTTGATCAGGTCCTCGACGATGACGACCATCTCGTCCGGGCTCTTCCGGATGACCTTGGTGACCGTCGGCGGCGGCTCAAGCAGCCGGACCTGGAGGGCCTGGACCCCCCGGCGTCCCTCGGCGACACCGAACTCGACCCGCTGGCCGGGCCTGAGCGCCGTGGTGCCCGCGGGCAGCGCCGTGGAATGCACAAAGACCTCACCCCCGTCGTCGCGGGTGAGAAAGCCGAACCCTTTGTCGGCGTCATACCATTTGACCTTGCCAGTGGGCACGGACCAGACCTCACGCGGTAGAGCGGGTGGGCGAGCGCGGGCGTTTGCGGCACCAGGTTATCGGTCCCGCGGGGTTAGCGTCAGCGGGGGCGCTGCCAGGGAGGAAGCGTGCGCAGCCGCGGGCCGCGCCGCACTCGCCAGATGAGATAACCCGCACACAGCACGCAGCCTACCCGGATACTCAGCCGGCCGTCGTTCCGGGCGGCGTGGTAGAAGGCGGAGAAGAAATTGTCCTGGGACGTCACCGCGCGGATCAGCAGGACGGCGAACGTGACCAGGAGCGGCCCGGCCAGGGCGACCCACTTGTCCCGGGCATCCCAGACCCGCGACCGCACCGCGACGAGGCCCCCGATCAGCCAGACCGGGAACGGCCACGGCAGGATCAGCCCGCCGAGGCCCAGGAGGACCACGGCGACGGCCTCCAGCGGATGCTTGCGGGCCAGGGCCCACGCTTCCGCGAGGATCGCCACGACCGGTGAGCGCCATCCGGCCAGTGACCGCGGCCCGGCCGCCGGGTGATCCTCTGGCTCGCCGGACTCGCTCATGCCGGGCACGATCGACAGCGGCGCGGCCTCGCCGGGCGCAGGCGCAGGGGTGGGCCGCCCCGGGCGCAACCAGCCCGGCGGCGTGCCGTTGTGCTCCGGTCCGCCTGACCCGGGTGCCCCGGCCCCGGATACACCGGGTGCTTCTGCCCCCGGTACGCCTGCCCCCGGTACGCCTGCCCCCGGCACGTCCGACTCCGGCACGTCCGACTCCGGTGCCTCCGCTTCCGGTACCGCCGCTTCCAGCCCGGCCGGGTCCGGGACAGGCACGCCGACCGCGGAGGCGTTCCCCGCGGCTGCCGATTCGGCGGCCCCGGGTTGCCGCGGGGCCGGTTCCGCGGGGGGCGGTTCCATGGCCTCCGGTTCCGGCGGGGCCGGTCTGCTCACGGCCCCGCGGGATCCGCGGCCCCCGGGTCCGCCGGGGCCGGCTCCACGGGCCACCCTTCCTCGATCGCCTGTTCCGGGGGCATCCGCGGCCGGGGCACCTCCTCCTGGGGTGCCTGAGGCGGCGGGGACACCTCAGCCGGCCGGGACGCCTCCACTGGCGGGGACACCACCTCGGGCGAGTCCGCCTGGCGCGGCACCGTTGGCACCGCGTCCGGGGGCGACGGTGACGCCTTTCCCGCTGGCTGCGGCTCGTCCGGGCCGGTCAGCCCCCGGTGCGGCCAGGGCCTGCGCCGTCCCTGGGACGGCCCCTGGTCGCCCGCGGACGGCTGGGTGGCGCCCCGCTTGGGCTCAGCAGCCCCCCGCCTGGGCTCAGCAGCCCCTCGCCTGGGCTCAGCAGCGCCTCGCCTGGACCCGGCAGCGCCCCGCCTGGACTCTTTGCTGGGTTTCCAGAGCGTCGGCGGCGCGGCGGCGGCTCCTCGCCGCCGGGCGCTGTACAGGCGCTCGCGCTCCCGGTTGGCGAGTACCTCCGGGTCCCCCATGGTGGTCAGCGCGTCCACCACGACATCGGCGTCGGCCGAGGCGAGGGGTCCGACCTTGGCCTCGAGGGCCGCCCGGGTCCGCCCGACGAAGAGCATCCGGTCTCCCTTGGGCAGCACCTTCGTCGCCGCGACCGATACGCGGCCCAGGTAGTCCCGGATCATCTGCTGGGCAGACGGCGGAGGAGCAGAGCGGCGCCTCATACTTCGATAATCCCCCGTTACACCGTCGGTGAGCAACGCACCTATATATACGCGTGCTGGTCAATCGTGGTGTGACGTTGAGCGATTGTCTGATGCATTCCCCTTTTGGCGCACCGCGGCCCAGGCCACGTGGTGACACACCCGGAACCCCGGGCCTTGGCCATCACCCCGCCAAGACAGGGAAGTGGTTTCGGCGGAACCCCCACCCCATGTCGACGCTACGATCTGTGATGCGATAAACCCTCCGAGTTATCAAAAGGTGAAAGATGGAGACATACACCTACGTCTGCGCCCATCGCGGCGCCTACATGCGCGAGATGACCCTCTGGGACGCGAACCCTCCCGGCACCCCGTATACCTCGCCTGCCGACGGCACCGGCCGCCTGGCGCCGGGCCCGCAAGGCCAGGACCGTGAGGCCGCGTTCGCCGACTGGCACCGCGCCAACTACGGCACCGACCACGCCGACCCATGCGACGGCAGCCCGGCCCCGCCGGCCGCCAGTCCCCCGGACCGGTGGCGGCGGCACGGCACGCTGAAAATCACCAGCGGCCGCATGCTCCTGGCCGACCCGGCCTCCGTCTCCGACGTGCTGCCCCGGCTGGCGGCCGGGAACCTGCGCGAGATGGCGCAGATTGTTCCGGCTGACCATGAGGGAACCGTCTGGGTCGCCCACCGCGAGGACGGCGCCGTTCGCTCGGTGCGGGTTGACTTCGGCGGCTGAGCCAGCCCGCGACATGGAGCGGCCCGGCGACCGCTGACCGCGTCACGGGCGGGCACGCGAAAGGGCGGCCCCGGTGATCCCGGGACCGCCCTTTCCACTTCTAGCCGGCGCGGACGGCCGACCGTACTGCCCGCCCGCGAGGACTTGCCGCTACCCGGGGGCTAAGCCCCCGGCCGCGTCAGAAGTCCATGTCGCCGCCGCCAGGGGCGGCCGGCGCCTTCTCCTTCTCCGGCTTCTCCGCCACGACTGCCTCAGTGGTGAGGAACAGCCCAGCGATGGAGGCCGCGTTCTGCAGCGCAGAACGGGTCACCTTGGCCGGGTCGATGATCCCGGCCTTGAACATGTCAACGTACTCGCCGGTCGCGGCATTGAGCCCCTGGCCGGCAGGCAGCGTCTTGACCTTCTCGACCACGACGCCGCCTTCGAGGCCGGCGTTGACCGCGATCTGCTTCAGCGGCTCCTCGACGGCACGGCGCACGATGGTCGCGCCGGTCGCCTCGTCGCCGGTCAGCTCGAGCTTCTTGAAGGCACTGGACCCCGCGTGCAGCAGGGCCACGCCACCGCCAGGGACAACGCCCTCTTCGACGGCGGCCTTCGCGTTACGCACCGCGTCCTCGATGCGGTGCTTGCGCTCCTTCAGCTCGACCTCGGTGGCTGCGCCGGCCTTGATGACGGCCACGCCGCCAGCCAGCTTGGCCAGCCGCTCCTGCAGCTTCTCGCGGTCATAGTCGGAGTCGGTGTTCTCGATCTCGGCCCGGATCTGGTTCACCCGGCCGGAGATCTGCTCGGGGTCACCGGCACCGTCCACGATGGTCGTCTCGTCCTTGGTGACGACGACCTTGCGGGCCCGGCCGAGCAGGTCGAGGTCGGCGTTCTCCAGCTTGAGACCGACTTCCTCGCTGATGACCTGCGCGCCGGTCAGGATGGCGATGTCACCGAGCATGGCCTTGCGCCGGTCACCGAAACCGGGCGCCTTCACCGCGACGGACTTGAACAGGCCGCGGATCTTGTTCACGACCAGGGTCGCGAGGGCTTCGCCCTCGACGTCCTCGGCGATGATGGCGAGCGGCTTGCCCGACTGGACGACCTTGTCGAGCAGCGGGAGCAGGTCCTTGTTCGCCGACGTCTTGGAGTTCGTGACCAAGATGTACGGGTCGTCGAGGACTGCCTCCATCCGCTCCGGGTCGGTGACGAAGTAAGGCGAGATGTACCCCTTGTCGAAGCGCATGCCCTCGGTGAGCTCAAGCTCGAGGCCGAAGGTGTTGCTCTCCTCGACGGTGATGACGCCTTCCTTGCCAACCTTGTCCATCGCCTCGGCGATCATCTCGCCGATCGCGGGGTCGCCGGCCGAGATGGAGGCGGTCGAAGCGATCTGCTCCTTGGTCTCCACGTCCTTGGCGAGCTTGGACAGTTCCTCGCTCACCCGCTCGACCGCGGCCTCGATGCCCCGCTTGAGGGACATCGGGTTCGCGCCCGCCGCGACGTTGCGCAGGCCCTCACGGACCAGCGCCTGCGCCAGCACGGTGGCCGTGGTGGTGCCGTCGCCCGCGACGTCGTCGGTCTTCTTTGCTACTTCCTTGACCAGCTCCGCGCCGATCTTCTCCCACGGGTCCTCGAGCTCGATCTCCTTGGCGATGGACACGCCATCGTTGGTGATCGTGGGAGCGCCCCACTTCTTCTCGAGCACCACGTTCCGGCCCTTCGGGCCGAGGGTTACCTTTACGGCGTCGGCGAGCTGGTTCATACCGCGCTCGAGGCCGCGCCTCGCGTCCTCATCGAACGCGATCATCTTGGCTGCCATAGGCTCCAGTCCTCCCGGGACTTGGTGGCTTTTGTGAGTGAATCGGGCCGACGCCCGCGACGGCCGACCCCCCGGCGGGCAGTCCCATCCTGCCGCCGGCGAGGCCTCATCGCCCCGATTCCCGCCCTGGAGTTGTCACTCTCATGCCGAGAGTGCCAACGCCTTGTTTAGCACTCTCCGCATGAGAGTGCAAGCCGGGCCCGCCCGCGTGTGGCCGCACGCGAGTCGGCCGCAAACCTGGGCGGACCTGGCCATACAGGGGTATCTGGGGACTGGGGCGGCACCTGGAGCGGTGCAGAAGGCCAGAACGCTGTCAGCGAACAAGCAGGCTGGACGCCAGCAGTTGTGCCGCCGCCAGGCAGCAAATGACCCCGCAACGGGTCCCGCCGGGCGCAACTGAAAGGCAGCGAAGGCCGAAAACGGCGACGACCGCGGGCCAACCTAGCGGCCCGCGTCACGCCCGAAGGCGCTACTCGCGTCACGCCCGAAGGCGCTCCTGGTGACGCGTCAGGCACCCATGTACCTGGAGTGGACTCTGGGGCGTACCCCGGGGCCCGCGATGGCCCGGCACCCGTCACCCGGGCACCGGGCCATCAACCGAATTTTGCGAAGCCGAGCTCACACAGCCCGGACGGCCTCCGCCTGCGGGCCGCGGTCACTCTGCGTGATCTCGAATTCGACCCGCTGCCCCTCTTCGAGGCTGCGGTAGCCATCCATCTGGATGGCGGAGAAGTGCACGAACACGTCCCTGCCACCGTCGACCGCGATGAAGCCGTAGCCCTTGTCCGCGTTGAACCACTTGACGGTGCCCTGAGCCATTACCCAACAACTCCCTAACTCCGCTCGGGCCTCGGGTTCCACCCTTGCCTTTGCGGAACCCGTCGATCGCGGCGCGGGTTAGGCATTGGGCAAGCCTCGCTCACCGTTGCCCCGACCGACAGCGACCGGACACGACCTTACCCCGTGCGGTGGGACTTCGGGACCTGTAACTCCGCGAATGCGGGCGGGCCGGTTCCCGCGTCTGGCCAGCACCGGTAGCCAGCTACGCAGATCCTGCGCGGTACCAGACGCCGCGGGTAGGCAGTGATCATCCCCCCGCGACGGCAGGAATCACCGACACGTGCGCACCGGCCGGGACCGGCGTGTCGAGACCCTGGGCGAACCGGACGTCTTCCTCGCCCACGTACACGTTGACGAACCGGCGCAGCTGCCCGGAGTCATCCACGATCCGGCCGCCGATGCCCGGATAGCTGGCGTCCAGGCCTGCGAGGACCTCGCGCAACGTCCCGGAGTCGGCGGTGACCTCGGCCGCGCCGCCGGTGAAGGTACGCAAGATGGTGGGGATACGGACGGACACGGTCATGCCGGGGCCTGCCTTTCCAACGAGCGCCAGAGCAGCCAGCGAAGGCCTGGTATCCAATGAGCGCCAGCGCACTCCACGCGGGGTGAACGGCTCTAATAGTGCCTGGTGATCGAGCCAGGCTCAAAGAGCGTGGGCACCGGACGGGTCGCCCAGCGAGGCCTCGAAGGCCAGGAACGCGTCCAGGGTCGGGCGGATGGCCGATGTGGCGTTGGCCACATCGGCGACGGCGTCCAGCGTCTTGAGGCCGTCACCCGAGTTGATGATCACGGTCTCGGCGTCCGGGTCCAGCTGGCCAGCGGCCAGCAGGCTGCGCAGCACACCCAGGGTCACTCCGCCGGCCGTCTCGCCGAAGATGCCCTCCGTCGCGGCCAGCAGCCGCATGGCCGACACCACCGCCTCGTCGTCCACGTCGGCCACCACGCCGCCGGTGCGGCGCACCACGTCCAGCACGTAAGGGCCGTCCGCGGGGTTCCCGATGGCGAGCGACTTGGCGATGGTGGACGGCCGGACCGGCTGGACCACGTCGTGTCCCTGCCGGAACGCTGCCGCCACCGGGGAGCAGCCGGTGGCCTGGGCGCCGAACACCTTGTACGGGGTGTCCTCGACCAGGCCGAGGCTGATCAGCTCGCGGAACGCCTTGTCGATCTTCACGAGCTGCGCTCCGGAAGCGACCGGCACGACGATCTGCGCGGGCAGCCGCCAGCCGAGCTGCTCGGCGATCTCGAAGCCGATGGTCTTGGAGCCCTCGGCGTAGTAGGGCCGGACGTTGACGTTGACGAAGGCCCAGTCCTCGCGGTCATCAGCCAGCTCGGAGGCCAGCCGGTTCACGTCGTCGTAGGTGCCCTGCACCGGGACCATGGTGCCGCCGTAGACGCCGGTGGCGATGATCTTCTGCGGCTCCAGGTCGGCCGGGATCAGCACCACCGAACGGATGCCCGCCCGGGCCGCCGCGGCCGCGACCGCGTTCGCGAGGTTGCCCGTGGACGGGCAGGCGAGCACCTTGAAACCCAGCTCAATCGCGGCGGCCAGCGCGACGGCCACCACCCGGTCCTTGAAGGAGTGGGTGGGGTTAGCCCGCTCGTCCTTGATCCACAGGCTCCGCAGGCCGAGCTCGCGCCCCAGTTGCCCGGCGTGGACCAGGCGGGTCCAGCCCGGCTCGGTGTTGGGCATGGCCGCCACGTCCGGGGGGACGGGCAGCAGGCTGGCGTAACGCCAGATGCTGGCCGGGCCCGCCTCGATGGCGGCCCGGTCCAGCTTCGGGTAGTCGTAGCGGACCTCCAGCGGCCCGAAGCACTCAGCGCAGGCGTGGGTGGAACCCAGCGGGTAGGTCTGGCCGCACTCCCGGCAGCTCAGCCCGGTGGCGTAGCCGAACCGGGAGGGGGTGGGCGAAGCGGGCGTACTTGAGGGTGATGTGCTCACGTGGCGAGGCCTTTCTCCTCATCTGCCCCAGCGGCCGGATGACCGAGGGCCGGACTTGGCACCTGTCACGGGAATGGCCTCGCGGGCACACCTCACGTGATGGTTGCCGGGGCTTCACCGGGCCGTATCCCTCCACCCCTCTGGATGAGCGTTATGAAGTTGTACCCGCCACTCTAACCGATCCCGGACCGGTGCTCCCGAGCCGATCCGGCTAGCCTCGCGTTCATGGGCCAGAGTGGCGGTCAGCTTCGGCGCGTGGCGGCGAACCGGGGCCGGGGGCTCCGGGGGTGGTTCCCCGGGAGAGCGGAGCGGGGGGTCGTCCCCCCCGGCCAGCAGAGCGGGGGCCGGGTGCTCATCGCCTCCAACCGGGGGCCGGTCTCCTTCGCCGTCAGCGACGACGGCTCGCTGGTGGCCCGGCGCGGGGCCGGCGGCCTGGTCTCGGGCCTGTCCTCGGTCAAGGACCAGGGCGACGTGCTGTGGGTCTGCGCAGCGCTGAGCGACGAGGACCGGGCCGCGGCCCGGTCCTCTCCAGACGGGCACATCGACGCCGACCTCACCCCCGGGAAGTCCGCCGTCCGGATGCTGGACATCCCGGTGGCCACCTTCCAGCGGGCCTACAACTCAGTGGCCAATTCCACCCTCTGGTTCGTCCACCACATGCTGTTCGACACGCCCAACCAGCCCGCCTTCGGGCTGGCGTTCCGCCGCGAGTGGGAGTCCTTCCGCGCCTACAACGCTGCCTTCGCCGACGCGCTGGCCGAGGGAGCCGGGCCCGGCGCGCCGGGTGGCGCGGGCCAGGTGCGGGCGATGGTGCAGGACTATCACCTGCCGCTGGTTCCGCGGATGCTGGCCGAGCGGCGCCCGGACGTCAAGATCGCGCATTTCTCGCACACGCCGTGGGCGCCCCCGGACTACTACCGGCTGCTGCCCGGCGAGGTCGGCCGCGAGGTGCTGGACGGGATCCTCGGCGCGGATCACGCCGGTTTCCTGTGCCAGCGCTGGGCGGACGCCTTCTTGTGCTGCTGCGCCGAGTTCCTGGACGCGTCGGTAGACCAGATGGCCGGCACGGTCCGGTACAAGGGCAAGCTGACCTCGGTCGCCGTGCACCCGCTCGGTGTCGCCGCCGAAGAACTGCGGCAGCGGGCCGCGGCCCCCGACGTCCAGGCCCAGGTGGCAGCGCTGACCGCCGTCACCGCGGGCCAGCGCCTCATCGTCCGGGTGGACCGCACCGAGCTGTCCAAGAACATCGTCCGCGGCCTGGCCGCCTACCGGGAACTCCTGATCACCCACCCGGAATGGCGCGGCCAGGTGACCCATCTGGCCTTCGCCTACCCCTCCCGGCATGACCTCCCCGAATACCGCGAATACACGGCGCGGGTGCAGCGGATGGCCGGGGAGATCGAGGACGAGTTCGGCACCGACGCCTGGAATCCGCTGATCCTCCAGGTCAACGACGACTACCCGCGTTCGCTGGCCGCCTACTGCCTCGCCGACGTGCTGCTGGTCAACCCGATCCGGGACGGGATGAACCTGGTGGCCAAGGAGGGGCCGATCCTGTCCGAGCGCGCCTGCGCCCTGGTCTTGTCCACGGAGGCCGGTGCGGCCGCCGAACTCGGCGGCGACGCGCTCCTGGTGAACCCGTTCGACGTCACGCAGACGGCGGAGGCGCTGCACCGGGCGCTCACCATGCCGCAGGCCGAGCGGGCCCGGCGGGCCGCCGGGCTCGCCTCGGCGGGGGCCGCGTTCCCGCCCAGCGCGTGGCTCCAGTCCCAGCTCGACGCGCTCGGCTGACCGGCCGGCCGGGCCGGCCGGACGCGTGCGCATTCCGCTGCGGCTTTCCGCAGCGTTTTCCGGGAACGATTCCCTAACGGCCCGCCCGGCGGGTGGAAAATTTGAGCCCCTCGGGACCTGCGGCCAGCACACGTCCGCATTTCCCCGGGATAATGAGACGCCGGGAGCCGATCGCGGTCGCCGATATTGCCAGATTGAGGTGGTGTGACCCAGTGAGCTGGGTGGTGGCCGCAGCGCTCACCCTGATGTCGCTGCCGTTCCTCATCGCGCGAGCCGCGGGCGGGCAGCCACCGAATCCGGGCCCCAAGCTGGCCGCCCTGGCCCCGCTAGGGATCGTGCCCGCGGTGGCCGGGGTCGCGGTGGCGGCGGTGTCCTCGTGGTGGCTGCCGCTCGTGCTGGCCGGGCCGGCGCTGATCCTGGTGGCCTGGCAGTGCCCCCCGCTGCGGCCCAGAACCGGGCGCGGGCCGCGCCCGCCCGGTCCCGTGCTGCGGGTGCTGACCCTGAACGTCAAGGGGGGCGCGGCGGATGCGGACGCCGTCACCGCCGTCGCGGCCGCCCTGGAGGTGGACATCCTCGCCGTCCAGGAACTGACCGCCGGGCTGGTGCGGCGGCTGGCCCTCAGCGGGCTGGACGACGTCCTGCCGCGCAGTCACCTCGACCCGCGGAAGGGCTCGCAAGGCACCGGGCTTTGGTCGCGCTGGCCGCTGACCCCGCTGGCTCCGGTTGCGGGCGTGCGCGCGGCCACGCCCCGGGCGCGCATCGACCCGCCCGGCGGGCCGCCCGTCACCGTCACCGTCGTGCACCCGGTCGCGCCCGTCGCGGACCACGAACATCGCTGGCGGCAGGAACTCGGGCTCATCCAGGCGGCCCTGGCCGGCACCACCGGCCCGCAGCTGGCGGCCGGAGACTTCAACGCCAGCCGGGATCACGGCGCGTTCCGCGCCCTGCTCCGCTCCGGCTTCGTGGACTGTGCCGACGCCGCCCGCCAGCGGGCCTGGCCCGCTCTGACCTGGCCTGCCGACCGCCGCTTCCCGCCGCTGATGCGGCTGGATCACGTGCTGGCCCCGCGCGGCGGTGTCCTCGTGCACGAGGCCAGGACCGTCCGCGTGCCGGGCACCGACCACCTCGGGGTGCTGGCCGTGCTGGAGTTCAGCTGAGGGCGTCCGCCACGGAGTTGAGCAGGGCCACGACGCCGTCCGGGCCGTCCACCACCAGGTCGGCCGACTGAGCCAGCTCCGTCACCTCAGCAGAACCGCTGAACACGGTGAGCCCCGGCACACCCTCGCCGCGGAGCGTCCGCACCGCGTCGAAGGCGGCCACGTCGCCCAGGTCGTCTCCGCAGAACATGACCGCGGACGGTTGTCGTTTTCTCAGCTCAATAAGGGTCCGCAGGGCCTGGCCCTTATCCATGCCCTGCGGCCTCAGCTCGATCACCATCCGCCCGGGCTCGACGGCCAGCCCGTGCCGCGCGGCCAGGCCGGCCAGCGGGTCGCGGAGCAGGTCCAGCGCGGCCTGCGGATCAGCCGTCTGCCGGGTGTGCACCGCGACCGCGTGCCCCTTGTCCTCGATCCGCGTCCCGTCCGGCGCGGCGTTCGTGGCCAGCAGGCCGGGCAGCTCCGTACGGGCCGCCTGCACCCCGGCCGCGGACGGCGGGGAGGAGAGCGTCCCGTCGGCCCAGCGCTCGAGGCCGTAGTGGCCGAGCACGATGAGGTCCGGGACGGCCGTGAACCCGCCCAGGTCCACCGCGGACGCGGCCGGGCGGCCGGTGATCACCGCCAGCGTGCCGATCGAGGCGGCCACCCGGCGCAGGGCCGGCACCGCATCAGGATGCGCCCGGGCCGCGGCCGGGTCAGCCACGATCGGGGACAGTGTGCCGTCGAAGTCCAGCGCCACCAGGGCCTCGGCCGGATCGCCGAGCAGCGCCGCCAGCCCAGCCCGGCCTTCCGGGGTGACTGGCACCGGCAACGAGACGGTGCCGGGGTGCCGTCTCACCAAGGGGTGCCGTCCCGCCGATCAGGGCCGGCGGAGCGCATCCGGTGCCGCCGGGCCCGCTGCCGGCGCAGCCGGGTCACCAGGGCCGGGTCGAACACGAGCGCCTCCGGGCGGTCGATGAGGTCGTTGAGCAGCTGGTAGTAGCTGGTCGCGGTCATGCCGAGAGCATCACGGATCTCTTGCTCCTTGGCCCCGGGCTCTCGCCACCAGCCACGCTCGAAGACCAGCACCCGCATCTCGCGTTCGGACAGCGCCGCCATCTGCCCTCCAGTACCGCGCAATCAGCTTCATCCTAGGGCGGCTCTAGCCGGCCTGCCCATGACCCCGTACGCTCAGCCTTCGTGGCTTCTTTCGACTGCATAACGTTCCTTACCGACTACGGCCTGGAGGACGGGTTCGTCGCGGCCTGCCACGGGGTCGCCGCCCGCGTCGCCCCCGGGATCAGGCTCATCGACATTACCCACCTCGTGCCGCCCGGCGATGTGCGCCGTGGCGCCGCGGTGCTGGCCCAGACCATCCCGTACCTGCCGCGGGGCGTGCACGTCGCGGTGGTGGACCCCGGAGTGGGGACCGCGCGCCGCGGGATCGCCGTCGCCGCCGGGGACTGTGTCCTGGTCGGCCCCGACAACGGCCTGCTGTCCTGGGCGGTGGCCGCGCAGGGCGGGGCCACCGCCGCCTGCCAGCTGACCAACGGCGAGCTGTGGCTGCATCCGGTGTCACCGACGTTCCACGGCCGCGACATCTTCACCCCGGTCGCCGCGCACCTGGCGGCCGGGGCGGAGCTGACCTCGGTCGGCACGCCTATCGACCTGGCGGACCTGGTGACGCTTCCTGCGCCGACCAGCCGGGTCCACGACGGCGAGGCCGAAGGCGAGGTCATGTCCGTGGACCGGTTCGGCAACGTCCAGCTGTCCATCGCAGCGGGGGACGCCGACCGCCTGGGACTGGGTTTCGGGTCACCGGTGGTAGTGCGCTGCGGGCGGCGCCAGCTGACCGTGCCGTATCTGGAGACGTTCGCCGCGGTCGCTCCCGGGGAGATCGTCGCCTACACCGACAGCGCTGGGCTCATCTCGCTCGCCGTGAACGGCGGCGACGCGGCCGAGCAACTCGGGCTTCCGCCCGGGGCCCATGTCCGGCTGTCCGCGGCCATGCCCGCCTGAACCGGTCCCGGTCCAGGCGCCTGGCCCGCTCCCGGGCAAATCCGGGTAGCAGGGTCAGGCCATCCGCTCCCGCCTCCGAACCGTCCTGAACGTGGCAGAATGCCCGGGGGACGATGGGAGGGTAAACGCATGGCGCAGCGGCTCCGGAGCCGGGCGACGGCGGCTGTCGCCGCAGGTCTGGCAGCTACCTGCATCGGGCTGGCGGCTGCGCCTGCCTTTGCGGACACCGTCCGTAACCAAGAGTGGTGGCTTACCTCTCTGCACGTGACCAAGGCCTGGCTCTCCAGCCGTGGCTCGGGCGTGACCGTGGCGGTGCTGGACACTGGCGTGGACCCCAACCAGCCCGACCTGGCCGGCTCGGTGATCACCGGGCGGGACTACACCGGCTCCGGCCGGGTGGCGGGCGGCCCGTTCTGGGGTACCCACGGCACGGCGGTGGCCAGTCTCATCGCCGGGCACGGACACGGCCCGCAACACAGTGAGGGCGTCATGGGGGTCGCGCCTATGGCGAAGATCCTCTCCGTCCGGGTCACGCTCGAGAACAAGGACCCGCTGCTCGCCAACCCGACGGTGGTGGCCGCCCTGCCTGCGGCGATCGCCCGCGGCATCGGCTACGCGGTCCGGCACGGCGCGAAAGTCATCGACCTGCCTCTCGACCCGGCCGCGCAGGCCGGCGGGACCACCACGGGGGGCAGCCCGGCCGAGCGGACGGCCGTCGAGGCCGCCCTGCGCAAGGGAGTCGTCCTGGTCGCGCCGTCCGGCGACAACGGCGCCGGGACCGACACGATCAACTACCCGGCGGCCTACCCGGGCGTGATCTCGGTCGGCGCGTTTGGGCCGGGGTTCGTCAAGGCTGCGTTCACCAACCACCAGTCGTACGCGAGGCTGACCGCGGCTGGCGACGGCGTCATCGCGGCCAACGGCCCGGCCGCCTACGCGAAGCTGAAGAGCACCAGTGCGGCCAGCGCCGTGGTGGCCGGCATGGCCGCCCTGATCCGGTCGCAGTTCCCCACGTTCACGCCGGCCCAGGTAGAGCAGGCCCTGACCAGCGGCACGGTGTTCCACCCCCAGGGCGGCCAGAAGGACGGCTCCGGGGTCGGCACCGCGGATGCGGCTGCTGCCTTGCTCGCAGCGGCCAAGATCAATGCCACCCCGACCGGTTCGGCGTCACCAGGTTCGGCGGTGAACCCGACCCCGCCAGCTGCCCCGAAGGTCACGGTGCCCACCAAGAGCTTGTGGCAGGCGGTGCGCATCCCGGTGCTCGGCCTGGCCGCCCTGGTGCTGCTCGCTCTCATCATCCTGATCACCGTGCGAGTCCGGCAGCGCCGCGCGCTCGACGCCCAGCTGGCCCCGCTGCAGGCTGCGGCGCGGGCCTCCCGGGCGCAGTCGGCGGCTGGGATGACCGGCATGGGCAGCCCCGGGCCCGGCTACGGCGGACCTCCGGCTGCGATGATGGGACGCGGCCCGGCGAGCAGCGAGCCTGTGGGCAGCGGCCCGGCGAACTTCGGGCTGGGCGGCGCCGAACCGGGATCGGTCCGGCTGGGGTCATCCAGGCTGGCCCCGGCGGGCAGCGGATTCGCCGACGGCGCCGTAGCCGACTGGCCTGGGGTCGGCGACCCTCTGGTCGGCAGCGCCCTGGCCGGCGGCCCTGATGCCGGTTCCCGGCGGCCGATGCCGGCTTCAGTGGGCCGGCCTGCGGTCAGCGGCAAGCCACCGTGGGAAGAGGACGAGGTGCTGGCCCCGGCGCCAATGCCGGCGCCGCCCGCACCAGAACCGAGCCGCTCAGGAGGCCGGTTCCTGCTGCCGGGACGCGGGCTGGGCGGCAGCCTGGACGCCGCGGGCGGACCGGGCGGAGTCGGCAGCCCGGCGGCCGCGGGCGGCAGCTCGGCTGGCCGTGGCTCCGCGAGCGCTGATCCCGTCGACCAGAGTTCCCCCACCGGCAGTTTCGCTATGGGCAGTTCCACCATGGGCGGTTCTGCCGCGGGCAGTTCCACCGCGGGGGGCGAGTCCAGGAACAGCCTGAGTCTGGGTGGCTGGAGTCTGGGTAAGCCCGACGCCGGAGGCGGAGGCGGAGGACGCACCAGCGCTCCCGGTGCTGAGAGCGATGCCGCTGGCCCGGGAGACGGGACCACGGGCACAGAAACCCCAGGCGGCAGCGGCGGCAGCAGGCGCGCACGCTTCCCAGGCCCGGGCTCCACCGGGGCCGGCTCAAGGGGCCCAGGCACAGCAGGCGCAGACCCCATCGGCGCAGACCCCACCGGCGCAGGCACAGTGGACGCGGGCTCCCCGGGCGGCACTGCGGGCCCGGGCAACTTCCCGGGAACGGGCAACTTCCCGGGCCCGCAGGCTACTGGCTCGGGGGCCGCCGGCACCGGCGACCAGAACACGCCCACCTCGGCGGGTCCCAGCGGACCTCTGGCCGGTCTCGGCGGCGCGGGCCCCAACGCGGCTGCGGCCGCGTCGCGGGCCCGCTTCGGCCCGTCCCCGTTTGACGACCCCTCGTTCGACATCCCCGCGTTCAGTCCGCCCTCATCCGACGGCCAGCCCTTCGACGACCGCGCGTTCGGGGCGCCCGGGCCAGCCACACCGGGGTCGGCCGCGCCAGGGCCGGGGTCGCCACTGGACGAGCCGACTCTGAGTGGTCCGGCATGGGGTGGTCCGGCATGGGGTGGGTCCGACTCCGGGTGGTCCGACTCCGGGTGCGCAGGCACTGGGTGGCGCAGGCACCGGGTGGGCAGGCACTGGGTGGACCAGCACCGGGTGGACCAGCACCGGGTAGCCCAGCGCGAGGGGTGACCCCGCCCGGCGTTTCCGCGGACGCCGACCATCCGGGCCCGACCGTCGGCAACGGCGGCACGCGTGGTTCAGGCCGCCACGGTGCGGCGCGCGGTTCGTCGGGCGGGAATCCCCCATTGAGCGGCGGCGCAGACGCAGACGACACTTCCCTGGGCCGGGCAGGTAACGCCCCGGCGCAGCCGATGCGGACGCTCGGCTCCGCGCACCGGCTGAACGCGGTGCGCGGACCCCGGGCGTCCGGTCATCCGCCCTGGGAACCGGCTGAGAAGCCGGTCAGCGAACTGCCGTGGATGGACGCCCCGGGCTCCGCTCAGAACCGGATGGTTCCGCCACGACGCGTCTTCCCGCTGGGCGCCGAAGGTCAGGCCCCTGGTTCGGCTGGCGGCATAGGCGCGAGCGGCATAGGCGCGAGCGGCCTGGGCGCGACTGGCGCGGCCGCTGGCGGCGTGGGCGCTGGCGGCCCGGGTACCAGTGAGACGGGCACGGGCGGGTCCGGTACGGGCCGGCCCGCCAGCGCCGGTCCCGCCGGTCCTGACCCGACCAGGACCGCCTCCGGACTGGTCCGGCGCCGTCCCAGGAGCCAGAGCCCGTTCCCCGAGCTGGACAGGCCGCCCGCGGGGCTGGAGGAGCCGCCCGCTGGCCAAGCCCCTGGCCAGCCCGCCGACGATGCCGAGACCCCCAGGCCGATGTACTCCTGGAACCCGTCCGACCCCACGGAGGCCTTCCCGGCAGTTCCGCCGCCGGGAGACTCGCGGCCGGGCTAGCCGGACGCGCCAGCCGGACCGCGTGTTCTACGCTGCGGCGGGGTGCCCCGCCGTCACTTCGCGGCGGAGGATGCCCCGCCGTCCAGTTCGGCCTTGCGGACCGAGGCGTAGATGGGCACATACTCCTGACCGGACAGGTCCTGGATAGCCTGGATGACCTCGTCCGTGATGGCGCGGCGGGCCTTGCCCGGAGCGGTCCCCTGGTACGCCTCGAACGTGAGCGGCTTGCCGATCCGCATCGACACCTGATGCAAGCGGGGTACCGCGTGCCCGGGCGGCAGGATGCGGTCAGTCCCGATCATCGCCACCGGGATCACGGGCAGGCCGGAGTTCAGCGCGAGCCAGGCCACGCCGGTACGGCCGCGGTACAGCCGTCCGTCCGGCGACCGGGTGCCCTCCGGGTAGATCCCGAACAACTGGCCGCGGCGCAACAGCGCCAGCGCCGCCTCCAGCATGTCCTGCCCCGCCCGGGCCTGGGCCCGGTCCACCGAGAGCTGGTTGGTGGCCCGCAGGTAGGTGCCAGCCAGCCGCGAGCCCACACCCCGGCCGGTGAAGTACTCCGACTTCGCGGCGAAGGTGAGCGGGCGGTCCAGCATCAGCGGAAGGAAGATCGAGTCGACGATGGACATGTGGTTGGAGGCCAGAATGGCGCCCCCCTCGGGCGGGATGTGCTCCAGTCCGGTGATCTGTGGCCGCCAGAGAACATGCAGGAGTGGGCCGGCCACAACCCTGGACAACTGGTACTGCACCCAACAACTCCTGGAATGTCGATCCGCTTGGCTGCTCAAAGATATCCGGGTCAGCCGGTGCAGACGAGGGCCTGGCGGTCATCCTCGTTCACCGGTGGTGCAGGCGATCCCGCGGGACGCCGCGGCCCGGCCCGCCAGCTCAGGCTCGGCGGCTCGCGCTCAGTTGGCGCAGATGTTCTGGCTGGCGGTCCGCGAGGTGAAGCTGGGCGACGGGGTCGGGGTGCTCGCCTGGCCCGTGCCCTCGGTCTGGGTCGTGGTTCCGTAGTTACTGCCGAGCAGGAGAACGAGCCGGCTGCTGGTGCCCGGGACCTCCTGCACGGCCGAGCCGGGGATCTTCCGTTCCAGCAGCCTGGCCGCGGCCGCCTGGCCCGCGTGGTACTTGATCACCGTCTCGGTGATGTCCTGCGTGTTCTCCTGGAGCATGCTGGTCACGTCGAAGCCCTTTTGCTGGAGCAGGCTGCCGACCGAGTCCTGCAGCCCGTACTGCGCGGTCCCGTTGCGGACCGACACCGCGACGGTGTGCGGCGCGATATGCGGCTTCTTGACCGGCTGCACCGACGTGTTGCTCACCGGGATGTCGTCACGGAAGTCCTGGAAGATCGTGCTGTCCTCGGGCTGGGTCCACAGCAGGTTGGCCGTGTCGGTCGGCACCACGAGCTGCCGGGGATAAGTCGGCAGGGTGAAGAAGGTGACCTGGCTGGCGGGCAGATTCCGGACGCTGGTGGCCAGGTTGTAGAGGCCGTGGATGCCGCCGAGCTGGCTGTCGATCGTGATCGACTTGGTAGCGGCGTCGAGGAAATGGTAAATCGCGATCGGGTTGAGCAGCTTGCTCTTCACCCGCGCGACGAGCGAGGACATGAAGGCCTGCTGACGGCCGATCCGTTCCAGGTCGCTGCCGTTGCCGAGGGTGTACCGGGCCCGGACGTAGGCCAGCGCGACGTAGCCGTGCAGCAGATGATGCCCGGCCGACAGGTGCAGATTGGACTTGGGGTCGTTGATCGGGGCGGTGTTGCACTCCTCGACTCCGCCGAGCGCGTTGACCATGGCCCGGAAGCCCTCGAAGTTGATGGACACGAAATGGTCGATGTGGATGCCGGTGTCCTGCTCCAGGGTCTTGATCGTGCAGGCCACGCCCAGGTCGGTGTGGTTGCCGTCCAGGTTGCCCAGGGCATAGGCCTCGTTGATCTTGAAGGTGGTCGGCGAGGACGTCTGGCCGTTGCCCATCTTGCACGCCGGGATGTTCACCCACGAGTCACGCGGGATCGACATGACGTCGACCCACTTCCGGTCCGCGGCGATGTGCATGATCATCAACGTGTCGGACTGATCGGTGGTCAAGCCCTGCCCGTAGCCCTTGCCCACGCCGTTACGGGTGTCCGAGCCGATGACCATGATGTTCTCGGCCTGCGGGTGGGTGTCGACCGGCTGGGTGCCGAGTTCACCGGAGATGTTGACCTGGTGGATGTTGCCGTTGAGGTGGCGGTAGACGGCGTAGGCGCCGCCCAGGGCCAGCAGCACCACGACCGCGACGCCGGCCGCCGTCCAGGCCAGGATCTTCTTCTTGCGGCCGGGATGATGGTCGGGTGGTGGCAGCGGGTACGGCCGGGCCGGCCCCCGGCGGAACCGGTGGAACAGGAGGCTCGGCCGCATCGCCCGGAGCAGAGCCAATGACGTCCCCGGTAGGGCCGGCCGCATCGTCGGTGCTGGCCGGCCCGGGCTCTGGCGGGTCCTCACCCTCTTGCGCACGCCCGTGGCCTGGACCGGGCTCGTCCATGTCAGCGGGCCCCATGCGTTCTCACCCCATACCCCAGAGCCGATGGGGGCTCGTGCCGTTGTCCACGCGAGACGCGCGGCCGTCGCACAGCGTCACACCTGGGTGCACAAACCACCTCACTCGGCGCAACGCTATAGCCGTGCGGATAGTTTCCCCGCCCACTAAGTACCCAGCTGTGGGTAAATAGTCGCCTTAAATATGGGTAACGGCGAGTAACTGCCCTAACAGCCACAGTACACGGCGCGGTTCTGGGCTAATCCCGCGCCTTTAACCTACAAATCCGATCGATATAACGTAATTTTAGGATGGCCGACAGCACATCCAGCGAGAGGATCCCCGTGTCCGCACCAGAGGCTGAGCCGCTGCCGGTTCTCGACGCCCTGCACTCGACCCCGGCCCGCCGCTACCTGTCCGCCGAGCCGATCCCCGACGAGGTCATCTGGGCCATCCTCGACGCGGCGGTGCGCGGCCCGACCGGCGGCAACCAGCAGGGGTGGGGCTGGGTCGTGGTCACTGACCCCGAGGTCAAGCGGCAGATCGCCGCCTGGTACCTGGAGGGCTGGGATCGGGCCTATGGCCGCCGGCGGGAGGAGATCCTGGCCACGGCCCCGGGTGCGGACGGGCTGAGCCGATCCTCGTTCCTCGCCGCCGAGCACCTGGCCCACCACCTCGCCGAGGCCCCGGTATGGATCTTCCCGGTGCTGCGCAACGCGGCCGGCGTCCGCAGCCCCCGGCTGGGCAGCTCGATCTATGGTGCGGTCCAGCAGCTCATCCTGGCCGCGCGAGCCTACGGCGTGGGCACGACCCTGACCACGCTGTACTCCGGTCATGAGGACGAGGTACGGGAATTGCTGGGACTGCCCGAGGACGCGATGACCATGGCGCTGCTCCCGCTGGGCTACCCCGCCCGGGGCCGCTGGGCGCAGCCGAAGCGCCGCCCAGTGGAAGAAGTCGTGCACTGGAACGGGTGGGGAGCCACCCGTCCCCGCCCCTGAACTCGACCTCACATGAGCTCTAGGCCGACTGGCCCTTAGCTTTGCCCGCCATGAAGACGTCGGGCCTGCCGTCTGGCTTTGCGCTCAAGTCGCCCGGTCTGCCGTTCAGCCTTGAGCGCAAGGTGCGCGCTCTGCCGTTCAGCTTTGCGCTCCAGGATCTGCACCTGCCGCTTGTTCCAGGCCGCCACCCGCGCGAAGGTACTGGCCCGGCTCTCCTGGCCTATCCCGCGCAGCGCCCCCAGCACGATGGCGCCGACGATCACCCGCTCATGGAAGCGAGGACTGCGCAGCACATGACCCACGACACCTAGCCCGACCAGCCCCAGCGTCGCCTTACCGGCCAGGCCCCAGTCCCCCGGCCGGGCCACCGGCCGGCTGCTGCCCACCGCCGCGCCGGCCAAGGGCGGCCTCCCGGCACCTTGTCCTGATCTTGACATGCTGCCTCCCCGCCCTGAAGCGCCGTACGCACGGCCAGCGTGCCTCGCGATGAGGCTTCCTGACATCACCCTTGGGAGGGTGATCTAGCCCTGGGAGGGTGATCTAGGTCCTGGGAGGCTTAGGGAGGGGAGCCGGTGAGCGGGATCGAACCGCTGACCTGCCGTTTACAAGACGGCTGCTCTGCCAACTGAGCTACACCGGCGGGGGGTGGCGCAATGGTAGCCGACCCGCAGCCTGGCGTGCGCAGCAGCGGCCTGGCCAGGGCGTCAGCCCGCCCGGGGGGCATGACTTCTAGTCACCCAGGGGGAGCAATCCGCGAATCTTCGTCCCTCTGGGGGGAGCCAAAGCGCCGGTTGACGACGTACTATCCGGCTAACACGGTCACAAGGTCACAAGGGGGTGGGCGAATGACTGGACTCGTGCCCAGTGGCATCGACGAGATCGGGCTGCTGCCCGGCAGCCACGTCTGTGCGTTCTACCGCGGTGACACCGACCGGGACCGCCTGCTCAACGGCTACCTCGGCGCGGGGCTCACCGCCGGAGACAAGTGCATCTGTGTCGTGGACTCCGCGAACACCGCGGAGCGGCTGGAGTCGCTGCCCGGAGCTTGCGGCGAGCCCGGGCGCTGCACCGGCCAGCTGGACGTCCACCTGCCCGAGTCGACGTACCTGGCCGGAGGCGAGTTCACCACCAGCGACATGCTCACGTTCTGGACCGAGGGCATGGTCAAGGCGGAGGTCGAGGGTTACTCCTTCTGCCGCCTGGCGGGCGAGATGACCTGGGCGCTGCGCGACGCCCCGGGCGTCGAGCACCTGGTCGGCTACGAGTCCGAGCTGAACCGGGTCACCGCTTGCTACCCCGTCGTGGTGCTGTGCCTGTACGACCTGGACCGCTTCAGCGGCGAGGTGGTGGTCAACATCGTCAAGACCCATCCGCAGGTACTCATCCAGGGCATCCTCGTCGAGAACCCGTACTACCTCGGCCCGGACGAGTTCCTCAGGTCCGCCAGCTCAGTCCCGGCCAGCCCCCGATCAGCCAGTGCCTGACCGGCCACGATGACCGCCGAGCAGACGAGGAACCCGCGGCCCGGGACGGCGCGCCCGTGGTCCGGCTGCCCCGGCGCCCAGGCCAGCCCGCCGAACCGGACCTGCGCGAGCGGCTGGGTGAGTTCCGGGCCCTGCTGGTGATCTCGCTGCTGATGACCGAGTCGGTCAACGAGGAGCAGATCCTGGAGCTGGCCGCGTCCAGTGCCCCCGGGCTCGGCTCCTGGCGGATCGAGGGGTACGGGTTCACCGACGGGCAGTGGCGTCCCGGCACGGGGCACGACCCAGCCGCCCCCCGCGGCCTGACCGGGCAACTGTCCCGGCTCGGCAGCGCGGGCGGGCCGGTGGACGTGCCCGGCCGCCCGTGGGCGCAGGCCTACCCGCTGCGCGGGGTCGGCGGCCTGCTCGGCCACCTGGTCGCGTCCTGTGACGAGGAGCCCCCGTCCGAGCAGCGGTTCCTGATCCAGGTCATCGCGCAGCAGACCGGGGTGGCCGTGTCCAACGCACAGCTGCACGCCCGCGAACGCGCTACCGCGGCCGAGCTGGCCGCCACCAACGCGGCGCTCGCCGAGACCGTCACCACCCTGCAGCGCAGCATGGACATCCACCAGCGGCTCACCCGGGTGGCGGTCTGCGGCGAAGGCCAGCCGGGCATCGCCAAGGCCCTGCACGAGCTGACCGGGATGCCGGTCGCGATCGAGGACCGTTACGGCAACCTGACCGCCTGGGCGGGCCCGGGCCGGCCGGACCCGTACCCGAAAGAGTCTTTCGCCAAGCGCGAGCACCTGCTCCGGCGGCTGATGCGGGCGACCTCGCCGACCCGGGACGGCGAGCGGCTCATCCTGCTCGCCTCGCCGCGGACGGACGTGATGGGCGTCCTCGCGCTCATCGACCCGGGGCGGCGGGCCGACTCCGCCGACCTGGTGGCTCTCGAGCACGGTGCGACCGTGCTGGCCATGGAACTGGCCCGGCTGCGCGGCATCGCCGACGCCGAACTGCGGCTGCGCCGCGACCTCATGCACGACCTGCTGGCCGGGACCGACGACGAGAGCGCACTGACCCGGGCCGAGGCGCTGGACTACGACCTGCGCCGTCCGCACCGGGTCGTGATCGTCGAGGGCAAAGGCCGGGCCCGGGCCCACGACGCACTGCTCAGCGCGGTCCGCCGGGCCATGCGCCAGGCCCGGCAGGACGGGCTGTTCGAGACCTGGTCAGGCAACGTCGCGGTGATCACCGCGGGCCAGACCGACTGGGAGCAGCTGCGCCGGGCCATCATGTCCGACCTCGGCGGCCAGGTCTGCCTGGGGGTGGGCGGCGCGGCGACCCGCCCCTCCGACCTGCCCCGCTCCCTGCGCGAAGCGGGCCTGGCGCTGCGGCTGCAGAAGACCCTGCTGCCCGGCGACAGCGCCTGCGAGTACCCCAAGCTCGGCATCTTCCGGATGCTCGCGGCCATCCCGGACCTGACCGACGTGGACTCGTTCGTCCGCGAGTGGCTCGGCAGCCTGCTCGACTACGACGCCCGCCGCAAGGCCGAACTGGTGCACACGCTCACCCAGTACCTGGAGCACGGCGGCAACTACGACGCCACCGCCGCCGAGCTGTCCGTGCACAAGAGCACCCTGAAGTACCGGCTGCAGCGGATCCGCGAGCTCACCGGCCTGGAACTCAACGACCCCGACGTCCACTTCAACCTGCAGCTCGCCACCCGCGCCTGGGGAACCCTGCAGGCCCTGCGCGACGAGCAGTATTGATCCGGGGGGACGACCCCCCTGGACCCCCCGCTCGCCGCTGCGCGCCGAACCCTACGACCCCCCTGAACCCGGAAGGCCGGCGTCTGGGCCGTTCTTCGTCCCCCGGTGACCTGCCCTAGCCGTGTCCCGCTGGCGATGCTGAACAAGCGGCTAACCGAAGGGGTCAGGATGATCGACGTACGGAACCCGGGCGACGGATTCAGGTCACTGCGGGCACGGATCGCGGCCCTCGGCGAGCTCGGCGACAGAGACCGCGGCGCGGACGGCGCGCCGCTGACCGTGGGCGAGTGGGCCCTGCTGATCGACGACATCGTGGACCATCCGGAGCAGAACACCGAGGGCTTGTGGAACGTGGCCGGCCCGGACGAGGACGACCGCGAGTACGACGCGATCTTCGTGGGCGGCGGCGCGGCGGGCCGGTTCGGCTCGGCCTTCCTGAAGGCCCGCGGCGGCCGGCAGCTCACCATCGACGCGTGGCCCTTCCTGGGCGGTTCCTGCCCGCACCAGGCCTGCGTGCCGCATCACCTGTTCTCCGAGGCGGCCCGGGAGATGGACCTGGCCCGGCACATGGCCGGACGACTGTGGTACCCGCCGTTCGACGAGAAGCGGGCCAGCATCCAGGAGATCGTCGATCTGTTCAAGGCCGGCCGGATGTACCCGCACGCCATCATGAACTGGCAGTCCAAGGAACAGCTGGACATGGAGTTCATCCTGAACACCCCGGCCAAGATCATCGACTCCCACACCGTCGAGGTGGAAGGCCGGCGATTCTCCGCGCGGAACCTGGTGCTGAGCACCGGCGCGCGGACCAGGTACCCGGACATCCCCGGCATCGGGATCAAGGGCGTGTACGACTTCGCCACGCTCATCGAGGACCTCGACTACGAGCCGAACCGCTGCGTGATCATCGGCGGGTCCAAGGTGGCCCTGGAGTACGGGTCGTTCTTCCAGGCCACCGGGTGCCAGACCACGATCCTGACCCGCAGCCCGCTGATGGAGACGGCCAGCCTGCACCACGTGGACGCGGGGCTGCGCGAGTACGTGGTCGCGATGATGGCCGACCGGGGCATCGACATCATCGAGGGCGCCGAACCGCTTGAGGTGCTCGGCAACGGCAAGGTGACCGGGGTCCGTTACCGCGAGCCAGGCGGCGAGGTCCGGCAGATCGACACCGACTTCGTGTTCGTCGGCACCGGGGAGCGCCCGGACCTCAGCATGTACGCGCCGCTCGGGCTGGCCACCGACGAGCGCGGGTTCGTGATCGCGGACACCCACATGCGCACCTCGGTGCCCGGGGTGTACGCGGCTGGTGACCTGGTCGGCCCCCCGATGGAGATGTTCAAGGCGCGCAAGTGCGGGGTGGGCGCGGCCCGCAACATCATGGGCGAGGACTACGAATTCGACTTCACCGAGTACCCGGACTTCCTGCACACCACCTACGAGGTGACCTGGTGCGGCCTGTCCGAGGCGGAAGCGAAGCAGAAGTACCGGAACGTGATCAAGATCCAGATGCCGCCGGACGACGCCGACCCGGAGACGTTCGCGCTCCCGGCGGCCGAGGGGTCGATGCTGTACGCGTTCACCCGGCCGGTCCTGTCCGGCTGGCTCAAGCTGGTCATCGACGCGGACAGCCGCAAGGTCCTGGGCGCGCACCACGTCGGCTACGGGGCCAAGGACGCGTTCCAGTACATCGACTACCTGATCCGCCGGCCCGAGGGCTTCACCATGGACGAGATGGCCGAGCTGAACGAGCTGTTCCTCAACCCGGAGCACTTCATCCAGCTGTGCCGGCTCCGGGCAGGCCAGCAGAACCCGGTGAACCTGTGAGTAGCCCTGTGTCAAGCTGCCGCCTGTTGATCTTGGTTGAGGAGGCGCTGGAGGGCTTTGTGGCGGGCGGGGTTGTAGGCGGTTTGGTCTTGCCAGCAGTGCCAGATGACGAACAGCCAGGCGCGGGCGAGGATGCGGACGGCGTGGGGGTGGTCGTGGCCGCGGGCCGCGGGCACGCTGGTAGAGGTCATCGGCCCAGGGGCTGGCGCGGCGGGAGTCGCCGGCGAAGTCGGTGACGGCGTCGCGGAGCTGCTTGTCACACGACCATCGGAAGGTGACGGCGCGGAGTTTGCCGGACTGGCGGGTGGAGGGTGCGGCGCCGGCGAGGCAGGCCAGGGCTTCGGGGGTGGGGAACCGGGCGCGGCAGTCGCCGATCTCGGCGAGCAGCCGGGCGGCGCGGACGGTGCCGGACCGGGGCAGCGAGGTGAAGATGTGGCTGTCGGCGTGCGCGGCCAGCTGGGTGGCGATCTGGGCGGACGAGGGCCCTGATCTGCTGGGTAAGGGTGGTCAGGACGGCGTGCAGGGCGCGGGTGATGGGGGCGCAGGCGTCGGCGTCGGGGCCGGTGAGGCCGCGGGGGGCGGCGGTCAGGCGGGCGTGCAGGACGGCGGGGTCGGTGCGGCCGGAGTAGCCGATGCCAGCCAGCCATTTGCCGAGCCGGGCCGGGGTGAGCCAGTCAGCGCGGTCCTGGGTGTCGAAGCGGGCCAGGAACGCCAGGCTGACCGGCGAGTCGAGCTCGTCGAACAGCCCGGTGGCGCCGGGGAAGACGTTGTGCAGGTGGGCACGGAGCTGGTTGGCGACCGCGACGCGGTGGCTGACCAGGTCCTTGCGGGCGCGGCAGGCGCGGCGCAGCGCGACGGTCGGCGGGCTGTCCGGGGTGAGCGGCCGCAGCCGGGCCCGGTCGGTGCGCAGGGTGTCGGCCAGGACGTAGGCGTCGAAGCGGTCGTCCTTGTTGCCGGCCGAGCCGTAGCGGCCGCGCAGGTTCTTGACCTGGTTCGGGCTGATCACCACCACGGTGACCCCGGCGCTGAGCAGGGCGTCGATGACCGGGCCGTCAGGCCGCTCGATCGCCGTCTCCCCGGCGCCGGCGCGGGCCAGGACCCCGGTCAGCTCGTGCAGGCCCGCGGCGCTGTGCGCGATCGTGTGCCGGCTGATCTCGCGGCCCCTGGCATCCACGACGGACACCGCGTGATCGTCGCGGGACCAGTCAATGCCAGCGGTCACGCCGTTAGCCGGTTCCTCGGGAAGGATAACTCTGGCAGACTTCAAGCCTGCCTCCTCGCTGCTAGACCCAGTGGGGAGGCACCCTCATGCGGTGCCGGGACGCGGCTGCCGGTTCGCTCACTGATCGGCGCTCGGTGGCGCTCAGCCCTGTGACGGTCGGCACGTCCCGGGTAACCACCAGGCCTCGCAGCACTCACAGTGGACATCAGCTGTGTCAAGCGAGCCGGGCGATGACCTGGTGGCACCTCGGGTGCATCAGCAGCTCACGGCACGAAAAGGATGGTGACCAGTGAGCGATCCACGGGTCGCCGTGGTCACCGGGGGCGCCTCCGGGATCGGCCTGGCCACCTGCGGCCGCCTCACCGACGAGGGATTCACCGTGGCCGCACTGGACATGAAGCCGGACGGCGCGGCCGGCGCCGCGGCGCTGACGCTGCACTGCGACGTCACCGACGAAGCCGACGTGCAGGCCACCATGGCCGAGGCCGCGGCCCGGCTCGGCCCGGTCAACGTCCTGGTCAACAACGCGGGCATCACCGGCTCCCAGGCCGCGGCCCGGTGCCACGAGACCCCGGTGGCGGAGTGGGACCGGGTGCAGGCGGTCAACGTGCGCGGCCCGTTCCTGTGCAGCCGCGCGGTGCTGCCGTCCATGATCGCCCGGGGCTCCGGGCACATCATCACGATCGCGTCCATCGCCGGGCTGGTCGCCTTCCCCGGCCGGTGCGCGTACACCGCCTCCAAGGGCGCGGCGCTGATGCTCACCCGGTCGATCGCGGTGGACTACGCGGCGGCCGGGATCCGGGCCAACGCCGTGTGCCCCGGCATGGTGTACACCCCGATGACCAGCTGGCGGCTGGACCAGCCGGACCTGCGCGCCGCGGTGGAAGACCGGATCCCGATCGGGCGGGTGGCCGAGCCCGCCGAGATCGCGGACGCGGTCGCGCTGCTGGCGTCTGGCCGGCTCGGCTACATGACGGGCCACCCCCTGGTCATTGACGGCGGGATGTCGGCGCTTTAGCGCAGGCCGCACGCCGGACGGTTTTCGTTTGCGGAAAAAAGGCGGAATGCGATGACAGGCAAGCTGGCCGGTAAGACAGCCGTGGTGACCGGGGCGGGTTCCGGGATCGGCCGGGCCGCCGCCGCGCTGTTCGCCCGCGAGGGCGCGGCGGTCGCGGTGCTGGACCTCGACGCCGACGCGGCCAAGGCGGCGGCAGAGCAGATCACCGAGGCCGGCGGCACGGCGATCGCCGTCGCGGCGAACGTCGCCGACCGGCTGCAGGTCAGCAGCGCCTTCGACCAGATCCGCAACGCCTTCGGGGGCGTCAACATCCTCTACAACAACGCCGGCGTGAACAGCAGCGGGTCGGTCATCGACGCCAGTGACGACGACTGGGACCGCAGTTTCGCGGTCAACGCGAAAGGCACGTTCCTGTGCTCCCAGGCCGCCGCGCCGTCGATGGTGGCGTCCGGCGGCGGGTCGATCATCAACCAGGGCTCGGTCGCGGCGCTGGTCGGCATCGCGAACTTCGCCTCGTACTGCGCGTCCAAGGGCGCCGTGGTCGCGCTGACCAGGTCCATGTCCGTGGACCTGGCGCCGCGCGGGGTCCGGGTCAACGTGATCTGCCCGGGCACCGTGTACACGCCGCTGATGGAGCCGATGCTGCGCGCCCGCGGCGGCGGGGACATGGCCGCCGGGCTGGCGCTGACCGTGGCCAAGTACCCGATCGGCCGGCTCGGCACGCCTGAGGAGATCGCCGCGGTGGCGCTGTTCCTGGCCAGCGACGACTCCTCGTTCCTGACCGGGTCCGTGCTCACCGCGGACGGCGGCATGACCTCCCAGTGAGCCCGGGGGGACGAATCTGTCCTGGGGGGACAGGATCAGCCACCGCTTTAGTCCCTAGGTCGGGTTAGTTCTGGCCCCGAAAAGATCTACGCTCCACAAGACCTGATCCACGGGGCGGTGGAAGCGTGGGAGCAGTTCAGACCAGTGCGACAGAGATCAGTACGGCCCCGTATCGCGACGAGCTGGGCCTGCTACGGAGCCAGCTGACCAACCTGCGGGCCCTGCTGGTGCTGTCCATCCTGATGACGGAGAGCGCGGACGACCAGCAGATCCTGCGGCTCGCCACGTCCGCGGCCGCCTCGCTGGGCAGCTGGCAGATCGCGGGCTTCGTGATCGGGGATGCGTGGTGGGCCGGTGACCGCCGCGGCGGCGCCCTCGACCCGGAGCTGGCCGCCGAGCTCCGCGCGCTGCCCGAGACCGGCGGCCCGCTGTCCAGCCTGGACGCCCCCTGGGCCTGGGCCTACCCCATGCGCAGCATCGCGGGCCGGATCGGCTCCCTGATCGTGCACGCCGCCTGCGAGCCCGCGGTGGAGGAGCAGTTCCTGGCCCAGGTGCTGGCCCAGCAGACCGGGGTGGCGGTGTCCAACGCCCAGCTGCACGGGCGGGAGCGGGACACCGCCGAGCAGCTGGCCGCCACGAACGGGGCACTCGAGGAGACGGTGACCACGCTGCGCCACGGCATGGCCGTCCACGAGCGGCTGACCCGGGTCGCGGCGGCCGGCGAGGGCGCCCCCGGCATCGCCGACGCCCTGCACGACCTGACCGGGCTGGCGGTCGCGGTCGAGGACCGTTATGGCAACCTGTCCGCCTGGGCCGGGCCGGATAGGCCGGCCCGGTACCGGAAACCGCCCGCCTACGAGCGGGAGAAGCTGCTCCGCCGGCTGATGACCGCGGGCCGGTCGGTCCGCGACGGCGACCGGGTGGTCGCACTGGCCTCGCCGCGCCCGGGGGTGCTCGGGCTGCTCGCGCTGATGGATCCCGGCCACCGCGCGGGCACCACCGACGTGATGGCGCTGGAGCACGGGGCCACCGTGCTGGCCGTCGAGCTGGCCCGGCTGCGCGGGATGGCCGACACCGAGCTCCGGATCCGCCGTGAGCTGGTGCACGACCTGCTCACCGGCACCGACGACGAGAGCGCGTACCTGCGCGCCGAGGCGCTGGGGTACGACCTGGGACAGCCGCATCAGGTGGCCGTGGTGGAGGTGGCCGACAGCGCGCCGGCCCAGGAGGACGTGCTGCACGCCACCCGCCGGGTGCTGCGCCAGCAGCAGCGGCCGTGCCTGCTGGGCAGCATGGCCGGCACGGTGGTGATCGTCGCTGGGCAGCCGTCGGGCGGGGGCGGCGACTGGGAGGCGCTGCGGGCCGGCATCGTGGCCGAGCTGGGCGGCGGCACCCGCTGCCGGATGGGCGTCGGGGACGCCTACCCGCGGCCGTCGGAGCTGTCCCGCTCGCTGCGCGAGGCCCGGCTCGCACTGCGGATGCAGAAGGCGTCCGCCTCCGCCGAGCGGACGTCGCTGTTCGCCGACCTCGACGTGCTCCGGATGCTGGCCTCGGTCGACGACCTCACCGACGTGGAGGCGTTCGTCCACAAATGGCTCGGCACGCTGGCCGCCTACGACGAGCGCAAGCACACCGAGCTGGTCAAGACCCTGATCCAGTACCTGCAGCACGGTGGCGGGTACGAGGCCACCTCGCGCGCGCTGTCCGTGCACCGCAGCACGCTGAAGTACCGGCTGCAGCGGATCCGCGAGCTGACCGGATTCGAGCTGGGCAACCCCGAGACCCACTTCAACCTGCAGCTCGCGACCCGCGCCTACATCACCCTGCAGGCCCTCGCCGACACGTCGGGCTGAGCCTGCGCGCTGCAGGCCAGCCGCTCAGTTGGTCCGGCCAGGACGAGGTTGTGTGCGCGGTACCACCGTAGCGTCCTGACCATGGACGGCAGCGTCGGTGTGGATGACCTGGAACTCTTCGAGCAGATGTGCTTCCTGCGCCATTTCGAGGAGCGGACCGACCTGCTCTACCGGCGCGGCCTGATCCACGGCCCGGTGCATCTGGGGCTCGGCCACGAGGCGATCGCGGTCGGCGCCGCGTCCGTGCTCCGCCCGGACGACTACTCGCTGGGGACCTACCGGGGGCACGCGCACGCGCTGGCCCGCGGCGCCCCGGCGGACGCGGTCCTGGCCGAGCTGCTCGGCCGCGAGGGCGGGATCTGCGGGGGCAAGGGCGGGTCCATGCACATCACCAGCGTGCAGCACGGCTACTACGGCTCCTACGCGATCGTCGGCGCGCACCTGCCGATCGCCTGCGGACTGGCCTGGTCCGCCCAGATCCGCCGCACGCAGCAGGTCACGGTGTGCTTCTTCGGCGACGGCGCGACCAACATCGGCGCGTTCCACGAAGCGGTCAACCTGGCCGCGGTGTGGCGGCTGCCGGTCGTGTTCGTGTGCGAGAACAACTGGTACATGGAGTACACCCCGATCGGGGAGGTGATCCCGGTCGCCCTGCCCGCCGCCGACCGGGCCGCCGCGTACGGGCTGGACCGGATCGTGGTGGACGGCAACGACGTGGCCGCCGTCCGGCAGGTGGTCGGCGAGGCGGTCCACGCGGCCCGCAGCGGGCAAGGGCCGAGCCTGGTCGAGGCGCAGACCTACCGGCTCAAGGGACACTCGGCCGCGGACGGCGCCGCGTACCGGCCGGCCGAGGAAGTCGCGCGCTGGCGTGAGAAGGACCCACTGCTGCGCACCCGGGCCGTACTGACCGCCGCGGGCACGGCCCCGGAGAAGCTGGACGAGATCGACGCGCGGATCAAGGCCGAGCTGGCCGAACTGGCCCAGCAGATCCTGACCCGGCCCGCTCCCGACCCCGCCGGGGCCTGGACCGACGTGTGGAGCGATGGGAGCTGGCAATGGCGGAACTGACCTACCGGCAGGCCGTCGCGGCCGCGCTGGCCCAGGAGATGGCCCGCGACGACCGGGTAGTGCTGCTCGGCGAGGACGTCGCGTCGGGCGGGGTGTTCAAGACCACCGGGGGGCTGGCGGAGCGGTTCGGGGCCGACCGGGTCCGGAACACGCCCATCTCCGAGCAGGCCATCGCGGGCGCGGCCATGGGCGCCGCCATGGCCGGGCTGCGGCCGGTCGCCGAGATCATGTTCTCGGATTTCTACGCGACCTGCTGGGACCAGGTGGCCAACGAGATCGCGAAGGTGCGCTACATGACCGGCGGCCAGGTCAGCCTGCCGCTGGTACTGCGCGGCGCGAACGGCTCCGGCGGGCTCGGGTTCGGCAGCCAGCACGGCCAGTCGGTGGAGAACTGGGCCATGACCGTGCCCGGCCTGAAGATCGCCTCACCGGCCGGCCCCGCCGAGGCGTTCGGGCTGCTCGCCGCGGCCATCCGGGACGACGACCCGGTCGTGGTGTTCGAGCACAAGGCGCTGTACGGGCGCAAGGAGGAGATCAGCGACGGCGAGCAGTTCGTGCCGCTCGGGCAGGCCCGGACCGTGCGGGCCGGGCGGGACGTCACCCTGGTCGGGCTGTCCATCACGGTGGGCACCTGCCTGGCCGCCGCCGGGGAACTGGCCGCCGCGGGGATCGACGCCGAGGTCATCGACCTGCGCACGCTGGTGCCGCTGGACGCGGCCACGGTGCTCGCGTCGGTCGGCCGGACCGGACGGCTGGTGGTGGTGGAGGAGAACCCCGGCCAGCTCGGGTGGGGTGCCTCGATCGCGGCGATCGCGGCGCAGGAGGCGTTCGGCTCGCTGACCGCCCCGGTGACCAGGGTCAGCGGCGGCAACGTGCCGCTGCCGGTGGCCGCCTCCCTCGAAGCCGAGGTGGATGTGTCGGTGCCGCGGGTGGTCGCGGCCACCCAGGCGCTCCTGAGCGGATCACCAATACCGATCACAAACTGAACTGGGAGTTCGTATCCGGCAAGTTCGTATCCGGCAAGGAGGCCGAGATGCTCATTGGCCAGGAACAAATACTGCTACCTACCACCATGGTCGGGAACTACCCCAACCCGCGCTGGTACGACGGTTACGCGCATTCGAGGCTCCCGGTGGGAGCGCTGGTCTATGACTCGCTGACCCGCGAGGCCTACGAGGACGCCATCCTCGCGGTGGTGCACGACCAGGAGTCCGCCGGGCTGGACATCATCTCCGACGGCCGGGTGCACGGTGGCGACAGCCCGTACGCCCAGGTCGTCTACCACTACTTCGAGCGGCTGCGCGGGTACGAGATCGACGGGCCGCAACTGGGCCTGCCCATCTACTCGACGCTGTTCTCCCCCACCGTGGTGGGAGAGGTATCCCGCCGCACGTCCTTCGCCATGCCCACGCTGCGCGCGGTGCGCAAGGCCACCAAGAAGCCAGTGAAGATCTCCTACCAGGGGATCCACGTGCTCGCCGCCGCGTCCAACGACCAGTTCTACAAGGACACGAAGGAACTGGCGACCGCCATCGCCAAGGCCTACCACGAGGACTTCCTGGAACTCGCGGACGCCGGGGCCGAGATCATCCAGCTGGACGAGTTCCTCTGGCCGTACGAGATGAGCGACTGGCAGGTCGAGGTGTTCAACCTGGCCGTGGACAACGTCCCCGGGGTGCAGTTCTGGGTGCACACCTGCTGGGGCAACTACGGCGGCACCCCGGGCTACCTGCCCGACGAGACCGAGCAGGAGTACGGCGCCTACGTGCTGGCCAGCCGGGAAGCACATGGGGCCGCGCCCGACCGGGCCTACGGCATCTTCCCCAAGGTCAAGGAGGCGCACCTGACCGCGCTGAACTGGGAGGTCGGCCGCACCGGCCCGGACGACCTCAAGCCGCTGGCCGAGAACAACTGGGACAAGGACTTCGTGGCCGGGGTGATCGACGTGAAGTCGACCATCACCGAGACCGCGGGCGAGGTCGCGGACCGGATCCGGCAGTGCCTGGAATACGTGCCCGCCGAGCGGCTCGGGCTGACCACCGACTGCGGCCTGGTCATGCTCCAGCGGATGACCGCGCAGAACAAACTACGCGCGCTGGCCGAGGGAGCCGCCATGGTCCGGGCCGAACTGGGCCAGGGCGCAGGCTGAACAGCGCAGCACAGGTACAGAGCGCAGCACCGGTACAGACAGAGAATCCGTCAGCAGGAAGGTAGAAGTTAATGGAGATTCGCGGCGAAGACGTGCTGCTGCCCGTTTCGGCGGTATCGGCGTTCCCCCGTCCGCACTGGCTGCAAGGCCGGGTGCTCGGCTCGCTGAGCGAGCCGGTCTACCGCAGCCACAACCTGCGGGTGGCCTACGAGGACGCCTGCCATATCTGCGCGGACGAGCAGGAGAAGGCCGGGCTGGACATCCTGTGCGACGGCGCCCAGTACTACGAATGGGAGGCGCCCGGCTTCCAGCTTGAGCCGATCTTCCACTTCATCCCGGAGAACCTGGGCGGCTTCCGGCCGTACGGGCCGCCCGGCGAGGGCGCGAAGTACCGGCCGTTCTACCAGGCCGTGGTCAAGGACAAGATCACCTGGGAGCGGCCCGTCTTCGAGAGCGTGGTCATGACCATGCAGAACGTCACCGACAAGCCGTTCAAGGTGGCGTTCCTCGGCCCGGCGCAGCAGAGCGTCATCGTCAAGGACGAGTTCTACGGCGACCAGGTCGCGGTAGCCAGGGACCTGGCCATCGCGATGAACACCGGAGCTCAAGTACCTGGTCAGCATCGGCCTGGAGGCGGTGCAGCTGATCGACGTGCTGCCGCCGTACACCACGGACATGTGGCAGATCGAGATGCAGAACATCCTGTTCGACGGCGTGGACGCGATCAAGTTCTGGCACGTCTGCTACGGCAGCGTGGACGGCCAGCGGGACATCTTCGACAACCACGCCGCGTCGATGATGCCGCTGTTCAAGGAGTCGCCGGTCGACGTGATCCACCTGGAGTTCACCAACAAGGGCTTCGACGAGCTGGAGGCGTTCCGCGACTTCCCCACCGACAAGGTGCTCGGCGTTGGCGTGGTGGACGCGAAGAACCTGCAGGTGGAGACCCCCGAGCAGATCGAGGCCCGGATCCGGCGCGGGCTGGAGGTCGTGCCCGCCGACCGGCTCCTCGTGGCGCCGGACTGCGGGCTGGGCTACTTCAGCCGGACCGCTGCCTACGCCAAGCTCCGCAACATGGGCCAGGCGGCGGCCACCGTGCGGAGCACGCTCTGAGCGCACGGAGCCGCACCGTGCGCAACAGGCTTTGACGCTGTAACGTCGGCCCCAGGCGGCAGTTGCCGTCTGGGGCCGACCCCAGGGGAGGCGCGTATGACCGCAGAGGTGGCCCGCGAGGTGCTGGGCCTGCAGCTACGCGTGGGCGATCACATCTGCGGCTTCTACCGCAAGCCTGCCGAGCGCGACGACATCCTGATCCCGTTCCTGGTCGAGGGGCTCAAGGCGGGTGACAAGTGCACCTGCGTGGTGGACAGCTGCACCCCGGAGGACGTGCTGGCCAGCATGTCCGAGCACCTCGAGGTGGACCCCTACCTGACCGACCGCCAGCTCGAGGTGCTCGACTCCTACGGCACGTACCTGGCCGATGGCGGCTTCCTGCCGGAGCGGATGCTGAAGTTCTGGGAGGCCAAGGCCCGGCAGAACCCAGGTGGCGAGCGTCCGGGCCCAGACGGTCCGGTACCCGCCCGGAACATCGGCGACATGAGCTGGGCGCACCGCGACGAGGCGGTGGTCGGCGACCTGATGGGCTACGAATCCGAGCTCAACCGCATCATGTCGAACTTCCCGCAGGTCAACCTGTGCCTCTACGACCTGACCCGGTGCTCCGGGGACCTGATCATGGACGTGCTGAAGACGCACCCCAAGGCGCTCCTCGGCGGCATGGTCATCGACAACCCGTACTACCTGGACCCAGACGAGTTCCTGGCCAGCCGCCCAGATCGTGACGGCTGAGGCTCGTGACAGCTGAGCCAGGCGTGGCGGCTCCCCCGGCCGCCGCGCGGATCCCGGCCGAGCGCACCCATCACGGCGACACCGTGATCGATGAGTACGCCTGGCTGGCGGACAAGGAAAACCCGGAGACGATCGCGTTCCTGGACGCCGAGAACGCCTATACGCAGGCGATGACGGCGGACCAGGCCCCGCTCCGCAGTGCGATCTTCGACGAGATCAAGGCCCGGACCCAGGAGTCCGACCTGTCCGTGCCCGCCCGCAAGGACGGCTGGTGGTACTACTCCCGCACGGTCGAGGGGAAGCAGTACGCGCTGCACTGCCGCCGGGCGGTCCGTCCCCGCGATTCGGGACCGCCGCTGACCGGGGACGGCGGACCGCTGGACGGGGAGGAAGTCCTGCTCGACGGGAACGAGCTGGCCGCCGGCCAGGAATTCTTCTCCCTGGGCACCTTCGACGTGAGCCCCGACGGGCGGCTGCTCGCCTACTCCACCGACTTCGCCGGCAGCGAGCGGTTCACGATGCGGGTCAAGGACCTGGTCTCGGGCGAGACCGCAGCCGACGAGATCCCCGGCACGTTCTACGGCAGCGCGTGGTCGGCGGACGGCTCGGCGCTGTTCTACGTGACCGTGGACGAGGCGTGGCGGCCGTACCGGGTGTGGCGCCACGTCATCGGCACTCCGGCCGATACGGACGTGGTCGTGTTCGAGGAGGCCGACGAGCGGTTCTGGGTCGGTGTCCGGCTGACCCGCAGCGAGCGCTTCCTGGTCATCTCGGCCGCCAGCAAGCTGACCAGCGAAGTATGGCTGCTGGACGCCCGGCACCCGGGCCGGGAACCCGCTGTCGTGGCCCCGCGCCGCCAGGGCGTCGAGTACGAGGTCGAGCACCAGGTGACGGCGGACGGCGCCGACCGGCTGCTGATCCTGCACAACGACCACGCGGAGAACTTCGAGCTGGCCTGGGCACCTTTGTCAGACCGGATGGCCTGGACGCCGCTGGTACCCCACCGCGACGACACCCGGCTGCTCGGCGTGGACGCGTTCGCTGACCACCTCGTTCTTTACCTGCGCCACGACGGGCTGACCGGGCTGCGGGTGCTGCGGGCCGACGGCACCCCGTTCGAGATCGCCTTCCCCGAGCCGGTCTACCGGGTCTCGCCGGGCGCGAACCCGGAGTACAGCGCGCGCTCCTACCGGCTCGGCTACGGCTCGCTGGTGACGCCCGACTCGGTGTACGACTGCGACACGCAGACGGGTGAGCTGACCCTGCTGCGCCGCCGTCCGGTGCTGCCGCTGCCGGACGGGGCCGAGTACGACCCGGCCGACTACGAGCAGCACCGGCTGTGGGCCACCGCGCCGGACGGCACCCGGGTGCCGATCTCACTGGTCTGCCGGGCCGGCACGCCTCGCGACGGCCGCGCCCCGTTCGTCCTCTACGGCTACGGCAGCTACGAGATCTCCGTCGACCCGGGCTTCTCGATCCCGCGGCTGTCCCTGCTGGACCGGGGGTTCGGCTACGCGATCGCGCACATCCGCGGCGGAGGCGAACTGGGCCGCCGGTGGTACGACGACGGCAAGATGCTGCACAAGATCAACACGTTCACCGACTTCGTGGCGTGCGCACGGCACCTGGTCAGCGAGGGCTGGACGTCGCCGCGGCGACTGGTCGCGCGGGGCGGCTCGGCCGGGGGCCTGCTGGTCGGCGCGGCACTGAACCTCGCCCCGGACGCCTTCGGCGCCGCCGTCGCCCAGGTCCCCTTCGTGGACGCGCTGACCAGCATCCTGGATCCGTCCCTGCCGCTCACGGTGACCGAGTGGGAGGAGTGGGGCGACCCGCTGCACGACCCCGAGGTCTACCGGTACATGAAGTCGTACTCGCCGTACGAGAACGTCGCCACCGACCGGCCCTATCCCCCGGTGCTGGCGGTCACCAGCCTCAACGACACCCGGGTGCTCTACACCGAGCCCGCGAAATGGATCGCCCGGCTGCAGGCCGGGGCGCCGGGCGGCCCGTTCCTGCTGAAGACCGAGATGGCCGCCGGGCACGGCGGGCGCAGCGGCCGGTACGACGCGTGGCACGAGGAGGCCATGGTGCTGGCCTGGATCGTGGCCACCGCCGCCCGCTGACCCGGGCGGGGATCAACGTCCGTGAGCTGCCCAGTGCGCGGCGAACAGGGCTTCCTCGCTGATCACCTTCGGCTCGATCGGCCGGGACACCCAGGTCAGGTTGATGAAGTGCCGGGCGTTCACGTTCTCGGTGGTGATGTTGCCGCCCCACGTCCCGCAGCTGAGGCTGAGCGTGAACGGCAGGCCGTTGCGGGGGCTGCCCGCTCCCTCGTTGAGGTTCTGGTTGACCAGCACCCGCGCGGTCCTGGTCGTCAGGGCCAGCTGCTGCACGTTCGCGTCCGAACTGGTGTGGATGCCGCAGGTGTGCCCGAGCCCCTGGTAGGCGGTGATCGCGTTGACCAGGTCCGCGGCCACGCTGATGTCACCCTCGTAGCGGTAGAGGGCCAGCACCACGGACAGCTTCTCGCCGGAGAACGGGTGATCCGGGCCGGCCCCGGTCTCCTCCACCAGGATCATCGGGCAGGCCTGATCGACCTCGAAGCCGGCCAGCTCCGCGATGCGGGCCGCCGACTTCGCCACCACGGCGACCGCGGGGACCGGGCCGCCGTCCGGCCACATCACCGCCCGCAGCGCGTCCTTCTGCCCCGGGTCGCACAGGTGCGCGCCGGCTTCGGTCAGCCGCCAGAGCAGCTCGTCGTACACGTCTGCGTGCACGATCAGCGCGTTGTCCGCCAGGCAGCTGGTGGCGTAGTCGAACGTCTTGGCCGTGACGATGGCCGAGGCCGCGTCGGCCAGGTCGGCCGTCTCGTCCACCACGTGCACGGCGTTGCCTACCCCCACCCCGTAGGCCGGGGTGCCGGAGCTGTACGCGGCGTGCACCATGCCCGCGCCGCCGGTCGCGACGATCAGGTCGGCCTCGCGCATCAGCTCCTGGGTCTTGGCCAGCGACGGCGCAGGCAGTGACTGGACCAGGTCCGGGGGCGCGCCCACCTGCTCGCACGCCGCCCGCATGAACCCGACCACGGCTTCGGTGGCGCCGGTGGTCCGCGGGTGCGGCGCGCAGATGATGGCGTTGCGCCCCTTGAGCGCGAACAGCGCCTTGACCGGCGGGGTCGCGTCCGGGCCGGTGGTCGGGATCAGCGCCGCGACCACCCCGACCGGTTTGGCGATCTTCACCAGCCCAGCAGAGGGCAGCTCTTCCACCACCCCGACGGTGCGCAGCCCGGTCATGTCGGCCAGCACGCCGGTGACGCGTTTGCTGATCTTTGCGACTTTGTCGGCGTAGTTGCCGAACCCGCCCTCGTCCACCGCGAGCCGGGCCAGCGCCTCGGCGTGGTCCTTGCGCACCACGGCCCAGGCCACCGCGGTGACCAGCTCGTCCACCTGCTCCTGGGTGTAGGACTCGATGGCGCGGGCGGCCGCACGGGCCCGGGCCACGACCGGTGCGACCTCCGCGGCCGCCGTGCTGGTCTCCGTGCTGCTGCGTTGCGTCATGCAGCCAGCGTGCCGGGCCGCGCCGCCGATTCCATTGATCTGGCAGGTCGAGCCTGCCCCGCTTCTTTGTCCCGGCAAGACCTGACTGCGGCGGCGGGGTGGCCCGCATGCTCGATGGTGACCGGGTGTCAAGGTAGCCGGTGTCAAGGTAACCGGCTGTTGAGGTAACCGGGTGTTTGGGCAACCGGGTGTCGAGGCGGAGGGAGTACGGGTGGGACGGCTCGTGGTGATCGGCGGCGGCGCCGCCGGGATGTCGGCCGCCTCGGCGGCCCGGCGCACCGACCCGGACCTTGACGTGGTGGTCTGCGAAGCGGGCGGCTTCGCCGCCTACGGCATGTGCGGGATCCCGTACTACCTGGGCGGCATGGTGGCCGAGCCGGAGAACCTGCTCGCCTACCCGCCGTCCACGTTCCGCGAGAAACGCCGTATCGACCTGCGGCTGCACACCCGGGTCACGGGGATCGACCCGGAGACGCGCCAGGTGCACCTCGCGGGCGGCCAGCGCGGCCCGGCGGCCGCGGAGTCGCTGGACTACGACGCGCTGGTCGTGGCCAGCGGCGCCAATCCGGTCCGGCCTCCGGTGCCCGGACTCGACGGGCCCCGCGTGTTCACGATCCGGTCCCTGGACGAGGCCATCGAACTGCGTCAGTTGCTGGACAGCGGCACGCTCCGGCACGCGGTCGTGGTGGGCGCCGGCTACGTCGGGCTGGAGACTGCGGAGGCGCTGGTCAGCGCGGGCCTGGACGTGGACGTGGTCGAGGCGCTGCCCCGGGTGCTGGCCACCGTGGACGAGCCGGTGGCCGAACTGGTCCAGGCCGAGCTGGAACGGCACACCAGAGTGCATCTCGGCACGCGGCTGGAGGCGGTGAAGCGAGACGGCGCGGTGGACAGGGACGGCCCAGCGGGCAGAGACGGCGCGGCGGGCGGCCGCCTGATCGCGGTCGTGGACGGCACCGAGATCGCCACCGATCTGATCGTCGTCGCGGTCGGCGTGCGGCCGGCCACCGACCTGCTCATCCAGGCGGGCGCCGGGCACCTGCCGGACCGCTCGGTGGTGGTGGACGAGGGGATGCGCACCTCGCTGCCGGACGTGTACGCGGCCGGGGACGCGGTCGCCCTGCCCCACCTGGTGCTGGGCCGCCCGGCCTGGGTCCCGCTCGGGCCGGCGGCCAACAAGACCGGCCGGGTGGCCGGGACGGTGGCGGCCGGTGGCAGCGCCTCCTTCAAGGGCGTGGTCGGCACCGTGGCGGTGAAGGTTTTCGACCTGGAGGTGGCCTCGACGGGGCTGGGGCTGGCCGAAGCCCGGGACGCCGGGCTGGACGCGGTGGCCACCGACGAAGTCTCCCGGTCGCGGGCCAAGTACTACCCGGGCAACGCGCCGCTGCACGTCCGGCTGGTGCACACCCGCGAGGGGCGGCTGCTCGGCGGCCAGTTCGCGGGCCGTGAGGGCGCGGCCAAACGCGTCGACGTGCTGGCCACCGCGCTGTACGCCGGGCTCACCGTGGCCGATCTGGCGGCGCTGGACCTCAGCTACGCCCCGCCGTTCGCGCCGGTGTACGACCCGGTCCTGGCCGCCGCGATCAAGGCCGCCCGGGCGCCCGCCGTTCTCGCTGGAGGATCCCCATGAGCCTGCACCCACCGGCCGACAAGCGGGTGAGCCTGGCCGACGCGGCCGCGCTGGTCGGTGACGGCGCCCTGGTGGCGCTCGGCGGGGGCCTGTCAGCCCGGCTGCCCATGGCCCTGGTCCGGGAGCTGGTCCGGCAGCGCCGGACCGGCCTGCACCTGGTCGGGTCGGCGCACAGCATCGACGTGGACATGCTGGTGGGGGCCGGGGCGGTCCGCCGGTGCGAGGAAAGCTACGTGGGGTTCGAGCAGGACCTGGGGCTGGCTCCCGCCTACCGCCGGGCCGCCGAAGAGGCCACGATCGAGGTGGCGGAGAGCTGCTGCGCCACGATCCTGGCCCAGCTCCGGGCGGCCGAGATGGGAGTGCCGTTCCTGCCGGTCCGGGGGGTCCGCGGGTCGGACATCGTGTCGCTGCACCCCGAGTACGCCGAGATCACCTGCCCGTTCACCGGGGAGACGCTGGTCGCGGTGCCGCCGCTGCGCCCGGACGTGGCCCTGCTGCACGCGCCGTCCGGGGACCGCTACGGCAACCTGCACCTGGAGCAGCCGTACGTACTGGACGAGCGGTTCGCGTCGGCGTCGCGGATGGTCGTCGCGACCGTGGACGAACTGGTGTCCACCGACCAGGTGACCGCGGCCGGCGTCACCATCCCCGGGCACCTGGTCGCGGCCGTGGCCCAGGTCCCGTTCGGGGCGCACCCGTCGTCCTGTTATCCCCGCTACGCCTACGACCGCGCCCATCTGCGCGAGTACGTGACGGCGGCCCAGGCCGGACCCGGGGACCTGGAGAAGTACCTGGCCACCTACGTCCAGGACAGCGAGGAGAGCTACCGCGCCGCGATCGGCGCCGACCGGCTGACCCAGCTGGCCGGCTGGTCAAAGTCCACCGAGGCCTGGCAGGAGCTGTTCTCGGCCGCGGGAGGGCCGTCATGAGCTGGACGATCGACGAGTGGTTCGTGGTGGCCCTGGCCCGCACCATCCGGCCGCGGGAGACCGTGTTCCACGGCTTCGGCAGCCCGTGCGCGCAGGTGGCGATGCACGTGGCGCGGCGCACCCACGCCCGGGACATGACGCTGGTCGAAGGGGCCATGTACGCGATCAACCCTGACCCGCCGTTCATCCCGCCGACCAGCAACGACGCCAGCCTGCGCCGGGGGGCGGCGTACAGCATGCGGTTCGAGGAGTTCTTCGACGCCGCGGTCCGCGGCGACGTGGACCGGATGTTCCTGTCCGGCGGTCAGATCGACGGGTACGGCAACACCAACGTGACCGCGATCGGCAGCGAGGCCCTGGCCGGGCGGCCCAAGGTGAAGCTGGGCGGCGGGGGCGGCGGCTGCAACCTGTCCGCCACCATCGGGCACCTGACGGTGTGGACCACCCGGCATCGCTCCGGCCGGACCCTGGTGGCCGACTGTGACTTCGTCACCGACATGGGGCACCGCACCCGGCTCGGCACCCGGGCCGAGCTCGGTTTCACCGGCGGTGGCCCGCAGTGGCTGGTCACCGAGCTGGGCGTGTTCGACTATCCGGACGGCCAGGCCCGGCTGGCCCAGGTGTTCCCCGACGTCAGCGTGGCCGAGGTCCGCGACGCCACCGGCTTCGGCCTCCAGGTCGCCGGGGACCTGCGCACCGTCCCGCCCCCGTCGGCGTCCGAGCTGGCCGCGGTCCGCTCGGTGGACCCGCTCGGAGTACGCACGTCCGAGTTCTCCCCGCGGGAGCTGGCCCGGACCTTCGAGCACGGGAACGGCCAGGACTGTGCCTGCTGAACCAACCGTGCCTGCTGAACCGACTGTGTCTGCTGAACCGACCGCGCCTGCTGAACCAGCCGGGCGTGTCAAGCCACCCGACCGCCTCGACGGCCTCGCGGCGGTGTTCGCGCCCCGGCGGGTCGCCTTGGTCGGGGCGTCCGAGCGGCCCGGGTCGGTAGGCCGGCTGCTCTGGGACAACCTGGCCGACTTCCCCGGCGAGGTGCTGCCGGTCGGGCCGGCCGCCCAGGTCTGCGGCCAGGTGGCCTACCCCGACCTGCGGGACGTGCCCGGCCAGGTGGACCTGGCCGTGATCGCCACCCCGGCCGCCACCGTCCCGGGCATCGTCCGCTCGGCCGCCGATAAGGGCGTCGCCGCGGTCGTGGTCCTCAGTGCGGGCTTCGCCGAGACCGGCGACGACGGCGCGAGACTTCAGGACGAAGCGGTGGCCGCGGCCCGGGCCGGCGGGGTGCGGCTGGTCGGCCCCAACTGTTTCGGCGTGCAGAACGCCGACCTCCCGCTGAACGCCTCTATCGCGGCCGGCACGCCGCGTGGCGGCGGCGGGGTCACCATCGTCACCCAGTCCGGGTCCTACGGGATGGCCGTGCACGCGCTGGGCCAGGACGAGGGCCTGCGGGTGGCCAAGGTGTTCGCGGCGGGCAACAAGGCGGACATCAGCGACGCGGAACTCCTCGCCTACTTGCGGCAGGACCCAGACACCTCGGTGATCTGCCTGCTGCTGGAGTCGATCACCGACGCCCGCGGGTTCTTCACCGAGGCCTGCCTGACCACGCCGCACAAGCCGGTCATCGCGGTCGTGGGCGGGCGCACCAGCGCGGGGCAGCGGGCCGCGGTGTCCCACACCGCCGCTCTGGCCAGCGACGACGCGGTCCGCGACGCGGCCCTGCGGCAGGCCGGCGTGGTCCGGGTCCGCACCGGCCTCCAGGTGCTCGACGCCGCCCGGGCCCTGTCCAGCCAGCCGGTGCCCCGCGGCCCCCGGGTGGCAGTGATCACCAACTCGGGCGGGACCGGGGTGGAACTGACCGACCTGCTCGCCGACGAGGGCCTGGTGGTCCCGGAGCTGAGTGAATCCCTGCAGGCCGGACTGCGGGCCATCATGCCCGCGTACGCCAGCGCCCGGAACCCGGTGGACATGACGCCGGCCTGGAACCTGTTCGCCGCGGTGTATCCGGACGCGATCGAGATGCTGGCCCGGTCCGGTGAGGTCGACGTGATCGTGCCGGTACTGCTCCAGCGGTCCGCGTCGGCCGACGTCGCGATGGCCGTCCGGGATGCGGTGGCGCGGCTGCGGGCCGCCGCGGTGCCGGTGCCGGTCTACGTGTGCTGGGTCGCGCCGCGGTCCGCGGACGAGCACGCCCGGCTGCTCAACCTGGCCGGCGTGCCGTGCTTCCCGTGGCCGGAGCGGACGGCCCAGGTGGCCGGGGTGGCGGTGCGCTGCGGTGCTGGATTGCGGCGGAAGGAAACCCCGGTACCGCGCGATGTGGCCGAGCCACCGGAAGACTTGCGCGACGCCACAACGGCGCACCCAAGCTCCCCGGAGGCCCCGGCCGGCAAGGCCTCGGCCCGCAGCGGCGCCGCTGCCGGCTGCCACACCCAACGGTTTCCTCCCGTCCCAGGCCGCCCGGGATCTCCTCGTAGCCAGCGGAATCGCGGTCATCAAAACCGTGTGCTGCCGCAGCGCTGCGTCGGCGGCGGCCGCGGCCGAGCGCCTCGGCTATCCCGTGGTCGCCAAGGTTGATCATCCGGATCTGGTGCACAAGAGCGACGCAGGCGGGGTCCGGCTGGGACTCGGCTCCGGGGAAGAAGTGGCCGAGGCCGCAGCTGAGCTACTCGGGCTGGCGGCTGGGGCATCAGTGCTGGTGCAGCATCAGCACCGGGGGGTCGAGCTGCTGGTGGGCGGGGTGCGGGATCCGGAGTTCGGGCCGATGGTGGTGGCCGGGCTGGGTGGCGTCCTGGTCGAGACGCAACGGGATGTGCAGCTGGCCGTCGCCCCGGTGGATACCGGGCAGGCCCGGGCCATGCTGTCGTCCTTGCGGGGCGCCGCGATCCTCGGCGGGCTGCGGGGCAGTCCGCCGGTACACCTGGGTTTCGTTGCGGAAACTATCGTGGCCATCGGAGACCTGATGGTTGCGCATCCAGCAGATCGCCGAGCTGGACCTGAACCCGGTGCTGGCCAGCCCAGACGGATGCGTGGCGGTGGACTGGCGGATCCGCACACGGTAAGACGGGAGGCCGTTGGAGGTTGTCTTACGAATCGTCCCGGCCACCAAGGCGGCTGAGCAGATACTCGCAGAACGCTTGGACTGCTAACTGGCTGTCAGCCGCGGCAGTCGGACGATCTTCGTCTGGGTGGTCAAGGCTTACCTGACCGCGTAGGCGGTCGTCCCCTGTGTGGTGGAATCAGCGAAGTTGGCTTTGAGGTCCCTCAGCGCTGACCCTGCTGGCGCGATCGAAGTGCCAAATACGTGCCATGCCCGGCGGGCGGCGGCCACAGGATCTCCGTGGTCGTTGTTGAGCAGGACGTAGGCGATGTCGTACCAGTCCTTTTCCTTGCGGCGGCTGTAGGCAGCCGCAGTCTTGGCCAGGAGGAAGCCGGCCAGCCCGGTGACGTAGATTTCAGCCTCTCGCCGGACATCGTGGTCGTCCACAGCGATCACCCGGAGTTCACGGTCTCGGGCAGCAAAGCCAGTCCCCCGGAGATTGGCTGCGCCAAGTTCGTCGCAATGGTTGAACCTGATGATCGCGCCAGCAGGCTGCGTGTCGAGATCCGCGAGAAGTTCGAACTTCACGATTGCCCCTCGAGGTCCGCCGCTTGACTTCCATCGCCAGATGGATGTACCGTCGGGACGGAAACCCGCGTAGCGGAGTGCATGCTCTAACCGTGCGGCATTGACTGAGCCGGCACTGATCTCCAGGTCAACCTGCACGTCAACGTCGGTAGTACCAGCATGACGGGTACCTGACGCAGCACAGAGAATGGCAGGCACGAGGCCGCCGAGCAGAACGAATCAGGTCGTCCGCCATAGAAGTCGGCGACCCGGACTAACGCCAGTTCCGCAGCCGTCCTCGCCGTACGCGAGCGAGCGGGATCCTCATCAGCCATGCGTCATCTCCTCGCGTAGATGCTCGGCCGCGTCCTCGCCACGAACGCCCGCGGTGCGGAGGTCAGCGTAAGCCCGGGGCCACAGCACGGAACGCAGGCCTGGACTGATTTCTGCGACGATGCTCGGACCGACCGGAGTGGGGAACGGCCGCAGGTCAGTCGCCCACCTTCCATTTCCTTCAAGCCAGCAGCGAAGAGAACTCTTCGTAGGTCGCCGGGAGTCTTGCCGCTCACGTATACCTCCATCGGCGTCACCTCGGTCATAATCGGCGCCCAGGCTGCTGCGGACAGCGCACTCGTAACCGCCCACCCGATACCCGCCTGGTCCCACGCTCGACCGACTTCAATGACCTCGGTCAAAGGGTTTCTCCACAGGACACCCGCCCGGATCGCCACGGGCGGGCGGAGTCGTTCCACGGCAGCGGGGTAAGTGGCGATAAGCCCGTCCCTATCGCGACATGCAGGCGCGACCGAGGTCCCCGATCAGCACCACTGGCCAGGAAGCCCTCGCTCGCGAGGAATTTCAGGGCTGCGGCTAAGCCGCTGATCGACAAGCCGGTCTCAGGGACTACTGCCAACCAGTGGCTGGGCAGCTGTTAGCAGCACCACCAGAACAGGAGAGTGGTCGGCCGCCAGCGGCCCTCGCCTTAGACCGGGTTGCTGGGCTGCCGGTACGGGATATCAGGATGGTGCCAGCGGAAATCTCCGCCGCACCGCTTTCATCCACCCATCCCACCCGTTCTCGGCCAGCCAGAGCCCGCGCACCCGGCGAGAACTGCGGCGCAACCACAATGTCTGGCCTCGGCTTGATCTCGAGAGCTTCTGTCAGCTGACGCGGCCACCCCACTGGTAGCCACCGAAGCCAGCCTCCGGACGGCCACAGTGACACAAAGACATCCCCGCAGCGCCGGCATCGCCTCGACTGTGTCCCGGCGGTAGAACAGCCTCGAAGGCCCGTACCGAACGCTCACCCCACATACCACGATCATACTTCGACGATCAACGGTACTTCGACATTGAGGTGTAGTATGAATACTTAGTGAAGCAGCACCTTGTACGCTGGAGGACAGAGCGACAGCGGAGGGTGATGGTGGCTCTGATGACGGGCTGGCTGGACTCTGCAATCCCACTGATAAGGCAGGCATGGACTCAGGCCAGGCAACCTCGATCTTCCTCGCACAGGATCGGCCTGGTGGAACCACAGCCTGACGCACCGGGCTGGTTCATGGTCCCCGGCGGACTGTCCCCTAGCCAAATCGAGCGCATCTCGGAGGGAAATCTGACCCGCGGTGCTGGCGACTATGCCATCGCCTTTGATGTGCTCGAGGTGGCTGTGGACGACGAGCAGGTCCGCGTGCGGGTGTCCGAGACAGCGCCCCGTGAGGCACTCGCCTTACACGTTCGAAACGCAGGCCCCCGGCAGGTTCTGGCGGGCTTAGGCCAAGGTCTGCAGGCATCACGTGAGAATCCCCTGCTGAGGCAGTACGGTGAGCAGCGGCTGACACCCATTCAGCGCGGTCCCGGGCTGGCCAGGGCGCACGGCTGGCCGGCGTTGCGCCCGGCGCAGCAAGATGCAGTCGCCGCGTGCTGCTCGTCAGGGCTCCAATTGGTGTGGGGGCCGCCAGGGACCGGGAAGACACTCGTCATCGCCACAGCGATCAGCCACCTGGCGGCCTCAGGGCAGCGAGTGCTGCTGGTGTCCAACAACAACATCGCTGTGGATACTGCGCTTCATGAGGCTTTGCGCATCCTCCCGCCGGGCCGACATGGCCAGGCGATACGGGTAGGCAACATCGTCTTGCCTGCGCTGGCGGCGAGTGACCAGGTCCGTCTGGACCTGTTGGTGGAGTCGCGCCAGAGGGAACAGCAGGTCCGCCAGATCATCTGGCTGGGCAACTAGACCAGTTGAGAAGGCCGGTACGCGTCTCATAAGGCGCAGAGCGGCTCATCGACTTCGACCCGGACGCCTACCAGCGCGCGATCACCCGTGTGACCACAGGAGACACTACGACCGGGCGCGGAAGCTCTCGGTCCAGCTGAAGACCGTCTCCGCGAGGCACAAGCAGAGTGGCACCTGTGCGAAGAGCAACTGCTGTCGCTCGACTGCTGCGAGGCAGTGGAGCGTGAAGCGAACATCCGCGATGACATCGCTAGCGTCGATGCTGCTCTGGACTATTAACAAGAGGGTTCCCTGACGACTCGGCTGCGACAACTAGGGGCGAAGAGCAAGCTAAACGCCAAAAGGACTGATCTTCTCGATGAGTTAGCTCGTGCCGCAATGGCACGATGGCAGGCCATGACTGCTGCACGACAAGAGAACGCAGATCCGGCGCCACCTATCGGCCGGACGCCAGGGACACGGCCGACGCCGCAGACCATGCCCGCGCAAGGCTGGCTGAGGCGACAGCAGAATGTAAGAAACTCCGCGAAGAAGCTGACTGGCTGGTCGGCGCAGGTTTAGCTAGAGTGGCCGAAGAGTCTCTAGTCACCGCCGAGCACGAGCGATGGATTCTGCATGAAAGATTGACGGATTTGCGCAAACACGCCGCGGAGGCAGAACAGCAGCGGGCCAGCCTGCAGCGAAAGTACGAGGAGGACAGAGAGCACTTGCGGAAGGAGAAACGGGCTATCGAGCAAGGAATTATCGCCGACGCTCACTGGTGGCCACGACCTGGATAACTAGCCCTGCGACCTTCCCTTACTCGCGTACCGTTTAATCACGTAAACGATGAAGAAGATGAAGACGAAAAGCTAAAGAAAATAGAAAAAGAGATAGGATATGAGAAGAAAGACGATGTTTTGTTCGACGACTACCTGCAGATAGTCAATTGCGTGCAATACTTCCCCGGCGAGGAAGATGCTCAGGCATTCTTCAAAACCGGCTGCTTCACGCCTTAGCAATAGCCGACCCGAAACAGTCGCAGCGAACCTAGGGCTGCCTTCTTCACCGAGCGTTCGATACGGACCCGCCCGACGCTACTTGCCAACCTCTAGCCTATGACGTAAACCTATAAAAGGCCGAGCACGGTTCGATATACTTCGTCGACGTCACTGTCTACAGACTCACGAAACACCATGAAACTTAAAAAGAAAAACAAAGCTGAAAAGAAAAAAGCTAATAAGAGCACTCTAGGCGCGACAATGGCTAAACACCATAACGACACCAGAGCTCGTAACGCCTGTGGCACCATCGTGCCCTACGTGTCACTAGACAGAGGCCACCAAAGCAGCCCTCAATAACGCCGCAAGACCAGGGCAACCCCCGAGATACCTCTAATAAGATCCAAGGTATGAAATAAAACAAGGAACTCGATAACCAAGAAGAAAAAGAATAAGAAAGAAAATATACAGAGAATCTACTAGAAGGCGACTACTCGAGCACAGAGTGACTACCCCTATAAAAACGCCGCCACACCGACCCGCAGAAGACCAACTTCCCGACTAGGTGCTGAGGCTCTAAAACGGGCGCCACGGCCCGTTGACGCGTGCTCCCCAGGGTGTCGAGCGGCCAGCCCGTTGAGTCTGCGCCTATTCTCTTCTATGTATGTTAGGCATCGAATGACAGCCCCGAACCCCGAATCGGACTTGGTTGTGCGCTTATCCCTTATGTTAGGGTAACAGAAATCCATGAAAAGAGAAAAGAAGAGGTACGCCCGGATGATGAGGCACGTAAGAGCGTCAGATGCTGTATGCCTGGTCGGCTATGACGAAGGTAAAAAAGAAGAAAAAGACAGAGAGAAACGGAGAGGAGACACAGAACACGAGATAGCCCGACCCGAAGAGAGGCACAAAAAAAAAAAGAGAATAACAGAGAAAACATATAACGAGAGTACCTCGAGTAAAGTATATGCAAAGAATGCACCACAAGATCGTTGTGATAGACCGACAATGAAGCATTGTCGGCAACATGAATATGCTCTCACATGGATAGACTTCAGCGAAACGAATCAGAGACGTGATGTTCACCATGGACGTAACCTGCTTCAATGAGAGACTGTTAGAAGAGGAAATGGACAACGAACTGGCGAGCTAATGTGGATGCGCAGTCTGCAATGAAGCACGAGCCGAGTGCGGTCTCGAGAGGAGAGGCACGGACAGAGAAAGGGAGTGAGTATGTGAGAACGACCGGAATCATAGAATGAGATTGCCCGGCGCTGGTACTCAAGAGTGACCCGCAGGTGGCCAGAGTCACGAAGATCGAGACGATGCGTTGCGAAAGGCGCCAAGCCTGCGGAGGCGGCTGACGACGACGACCTGGATATTACGTGGCGGTGACGGTCGATCAGCTGTATCTCCTGCATAAGAGTGCGTGCTGGTAGAGACATATCGCGAAGTGCAGCTGGCCGTCGCCACGGCGGATAAATGGCATGACCTGGCGCGTTGCTGTGCGTTGCTGGCCGCAGCGGTCTCGCTTGGCGCGGGCAGCTGGCTGTACACGTGGAGTAGAGGCGGAATTCTGGGTGCTGCGGCCGCGGATCAGCGGGCCGGATCCCGTGACGCCGCCGCGGCGAACCGAATAGCCTTAGTAGCGATGAACGCCACCGCGCCGCCCACCGGAAACCTGTACCTCGTCGTCGGATATGACGGCTCACCTCCTGCTACCCGGGCGCTCGACGCCGCGATCAGGCTGCTGTACGGCCGGACCGGCTCGATCGAGGTGGTGTACGTCGCTCATCTGCCCAGCATCGACTCGCTGTCGCCCGGCGCTATAGAAGAGATGGAAGTTACCTTCGACGATATTGCGCAGGAGCTTCTGCCACGGCCACCGAGCAACTGCGCGGCCGGGAGGAGCGCTGGCGGTTCGAGCGGCGCGAAGGCCTCATCGCCGAGGAGCTGACCGCCGCCGCCCGGGACCTCCACGACGCTCACCCCGACGACATCGTGACGATCGCGGTCGGGAGCTCATCGCACGCCATGCACCGCGTGGTCGGCTCGGTCGCCGTCAGCCTCGCCCGCCACTCAGCGGTGCCCCTGGTGATCGTGCCTTAGCAGGTCCTCCTCGCAAAGCGCCGGCAAAGCCGGCGAGGCGGAGGCCCGGATCACCGCCAGGTAGACGTGGCGTTTCCGGTATGCCTATCGTGACTTGAGTAGCGGCGTTGGGCCGCGATCCCCAGCCGCACTACTGGGCCATCGTTGCTCCGGACCCTGGTAGCGATCCGAGCGGTGCGCTGCACGTGAAGGGGCACTGATCCCATGTCAACTGCCACCCAGGGCCGTCCGGCGGCCCCCGCCGACCGGCGTTGGCTGGTCCTGGTCGTGGTGGCTGTGGCCCAGCTGATGGTGGTCCTGGATTCCACCGTCGTGAACATCGCGCTGCCGTCGGCCCAGCGTGCCCTGGGGTTCCCGAACACCGACCGGCAGTGGGTGGTGACGGCCTACGCCCTGGCCTTCGGCAGCCTGCTGCTGGTGGGCGGCCGGCTCGGCGACATGTACAGCCGCAAGTGGGTCTTCATCACGGGCCTGGTCGGATTCGCCCTCTCCTCGGCCCTCGGGGGCGCGGCCGTTTCGTTCGAGATGCTGGTGGCGGCGCGGACGCTGCAGGGCGCGTTCGGCGCCATCCTCGCACCATCCGCCCTCGGCACGCTGGTCAGCACCTTCCAGGACCCACGCGAGCGAGGGCGCGCCTTCGGGGTCTTCGGCTCAGTCGCGGCCGGCGGCGGCGGCGTAGGCCTGATCCTCGGCGGAGTGCTCACCCAGTACCTGTCCTGGCGGTGGACGCTCTACGTCAACCTGGTGTTCGCCGTGATCGCCGTGGCCGGCGCCCTGGCGTTCATGAGCAGGAGCCGGCCCGCCAACCCGCCGCGGATGGACTGGCCCGGAGCCGTACTGGCCTGCGCCGGGCTGTTCCTCATCGTCTTCGGCTTCTCCCACGCCGAGACCGCTGGCTGGACAGCCACGCTGACCATCGGCTCCCTGGTCCTCGGCGTGCTGGTGCTCACCGGGTTTGTTTTCGCCGAGCGGCGGTCCAGTCACCCGCTGCTGCCGCTGCGCGTGATCCTCGACCGCACCCGGGGCGGCTCCTATGTCGCGGTCGGCCTCTCCGGAATCGCGATCTTCGCCGTGTTCCTGTTCCTCACCTACTACCTGCAGGAGGTCAAGGGGTACAGCCCGGTGACCAGCGGCCTGGCCTTCCTGCCCCTGATCGGCTGCATCCTGATCAGCTCCAACGTCTCCAGCATCGTGACCTTGCCCCGGTTCGGGCCGCGTGTCCTGATCGCCACCGGCATGCTGTTCGGCGCGGGCGGGATGGCCTACCTGACCCAGCTCACCGTGACCACCAGCTACCTCGGTGGCATCCTGCCCCCGCTGCTCATCTTGGGCCTGGGCTTCGGCATGATCTTTGCCCCGGCCATCAACACGGCCACGGCCGGCGTCCAGCGCCAGGACTCGGGCGTAGCCTCCGCGCTGGTCAACACCATGCAACAGGTCGGCGGATCGATTGGGACGTCCTTGCTGAGCACCATCGCGCTGACCGCGACGGCCAGCTATCTCGTCGCGCACCACACGGAACCGGTGGCGCCCCTGATCGCCGCCACCCACGGTTACACCGTGGCCTTTGCGGTGTCCGCGGGGATTTTCGGTCTCGGGGTGATCCTCGCGATCGTCCTGCTGCCATCCCGGCAGCGGCTGGCCGAACTCAGGGCCGCCGCCACGCCGGGCCGAAGCTGCGGCCCCTGCGCCGGCGCCCGCTCCGGCTCCTGCTCCCGCTCCCGCCGCGGCGCGGAGCCGGGGAGGCGGGAGCACCAGCCGCGGTGCGCCGCGATGCCCGGCGCTCCCGCCTCCAACCTTGCGCCCCAGCTCGAGACGCATGCGATGAGCGCGATCCCGGTCGCCCTACTGTGCTGCTCGCCAGTGATAAACCACGCTTCGCTCCCGGCGGGCAGGCCCGTGGTGATCGCGGCGGGGAAGGATCGAGGTGTCGGCTGATCGCGTGAAGGCTTCGCCGGGGTGCCACCGGTTGTTCATGATGGCTTTGCCATCCGTCGGGACAGCGCTCGTAGCTTTCGGGCATGCCGCCATCTCGCAAGCCACGGCCGGACCGGCCACTCGTCGAGCAGCACGAAGAGTGGATGGCGCACCTGCGCCGCCATGCGGTGAGCCGCCGGACGGTGTTCCGCGGCGCGGTCGGCGCCGCCGCGGGCAGCCTGCTGCTGGGCAGCTCGGCCCGGTGGTCTGACCGGGCCGTGGCCGCGGTTCTGGCCGACACCGGGACCGTGGCCGGCGGCTTCCTGGTGAACGGGCGGCACCTCTCGTTCGGGGACGACCCCACGAGGGAGATGTGGGCCGGCGGACAGTTGTTCAACATCAACCAGTACAACGCGGTGCCGCCCCGGCCGGTCAGGGTCTGGGTGGACTACGGCCGGGACCGGTCTACGGGCACACGGTCGAGGCGGAGATCCGTGAGTTGCTGACCCACGTCCCGGTGTGGGACGGCCAGCCGGGCGTGCTCGGGCGTCCCGCACGCTGAACGCCGACCAGTTCTTCGTGCACGCGCACCTGACCCACCTGCATCCTGGCACCCAGTACCACTACCGCTTCCGGTACGCGGCCGGCCACGAGATCGGCACGACCGCGGACGCCACGTTCCTCACCGCCCCGGCGGGTGGCCGAGCCGTTCACGTTCACGGCCTTTGCTGACGAGGGAATCCCCGGGCCGTCTCTGGACCGCGACCCCTCGCTGCTGCCCGAGTCGGACTGGGGTATGTGGAACAACGGCTCGTACGACACCAGCGACCCGGACCGCCCGGCCCGCACCCACCGGGACACGACCAACACGGTGATCACGCAGATCACCAAGGTCCGGAACCTGACTAACGGCACCCCCGCACGGTTCAACCTGCTCGCCGGCGATCTCTGCTATGCCCAGGCTGAGGGCGACATCCAGCCGATCATCAACCCGACGGGCCGCACGGGAGCCAGCCGTCCTCGCACAACACGCCGAAGCCCGCGCCGAACAGTGGCGGCTGGGACTACTACGACCCGTGGATCTGGACGAGCTGGTTCCCGATGATCGAGCCGAGCGCGGCCTCGATCCCGTGGATGGTCGCCACGGGCAACCATGACACCGAGCTGTTCTCCTCGGCGGTGGCCGCTGATCACGTAACCGTGGCCAACTACGAGCCGTTCGGCTATGGCGGGATGACCAAGCGGATGGACCTGCCCAAGACCGGGCCGTCCACCTGCCCGTCGGTGTACAGCTTCCGCTACGGCAACGTCGGGGTCATCAGCCTGGACGCGAACGACCTGAGCTGGGAGATCCAGGGGCTCCTGGACTACAGTCACGGGGCGCAGCTCCGGTGGCTGGAAGAGCAGCTGCGACCTGGCGGCACGGGCGGCAGGTCGACTTCATCGTCGCCTTCTTCCACGAGTGCGCGTTCTCGACGTGCAACGGGCACAGCTCCGACGGCGGGGTCCGGTCGAAGCTGGCGCCGTTGTTCGCCCGGTACCAGGTCGACCTGGCGGTGCAAGGGCACAACCATGTGTACGAGCGCACGAATCCGCTGACCTACGACCCGAAGACCAATACTGCCCGCTCCAGCAAGCAGGCCGTGGCCGTGTCACCGTCTGAGCCTGCCGAGGTCGAGCCGGCCAAGGACGGCACCACGTACGTGGTGGTCGGCACCGCAGGCACACCCCGCTACGGCTGGACCGGGGAACACGAGACCGACCGCAACTTCGCGGCCGGCCGGGGCAGCGGCACGACCGTCGCCAGCAACGCCAAAGACGGGCGGGGGCCGTACGTCAACGAGCGGGACTTCAGCCTGACCTACGAGACCGTCGACTGGTCGCAGGCCCGGTACAACGACTACGGCTTTATCGCGCTCGACGTCACCCCCGCCGCGCCCGGGCAGCGGACCACGATGGTGCTGCGGTTCATCAACGAGCAGGGCCGGGAGCTCGACCGGGTGGTGTTCTCCCGGATCGCCTCCGCCTGAAGCTCCGGGACCGGCCAGAAGAGAGGATGGACGGAAGCACCGTGCCATGCGGCATCTCCCCTGGAGGCGCGGTTCGCGGCGCGGATGGGGGTTCTGGCCCGAGGCTTGGATCGCCTCGTCCGGCCAAGCGGCTCAGCGCTCGGCCTTCACATGTTGTTCGATAAGACATTCGAAATTAAGGTGCGTATGACGGGATGATTCGATAGTATTGTCGTGCAAGGTAGCCCCCGGCCCAGGCGGGAGGTGATCCGGATGTCCGCGGACTCCAACCAGTCCATGGGCCAGCCTCGCCCCGGTCAGGCTGCCGATTGGGTGCCGGCGGATTTACCCGCCCCGGAAGAGCCTGACTGGTACGCCGACGACGCCCTCGCGATCGACGAGCCTGCCTGGGAAGCTCCAGATCCCCACGACCCGCCCGACGAGAGCCCGCCTCAGGGCGCCCCGTTCGCAGACGGCGGCTGGGCTGACGCCCTCGCGCCTGACCCGGTTCTGGCTACGCTGGTCGATCTCGTCCAGCGCGACGGGCTGGACAAGCTGGATGATGACCAGCTGACCGGGGTGCTGCAGGCCGCGAACCGGCTGGCCGCGTGGTCGGCGTCGGTCCGGGTGGCGGCGGTGTCCGGTCTGGCCGCCCGCCGCGAGCAGTCGGGCCAGGAGTCGGGAGACTGGCGGCCCTTTGACCATGTGGATGACGAGGTCGCCGTCGCGCTCACCTTGACCCGCCGCAGCGCCGCCCGGCTGCTGGACCTCGCCCTTTCCCTGGACCGTCTGCCGCTGACCCGCGCCGCTTTGGCGGCCGGCCTGATTGACGAACGGCGGGCCGAAGTGATCGCCGAGGAAGTGGCCGAACTGGATGATGAGCACGCCGCGGCGGTCGAGAAGCTCATCATCGGCCGGGCGCCAAAGTTGACCAGCGGGCAGTTGCGCGCGCTGGTCCGTCGGGCGGTCCTCTCGCGGACCCGAAAGCCGCCCAGCGCCGCAAAGAGAAGGCGCTGAAGGACGCCCGGGTGGAGATGTTCCCGGAGACCTCCGGCACCGCCGCCCTGGCCGGCCGCGATCTGCCCTCGGCCGGCGTGCTGGCCGCGGACAAGCACCTGACCGCGCTGGCCCAGGCGATGAAAGCCGCTGGGCAGCCCGGCACCCTGGACATTCTGCGCGCCTGGGCCTACCTGCACCTATTGTCCGGAAAGCCCGCCGCCACCCTCATCCCCGCGACCGGCAGCCCGCGACCGGCCGCCCGCCACAGGCACACCCGGCGACGGCACGCCCGGCGCGGCAGGCCGGCGGCGCGAAGCGAACCTCCTCGCAGCGGAGGCCCGCAGCACGTGCCTAGCGCCCCAGACGCCGGCCCGCACTTCCCCGCGGCATCTGGTGCAGGCGCTCCCGGCGGCCCGGGCGCTCCGGCGCCGGCACACTGTCACGGCCGAGCTTCGCGGCACGGTCAACCTGACCATGCCCCTGTCCGCCTGGCTCGGCTGGACCGAGTCCCCCGGCGACGTCCCCGGCTTCGGCCCGATAGACGCCGAGGACTCCCGCACCCTGGCCGACCTGCTCGCCCACCGCCCGGCCAACCAGTGGTGCGTCACCCTGACCGACTCCGACGGGCATCCCGTCGCCCATGCCTGCGCCCGCCACGGCCCCCCGGGCTCCCCGCCACCCGTTGGCCTCGACCCCGGACCCGTAGGCGCAGCACTCGGTCCCGGGCCGCCGACGACCCCGGTCCCCGACTGGCTACGCGGCCTGACCTTCGCCACCCTGGAAACCAGCGACTGCACCCACCCACGTCAATCACGGGGCTACCAGCCCAGCCCGTCGCTGCGCCACCTCATCCAGGTCCGCAACCCCACCTGCACCGGCCCCGGCTGCCGCCGGCCCGCGACCCGCTGCGACCTCGACCACGTCACCCCCTACGACCAAGGCGGCAAAACCTGTGAATGCAACCTCCACCCCGCCAGCAAGTCATAACCACACACCTGGCGCGGCGGCGCATGGGGGCTGCCCGCTCGGTGGTCTCGCCTCGTGCTGCTCTCAGCAGAGCCGCGAGTATTCAGGCTGGATCGTCGTGGGCGAGCAATCGCCGGAGCGGCTCAGGGGGGCCAAGACTGGTAGGCGTGAGCGAAGGCCGCAGGTACTCCTCTCCGGCTGGCCAGCGAGCCACGTGCTGGGCATCGCGCCCGGCGTCATGCCCGATGTAAGTGACCTCGGTAATATCCACGGCCAGCAGGGTGAATTCGCCGGGCACAGGCCGCCAGCCAAGGTGAGCCTCAGCGGCAGCGGCGTAACGCAACTGCCCGGCAAGCCCGGTCTCGGTGCGGACGGCACCGCGCATCATGATCTCTGCCTGAGGGGCTGGATTGGTGACGATGCTGTGCAGGAGGATCCGCGGGTCGCGGTGCAGATCGCGCGCCTTGGTAGACGCGGGCATCATGGACAGCCACAAGTCGCCGTCCATGAGCAGAGGTTCGACGCCGCTTATCCGCGCGGAGCCGTCACGCCGGGTCGTACCGATCAGCAGGACACCAGGCTTGATCAGCTGATCCTCCGCCACAACGGCGAGCCGGTACTGACGGGCGGCAAACTCAGACCATCGCATGATCCTTGTCTACGCCCTGCCGCCGACAGGCTGCCCGGCGTCATGTGGACGTGCGGGCACGGGTGCTGCGTGTCTCTGCACGGTGGAGATGCCTCCGCCTCTGACACCCAAGACCGGCCGCCTGGGTGCCGCCGGTAGCGGCGCTGGCCTACCTGCAAATGCACCGACCTACCCGCCAGCAAGGTATAACCACACACTTAGAGCAGGGCCTTGCTAGACCTCTTCTGAGGTCCCTCTCGCTCTCCCCGCCGCCGGGCTCAGCGTTGAGGACGCCCGCCCGGCACGGCGCGCCGCTGTAGCCCAAGGCACGCTCAGATCAGAGAAGCTCACCCGGCCAGGCTGTCCCGTACTGCACGAGAGCCGTCTTCCGCGGCGATCCGATTGTCCAGCTCGCGGCCACAGCCTCGAGGGCGCTCTCTGCGGTTCGCGTGGCGCGCGATCGGCTGCGCCGCCCTTAGACACGGCACCCACTCGCCAGGGTTTTGCGCCTGCGGGCAAGGCAGGGTTGAGAAGTCATGGGCTACTGCCGGGCCGTGTCACGCCGCACCTGCCCGATGCCAGTACGGGTGATTCGCCTTCAGGGTGTCAGTCATACTCGCTGCGTGTCCTCTTCACCGCAGCCCGCCTCACCGGAGCAACGGCTCATCATCGTCAGCGGGGAGGAAGGCGCTGGCAAGTCAACCATCGTGCGTGCGCTACTGCCGTCCACGCCGTATGGCGCCCGGATCGACGCCGAGGACATCGGCCAGACGAACCCCTGCCCGATGGACGACACATTCTTCGACCTGCTTCGCCGGAATGTGGCCGGCCTGGTGGAGAACTTCTGGGCCGCAGGCTACGTCAACGTCATCGCCGGCAGCTTCCTGCGCCGCTACTCCGACTACGTGTCTTTCCGCCGGCTGCTACGGCCCTCGGCGGTATTCCTCGTAGATCTCCTGGTCAACAGGGAGGTGCGCGATCATCGGCGGATCACCCGGGCGAAGCGGACCACGCAGGAATGGCGGGACATGGTCAACCGGATTCCGGAAGATCGGACAATCCGGCGGGCTGTCGATGCTGACTACCGGTACATCGGCATTGACACGACCGACCTGGACGTCGGCGGAACCGTGCAGCGGATCAAAGGCGCCATCCCGGAGGTCTATACAGGCTAGGCAGAGCGCGTGCCCGTTGCGGCGTGATCGGCCGCTGAACCGGTGCGATTCACGGGCACTCAGGGACCATCGGCCCATACGCGCCCGCAGGCCGGACGAATCAGCCCGGACCGCCTCGATATCCAGCACAGGCCGCCGACGATCGAACGAGTCGCCGCGCGGGTTACGGCGGTCGTCTTCCACGCGAGTCATCAAGACAGCCCGGTCATCGCTGATAGCCACAGAGCAGCAACGCCACCGGACAGCGTTGGACCCGCCGCTTGAGCTGCCTGACGGCTCGTAGGCTCGGGGCGTGCATGCGTTTGAGTCAGTATCTACGTGGCAGCAGTCAGTGCCGCTGCCGGCGTCGAAGGAGCGTACGGCGCTGATCGCGACCGTGGCTGACATGGTGGCAGGGCTGGGCCCGGGGGCGCTCCGGGTTGCCGTTAACGGCCTGACCGGGGCGGGCAAGACGAGCTTCGGGCATGAGCTTGCAGCCGGTGTGCGCGCTCTGGGCCGTGCGACGATGCGGGCCTCGATGGATGACTTCAAGTATCCCTGGCGCCACGCCCGCGAGCATGGATATGACCGGGTCAGCGGCGAGGGGTACTACCGCAATGCCTACGACTTCGGCTCCGCCCGGGACCTGCTGCTCGGCCCAGCGGGGCCGTCCGGATCCGGTGAAGTAGTGCTGTGCGGGCACGATCCGCTGACCGGCGCTGACCACCGGGACAAGAAGATCAGCGCCCAGCCAGGCGCGATCCTGATCGTTGACTCGGTTTTCGCATTCCGCCGCGAGTACAACGACTGCTGGGAGTACCGCATCTGGCTCGACGTGGACCCCGGGACCGCGCTGCGCCGCGGGATTGCGCGGGACTCCGCCGCCGAGGGTGCCGAGGAAGCGGCCCGCCTGCACCGTGACCGCTACCACGCGGCGGAGATGATCTACCTTGCTGAGGTCGGCCCGCGGTCCCTGGCAGATCTCATCGTTGACAACCGGGACTTCAAACGCCCCCGCATCCTGACTCGCCGCAGTACCTGACCGGCACAACCACTCATGCCCGATAGGTGCGTTCGCGCGAAGGCGGTTTCGTCAATCGTCGGGTCGGCTCGCGATCTGTCAGTGCCACGGGACGTGCGCGCACGCGCCCTGCGTGTCTTCACGGTGGAGATGCCTCCGCCGCTGCTACGAGACGCCGGCCGCCCAGATGGTGGCCGATAGCAACGGGCCGCAAGCGGCACCAGCCTATCTGCAAACGCATCCACACTCCCGCCTGGTAGCGATAACCACAAATGTCGATCGCGTGAGCGGCGGGACTTTTCAGATCGCGATCAACGGGGAACAGGCTTGATGCTGGTGCCTGGCGCGGTCACAATCAAGGTACGCGTATCAAGGGATCCGATCACTGATCGCAGCACACTCTCGGCGCTGACGGACGGGGAATCGATCTTGAGCAGCGGAACTGCCAGCCCGGCAGAGACCAGCGCCGGCTGGCGGGTCGCGATCCGCCTCCGGGGTACGCCAGAGCGCGGGCCTGCGGCGCTGGTGGTGGCTGGGCGCACTCGTGGTCATAGCGTCGCTCATCGTCGGCGGAACCGTCGTGCACACCGTCGGCCAGCGGCACGCGCGGCGCGCCCTGTACAACACTCAGGTGCTCACGACCGCCGCGCGCTTCCTGGACGAAGAGCGCAGCCAGATCGCGCTGCCCGTGGCTCAGCGCAAGGCAGGCGCCTTCGGTGATCTCGCTGATTCAATTAATGCTGACCCGGGCGTCAACGGTGAAGGCACCCTGCAGGTGACCGCGGGCACGGGCAGTGCCGCCACGTTCACGCAGATCGCTTTCGAGGTCACGGTGTCGTCGCCGTACGCCTCGACAACCTTCGCCGTGTGGCTTGTCCGGGGGGCAGGCCAGGGCGGGATGAATTCGCAGAACGCAGGCGCCTGCGCGCTGTCCAGCAGCCTGCTTGGCTCCGGACGCGCAACGTCGTTCCTTAGCCTCGGCGCATCCGGGCTTCAGCCGTGCTGGCCCCACCTGTGGTCAGCCAATTCGTCGGGCCCCGGGCAGCCGCACCTCGAATGGGCGGGCATCCCGCAATCGGCCGGGGGCTGAGACAATTTGCTTAGTAGTCATGGCAACTCGCTCCCGCCTGCCGCCACGACCACCACACCAAGCAAGCCCCCGGCTGGACCGTCACCTGCCACCAGCCCGGCACCCTCACCTGGACCACCCCCGGCCACCGCAGCCACACCACCACCCCCGCCGAGTACCTGGGATAAGCGCCGCCGCCGCCGGGACTGCGGTACTTCGACTCACTGCCGTACTTCGACTCACTGCCGTACTTCGACGTTTCAGTGAAGTAGCGCTAGCCGGCGAAGTGACCCGGCAGCTCAGCTCTTGCGGCCGGTGAGGGCCACGGTGACGCCCACGCCGATCATGGCCAGGCCGCCGGCCCCGCCGACCATCGCGAACCGGCGCGGGGAGCGGGCGAACCAGGACCGCAGCCTGCTGGCCGCCACCCCCCAGGTGCTGTCCGAGGCCAGCCCGATAACGATGGACACCAGGCTCAGCACCAGCATCTGCAGCGGGACGTGACCGGCTGCCCGGTTCACGAACTGCGGCAGCACCGCCCCGAACAGGATCAGCGCCTTGGGGTTGGTCACCCCGACCAGGAATCCTTCGCGTACCGCCCGGCGGTCGCTGCGCGCCTGGGTGGCCTCAGCGAACGCCTCGGCCAGCGTTCCGCGCCGCCGGTACGCCTGAATACCCAGCCAGATCAGGTACAGGGCGCCGGCGAGCTTCAGCACGGTGAAGACCTCCGCGGAGCGCTGGACGAGCGCGCCCACGCCGACCGCGACGCAGATCGCGACCACGTAGTTGCCCGCGGAGTTGCCGCACACGGTGGCCAGCGCGGTGCGGCGGCCGTACGCGAGCGCCCGCCCCACCACGAACAGGACGCTCGGCCCGGGGATGACGATCAGGATGAAGGACGCCAGCGCGTAGCCCAGCAGGCTCGAGGTCGAAATCACGCTACCGACAGTAAGCTCACCCGCGAGCGATGCCTCCTCCGGGGTTGCGGGCGGCCCCGGCCGGCTGGACCTGCGGGAGGCCGAACCAGGCGAACAGGCCGGGGTCGGCGAACACGACGATTCCGGCGATGCCGGTGGCGGTCACCGTGAGCACGACGATCCCGTACGCCCGGTAGCGGCCGTCGCCGCCGCGAAGGTAAGCCGCCGCGGCCGGCTGTCCGTTGGCGGCGGCCGGAACCATCCGCCAGTCGCCCGGCGAGCCGAGGCCCGCCACCGCTCCCGCGATGGCCTCTCCGCCCGCGAACCAGCCCACCGACGGCGGCAACTCAAGCGTGGCGTCCGCGCGCAGCAGCCGCTCCAGCGCGGCCGCGTCGGCCGTCTCGAAGGCGCCGATGTACTGGTCGAGCAGCGCGCGGGCTTCGGGTTCATCCGGCTCGGCTACCTGGTCTGCCGCCGGGGCGGCCTCGTGCAGGCGGGCTCGTGCTCGCTGCAGCGCGCTCTTGACCGCGGTGGTGCTGGTGCCGAGCATCGCCGCGACGTCGGCCGCCGGGAAGGCCAGCACCTCCCGCAGGATCAGCACCGCCCGCTGCCGGGGCGGCAGGTACTGAAAGCTGGCGATGAGCGCCAGCCGCAGGCTCTCCCGCGAGACGGCAATGTCCGCGGGGTCAGCGGATTCCGGGGTCACCAGAGCGTCGGGAATCGGCTGCAGCCACGGGATGTCCAGGTCGGCCGCAGGCGGCTGGCCTGCGCTCCTGGCCCGGGCCGCCCAGGCCTGAGGGCAAGGGGCGCCGGGCGCGATGCTCCAGGGCGGTCAGGCAGGTGTTGGTCGCGATCTGGTAGAGCCAGGTGCGCACCGAGGACCGGCCCTCGAACCTGTCGTAGGCGCGCCACGCCCGGAGGAGAGTCTCCTGGACGAGATCCTCAGCCTCGTCAACCGAGCCGACCATCCGATAACAGTGAGCCAGCAACTCACGCCGGAACGGCTCGGTGCTCCCGGTGAACGCGGCCCGGTCCGGCACCAGGCTCGCTTCCTGTGACATGGTCAGCCTCCTGCCTCAGGGCAGCTGTGGAAGGCCTCGACGCGCCAGCCCTCGTCCTGCCTGGATAGCACCCAGGTATCCACTGACCTGGTCTCGGGGGCCGGGCTGGCCTGGCCGGCGAACTGGATGCCGCCCTTGCTGATCACTATCGCCACCTCAGCGGCGGGGAACCGGACGCTCTGTACCTGGTGGACGCCTGTCGAGCCGTGGAGCGGGCCGGCGAAGACGTCCGCCATGGTCGCACGGATCGCAGATCTGTCCGGCAGGTAGGACCCGGGCAGTACGGCGGTCGCATGCTCGCTGTACGGCGCGACGAAGGCGTCCGCATCGCCGGCCGCCCAGGCGGCGTAGACCTCGTCGAGCGTGGCCGTCACGGCACGGCCTTCGCGGGTAGTAGCTGCGTCGCTGGTCATCGTGGTCCTCCCAGGAGTGGGTCCGAGTCTCGTGTGTACAGACCCAGGGGCAGCCGGAAAGGAATCGCCTCCCGCAGCCACCCTCCCCCGCAGCCACCCTCTCCGTCCGCCACCCTCCCCCTCAGCCCGCCGCCCCGGCGGCGATTCCTCTGCGGCGGCCGTCCGGTCTGCATAGCCGGATCGACAGCTCCGGACCGACCAGCTCCGGATCGACTACCCGTGGAGGAAGCAATGCGCAAGGTGACTCAGACCGTCCTGGTGTCAGCGGACGGAGTCGTTGGCGACCCGCGACTGTGGGCCCTGGACTACCGCGACGCCGAAGTCGAGAAGGACTCGGTAGTGCGGCTCGGAGATAGCGACACGATGCTTCTCGGCCGGGGGACCTACGAGCTTTTCGCGGCGACCTGGCCCGGCCAGTCCAGCGATTTCGCCGGACGGATGAACAGCTTCCGCAAGTACGTCTTCTCCTCGACCTTGGCCAACGCGGACTGGGACAATTCGACCATCGTCAGAGGGGACGCCGCGGCTGCGGTGGCCCGGCTCAAGGAGCAGGACGGCGCGGACCTCCTCCTGTACGGCCACGGCCCGCTGGCGCACACGCTCTGGGAGCACGGCCTGATCGACGAGCTCCGGCTCTCGATCCACCCCGTCCTGGCCGGCCGCGGCCAGCTCCTGTTCTGGGAGAGCGGGAAGACACCGCTGAAACTTGACTCGGTCACGACGCTCGGCACAGGCGTCGTGGTCCTGACCTACCAGCCGGTAAAGGCCTGATTCTGCCCCGGGGTGGGGACCAGCAGGCCGAGAACGGTCCCCCGGGAGGGAAGAAACTCGCTGATCAGCCGGCCTACGCTCCTGGCACTCATCCGCAACCGGAAGGAGCAACGATGCTCATCGGCGGTCAGGACATCTTGCTGCCCACCACGATGGTCGGCAATTATCCCAATCCACGCTGGTACGACGGGCACGCGTTCGCCACCCTGCCCAAGGGTGAGTTCATCCACGACTCGATCAGCAAGGAAGCGTTCGAGGACGTGGTGGGTGCGATCGTGCGCGACCAGGAGGCAGCAGGCCTGGACGTGATCAGCGACGGGAAGGTCTACGGCGGGGACTCCCCGTACGGCACGATCCTCTACTACTACCTGGAGCGCATGTCCGGCTACCGGCTCTCCGGGCCGCCGATCGGACTGCCGATCTACTCCACCCTGTTCTCCCCCACCTGTGTCGGCGAGATCGCCCGCGAAGTCCCCTTCCACCTGGTCAACCTGCGCGCGGTCCGGAAGGCGACCAGGAAGCCGGTCAAGGTGTCCTACACCGGCCTGGGCGTGATCGCCGCGGCCACCACGAACCTGCACTACAAGGACACCAGGGAAGTCGCGATGGCGCTGGCCAAGGCGTTCAACGAGGACTTCAAGGAACTGGCCGACAACGGCTGCGACATCATCCAGCTGGATGAGTTCGTCTGGCCGTACGGCATGGGCGACTGGGAGATCGAGGCGCTGAACGCCTCGGTCGAGGGCGTGGACTGCGAGTTCTGGGTGCACACCTGCTGGGGCAACTACTCCGGGACGCCCGCGTACTTCCCGGACGAGACGACCACCGAGTTCGGGGCGTTCGTGCTGGACAAGCGGGCCTCCGACGCCCCGGCGCCGGAACGTGCGCACGCGATCTTCCCGCACGTGCTCGACGCGAACATCACCGCGCTGAACTACGAGGTGGGCCGGACCGGGCCGGACGACCTCAAGCCGCTGACCGACAACAACTGGACCAAACCGTTCGTGGCCGGGGTCATCGACGTGAAGTCCACCGTCACCGAGAGCGCGGCGGAGGTCGCCGACCGGATCCGGCAGGTACTCGAGTACGTGCCCGCCGACCGGCTGGGCCTGTCCACCGACTGCGGGCTGATCAACCTGCCCCGGATGATCGCCGCGGGCAAGCTGCGCGCGCTCGCCGACGGCGCCGCCCAGGTCCGGGCCGAAATCCAGAGCTGACCGCGGCGTCCCCGGAGGGCTCCACCCCTCCGGGGACGCCCGCGGCCTCGAAGGGCAACGAAACGGCCAAACCTCACCCTGCCAGGACAGCGAAACTCGGGGACCCGCGTGCCTATGGTGCGACCACACCATAGAGCGGGAGGCGCACCGTGCCCGAGTGTCCCAGCTTCCTCAGGCTGCCGGCCAGGGAGGCTAAGCCCCGCTCCCGCGGCCTTACCCACGTGCTGGACAGCGGGCTGACCCCGGACGGGACCCGGGCCTTCCTGGGCCAGGCCGGGCACCTGGTGGACATCGTCAAGGTGGGCTGGGGCATCGGGTACGTCGATCCGCTGCTGGAGGAGCGGGTCGGCATCTGCGCGGACCACGACTGCCCGGTCTCGCTGGGCGGGACGCTGCTCGAGGTGGCCGCGCTGCAGGACCGGATCAGCGAGCTGCGGGACTGGGCGCTCAAGGTCGGCATCACCCACGTCGAGGTGTCCAACGGCCTCCGGGCGCTGTCGGCCAGCCGCAAGCACGCCCTGGTCCGCGAGCTGGCCGCGGACTTCGTGGTGCTCGCCGAGACCGGGGCCAAGGAAGGCGACTACCCGCCGACTCCCGGGGAGTGGGCGCAGGAGATGACCCGCGACCTCGACGCGGGCGCCACCTGGGTGATCGCCGAGGGCCGGGAGAGCGGGACGGTCGGGCTGTATAACGCGGACCAGGGCATCCGCGAGGACCTGGTCACCGCCATCCTGGGCTCGATCCCCGCCGGACAAGGTGATCTTCGAGGCCCCGGGCAAGAGCCAGCAGGCCTGGTTCATCCGCCAACTCGGGGCCGACGTCAACCTCGGCAACATCGCGCCGGCCAGCGTCCTGGCCCTGGAAACGCTGCGGCTCGGCCTGCGGGCCGACACCGTCCTGGCCCGTGCCCTGACCCCGGGCGCTCTGACCCCGGGCGCCCTGGCCTGAGTGAGCTGACGTGATCGCCGAGCCCGCGCCCAACACGATCACCCGGCCCTACCGCGGCCTGTCCGTGCAGGAAGTTGACGTCCCGCTCACTCCGGCCGGCATCGAGGGCCTGCTGAGCCACCGGGAGATCTACCGGCGGACCGCGTTCCTGGTGCTCCGCAACGGCCCGGACACCGCCCTGGTCGCCGTCCGCCCGGAAGATCCCGGCCCGCTGTTCTCCCCGGTCGCCGAGGCGCGCGTGCTGTCCGGCCCGGAAGCGACGCTCTGGATCACCGACCCGCCGACGGACGTGGGCAATGCCAGCTCGCTCGCCGCGGCGGCCCTCAAACACCAACGCCCCGGCGTGCTCGCCTACGTCGTCCAGGGCAAGTTCGAGCACGTCAACTTCATCTGGCGCCCCGCCCCCGTGCAGATCCGGGTCACCGAGGTCATCCCGCCGCACCCCCCGAAACTCCTGGCCATGGCCGAGCAGGTCGTCGCCTACGACGAGGACCTGCCGCCGATCGACCTGATCCTGGACGCGGTGGACGTGACCGAATTGGTCGCCGCGAACCCGGCGCCGCACTACCTCCTGCCCTGCCGGGGCAGCGGCGTCCCATCCGAAGGTGACGTCAGCTTCCTCGACACCCACCCGCCCTACCACGACGACTGGCTGCTCATCGGCTGTGAACGCTCCCGCCAGTTCCACAACCACTTTTACCTAACGGAACCACGCCAGGTGGATCTCTGCCCCAAGGCGAGAATCGCGGCGGGCGACTCCGGCGGGATAGTTCTCACGAAGTGCTGCCTCCGGGAACGGGGCATTGAGATAGACGGCACGCGGGCCGTCGTCCCCTGGGGCGCCAACCTGGACGAAGTCCGCGCCGCGCTGCGAGCCCTGTGCGGAGTCCCGCCAGTCCCGGCGGCAGCAAGCACGAACTCAGCGGCGGGAAGCACCAACCCATGAGCGGCGGCGCGCACCCAGCCGACTCAGCCATCTTCGGCCACCTCTGGACCACACCCGAAGCGTCGGCCTTGTTCACCGACGAAGGCCGGACGCAGTCCTGGCTGCAGATCCTGGGCGCCTTGGCTCAGGCGCAGGCCGACGTGGGGCTGATACCTGCGGAGGCGGCCAAGACGATCCGGGCCCACGCTGACGTGTCGCTGATCGACCTGGACCTGGTCGCGGAGCAGACCAGGTCGACCGGGCACTCCACCCTGGGCTTGATCACGGCGCTGCGGGCGGTGCTTCCGGAGGACGCACGGGAGTGGGTGTACTACGGGGCCACGGTGCAGGATCTGTCGGACACGTGGTTCGCGCTGGTGTTCCGGGCCGTGGGGGATATCGCCGAGCGGGACGTGACGCGGATGCGGGACCGGGCGCTGGAGCTGGCCGGCGAGTACCGGGACACGCCGATGTGCGGGCGGACCCACGGGCAGCCCGGGCTCCCGATCACGTTCGGGTTCAAGGCCGCGGTGTGGGCCGTCGAGCTGGACCGGCACCTGGAGCGGTTGCGGCAGGGCCGGCGCCGGTGGGAGGTCGTGCAGCTCGGCGGGGCGCTCGGGACGATGGAGTTCTGGGGCGGCCAGGCCCTGGACCTGCTGGACGGGTTCGCCCGGCAGCTAAGGCTGGGGGTTCCCGTGGTGCCGTGGATCACGGCCCGGGACGGGGTGGCCGAGTTCATCTGGCTGCTCGCCGCGATCTCCGCGACGGCCGGCAAGATCGGCAACGAGGTGTACCAGCTGCAGCGGCCGGAGATCGGGGAGCTGCGGGAGTCGTTCACCCCGGGCACGGTCGGCTCGATCACCATGCCGCACAAGCGCAACCCGGAGATCTCCGAGCACCTGGTCACCCTGGCCCGGGTGATCCGGGCCCAGGCCGGCGTGGCCCTGGACGGGATGGTGAGCGAGCACGAACGGGACGGCCGGGCCTGGAAGGCCGAGTGGCTGGTGGTCCCGGAGACCTCGATGGCCTTCGCGGCCAGCGTCGGGTCCGGGGCCCGGATGCTGGACGGGATCCGGGCCGACCCGGACCGGATGCTGGCCAACATCGACAGCCATCGCGGCTACCTGCTGTCCGAGCCGGTGATGCGGGCGCTGGCCGACCGGCTCGGCAAGCACTCCGCGCACGACAGCGTGTACGCCGCGGCCATGCACGGCCTCGACCAGGATCAGGACTTCCGCGCCGCGCTGCGCGCGGACCCCCGGCTGGACGCGATTCCCGACACCGAACTCGACGAACTGCTGGAGGTGCGTTCCTCGCTTGGCTCGTGCGCCGCGTTCGTGGACCGGGCCCAGGGCAGGTGACTGCGGTGACCACTGGGCCGCGAACGGCCAGCCCCGGGACTGGCGCAGGCAGTTCCGGGGCTGGCGCCCGCGGATCCGGGGCCGGCCTCCCGCGCGTGGATCTGGTCCTCGCCCCCACCCCGCTGCACCCGGCGCCCCGGTTGTCGCGCGAGCTGGGGGTGCCGGTGCTGTTCAAACGCGACGACCTGGCCGGCGTCGGCCTGGGCGGCAACAAGCTGCGCGGGCTGGAGTTCCTCATCGCGGACGCGCTCGCGCAGGGCTGCGACAGCCTGGTGACCGGGGCCGGGCCCCAGTCGAACTGGACCATGCTGGCCGCCCTGACCTGCCTGCGCTACGGGATCGAGCCACACGTCGTGTGCTACGGCAGCGACAGCGCGCACCGCGCCGAAGGCAACCTGCGGCTGCACCGCTGGCTCGGGGTGGACGTGCGGTTCACCGGGGAGGCGGAACGGTCGTCGGTGGACGCGGGCATCGCGGCGGTCACCGGGGAGTTGCGCGCCGCAGGCCGGCACCCGTACCCGGTGCCCCGGGGTGGCGCGACACCGCTGGGCGCGCTGGGCTACGTCCGGGCCAGCCTGGAACTGGCCGCCCAGCTGGCCGGGCTGGACGAGCCGCCGACCGGGCTGTGGCTGGCCACCGGGTCCTGCGGGACCCAGGCCGGGCTGGTGGCCGGGGCGGCCGTGACCGGCGCCAGCTACCAGGTCGTGGGGGTGACGGTGCAGCCCGGCCGGGGAAGCCGCGGGCCGGGTCCGGGAACTGGCCGCCGCGGCGGCCGCGCTGGCCGGGACCGGCCCGGATCTCCCCGCGCCGGATGTGCGCACCGGGTGGATCGGGCCGGGGTACGGCGCCCCTTCCGCCGCAGGGCAGGCCGCGGCCCGGCTCGTCGCGGAGACCGAGGGCGTGTTCCTGGACCCGGTGTTCGGGGCCAAGGCGATGGCCGCCCTGATCGCCGGGTGCCGCGCGGGCCGAGGTGCACGGCCCCCAGGTGTTCCTGGTCAGCGGGGGCGCGCCCACCCTGTTCGCAGGGTCAGCTCTCGACGGGCGAGCTCCCGACGGATCCGAAAGTGAGGCGTGATGACGGGAGTGCGTCCGCCCGAGGGATATCTCGGCACCGCGGCCCGGATCACCAGCGGGCCCGCGCCCGAACTCGTCGAGGCCGGCTACGCGCTGGAGATCGGCGACGCGCCGCTGCTGCACCGGGGCCTGACCCTGGCCGACCTCGCGCACCTCGTCGAACTGGTCGAGTGCGGCGCGCTCACCCGTGACGAGGCGGCGCCGGTGGGCGCGGTGCTGCTCAAGCTGCTCGACGCACCGGCCTCCGAGTTCCCCTACGACCCGGTCTACGGCGACGCCTACAACAGCCGGGAACGCGAGCTGGAGCGGGAACTCGGCCCGGCCGCCGGGCGCCTGCACCTCGGCCGGACCCGCCGGGAGGCGGGCCGTATCGCGTTCCGGCTCGCCCTGCGGGACCGGCTGCTCAGCCTGCACACCGACGTGGCCGCGTTCGCCCGCGCGGTCGCGGACCAGGCCACCTCCCAGGCCAGCACGCTCTGGGCGGACACCACCTACCTGCAGCCCGCGCAACCGTCCACGTTCGGGCACTACCTGGGCGGCTTCGCCGAGCAGGCCGTGCGGCACCTGGACCGGATCGAGGCCGCCTACGGCCTCGCGGACGTCTCGCCGGGCGGCGCGGGCGGGGTGGGCGGCACCCGGCTGCCGCTGGACCGGGGCCGGCTGGCCCAGGGACTGGGCTTCGGTGCGGTCGGCCCGCACACCCGCGACGCGATGTGGTCGGCCGATGTGCTGGCCGACGCGGTCCTGGCGGCGGCGCAGGCGGTGACCACGATCAGCCAGCTCGCCTCGGACCTGGAGATCTTCGCCAGCCCCGCGTTCGGTTATGTCACGCTGGACGCTTCGCTCTGCCGGGCCAGCGTGCTGATGCCGCAGAAACGCAACCCGTACGCGCTGCCGGTCCTGCGCGGGGGCGCGGGCACGCTGGTGGGCCGCCTGACCGGGCTGCTCGCGACCGGGCTCACCCCGTCCGCGCGCACCGACAACTGGCTGTACGCCTACGGCGAGGTGGCGGGGGCGCTCGACCTGGCGGGGCGGCTCGTCCGGCTGGGAACCGCGGTGGTGACCGGGCTGAGCGTGGACGCTGACGTCCTGGCCGAGCAAGCGGTCAGCCATTTCACCGCGGCCGCCGACCTCGCGGAGGAACTGACCCAGCGTTACCGGCTCGACTACCGCACCGCGTACCGGGTGGTCGGCCGGGCCGTCGCCAGCGCACTGGCCCGCGGCGGGGACGAGCTGACCGTGCCCGTAGTGCGGGCCGCGGCGGCGGAAATCACCGGAGCCGAGGTGCCGATCACCGCGGACCTGCTCAGCGCCGTCACCGATCCCGCTACGGTCGTGGCGGCGCGCAGCGCCCCCGGCGGCGCGAGCCCGGGGCGGGTCCGGGAGCACGCCCGCCGGGTCAAGCGCCGCGTGGCGGCCGCACGGCAGTGGAACTCGGCCCGCCGGGCCCGGAACGCCGAGGCGGAAAGCGCCCTGATCTCTGCGGCCCAGGCGTTCACGTCCGGGGGGTAGAGCGCCGAGATCCGGGCTCCTATTCCGAGATCCGGACCCCTATTCCCTGGTCCAGTGCGGCCGGCGGAACATCCGGCCGATCCGGTCGTGCAGGGCCGTGCCGGTCTCACCCAGCATGTTCACGTGATAGACGGGCGCGCCGTCCGGCGGCGGCAGCAGCCCGACCTCGGAGTGGTCCAGATCGCACCGGATGTAGCCGGCGGTGATCGCGGCGATCTTGTCGGCGTCGACGAATCGGAGGCCGCCCGATGGGGACAGCCGTTCCAGGTTCCTGGCCGCGGCCGGGTGGCCTTTCGCGAGCTCCTTCTGGATTTCACGGTCGGCGAAGGCTCCGCCCCCGACCCAGATCACGATCCCGTCGAACAGGTCCAGCTGCGGGACTTCGAGCACGTGTTCCAGGATGCCGAACTGTTCGGAGTCCCGGGTGAGCACCGGGACTCCCGGCGTCACCGCCTCGTAGGAGACGAGGAATTCATCTTCCACGCCGACCTCCCGGACTTATCGGACCCGTGGCAGTGCGAAACGACGTTACCGCTCAAGGGTGGATCAGGACCAGGCCGGGCCGGGCGCCGGGGGTGTCCGGGCCGTGGCCGATTGGTTCCCAGCCCTCCCCCTGGTAGAGGGCCATCGCAGGCGTCGGCTCGTCCCGGGTGATCAGCCAGGCGCCGGTCTTCGTTGCGGAAAGCAGGGTGGCGAGCAGTTGCCGGCCCAGTCCGGCCCGGCGGTGCCACGGGTGGACCGCGAGCAGGTACACGGCGAACCGTCCGTCCAGGCGGCCGGCCGCCCCGGCCAGGCGTTCCTTCAGCTGGTCCGCCCAGTCGTCGGTCTGCTCGGCCCACCGCCAGCCGTGCCCGTAGGCGAACCCGGTGAGCTGACCGTCTGCGGTCCGGGCCGCCACGGCCTCGATATCGGGCCGCCGCAGCAGGGCCGCGTACAGCCGGGCGCACCCGGCGGCCATGGCCCTCGACTCGTGCAGCGGGCTGCCAGCACGTCGCCGCGTAGTACAGCGACTCCACCTCGGCCGCGCTGGGCACCTGACCCGGGCCACAGCGGAACACCCGGGTTCCCGGGTCAGGCACGGCCGGCCAGATCCGCGAGCACGTCGGCGACGTCCAGTTCCCACCATGGCCAGCGGTCGAGCACGTCGAAGCCAAGCCGGTCATTGATGGCGATCATGTGGTCGTTCCCCACGTCGTTCCCGGTAATGATCCGGGTCAGCTGGGGCTCCTTGGCGGCCAGCAGGTCCAGCATGGCCAGCTTGAGCAGCAGCCCAAGGCGGTGCCCGCGGTGCGGCCTGGCCACCGCGGTCAGCTCCTGGAATCCCCACTCCGGCATCGCCGGATCGACGCACACCTGGGTCAGCGCAGCCAGGTCGCCGGTGGTCTGAGCCTGCGCCACAACGACGTGGGCCCGCAGCCCCATGGCCGCGACCCGGCGCTCGTCCCCCCGGACCCGGGCCACGTCCCAGACCTGCTCTTCCTCCCCGGGCGCCCGGGGCGCGTCGGCCAGCGCCCCGTTGACGGCGGCGACCCCGGCGACGGCGTCCCCGGGCGCCGGGCCGACCCAGGTTCGCAGCGTGTAGCCCCGGGCGGCGGACTCGGCTTCCGCCCGCGCTGCGGCCCACCGACCCGCGGGCGGGCGGTCCAGGGGCAGCACCCGGCGGACCCCGGTCCCGGGCGACCGGGCCTTGAGCGTGCTCGCGAACGCCGCGCCAGGCGAGCCTTCCCGAGCCTGCGTCTCCAGCACGGTCCGGCCGGCCTGGGCCGCCCGGCCGGCCGCGTGCCGGAGCAGCGTCGTGCCCCGGTCGGCCCGGCGCCGGGCGGCGTGCACCATGAGCTCCAGGGAGGCGCGGTGGCGGTTCTCGCGCTGCGGAAGGTTGAGCAGATACCAGCCGCAGGGCTCGCCCGAGTCGTCCCGGGCCAGCCAGGTTTCCAGTGGGTCCTCGGTCCAGCCCAGGGCCAGCCAGCCTGCGAACGCGCGGGGGCTCATCGGCGGCCCGAGCGGGTCATCGTCCGGCAGGCCGCTCAGGTAGATGTCGTGGCAGGCGCGCACCGAGGCGCCGTCCGCGCCGGGATCGAACCGCTCGACCTTCATAAGCCCAGTAACTCAGCGCGGGCCGTCCGGCGCCAATGATTTTTCCTGCCGGAGCCGCCGGCGGCCCGTACGCCCCGGTCCGGCGTACTCCGGGCCGGGCACTCCGGCTCAGGCCGATAGTGCCCCTCCAGCCACCGAACCGATGGCAAACGGATCGGGGAAAAGCCCTCCATCAAGACGGGCTGCAATTCTCTAGAGCACGGACGGCGGATTTCTTCGACACTGGTAGATGGAAAACGAAAAGAACCAGTAAGAAATCCCCAGGAGCCGTCATGCCGACCGATGCAAAATCATCACCCGAAACCGCTGGGCTCTGGCTCCGGAGAGGCGAGTGCCCCAGCCGGGCGGCATCGCGTCCGAGGGTGGCGCCCGCGCACGACCCGGGCCAAGGCCGGCCTCGCGGCCGTCGCCGCGGTCGGTGCCACCGGCCTGGCGCTGGCCCTGGTCGCGGGCCCGGCCGGCGCCGCCACCAAGCCGGCCTGGGCCATGACCGCCGGGAACGTCCAGACGCTCAGCGGGGTGGATGCCAGCACCGCGTCCTACTTCTTCAACACCGCGACGGCCTACGGCTCCGGGGCCAGCCTGGTGAAGACCCCCGTCCAGGCCCACTACGCGACCACGCCCGTGCTGTCCTACACGTCCTACGCCCAGTTCCAGTCCGACCTCACCAGCGGCGCGATCACCTACCCCTACAAGTGGGTCATGTACGACCCGGAGAACTGGGCCGCGACCCCGGTCAACGAGCAGCAGGACCCGGTCAAGTACATGACCCTGTTCGGCCAGCTGGCCCACGCCAACGGGCTGAAGGTCATCCAGGCTCCCGCCCTCGACCTGGCCACCGTCACCGGCTCGGTCCTCCCGCGCCTGGCGGGCGAGCGGCCGACCGTGGTTCGTCCGGGTCAACATCGCCGGCGCAGCCGCGGCCGCTGGTGACATCTTCCAGCTCCAGGACGAGTCGAACACCACCGGCCCGGAGGCGAGTACGCGTCGCATGTTCAACACCACCGAGAGCCAGGCGCAGGCCGCGAACGCCAGCGTCAAGGTGTTCTCCGAGGTCTCGACCGTGAACGGGACCGCGGCCCAGATGGCCACCGCGGCCCAGTCCATCAGCCCCGACGGCTACTACGTCGCGGCCGCGGGGAACATCCCGCAGACCGACCAGTTCTTCCAGCTGATGCAGACCGCCGGCTACTGAGGCAACCACGCCCGCTCCGCGGGGCCCGGCGGCGCCGGGCCCCGCGTCTGGTCTGCACTCACGCCGGCCGCCTCGCCCCGCATCCGGTCGGTCCCGGGCCGGGCACTCCGGCTCAGGCCATAGTGCCCTGCCAGCCGCAGAACCGGTAGCAAACGGATCGGGGAAAAGCCCCCCATCAAGACGGGCTGCAATTCTCTAGAGCACAGAGCGGCGATTTCCTGACACTGGTAATGAAAGCTCAATGAAGCAATGAACGCCACGAGAGCAGCAACACATCCCCAGGAGCCGTCATGCAAACCAATGGAAATCCGTCGCCCGAATCCGCCGAGGAGCGCGCTGGAGGGGCGAGTGCCCCGGCCGGGCGGCATCGCGTCCGGGGCTGGCGCCCGCGCACGACCCGGGCCAAGGCCGGCCTCGCGGCCGTCGCCGCGGTCGGCGCCACCGGCCTGGCGCTGGCCCTGGTCGCCGGCCCGGCCGGTGCCTCCACCAAGCCGGCCTGGGCCATGACCGCCGGGAACGTCCAGACGCTCAGCGGGGTGGACTCCAGTGCGGCGTCGTACTTCTTCAACACCGCCGCGGCCTACGGCTCCGGGGCCAGCCTGGTGAAGACCCCCGTCCAGGCCCACTACGCGACCACGCCGGTCCTGTCTTACACGTCCTACGCCCAGTTCCAGTCCGACCTCACCAGCGGCGCGATCACCTTCCCCTACAAGTGGGTCATGTACGACCCGGAGAACTGGGCCGCGACCCCGGTCAACGAGCAGCAGGACCCGGTCAAGTACATGACCTTGTTCGGCCAGCTGGCCCACGCCAACGGGCTGAAGGTCATCCAGGCTCCCGCCCTCGACCTGGCCACCGTCACCGGCTCGGTCCTGCCACGCCAGGCGGGCGAGTCGGCCGACCAGTGGTTCGTCCGGGTCAACATCGCGGGCAAGGCTGCGGCCGCGGGTGACATCTTCCAGCTCCAGGACGAGTCGAACACCACGGCCGGGGGCCAGTACTCGTACATGTACAACACCACCGCGAGCCAGGCGCAGGCCGCGAACGCCAGCGTCAAGGTGTTCTCCGAGGTCTCGACCGTGAACGGGACCGCGGCCCAGATGGCCACCGCGGCCCAGTCCATCAGCCCCGACGGCTACTACGTCGCGGCCGCGGGGAACATCCCGCAGACCGACCAGTTCTTCGCGCTGATGAAGACGGCCGGCTACTAAGGCAACTACGACCCAGACGCGGGGCCCGGCTGGCGCCGGGCCCCGCGTCTGGGCTGGCTCTCACGACTGGTCCATGACGAGACTGGCCCTTACCCGCCCGGGCGTTTGGCTGCGCTCGGCCGCGCGCCTCTCACCCCGGCGCGGAAGGCTGCGACGGCCGCTGGGTTGTCGTCCAGCCGCCAGTCCTGGTGGTACAGCCCCTGATGCTGGTTCACGTCGAAGTAGACCAGGCCCAGCAGGTGATCGCGCCGGATACCAGCGAACAGGCCGGGAATCTTCGCGGCCTGCCCGGCGCGCGGCCCGATGCCGACCTCGGAGAGCAGGACCGGCTTGTGGGTGAACCTCCGGATGGTTCGCACGGTGTTGCCGATGACGGACCTGAACGTGTTGGCCGGTTTGTAGTAGTAGCCATCGACGCCGATCCAGTCCACATACCGGGCGCCCGGCCACCAGTTCCGGAGGTGCCCAGTGGCACGGCTATCCCCGCTCATGACCCATAGCCAGGTCACGTTGATCGCGCCTGCCTGGCGGAACACCGTCACCACATGCCGCCAGGCCGCCACCCACTGGGCCGCGTTGGCATGATGCCATCCCCACGGGTACCAGCGGCCATCCGCTTCCGGGGCGAAGCTGATGATGACGTGGCCGCCGTAGTGGCGGACCGCCCCGGCGAACCGGCGCAGGTAGCGGTCTGAGCCCCCCGCGGCGATGGCGGCCAGGGACTGGTGCCAGGGCTCCATGTGCACCAGCATGACCGCTCCGCCCTGGGCGGCCGCGGTAGCGAGGCGGGCCGGGAACGGTTTGCCCCAGCCGCTGTAGTAGACGCTGAGGTTGGGTTTGCGGCCGGCTACCGAGGTGAAGAGCGTCGGCGACCGGTAGTTACTGGCCGTGTCATGCTCGAAGACGCCCACGTAGTGCATCGGGCCAGGGTTGCCGATGGCCGACTGGGGAAAAGGTGCGGAACTGGCCGCCGGGAGCAGGGACGTGTTGTGCGCTGCCGGGGGACGGGTTCATGCCGGTACAGCCACAGCGCGGAGCCCGCACCAGTGACCGTGATGGTCACGCCCACCGCCGCGATGAGCGCGGCCACGAACCTAGCCCTGTTCATAGACGAGCTCCTCCACAGCGGGGGCAGGAGGACCGGAGAGGGTCACTTCCACCTTCTTCCGGGTCACCCAGCCCTGACGGTGGCAGGTGGCCATGCCGTAGAAGCGGATCTGGCGCAGGACCAGGAGGTACCACAGGGCTGCGAAGGGCAGCAGCGCCGTTGAGGCCAGCCAGGTGGGCCAGCGCAGGTCGGAGCGGCTCACCGTGACCAGGCGGAGGGACACCGCGAGCGGCCAGGCGACCAGGGCCAGACTGCTGGCAAAGACCAGGTTGCGGGTGGCAGGCCAGGCGAACGGCACCGCCAGGGACACCGCGGCCGACGCGAAGAAGGCGTACTGCTGGTACACCACGAACCACCAGGCGTAGGAACGTATCCGCAGATAGCGCATCCGCCACAGGGTCCGGATCGTGGAGGCCCGCATCCAGCGGGTCCACTGGCGCAGGTGGTGCGACAGCGTCTCCGGGTATACCGGCATCGACACCGCCGTGGGCTGATGGACCGCCCGCCCGTGCAGCAGGGAGAACATGCTCAGGGCGGTGTCATCGCCCAGGGTGACCGGTATCCCGAAGAATTTCTCTTCCAGGTACGCGGGCAAGCAGCGGTGAATCAGCCACCCCCGGTAGAGCGAGAACGCACCCGGGTTAATCACCACATTCCCCCCGGCGACGCTCTGCGCACTCATGGTGAAAAGCTGGAAAGCCAGAGACCGCAGGCCCATGGCCCGGGTGAGAATATTGGTCTTCAGGTTGTAGGCCATCTCCAGACCCGCGACCGAGGTGACCTCGCGGCTGGCGAACGGCTTGAGACCTTCCTCGATGGCGTGCTGCTCGAGGGCGGAGTCTGAATCCATTGTGGCGTAGATGTCGGCATTGGGTACCGCGCCGAAAGGCCGCGGCCTGCGCGTGCTTTTTGCCCTGGTTCTCCTGGCGTATCCAGATGAATTCCGTGGCCGACGGGTGAGCCTGCCAGCGGGCCCGGACATTGGTGTAGTCAGCCGTGGAACCGTCATCGGTCACGATCACCCAGTTGGGCTTGCGGGTCTGGGCGAACAGGGCGTAGATGGTCCGGTCCAGGATGGCTGGATCCTCGTTGTAGCAGGGGACCACGGCGGCGACCGCCAGGCGGTCCAGCTTGGCGCGCTGCGCGTCCGTCACGGTGAAGGGACGCTGGAGCCAGGCGAGGAGGAGCTGGGAGAGCACGAAGCCCAGGCTGAGCGCCCACACCCCGAGCATCCAGCTCTCGCGCGGGGAGACCAGGCCCAGGGTGTTCCGGTGCAGGAAGACCGAGCCGGCCACGATCATGATGACCGGGATGATGGCCAGCGCCCGGCGCGGCCGGAAGGTGACGCGGGGAATCTGGAAGCTGCGGCTGGCGGCTACGGTTCCATCGCCGGCTTCCCACGGCGGAAGAACAGCCGTACTGTCACTGTCAGGAGCAGGGTCGCGCACGCTGAGATCCCGAACACGATCCAGATCACCGCTCCGAACCCAGGACCGTCTTTCACGAAATTTCCCCCCATTGTTTGCGTTAAGCGGCGGATCATCATCGTAGGTCGCCATGATCCAGGAAATCCTCCCCAAGAGTGACCGGCTTTCGGTCATGGACATCATACAATTTTCAGGCCGGGGGTTCAGGTAAACATTCTAGACTCCTATTTCTTCCCATTTCCTGGCCATAGCTACCAGGCACTTTGGGATTAACACGCCATATCTCCGGTGCTATTCGGCAAGACGCATAAATTCACCCGAATCCCGGGCACGCCGCCACGAGACGCGCCGGCATCTGGTTTAAACGTCCCTCAATCTCCCGGACCGGGAATCACCGGCGAAAACGACGTCGCACTCCTCACCAGGTGCGCGGTCACCTCAGCTGGGCCGCGCTACTCCCGCTGGCTGGCGTGGGAGATGACACCGGGCTCACCCCGGCCGCGTGCCGCTCGATCGCGGCCAGCATCCGTTCATGCCTGGGGTCCAGGCGGTCGCGGTGCGGGGCGGCGATCTGGGCGGCACGGGTCAGTACCTGGCGGGGAGCGGCCGACAAGGTGGCGTCGAACAGCGACCACGAAAGTCCGTCGAGGGCCGCGCGCACCGCGCCGGGCTCCCCGGTCCGCGCGCACGTGCCGGCGAGCGCGTACATCCGCTCGTCCAGCGCGTCGGCAGAGGCCAGCTGAAGCGGGAACGCGTCAACGTCCGGGCAACACGACCGCCGGGCGCCAGTGGCCTCGAAGGCGCTGATCAGCGGGCTCACGTCACCTGCGGTCATCGGGTCGTAGAGCCCGGGAAAGGCCGTGGCCTCATACCCGCGGTCGTAGCCGCTGAAGTAGATGGGGGCCGCGGAACCGGTCCACGCGAGCACGCCGAGCGCCACATCGAGCAGGGTCACTGGCCAGCCGAGATCGCTGATGGCGTGGACCCGCAGCGAGCCGGGTTGCGCGCCTGCCTCAGCAGCCAGCAGCAACTGCGCCGACTGCAGCGCCGACTGAACGTAGAAGGCGATGCCCGTGTCGTGCAGGCGGATCACCCCGCCGTCACACCAGTCCAGCAGCCGGGCATGGATGATCGAGTTGTCGATCACGTGGGTGAACCTCGCGACCGAGCAGGTGGCTACCCCACGCGCCGCGGCCTGCCAGAGCAGCCACTCGGCGACTCGCTTGGAGGCCGTATAGACCTCCGGTGAATAGGGGCGCAGGGCCTTCCCGGTCGATGCGAAGATCACGTGCGGAACCCCGGACGACGCGGCGGCGCTGATCACGTTGGAGGTGCCGAGCACGTTGGTGGTCACGGTGCGGTGCACCTCGCGCTCGGCCAGGCCCGGATCCCGCTGCCCGGCGACGTGGAAAACGATGTCGCATCTCACCTGGTCGAAGACGGCGGAAAGCTGATCTGCGTCCCTGATATCAGCGTGGACGTACTCCGCGCCCGGAAGCCGGGGCCAGCCCTGGGTGATGCCGCGGCTGACGCTCACCAGCCGCGCGGGGGAGAACCGCGCCAGTTGTGCCATCAGCGCCGAACCAATACACCCTGAGCCACCGGTGACCAGTATCCGCTTGCCCTGCAGGCATCCCGCGAGGACCGGCCCCGGCAGGTCGATGTCTTTCCGGACCGCGGCCAGGAACCGGCTGTACTCTTCCTGCGCCTCCGGCTTGCTGGCGAGCAGCGCCTGCGTCAGCCCGGCGAGGCGTTTCGTCTCGGCGCCCGTCAGGCATGGCCTGCCCCGCGGCACCGCCTCATGCATCTCTGCGATGATCTCTGCAGTTGTCTGCACCATGCTCTCCATTGGTTCAGCGTCTAAAGGCCCAGACCCGGCCCTGGGCAGCGATCACGCCTTTGCGCCGCGGGGCAGCACCACGAGGCTGCGGCCGGGCAGGCCGGCAGGCGCACGAGTCTCGCTACCGGGGACCGGTCACCCGGCTCAAATCACGATCCGCGGCATAATCTGGCGCCTGCCCTAGGCCAGTGAGCGGTCATCGTGAACCATTGAGGGTCGGACCCGGTCATTGGGGACATGAAGCTTATTTGCCTGAGTGCCCTATTTATTCAAGGCCCCGAACGGAGTCTGTACATATACCTCAAAGGGACACTCAGCACGGCCCCCCTATCACCAAACCGCCTCCAGGCGTCCAGCATATCGTGCGCTGAGGGTACATGAATGCGCGTCATCTCAGAGGAGGTTGCCAAACCCCCGGCCGGTTCATGACAAAACTAGCCGCACCTTCACCATTAACGCGAAGAGCTACACTGAAGCTTAATCCGGTAATTCGGGCTTTAGGGACACACCGGTCCCGGCCAGGCCCCCGCAGGCCAGGACTACGGCCGAGTTCCGAAGATATACGGCGGAACCCTGTGTAATCACCCGAATAGGGCAGGCACAAAGTTGCCGTATCCAACGCATTCCGGGCTACGTTTTGGCTGGACATGTTTGGCGAGGCCGCGCGGCGCGCAAAATGTTTTCGGAAGCATAAGTGTCACTGGGACCAATGCGGTTACGGTGGTGGCCTAAACGCGCAGAAAGGAAGTTGACATCATGTACCGACCCGTCGGCCGGTCAGCGAGAAAACTGCTCAGCGTGATGACAGCCGCAGCCGCCTGCGTAACCCTCGCCGGGGCCGCAGGCGCCACTGCGTCGTCCGCGTCGGTGACCTGCCAGGCCTGGAAGGCTTTGCGGGTCACCGGAGCAAACGGCCAGCAGTACGTCATCAGGAATAAGCCCAGCATCAACAACAACGACCAAGGGATGTGCCTCTCGAACCCGGGACGGCGCGCGGCCTTCACCGTCACCCGCTCCCCAGGATGGGCACCGTCAGCGAAAGTGCGGGCTTATCCCTACATCGGGACCGGCTGCTTCGAGGGAGCATGCCCCGCGGGCGGCGCGGGCGTGATGCAACGGGCCGGATCACTCGGGAACTACACCGTGCGCTGGGCGACCGTGACACCGCGGCGGAGCGGCGTGTGGAACGCCTCCCTGGACCTGTGGCTCGGCCCCCATGTCGGAGCCGGTAACTCGGAGATCATGATCTGGCTCCGGTACAGCAAGCCGCCGTGGTGGGAGGGGCTGTACCCGACGGTGAAGATCGACGGCGCGAAATGGTACGTGGTGCCGCACACCACTGCTCCCGGCAACTATTATCTCTCGTTCCGGCGGGCCACTCCGGTGGCTGCAGCCAAGCTGCGGCTAGCACCGTTCATGGCGGCGGCCCAGCGACTCGGCGCGGTCCGCAAGTCCTGGCTGCTCTGGGCCGTCCAGGCCGGTTTCGAAATCTGGTCAGGCGGAAAAGGCCTGGCCATCACCAAGTTCTCAGTCACGAAGTAGTCCTGGCTACCGGCACCGATCTTCCGGTACGCCCGGGCACCGATCTTTCCGATGGCCGACTCCGATCTCGACCAATTGCGGACCGGGAATTATTGACCTGACGCGCCCGCGAGCCGGGCCGCGAAGGCCGCCGCCTGCGACCGCCGGTGCATTCCCAGTTTGGTCAGCACCGAGGACACGTAATTCTTGGCCGTCTTCTCCGACAACGACATGTGCTCGGCAATCTGGCGGTTAGTCAGGCCATCACCGATCAAGTCCAGGACCCGCTTCTCCTGGGCGGAAAGGGCCGACACTGGAGCTTCACCCTGGGCCCCTTCGCGCACCCGCCGCATCACCCGTTGCGCGGCATCGGCATCGAGAGTCGACTGGCCCGCCGCGACCGCGCGCACTGCGCCGATCAACTCGCTGCCAGACGCCTGCTTGGTCACGTAGCCCGCCGCTCCCGCCATGATGGCGCCCAGCAACGCCCGATCGTCCCCGTACGCCGTGAGCATCAGGCATGCCGTCCCGGGCAGCGCGGAGCGTATCTCCCGGCACACCCGCACGCCGTCCCCGTCCGGAAGCCGGACATCGAGCAGGCCCACATCAGGCCGCAGCACCAGCATGCGGTTCATCCCCGATTCGGCGGTCCCCGCCTCACCAACTACCTCGATGTCAGTCTCGGCCTCAAGCAGGTCCCTGAGCCCGCGGCGCACCACTTCATGGTCATCAAGCAGGAACACGCGGATCGCCTGACGACCACCCTCAGCCTCCACGCCGGATGCTTCACTCATCGGACCCCCTATTTCAACCGCCATCCACCGATGCGGCAGTGGGAGCAATCACCTCCCGATGCGGATGTTACTACGATTTGCACTCAATCGGCTACTCACCGTAAGCTAGCGCTCTCGGGGATCAGGCGCCTCGACCGGGAGGCACGGTGGCGGGGGATTCAGCCAGTCCGCGAGTGCTCGTGATAGACGACACGGAGGCGATCCGCACCATCATCCGCCGGGTGCTGACCGGGGCTGGTTACCGCGTTGATGTCGCGGCCTCGGCGCCGGAAGCGCGGTTGATGGACCCCGCCGGGTACGACGCGCTGCTGGTCGACGCCCACCTGGGGCGGGAACGAGGAACCGCGCTGATCCAGGCGCTGGTGGCCGAGGACCAGGCGGTGGCTGGCCGGTGTCTCCTGATCACCGGCGGGAAGCCGGACCTGGTTCCGGTGGGTGTCGCCTGCCTCACCAAGCCGTTCCGCCCGGACGAGCTGATCACCGCGGTGGGGGCGCTGCATCCGGCAGATTCCGCCGCCCGCCCCGAGGTACCCCAGAGCAGTCAGGCCACGGGCTGGTCAGACCACCGGGCAGTCAGGCACGGGGCAGTCAGCACGGGGCAGTCCACCACGGGACGGGCAACCACGGGGAGCACCGCCGGGCCGCCCGCCGTGTGGCAGCTTCTCGGCCTGATCGAGAGGCTCCGGGCCGGCGAGCGCGCGGCGATCGCGGACTTCATCCATGACGGCCCGATCCAGGATCTCACCGCCGCCATGTTGAGCGTTCAGGCGCTGACCAGGCTGCCGCCGAGCGAGCTAGCACCGCAGGTGGCCGAACTCGGGCGTCATCTCGATGCTGCGGCCGGGTCCGTGCGCCAGATTGTGGACGACAGCGCTCTCCCCATCCAGGTGGAAGCCGAGCTGTGCGAACTTGTCCGGCAGCGCACTGCCTGGCTGCCGTTCTCGCCTGTCACAGCAGAGTTCCAGCGCATGTCCGCAGCACCCGGTCCGGCACCTAGCACCGCAGCACCTGACACCGCGGCACCTGGCACTGCTGGCACCTGGCACTGCAGCACCTGGCATCGAGACACCCGTCATCGCGGAGATCCTCGAGCTGGCCCTGTTCGCCCTGGCCGACCTCACCCCGCCTGGCCGGGCTGACATCCTGGTCCAGGCCGGGGAGAAGGTACTGGAAATCCTGCTGACCCTCACTCCGGTGCAGGCCACGCCTGAGGGAGCAGGCGACGCGGCAGCGGCTCAGGCGTCACTAGCAGAGCTGGCCCAGGCCCTGGGCGGCACCGCGAGGGTCAGCTTCGGGGCTTTCCCCTGGCGCGCCTGGATCCAGTTGCCGGGCCGTCCCGCAGCCTGCGGGTTAGGCACAGGCTGCGGGACGGCTAGGTCAGCCGGTCAGGAACGGGGTGCCAGGTCCGGAGCACGCCATCCAGGCCCGCTATGTAGAAGCCGCCCTGCGAGACGGCCGGGGAGCCCCAGAAGCCGCTCTTGTCCGGCTTCTGCGTCCACAGGGTCGCGCCCGTCGCCAGGTTGAGGGCGTACATGCTGCCCTCGGTGCTCGCGGCCACGAGCACCTGCCGTCCGGCCGGCCCGGTAACCGCGGGAGAGTCGAAGAAGGTGGCCTGGGAAAGGGCGTGCCAGATCTGCGCCCCGGTGGTGGCGTTGAGCGCGTAGACACCAGTGTCGGAGTCGACGTAGAGCCGGTCGCCGACCAGAGAGGCCCCCGCCACGTCACCGTTGGTGCCCTTGGCGAGGGCGTGCTTCCAGATCAGCGCGCCCGTGGCGAGGTTGAGGGCATAGACGACCTTGTCTTTGCCGGTCACGTAGACGACGCCGTTGGCGAAGCCGTTCTGCCCGCGCGCGGAGATGGTCGGGGGGGCACCCACGTCAGAATCGGCCGCGGTGCTCGTCCGGAAGCGCCACACCCGCGCGCCGGAGTTGGCGTTGACCGCGTACACGGAGTCATCGGGGTCCTTGCTGCCGAACACCAGCAGCGGAACGCGGTTCGCGCCCATCCCGTACGCCGGAGAGGACCAGGTACCGTCCGGGGTGATCGCCCACGAGCTGAACTCCCAGTCCTTCTTGCAGGCGCCGTGCCTGTTGCCGGGACCGTAGATAGCGTATTCCGCTCCCGACGCCCCGGTCGGGAGAGTGCCGTCGTAGACCACCGGCCCTGACCCACTGTTGACCACGACCGGAGAGGCGAGGATGGCGTGCCCGGTGCTGAATGAGCACATCCGCGCGCCGGTCGAGGCGTTCAGAGCGAAGATGGTGCCGGCCGTGGAGGCGAAGTACACGACACCACCAGCCACCGCGGGTGAGTTCTCGACCACCCCGGCAGGCACGGTGAAGCGCCAGGCCGCGGCGCCCCCTCTCGCCGGGTAGGCGTAGAAGTGGTTGCCGGCGCCAGCGTAGACGAGCGCCCGGCCGCGGGTTGTGGCCACGGCAGGCGAGGTGTAGCTGGGGGTGCCGAGCCGCGCGGTCCACCGGGTACTCAGCGAGTGGGCGGTCGTGGTGCTGATCGCGGTCTCCGGGGAGACACCGGAGTGGCCGGGATTAGCGCGGAACATCGGCCAGTCAGCCGCACTGGCGGTGCCCGCAATCCCGAGCGCTCCGACCATCGCGGCGCCTGCCGCCGCCATGACCAGCGACGGCCTGGAATGTGGCCTGAGTTTTGACATCAGCAAGCTCCTGTCTTTGGTTATCTGCTACCGACTGCCGCGTACAGAGCTGGCCCGTAGTACTGCCTTCCCGACCCCGGGCCTGGGGGTGGTACCGGTGGAATGGCAGACGTCCTTGGGGGGTGGTGGACGGCCCGGCAAGGATTCTCATAACGCGGATAGGCCGCCCTGATCCGGGTCATTACGATGAGTAGGTTGCGTATTCCACCAGAATTGGGCAATGTTCACTCTCCGGTCTCGACCCGGTGGACTGCCGCCTGGCAGCGTACCCCCATTCCCCGTCTCAGGAATGGATATTTTAAAGCTTCGGTCCGCATGCGCACTGATGTCATTTCATTAACAGCCGCTGCCCGTGTCGTGACGGTGGGGCATAGCGGTCACCACGGCTTACAAGGGTGAGCGTATATGCGTTGCCCCAGGTCCTGGCCTCGCATCAGACGATCTGATCGCCCGCAGGCAGTTGTGGCCGCTTACTGCCGCCAGCTGCCTAGTTCCCCGAATCGGGTCAACTACCCGCATAGTTAGCAGTATCTCTTTAGACGCCTGTATCAGGCTGACACAGCAGAAAGACTCCTTTCCGGTACGGTACGGGTAAAGACTGACCTTTCGTTCGGCCCCGGACCGCCTAGGTCTAATAGCGGCACGGCGTTGCGCCAATTGTGCTGCTACAGTCGGCTCGTGACTTCCAGCCGATCGGGAGTAATCCCAGCCGATATCTATGTGGCCTCACTGGCCCGGAAGTGGATGGCCGCAGGCGCCTTGTGCCGTGACCAAGCTGGACAGGTCCTGCTCGTTGACCCCGTCTACCGGGACACCTGGGACGTGCCCGGGGGTGTGGTGGAGGCCGAGGAGTCGCCCCACGCGGCCTGCCGGCGCGAGGTGGCCGAGGAAATCGGGCTGAACCGCCCATTGGGACGGGTTCTCGCGGTGGACTGGGCGCCTTCTCAGCCTGACTACCCGGAGGGCCTCGTCGTGATCTACGACGGTGGCGTGCTCCGCCCGAGCGACATCGCCGCCATCACGGTCCCGGCGGACGAACTGGACGGCTTCGCGTTCGTCCGCCCCGGCCAGATAGCGGCGCGGGTCAGGCCGATCGTGGCGCGCCGGATCCAGGCCTGCCTGAACGCCCTGGACACCGGGGCCGTCGCCGCGCTAGACGACGGTAGCCCGATCACCTGAGGTCAGCCTCGCGGGCCGGGACGAGGGGCGGGCAGACGGCGCCGGTCCACGGACAGATGGCCGGGTCGTAGTCGCGGCCGGAGAGCCCGCGCAGGAACGCCGCGTTCCCGCCGAAGTCCTCGTTGATCCAGCGGGCGGCCACGAGCACCGAGATCCGGGCCGCCCCAGCCGCGCGTAACGCCAGGACCGCGGACTGCGCGTGGCCGCCGCGAGCCCACGTGTCGTCCACGAGCAGGACGTGCGCGCCCGCGGGCGGCGGCACCGCCACCCGGAAGTGCCCGGGATGAAGGTCCCGGGAATACTCCACCTCGTCGGCGGCGGTCAGGGCGACCTCGGCTCCGGGCGCTAACCGGCTAACGATCGCATGCAGCGGATGCTCCCCCGGCTGGGCCGGCAGCGAGGGCACCGTGGCCCAGTGCGTCACCGGCACACTGGTTTGCGCCGCACTACCCGCCCGGCTCCGCACGCCCGGCGCGCGCCGCGCACCCGGCGTGCCGGGCCAGCCCTAACAGCACGAGTAACGTGACGATTGTCCGGTGCTCTGGCACCGGCGGCCGGGCCTTGTATCCCTGCATCACATAGCCGGACTGGCGCCCGGCCACCGCGTACGCGAGGAACCCCGTGGCGTCCGCGAGTCCCGGCCGGCCGCGCCGCCGCTGGCACTGGTAGCAGAGCCGGAAGCCCGCCACCGGCGTCGCGCACACCGCGCAGGTGACCAGCTCCTGGCGGACGGCGTTGCGCAGGTATCCCCCAGCGCTGGCCACCAGGGCCGCGCTCAGCCGGGCCACCGCCGCCGGGTCGGCCACGTCAGCAGGGCGCCAGCCGGCTCAGCGCGGCGCCGACTACGGCCGGCTCCCCGATGAGCTGGTCGACGACGTCCAGTACCGCCTGGAGCCGGCCGGCGACGTGCACTCCAGGCCGCCCCACCAGCGCCCGGGCCCAGTCATTGCCCGCCACCACCAGCGAGGTAAGGATCACCGGCCGCCCGTGCCCGACCGCGATCCGCGCCTGGGCCCGCGACCCGCTCTGCTCCCCCGCCTCGACCACCACCGTGGCCAGCCCGTACCCGGACATGGTGGCGTTGCGCATCAGGAAGTTGTGCCGCTGCGGCGGCGCGCCCGGCCAGAACTGCGACAGCACGAGGCCGCGCTCAGCGACCTGTTCCTGAAGTTCCCGGTTCGCTGCCGGGTAGGCCCGGTCAATTCCAGTTCCGATAACGCCAACCGTCCGGCCCCCCGCCCCCAGTGCGGCCCGGTGGGCCGCGGCGTCAACGCCCAGGGCCAGCCCGCCTAGCACGGTCACGCCGCGGGCTGCGAGTCCTCGGGCTACCCCGGCCGCGATGTCCAGCCCGCGGGGGGACGCCTCCCGGGACCCGACGACAGACACGGCCACGTCGTCCCGGGCCACGGCGCCGCGCGCGAACAGGACCGGCGGCGCCTGGTGGATGGCCCGCAGCCGGGCCGGATAGTCCTCATCGAGGATGGTCAGCACCCGCCATCCCTGGCCGGTCCAGCCGGCCACCTGCCGGGCGGCCGCTTCCAGCGCATCGGACTCCCCGGCCGGGCTCACCAGCACCGGCGGTACCAGCCGCTCCCAGACGGCTACGGCGCTACCCGCCGCCAGCACCTCGGCCGTGATCTCCGCCCAGCCCCGCCGCCCAGGCCGGTCCCGGAGCAGCGCCACGAGCGCCGCCCGTTCTCCGAGCGCGCTGTCCTCATCCCGGCCGCTGCCCACCGGCCCAGCCTACGAGGCTGACCGGGCCCAGCGCAGCCAGGCTTCAGCCATCTGCACCTCAGCGAGTTCCCAGCGGCAGCACACTCGCGGAACCGGCAGGGGTGATCATCTCTGCGTGCGTGGCCGCGCTCACCTTCATGGCCCTCGCCACCTCGGCGATCTTGTGCGCCCGGGCCCGCAAACTGAGCGGCGACCCGGGCGCCAGGGGGCGTTAGGAGGAAGAGACGACCGGCAGGGAGGAGGGGGCGCTGCGGGCGGGGCGACGCGCGGGAGGGACGCCTGGCCGCCGAAGTGACGGTAGCTCCCGGAGCAGCCAGGCAGCTACAGTCCTAGTGAATCTGGGATCACTCCGATGGAGCAGGCGTGGATTTTGCCGAGAGCGCTGAACACCGCGACCTGCGGGCCGCTGTCGCGTCGATAGCCAGCGGATTTGGCCCGCAGTACTACGCGCAGCACGCGGCCGCGCGTACGCCGTGCGATGAGCTCTGGACCAAGCTTGGTGAAGCCGGATTCATTGGCGTGAATATCCCGGCCGAGTATGGCGGTGGTGGCGGCGGCCTCACCGAGCTCGCCCTGGTCTGCGAGGAACTCGGCGCGCAGGGCACGCCGCTGCTGCTGCTCGTGGTCTCGGCGGCCATCTCGGCTGAGGTCATCACCAGGTTCGGCTCGGACGAGCAGCGCGCGACGTGGCTGCCCGGCCTGGCCGCCGGCACCACCAAGGTCGTCTTCGCGATCACCGAGCCGGACGCGGGCTCGAACACGCACCGGCTGTCCACCACCGCCACCCAGGACGGTGACGAGTGGGTGCTGCGCGGCACCAAGTACTACATCTCGGGCGTGGACGAGGCGGACGCGATACTGGTCGTCGCCCGGACCGCGGCCACGTCGTCCGGCGGCCCGCGGCCGCATCGTCCGGCAAGCCCGCGGGCGGGGCCGATTCCAGTACCTCCCTGTCGCTGTTCCTGGTCCCCACGGACGCGCCCGGGCTGGAGCGCCAGGTCCTCCCGGTCAACCTGCTACTGCCGGAGAAGCAGTTCACGCTGCACTTCGACGACGTCCGGGTCGGCCCCGGAGCGCTGATCGGCCAGGCCGGTGAGGGCTTCCGCCAGGTCTTCCACGGGCTGAACCCGGAACGGATCACCGGCGCCGCGCAGTGCGTGGGGATCGCCCGCTACGTCCTGGCCGCCGCGGCCCGGTACGCCCGCGAGCGGCAGGTGTGGGACGCGCCGATCGGCACCCACCAGGGCGTGGCCCACCCGCTGGCCCGGGCGAAGATCGACACCGAACTGGCCGCGTTGATGATCCGGAAGGCCTGCTGGCAGCACGACCACGGCGAGCCGGCCGGCGAAGCGGCGAACATGGCCAAGTACGCGGCCGCGGAGGCCGCCATCGCCGCGGCGGACGCGGCCATGCAGACCCACGGCGGGAACGGTTTCGCCACCGAGTACGGGCTCCTGCCGTACTGGGGGTCGGCCCGGTTGCTCCGCGTGGCCCCGGTGAACCGGGAGATGATCCTCAACTACGTGGCCCAGCACAGCCTGGGCCTGCCCCGTTCGTACTGACCCGCCACCGGATGGACGATCTGCGGGCGGCGGGACTAGAGAAGGAGTCGCCGTGGACCTCGCGCGCAACCTGATCCAGCGGATCAACGTGGGCGACTCGCTGACCCGGGCCGCGGCTGCCCGCCCGGGCCAGCTGGCGGTGGTGGACGGGCCGCGGCGGTGGACCTACGCGGAGTTCAACGCCTGGGTGAACCAGCTCGCCCACGGGTTGTCCGCGCGCGGTTACGGGCGGGCTGACGCGCTCGGGCTGGCCTCGGCCAACAGCGCCGAGTTCCTGGCCGTGTACTACGCCTGCGCCAAGCTCGGCCTGGTCTGTGTGCCCATCAACCTGGGCTGGCGGCCAGACGAGGTGGCCTACGTGCTGGACCATTCGCGAGCCCGCGGCCTGGTGGCGGAGAGCCAGCTGGTCGGGCACGTCCGCGACGCCGTGGCGAAGGTGCCGGCCGTCGCCGACGTGTTCGTGGCCCCCGGCACCGGCGCCGCGTACGAGGCGGAGCCCGCCGACCGGACCTGGGCCAGCCTGGCCGAGCTGGCCGCAGGCTCTGCGTCCACGGCGGAGCCGGAACGCTTCGTGGACGACCGGGACGCCCTCAGCTACCTCTATACCTCCGGCACCACGTCCTTCCCCAAAGGCGTGGTCGGCACGCACGTCTCGATCTACCTGGAGTCGATGTCCAGCGCGCTGGACTCCGGCTGGAACTTCGCTGACCGGTTCGCGGCCATGATGCCGATGTTCCACACCGCCCAGCTGAACGCGTTCTGCACTCCCGCGATCATGGTGGGCGCGACCATCCACGTGCTGCGCGGTTTCGATCCCGGGGCGCTGCTCGACGTGATCGAGCGGGAGCAGATCACCCAGGCGTTCGGGCTGCCGATGATGTTCCGGGCCATGCTCGACCACCCGTCGTTCAGCGAACGCGACCTGTCCAGCCTGCGCCGCGCCGTCTACGCCATGGCGCCCATGCCGGACCAGCTGATCCGGCGCTGCCTGGACGGCTTCGGGTGCGACTTCGCGCTGCTGTTCGGGCAGACCGAGATGAGCCCGGTCACCACGTTGTTCCGTCCGGAGCACCAGCTCTCGCATATCGGCGCGGTCGGCACGCCGATCACTGGTGTCCAGGTCGCGATCATGGGCCCGGACGGGCAGCTGCTGCCCCAGGGCGAGCAGGGCGAGATCGTCTACCGCGGGCCTTCCACGATGAGCGGGTACCTGCACGACGAGGAGGCCACCGCGGCGGCGTTCGCGCATGGCTGGTTCCACTCCGGGGACGTCGGCCGGTTCGGCGAGGACGGGGTGCTCTGGTTCGCCGACCGCTACAAGGACGTGATCAAGACCGGCGGCGAGAACGTGGCCTCGATCGAGGTGGAGAAGGCCGTGTACGCGGCCGAGCCGGCGGTGTCCGAGGTCGTCGTGGTCGGGCTGCCGCACGAGCGCTGGACGGAGGCGATCACCGCGGTGGTGGTGCCCAGGCCCGGGACGAGCATCGACGCGGCGGCCCTGCTCCAGGAGCTGCGCGGGCGGCTGGACGGCTACAAGGTGCCCAAGTCCGTGATCGTGGTGGACGAGCTGCCCAAGACCTCCACCGGCAAGATCCAGAAGAACGTGATCCGGGATCGGCACGCGTCACACTACGTCAGCTGACGGCGGGGCGGCGGGCGGCTGGCGGGCGCGGCGGCGGCCAGCTGGCGGGCGCCCGGGCCGTCCGTTACTTCCTGGGCTTGTACTTCAGCCGCTTGCGGGCCAGTTCGCTCTTGCCGCTGCGCTCGTTGGCTGCGGCCGCTTCGCGGGCCGCCTCGAGGTCGGCTGGGGTCAGCAGGCCGTGGGTGAGCAGGTACTCCGCCAGTTCGCGCGGGTGCCCGCGTTCCTTCCAGATCAGGCCCTGGAGCTGCTTCTTGTAGTCGGAGATGGCTCCCTCACCGCTCAGGTCCAGGGCGATGACCACGTCCATCATCGGTATCGGCTGCGCGCCGGGCAGGCTGAGGATGAGCTCCTGGTAGTGGTAGGCCATGGCCAGCCGGGCGGCTGCGTTACGTGCGAAGTAGGCCCGGACCCGGTCCGGGGCGTCCGGCCGGGGCGGGCTGCCGCGCCGGCCCGGCGCGCCATTCGGCTGGACCCGCTTCTCCTGGGTCTCGGGCTGCTCGTGGTGGCCGGGGCTGGTCGCCGCAGCCGGCCGTTCGGCCGCGTCCAGCCGCAACGGGAGCACCCAGCTGCTCACGCTGACCAGCCAGGTCCCGGCCTCCAGCACGACGGGCAGGGTCTCGAAGTGGTTAGCCGGGGCCACCGGCAGGACCTGCCGGGCGGCCTGCTGCACGGCCCGGTGGTCCATGGCCGTGCCGGGGGTATGCGGGGCCAGGTACACCGGATACGTGGTATCCCGGCTGAACAGCTCCCACCGATGGTGCACATAGCGCAGCCCGGCACAGCGCGGGGACCGGTGCAGGGCCAGGTCCTTGTTGCCGCTGAGCAGGCTGCGATCCAGCCAGGTGATCTCGTCGGGTGGGCAGGTCACCCACGCGCGTCGACCGGCTGACCAGAGAAAAAGCTGGGCCACCGCCACTATTCTGCCGTCCCCGGCTCAGTGAGTCGCCGGTATGAGCCCAGGACTACCTCCCGGGACGCCGCAGGCGACGGTCAGCCTATCTCCACCCGCGAACCCGGCGCCTGCTCGTTCGTGCCCCAGCGGATCACGTCGCCGTCGTGCAGCGGCTGCTCTCCGGCGACCGAGGTGCCGTTCAGCGTCAGCCCGTTCATGCCCAGATTGGCGACCCACCACTGGCTGTCTGAGTAGGTGAACCTGGCGTGCTCCCGGGACACGGTAGGCACGTCGGGGAGGCTGAGTTCGACCGCGCCGCGGCCCGCCCGGGCCCCGGACAGCCGGGTCTCCGCGACCCGCCCGCCGGTGATCAGCCGCAGCGTCGGGGTCATGCTGCGGGCCGGCTCGGCGACGGTGGCGAGGCCGCCGCCGCCGGCGGTGACGTCGGTCGCGGACACCGGCGCGGAGGAGGTCCGGCCGTCATGGGCGAACGGCCAGCCCGGCACTGACTCGACGCTGGACGGCGTCGCGGGCTGGAACCCGGGCACCGCAGGCTGGAACCCTGACTCGAACCCGGAAGCCGCGGGCCGGAACGCGGACGGCGCTCCGGCCTGGAACCCGGACGGCGCGGCGCCCAGCGGCCGGCCCTGGCGCAGCTGGTAACGGCCCGCGGGCACCGCCGGGTCGCTGACCACGCTCACCTCCACCGGGCCAGGCCCGGCCAGCCGGGCCCCGTGGCCGGCCACCTGCTCCTGGTACACCTCGGCGGCGCTCGCCTGCACCAGGCCGATGTCCATCCGCTCGCCCAGCGAACCGACGTCGCGCGGGTTCAGCCGCAGCTCAACGGAGTTGGGGGCGAGTAGCGCCCCGTTCGGGGTCACCACGAACACCTCAGGCAGGTGACGCAGGGCGAGCTGCAGTACCTCCTGCCCGTCACGCCACGGCCGGGTGGAGATCTGCTGGATCCAGGGATGGTCCCTGGTCACCCCCAGAGCCCGCAGCGCCAGCACGGTCACCACGCCGAGCCCGGCGAGGAACAGCAGCACGATGGTCCCGCTGATCAGCGACCCCGTCACCGTCCACAGCACCACCCAGCAGGCGGTGACGGCGGCTGCCGCCGCCCACCGCTTGCGGTTGCGCCGGGGCGAGTGGCCGCCAGGCATCTGGCCGCGGGGTACCGGAGCACGAGAGGGCCGAGGGGGCGCCTCCATGCGATCTGCCATCACACCGTCCTTGCACGCAGGCCGCAGCGCGGCCATCTGTTCGTCCTCCCACCACGATGCTGATCAAGGGCCGCGCAGGTCAACGGAATCGGCCCAGCTCCCAGACATCTGGAAATTTCCGGTGACCCCGTTGGCCGGCGCGGTACCGGCAGCATGGAGGACCCCCGGGCGGGATGGCCCGGGGGTCCCCGTAGACCGGCGAGGCTCGTCTGCGGCGAGCCTCGCCGATGACACCCGGCCGGCCGCAGGCCGGCCGGAGATATTCAGTCGGCCGGGCCGGCGCCGAGCTGCACGGTCGCGGTGTGCGACTGCCCGCTCTGGTCCGTCCAGCTGATGCTGATGCTGTCACCCGGGTGGTGCTGGGCCAGGGCCGACGACACGCCCGTGGCGGACGTGATGGTGTGGCCGTCCACTGACGTGATCACGTCACCCTGGGTCAGCCCGGCCTGAGCGGCCGCGGACCCGGACACCGTGCCGGCCACCGAGGCCCCGCTGACCGTGGAGCTGCCGTCGCCGCCGTTCCCGTCACCGAAGTAGCCGCCGTAGGGGCTCCCCTCGCCGCCGACGCTGCCCGCCGAGGAGGGGGAGACCTCCACACCCAGGAAAGCGCTGGCGCCGATGTGCACGGTGGACGAGGCCTTACCGGCCTCGATCTGGTCCGCGATCGCCGTCGCATGGCTGATCGGGATGGCGAACGCCTGGGTGGCCGGCTTGTCTGACTGCGTGCCGAACGCGGTGGTCGAGATGTTGCTGGAGGCGGCCGTGTCCATGCCGACGATGTCGCCATGGGTGTTGACCAGCGGGCCGCCGGAGTCGCCCGGCTGGATGCCCGCGTTGGTCTGGATCAGGCCGTGCAGCTGTTCCGCGTTGCCCGCGTCCTCATCCGAGGCGGTGATGGTCCTGCCGGTCGCGGTCACCTTGCCGGGGGCCACGGACGGGGTGCCGCCCTTGCCGAGGGCGTTACCCAGCCCGACGACCTTATCGCCGAGCTGCACGCCCGAGGAGCTGAGGCTGACCGTCGTCAGCCCCGAGGCGTTCACCATCTGGAGCACGGCGACGTCGTGGGTCTTGTCGTAGCCGACCACCTTGGCGGTGTACGTGCGCCCGTTGCCCACGTCACGGACCTTGACCGAGGTCGCCCCGTCGATCACGTGGTTGTTGGTCAGCACCTCGCCGGTGGAGGTCAGCACCTGGCCGGTGCCGGCCGCCTCGCCGTTCTGGTAGCCGAGCGTGGACACCACGTCCACCAGGCCCGGGTCTACCTTCGAGGCGATCTGGGCCGTGGTCAGCGTGGACGAGCCGGTCGCGTTCACCGCGCCCAGCCCGACGACCGCCAGCACCGCGGCCAGGCCGGTCGAAGCCCCGGCCAGCATGAACCGCCGCCGCCGCTGCCGCCCGCCGTCAGGCTGGTCCGGCCCGGAGCCGCCCGGCCCGTAGCCGCCCGGCCCGGACCCGTAACCGCCGTAGCCGCCCGATCCGCCGCCGTAGCTTCCGTAGCCGCCCTGGCCATAGCCGCCGGGCTGGCCGTAGCCGCCCTGGCCGTAACCGCCCTGGCCCTGGCCGTAACCGCCCTGGCCTGGTCCGTAGCCGCTTGTCCCGTAACCGCCCTGCCCCGTTTCGGACGGCCCGGTTCCGGACTGTCCTGGGCCGGCGTATCCGGGCTCCCCGTAAACCGCGCTCATCTGGAAACGCTCCTCAGTAGGTCATCGCCCTGTTCTGGGCTGCTACTGATAATCGGCCGCGTACCTGAATGCGACCTCTAAGGACTCTCCACCTGTCCCTAGGCTTTCCTGAACGCTTCCTGAATGTTCCACTCTGGCACCAGCAGTCGCTCCGGCTGCTTGTGACGGCGGCCCTCGATCAGGCGGACGTGATACAGGGAACGCCAGCTCTTCCCGCTGAGCAGGAATTCGCCCGGGGTAGCCAGGGCCGTGACGCCGTTGAGGAAGGCCTGTGGATCACCCCAGTGCCGTTCGGCGGCGGCCCGCGCGTCCACGATATCCACTACTTCGCCGCTGTCCGAATCGATCCCGGCCAGGTACGGGCGGGGCGCCACGTTGGCCCAGACCCGGCCGCCAGCCCATTCCAGGTCGTTGAGGCCGCCGATACGCTGCCCGCCGATACGCACCACGACCGTGCCCAGCGGCATCAGCGTCTGCGGGTCACGGCGGACCAGTTCACTGCTCCCGTCGCTGGTCAGCACGTACCGGCCCGTGTTGCAGATACCCCAGCCCTCGCGGTTGTAGGAGATCGTCTCCAGCAGGGTCAGGCTGCGCAGGTCCCAGCGCAAGGCGACCCGCTCTCGCCAGGTGAGCTGCCAGAGGTGGTGGCTGCCTACCCGGCAGATGCCCTCCGCGAACAGGTCGGACGGCAGCGGTGCAGCGGCGCCGACCTCGTCCTGGCCCAGCTGGTAGCGCCGCAGCGTGGACTGGCCGTACTGGCCGGTGCTCTCCCACACGGTGCCGTCGGCCACGATCAGGCCCTGGGTGAAGCCGCGGCCGGGATGGGGCAGGCGGCGCAGCACCTTGAGGCGGTGAAACCTCAGCACAGCGGCGCACCTCCAGCACGGACTCGGCGTCGCGGACCCCGCGGCAGCCTGATTATGCCGCGCGTGCCCCGGACTGGCCGCTGGACCGGGCGAACCGGGCCAGCACCGGCCGCAGCGGCTTGTCGGTGTACCCGCCGTCGGCCAGCCCAGCCTGCCGCTCGAACACGTTGCGGGCACCGAAATCACCGGTCAGCCCCCAGGACACCCCGGCCGCGAGAAAGTACAGCGGGAACATGACCACCCCACCGCACCACGCGTACTGAGTGGCGTGCCGCGCCTCGTGGGCGAGCAGCGCCTGCCTGGAGGCGAGGGCCGCCCGGTCACCCCGGGCCAGGATCACGTTCCCGACCGTGAACGCCGGGGCGACCGGGACTGGAAGCCGGTACCGGACCCCGACCAGCAGGCCGTCGGCGGCGCGGGCCAGCCGCGCCCGTCCCGCCGCGGCCACCAGCAGCCCGGCCAGCGTGGACCCGTTGACCAGGTTGGCCGTCAGCCGCACCCGGTAGGCGGCGCGCATACCAGGTCAGGACCCGCCGGGCCCCGGCCCGTTCGGCGGGCCCGACCCGTTCGGCGGCCCCGATCCGTTCGGCGAGCCCGACCCGTTCGGCGGACCCGACCCGTCCGGTGGACCAGACGGTTCCGCACCTCCGGTCAGCCCGGGGCCACCCGCGGGCCCGGACCCATTTCCGTGGCCCTCGCGGTTCAGCGGATCGGGGTCCGGCGCCACCAGCCAGCCTCCGGGTCCGGGCGCGGTCAGCACGGGCCGGGGGATCTCAGGCATGCTGAGCGCGCCCTGGCTGTGCTCGACGTGCGCTACCGCGGCCTTCCGGTGATAGTCCTCCAGCCGCGCGATCAGGCCCGCGTCCGCGTACGGGCGGCCGTCCACGAACGGGCCCGGCTGCCGCTCGATCACAGCCACCACGTCCTCGCCGGTCAGCGTCTTATAGGTCTCCAGCGCGTGGGCCAGCGACAGTACCCGGTCCCGGTCTTCGGTGATGATCTCTTCGACCCGCACCAGCAGGGTGTTCAGGTTGTCCTCGATCCGGTCGGCCAGGGCCCGGCGCATTTCTGCTTCGGGGTCGTGTCCCTTCTTGTTCCGGCCGCCCTGCCCGCCGCCGGGCGAACCGACCTCCAGCCGCTTCGCCGTGGAGTAGGACGACACCGTGGAGCCCATGCCCCAGAAGCCTTCCATGAACGAGGCCACGGTGGTCGCGGACTCCAGGTCGCCGGAGACCCCGGACGAGCTGTCGTTGTTGAAGAACATCCGCTCTCCGGCCAGCGACGCCAGCGAGACCAGGATGTCGGTCTCGTACTCACTGCGCCACCGGGTGAACTGATCCTCCGGCGGGATGCTGGCCACCATGCCGAGATAGTCGCTGCCCTTCTCGATGGTGGCGATGTCGATCTCCATGTGCTGCCGGGTGCGGTACGCCACCAGCGCGTGGCACGCCTCGTGGACGGCCACCGCGTGCCGCTCCCGCTCGATGTACTCCACGTCCTCCGGCGGGCCGAGCTCCTTGAGTTGCTTGGCCCGGATGACGTCGCCCCAGGTGATGACGTCCCGGCCGTCCCGGATCGCGGTGATGAGGGCCTCGTTCACCAGGTCCTTGATGGTGGCGCCGGTCGCGTACGGGGTGATGGTGGCGAGCTTGTCCATCTGCTCCGGGGTGAGCTCGTGCCGCACCTTGGCGAAGTAGCCCTCGTAGGTACGCACCCGGCCGGCCTTGGACGGGTAGCCGACCTTGTAGATCCGGTCGATCCGGCCCGGGCGGAGCAGCGCCTCGTCCAGCGCCTCCGGCAGGTTGGTGGCCATCATGACCAGCATCCGGTACTTGGGCGGGGGCTTGGGGCGCAGCCCGAGCAGCCGGCGGACGTGGCGGTTCACGAAGCCGCGCGGCTTCTTCAGCCCGGACATCTCGGTGAGCAGGGCCTCCAGGGTGCCCATCCCCCCGCCGCCGCCCATGCCCATCCCCATCATCTGCTTGTTCCGCGCGGTGTCCGGCTCGTCGCCCACCGACGACGACAGGGCCCGCCGGGCCAGCCGCCACTGCACGTCGTCGGACAGGTAGGAGAAGCCATGACAGCCGCCCGCCTGCCAGGCCGCGGGGGTGGCCCGGCCGCCGGGGAAGTTCGGGCCGCCCTGGGCCAGCGCGCCGCGGCGGCCCAGCGAGTCAGCCTCGTCGAAGAACACGATCACGCCGCCGTACCGGAGCGCGAGCCGGCGCAGCTTGCGGAACAGGGACTTGACCTTGAGGATGCCGACGCCCATGAACATGTTGATGAACGCGCCCGGGTCCACGAACACGTAAGGGCGGCCGGTCTCGCCCGCCACCGCCTCCGCCATCAGCGTCTTGCCGGTGCCAGGCGGGCCCCAGAGCAGGATGCCGCCGGGCACGTAGCCGCCCCGGGACTCGATCTGCTCCGGGTCCTCCAGGTAGAGGATGTTCTCTTTCACCCGCTCCAGCACGTGGTCCTGGCCCCAGACGTCGGTGAACCGGGTCTTGATGTCGTCCGGGTAGTACACGTCCACGCCGCCCCGGGACAGGAACCAGAAGATCGCGGCGAACTGGAGCACCACGAAGAGCAGGATGACGACGAGCTGCGCAAGGAACGGCAGCGCGCTCCAGATGTAGCTGGGCAGGTTGAGCAGGGCGTCCACCGGGGTGTTCGTGCTTCACCCGGCCGAGCACCACCGCGATCACGGCGATCCAGAACACCCAGGTGATCAGCCGCCAGAGACGGAACCGGGTCCAGTCGGACAGCCTCCGGTGGGTGATCCGCTCGGTGCCCGCCGAACACCCGGTTCGTCCAGAAGTAGTGATAGCCAGCCCAGTGCTCGCTGATCAGGAAGTGGATCTGGCGCAGCGGCCTCCAGGCCGATCAGGACGAGAACCCAGGCGCCCGCCCGGGCCTCGATCCGGAACGCGTCGGACCAGGTGACCAGAGGGTTGCCCGACTTGGTGGACCAGAGCAGGACGAACCAGAACACGGTCAGCAGGAGCAGGAACTTCACCCGGTCCCAGAACGCGAGCGGCTTGCGGGTCCGCCGGTCCTCGTCCCGCGGGCGGCCGCCCGGCGGCCGCAGCCCTTCCGGGGAATCCGTGGGGGCCATCGTCATCATGGGCTCCTGACCGTGAAGGAGTTCATCACCGTGTCGATCTGGCTCTGGTGCTTGCTGTAACAGGAAGCCAGGCAGTGCACGAGCAGCAGGTAGACCTCGGTGTCATCCGCGTTCGTCAGGGCGACCTGGTCGAAGGTGTTGGTGCCGACGCCTGGGTAGGTGTACTGGAACGTGACCCGGACGCCGTGCACGCCCTGCCCCAGCGTCACCGTGGCGTCGCGCAGCAGGTGGAAGTCGGTCAGCGGGAAGCCGCTCTTGGCCGTCGGCGGCCCGGGCGGCCGCGGTCACCGGCAGGAAGAAGTCCCGCAGTTCGTTGTAGGACAGGGCGTTCGTGGTCGTCTGGTTGAGCGGCGCGACGACCGAGTACACGAACGGCGCCGCATCCGTCGCCCCGAGCACGTGATTCGCCGCGGGCCTGAGGTCGGCGTCGTAGCCGACCGACCACACGTTGCTGTTGGGGGTGCTCTTGGTCGCGGCGGAGAGCGCTGAGCTCTTGATCTGGCTCCAGCCGTCCGGCACCTTGAAGTAGGTGTGCTGACTCGAGTTCGTCACGTAGGTGAACTGCGGCGCGGCACACCCGGTCACCAGGAGCGCGAGCAGCATCATGCCCCACCCGATTGAGCGGCCCCGGCTCATGAGCCCTCTCTCAAGGCGCCCCCTGCTCATGCACTCTCTCCTACCGCCGGAAAACGCGGGCCTTATCCGTTATGCGTTCGTGTCCTACAGGGAGTATCACCTCCCAACACGCCGCCTGGGTAGACACGATTTCGATTAGCCACACGCCTGTAACACGTGGAGACTTGGCCTGCCCGGCTCACGAGCGGGCGCGGCGGGTTCCCTGGAGGTATGAGTGAACGGTGCCCAGGCGCTGATCCGCACCCTGGCCGGCAGCGGGGTGGAGGTCTGCTTCGCCAACCCCGGCACCTCGGAGATGCACTTCGTGGCCAGCCTGGACGCGGTTCCGGAACTGCGCGCGATGCTCTGCCTCTTCGAGGGCGTGGCGACCGGGGCGGCGGACGGCTACGGCCGGATGGCGGAGCGCCCCGCGGCCACCCTCCTGCATCTGGGGCCGGGCCTGGCCAACGGCCTAGCCAACCTCCATAACGCCCGCCGGGCGCGAACCCCCCTGCTCAACGTGGTCGGCGATCACGCGCTGAGCCACAAACGGTTCGACGCGCCGCTGGAATCCGACATCGACTCACTGGCCCGGTCGGTGTCCGGCTGGGTCCGGCGCTCCGCCCGGAGCGCCGACGTCGCGCCCGACGCCGCGGAGGCGGTGGCCGCGGCGCTCGGACCGCCCGGCCGGGTGGCCACGCTGATCCTGCCCGCCGACGTGTCCTGGTCCGACGGTGCGGAGCCCGCGCCGCCGGTGCCGTCGCGGCCGCCGTCCGTGGTCCCCGGGCCGGTGATCGAGGACGCCGCGCGAGCAACCAGCACGGGGGCCTGCGTGATCCTGCTCGGCGGCGCCGCCCTGCGCCGCCCGGGGCTGGAGGCGGCGAGCCGGATCGCCGCGGCCAGCGGGGCGCGGCTGCTGTGCGAGACGTTCCCGGCCCGGCTGGAACGCGGCGCCGGCCTGCCGGGCCTGGAACGCCTGGCTTACCTGGCCGAGTTCGCGCAGTCGCAGCTGGCCGGTACCACCCAGCTGATCCTGGCGGGCGCCCGCGCCCCGGTGTCCTTCTTCGCCTACCCAGGCCTGCCCAGTTCCCTGGGCCCGGACGGCTGCCAGGTGCACACGCTGGCCGAACCGGGCGAGGACGTGTGCGGGGCGCTGGCGGACCTGGCCGGGCGGGTCGCCCCCAGCGCCCGGCCGCAGGTCCAGCCGGCCGAGGTGCCCGCGCTGCCCAGCGGGGAGCTGACCGCCGAGAAGGCGGCCGCGGTCATCGGCGCGCTGCTGCCCGACGGGGCGATCGTGTCCGACGAGGCGAATACGTCCGGGCTGTGGCTCCCGGCCGCGACTGCGGGCGCACCCCCGCATGACTGGCTCACCCTCACCGGCGGCGCGATCGGCCAGGGCCTGCCCGTGGCGACGGGGGCCGCAGTGGCCTGCCCGGACCGGAGCGTCCTGGCGCTCGACTCCGACGGCAGCGCGATGTACACGATCTCGGCGCTCTGGACGCACGCCCGGGAGCAGCTGGACATCACCACGGTGATCTTCAGTAACCGCCGCTACGCGATCCTCGACTTGGAGCTGCAGCGGGTGGGGGCGGCTGCGGGTGGCGCCGCCGCCCGGAGCCTGTTCGACCTGTCCCGCCCGGACCTGGACTTCACCGCCCTGGCTCGCGGGATGGGAGTACCTGCGGCCCGGGCCGCCGACGCCGGGGAGTTCGCGGACGCGTTGGGCCGCGCGCTGGCCGAGCCAGGGCCGCACCTGATCGAGGCGCTCGTCGGCTAGCCCGGCTGACCGGAACGCACTGAGCCCCGGCCGGGATTCGGGTCCCCGGGCCGGGGCTCGCGCGTGGTTCTCTCTCAGGCTCAGGGGTTCAAGGGCGAGAGAAGAGCCGCTGTGATCAGAATCGGGTGGGACGATGGCCTGCTGAGATCAGAACGTCGTTCTGCTCAGCAGCCGTCGTAGGGAGCCCAGGGCGAGGTGCCGTCCTGAGCGTAAAGCTGCTGGAATGCCTGGTTCTGCTGGGCGACCGAGGCCGAGCCGGCGGTGCCGGAGTAGCCCAGGCTGGCCCAGGTGCTCGGCAGGATGCCGTACAGGCCCGACGAGGACGCGGTTGGGTTGTTGCCCGACTCACGCCAGGCCACGCACTGCTGGAACGACCCCGCTGAACCCGTGCTGCTGCTCGCAGCCGAGGTGCCCGCGGAGGTGTCGGTGCTGGCCGACGAGGTGCCCGAGCTCTCCGAGGAGGTGCCCGTGCTAGCTGAGGTGCCGGTGCTGGCTGAGGTGCCGGCACTCGCCGTTGGCGTGCTGGACGCCGCCGGGGCCTGGGAGTAGGCCGGCGCCATCGGGGTAATCCCGGAGCGCCCGTCTGGCACGTGCACGACCTGGCCCACGTAGATCAGGTTGGGGTTCTTGATCCAGTGGTTGGCCGCCTCGACCTTGGTGAGTGAGACGCCCGAAGAGACGGCGATGCCGCTGAGCGTGTCACCCGGCTGCACGGTGTGCGTGCTGGCCAGCGCTGGCCCAGCCGCGAAGCCGGCCATGACGATGCCGGCGCCTGCTGCCGTGATTATCCTGGTTTGTACCTTCATGAAGCTCCTTGTCCAGATTTTGATCACAGCGGCCCAACGTACGCAAGGGTCGCGGGAGGATGCAAACTCGGCTGGAGCAGGCTTTACCTGGGTAAATGCCGAAAGCCCCTGCGGCTACTGGGATTCCGGTCTTCAAAAAAAAGTTTGTGTCGAGGCAATTCTGGGTACCGATGTCGGCCGCCCCCCTGACCTGGGGTTCCGGCCGGGCCGCACGGCCTGGATGCGGCCAGCCGGTCTCCCCCGCCAGCCAAATCTCCCCGGCCACCGGGGCTCCCCGCAGACGCCGGCCCGCGCCAGCAGGGCTCCCCGCGGACCGCCGCCCCCGGCCGGCGGGGCTGCTCACGGACGTGAGTCCCCCGCCAGCGGGTTAGGCGCGGACGGCAGGCCTGGGCTCCCCACGGCGGCCGTCCCCGGGACCGCGTGTTTCCTGGCGGCGCCCGGCCGGCCGGATCTGGCCGCGGGGGCGCCGGCGTCCGACCTGGGGCGGGCGGCCGACCCCGTGCTCCCGCCTCGCGCGGCGCAGGTCGGCCGGATGCCGGGCGGCGAGCTCAGCCATGGAGCTCTCGCGGTTGGCGGCCAGCACCCGGCGCCGGCCACCATGGTGGTCCAGCACAGCCCCGTAGTCCAGCACAGGCCCGTCGTCCAGCGCACCCCCGTGGTCCAGCAGGGCCGGGTAGTCGAGCACCGTGAGCGGGTCGAGCAGGTCGCGGCCGTCCAGCACGCCGGGACGGTCCACCCCCGCAGCCTGGGCCACCAGAACCGGCTCCGGCGCCGCCTGCGCCGTGCCCGGCGCCTGCGCGGCAACCGCCGGGCGGCCGTGGCGGCGAGGCAGCCGGACGCTGCTCAGCGCGATCCCGCCGAGGATCGCCGCGCCGCCGGCCAGCTGGGCCGGGCCCGCCGGGTCGCCGAAGACCACGACACCCGCCACCGCGCCGACGAGCGGCTCGATGTTGAGGAAGGCCCCGGCAATCTCGGCCGGGAGCCGGCTCTGCCCGAAGGCGAACAGGGTGAACGGGAGCAGGGTCCCGCCCGCGATCAGCGCGACCACGGCCAGCAGGCTGGCGGTGCCCGCGGGCGCGGGTGGCACACCCTCGGTCAGCGCACTGAACGGCGCCGTGACCAGGGCCGCGCCCAGGAACTGCACCGCGGTGACCGCGATCGGGTCACGGCCACGCAGCAGCCGGGTCTGGCCAACGGTGAAGATCGCCGAGAGCAGGACCGAGGCCAGCACCATGCCGTCGCCACCCAGGTTCGCACCACCACCGCCTCCCGCGGCGATCAGTCCGACCCCCCCGAGCGAGACAGCGAAGCCGGCCCACGCAACCGGCCGCACCACGCTGTGGTGCCACACGACTGCGATGATCGCGACCAGCACGGGGGCGGTGCCGATGAGGAGCGCCGCATGGCTGACGCTGGTCCGGGTGATGCCCGTGTTCTGCAGCAGGACCGTCCCGCCGTACCCCGCCGCTCCCCAGGCCAGCACCGCCGGGCTCCACGCCGCGCGCACCCGGGACCGGGTGATAGTCAGCAGCACGGCGGCGGCCACGGCGAACCGGATGGCGGTCAGCCAGCCGGGCGGCAGCCAGCCCAGGGCGAGCTTGGACAGGGGTACCGTGCTGCCCCACAGCAGCCCGGCGACGGTGAGCGCCACAAGGGCGCGGCGGCGGTCGAGGTTCATGCCTCCAGGATGCGTGATCGCAAGGCAGAATTAGTCGTAGCACCCCTTCGGTGAAATATTATTCAGTTTTATGGCTGTGAACCTTGATGAAGTTGACATCAAACTACTGACTGCGCTGCAGGCTGACGCGGACCGGACCAACGTGGAACTGGCCCGGATGGTGGGCCTGTCCCCAGCCGCCACGCTGCACCGGGTCCGCGCCCTGAAGGAGTCCGGGGTGATCCGGATCATCCGGGCCCAGCTCGACCCCGAGGCGGCCGGATTCCCCCTCCAGCTGTACGTGTTCGCCACCCTGGGCCGGCACGACCCCCGCGCCACCCGCATCTTCGAGGACCTGGTCCGCGCCCTGCCGCAGATCATCGCGGCGGACAACGTCGCGGGTGAGATGGACTACCTGCTCAGCGTGGTCGCCCGGGACATCTCCGAACTGCAGGAGGTGCTGACCCGGCTGTCCACCCGGGGTGGCCAGCGGCTGGTCACTTACCTGCGGCTGGAGGAGGTCAAGCCGCCCTGCGGGCTCCCGCTTGACCCGGAGACGACCGGCGGCCGCGCAGCGCGTCACCGCCGGCGGCCAACTGCTGACCGAGGGGAACCGGCCGGTTAGAGGTCAGGACCCAGGAAGAGGGCCTGCGGGGTCAGGACTTGAGCTGCTCGATCTTGTCGCGGAAGAGCGTGCTCGCGATCGTGGACTTGCGCGGCTGGCCGCGCAGGAACGCCTCGGCGAACTTCACGGCCTGCTTGTACTCGACCTTGCCCGGCAGTGGCGGCTCGTCCGGGTTCACGTTCACGTCGACGAGGGCCGGCCCGTCGTGGCCGAGCGCCTGGCTGATCGCATCCCGGACCTCACCTGGGTGAGTCACCTTGAGGCCCAGCGCACCGTTGGCCGTGGCGATCCCGGTGTAGTCCGTGAACGGCTCCGAATGCCGGACACCGAACTCGGGGTAGCCGAGCACCATCTGCTCCCAGAGAATCTGGCCGAGGGCGTTGTTGTTGTTGATCACGATCTTGACCGGCAGCTGATGCTTGATAGCCGTGATGAACTCAGCCATGAGCATGGAGAACCCGCCGTCACCGACGTAGCCGATCACCTGGCGGCCGGGGAAGGCATGCTGTATCCCGATCGCGTACGGCAGCCCGGGCGCCATCGTGGCCAGGTTCCCGGACAGGTAGAACTCCCGGTCGGCCCGGATGTGCCAGTGCCGCGCGGCCCAGGTGGCGATGGTGCCGCTGTCACAGGTGAGGATGGCGTCGTCCGCGGCCAGCTCGTCGAGGACGCTGACCAGGAACTCCGGCGCGATCGGGTCCCGCTTCTCGTCCTGGAGCGCGGCCATCTTCTCCCGCCACGTGCCCATCTGCTTCTGGTACTTCTCCAGGAACGAGGTGTCGGTCCGCTGCTTGAGCAGCGGCAGCAGGGCCTGCAGGCCCTCCCGGGCGTCCCCGACCACGGGCACCTCGGTGGGCACCCGGGCGCCGGCCCGGGCCGGGTCGGCCTCGATCTGGACGATCCGCGCCTTGCCTGGCTCCGGCATGTACTTGGTGTACGGGTAGTTCGTGCCCACCATGAACAGGGTGTCGAGGTCGTCCATCAGCTCCTCGGAGGGCGCGGTGCCGAGCAAGCCGATCCCGCCCGTGGTGTACGGCGAGTCGTCTGGCACGGTGCCCTTGCCGGACAGCGTCTTGATGATCGGCGCCCCCAGCGTCTCCGCCACCGCGAGCAGCTGCTCCCGGGCGTGCAGGGCGCCCGCGCCGGCCAGGATCGCCACCTTATCCCCGGCGTTCAGCACGTCGGCCAGCCGCTGCAGGTCCTCGTCGCGGGGCCTGCCGGGGGCGGCCAGCCGGATCGGCGACGTGGCCGGCGGACGGGCCGGGCCGACTTCCGCCCAGGGATTCTGGCCAGCGGGGGCGACCTGGATGTCATTCGGCACGGTCAGGTGGGCCACTCCGCGCCGGGCGTAGGCGGTGCGCACCGCGATGTTGACCAGTGCGGGCAGCTGCGCCGGGTTATAGATCATCTGGTCGTAGACCGCGACGTCCTCGTAGAGCCGGTCGAGGTTCACTTCCTGCTGGTAGCCGGTGCCCAGCACCGAGGTTTCCTGCATGCCGGTGATCGCCAGCACCGGCATGTGATCGAGCTTGGCGTCGTAGAGCCCGTTCAGCAGGTGGATGCCACCCGGGCCCGACGTGGCCAGGCAGACGCCGATCTGCCCGGTCGCCTTGGCGTGGGCGGTCGCCATGAACGCGGCCGCCTCCTCGTGGTGGACCAGCACGAACTTGATCCGGTCCTGGTGCCGGCGGAAGCCCTCCATGATGCCGTTGATGCCGTCGCCCGGGAGGCCGAAGACGGTGTCCACACCCCAGTCGGCGAGCCGCTCGACCAGAGCCTCGGATGCGATCTGTGCCACCTGCGGACCTCCAGCTGATCGTGGGTTACTGCGGCAGGTGAATCCGCCCACCCCCGGCTGTCCCTGGATGCGGCGGCCAAACATGCCGCTGCGCCAAACCTCGCTTAAAGGATTGCTTCCGCAGCCCAGCCGAGGCCGCGACCGACGGCACGGCGTTTGGCCGTCCGATGGCCGTCCGAGGTTTGGCCGCCCGGCCCGCAGGTAGCTGAGCACGGTGTTAGCAGCACGGCGCGGGCCAGTACGGCAGAACCAGCCCCGGAAGGATAGGCGTGATCATGGGCGGAGCGAGGACGACGGTGGCGGATCCCGCCGCGCAGGGCCCCGTGGTGGAGGGCCCACTGGTGGAAGGCCCCGTGGTCGAAGGTCTGGACGCCGCCGTCTACGTCGTACCGACCGACGCGCCCGAAGCCGACGGCACCTGGCCTGGGACAAGACCACGCTCGTGCTCGTCACCGCCCGGGCCGGCGGCCAGCAGGGGATCGGCTGGAGCTACACGGCCGCGGCCGCCGCGCCGGTGGTGACTGGCATCCTCTCCGACGTGGTCGCGGGCCGGGGCGCGCTGGACGTGGCTGGCGCGAACGAGGCCATGACGCGGGCGCTGCGCAACGTGGGCCGGCCCGGTATCGGGGCGATGGCCCTGTCCGCCGCCGACATCGCGCTGTGGGATCTGAAGGCCCGGCTGCTTGGCTGCCCGGTCGCCGGCCTGCTCGGCCGGGCCCGCGACGACGTGCCGGTGTACGGCAGCGGCGGGTTCACCACCTACGACGACGCGCGGACCCGTGAGCAGCTGAGCGGATGGGTGGGCAAGGACCGGATTCCCCGGGTCAAGATCAAGATCGGCGAGTCCTGGGGCAGCAACGAATCACGCGACCTGGCCCGGGTGGCCCTGGCCCGGGAGGTCATCGGCCCGGACACGGAGCTCTACGTGGACGCCAACGGGGGTTACTCCACCGGGCAGGCGGTCCGGATGGCAGACCAGATGGACGAGTTCGGGGTGACCTGGTTCGAGGAGCCGGTCTCCTCCCAGGACCTTGCGGGCCTGGCCACCGTCCGGCGCCAGGTCCGGCCCGACGTGACCGCGGGCGAGTACAGCTGGACCCTGGCTGATTCCGCGCGGCTGCTGGCCGCGGAGGCGGTGGACTGCCTGCAACTGGACGTGACCCGCTGTGGCGGCATCACCGAGTTCCTCCGCGGCGCGGCTCTGGCCGCCGCGCACAACGTGCAGGTCTCCGGGCACTGCGCGCCGAACCTGCACGCGCAGGTCGCCGTGGCCGTGCCCAACCTGCGGCACCTGGAGTACTTTCACGATCATCAGCGGATCGAGCGGATGCTGTTCGACGGGACCCTGGATCCGGCGGGGGGCGTGCTGACCCCGGATCCCGATCGCCCGGGCCTGGGCCTGGAACTGCGGTTCGCCGACACGGAGCGCTACCGCGAGGGCTGAGCACCGGCCGCACGCAGCGTCGACGCGAATACCCCGCGCCCTCATGTTTATCTCCTGTGCAGGGGGCATCCTCGGGAGGTACTGATTCCGCACCGCAGGATTCTGAGGTGATAGACGTGCAGGCTGCGGCCCCACTCGCGCCCACGCCACCGGCCGCCGACCCAGCAGCGCAGGACGATGGCGAACTGCTAGAACTCGTTCACACCCTGCCGGCCGAATCCCGGCGGCGCTCTGCCGCCTGCGAGGCTCTGGTCCTCCGCTACCGTTCGCTGGTCCGCTCGTGTGCGCGCCGTTACCGGGACAGCCCGGAACCGGAAGAAGAGCTGATGCAGGTCGGCTACGTCGGGCTGCTCAAAGCGATCAACAACTTCGACCCGGCGTTCGGCGGCAACCTGGCCGCCTACGCGCAGCCGTGCATCTCCGGGGAGATCAAGCGGCATTTCCGGGACAAGCGCTGGCAGGTCCATGTCAAGCGGCCCGTGCAGGAACTGCTGCTGCGGGTGCGCAAAGCCCGTACCGCCCTGGTCCAGGATCTCGGGCACTCGCCCACGGACCAGGAAGTCGCCGAGCATCTGGGCGTCAGCCTGGACGAGATCCGGGACGCCAACCGGGCCGACATGGTCTTCCACCCGCACTCGCTGGACGCGCCCATGTCTACCGACGACGACGCGGCCACCCTGGGCGACCTGCTTGGCGGCGAAGATCCCCAGGTGGAGCACACCCTGGACATGCAGGCGGTGTCCACCCACTGGAACGAGCTGCCCGAACGGGAGCAGCACATCCTGACCATGCGCTTTTACGGCAACATGACCCAGGCTGAGATTGGCCAGCAGCTGGGCGTGTCGCAGATGCACGTGTCCCGGCTGCTGGCCCGGGCCCTTGACTACCTCCGCGAGTGCCTGCTCGGCACCGAGCAGGTCAGCTACCGATAGCGGCCGGCGTCGCAGTTCCCGGCCCGCCCGGTTGCGCCCCGAACAACGAGAGCGTGACCACCAGCGGGCCGGACTGGTGGACCAGGGTGGCCGAGCAGCGCACGCCGCGGGCCAGCGCGGCCGCGGCGTACTCGGGCCAGCGGTTCCGCCAGCCGCAGATGCAGCTCGCCCGCGTGGCATCACCGTTGAATGCCACACGGGCGAGCGGTCAAGCCCGGCCCGGGTGCTCAGCCGCTGGTACCCGGGCCGGACGCTCAGGAGTCGCCGGACGCAGGAGGACCTTGGTGAAGCCGTCCACCCGCTGGTCGAACTTCTCGTAGGCGCCGGGCGCCTCGGTCAGGGGCAGCTCATGCGACACGAGCAGCGAGGGCGTGGCCCGGCCCGCCACGATCAGGTCGCGGAGCTGCTCGTTGTACCGCTTGACCGGGCACTGGCCGGTCCCCATGGCCTGCCCCTTCTGGAAGAACGTGCCGTAGTCGAAGCCGATCCGGCCCTGCTGCGCAGCCTTCGCTGGCCGCTCCGGGGTCACTGGGCACGTAGACGCCCACCACGCCGATCCCGCCGGTCGTCCGTGACCGACTTGACCAGGCCGTCCAGCACCATCTCGGGGTGCTCGTCACCGCCGGGTCATGGGCCTGGTAACCGACGGCCTCGATGCCGCGGTCCGCACCGAGCCCGTGGGTGGCGTCCATGATCTGCTCGGCAGGGTCGCCATCGGCGAGGTTGACCGGGGTGGCGTCGAACCGGGCGGCGAGGGCCAGCCGGTCCTTGTGCAGGTCCACCACATACACCTGCGACGCGCCCCGCAGATAGGAGCTGTGCGCGGCAAGCAGGCCGACCGGGCCCGCGCCGAAGACGACCACGGTGTCGCCCGGGCTGACGCCGGCGAGCGCCGCCCCGTGGTACCCGGTCGGGAAGATGTCCGAGAGCATGGTGAAGTCACGCTCGAACTCGGTGCCGGCGGGCAGCGGGAGCAGGTTGAAGTCGGCGAACGGCACCCGCAGGTACTCGGCCTGGCCGCCCTGGTAGGGGCCCATCTGCGCGTAGCCGTACGCGGCCCCGTCCACCCCTTCGGTGGGGTTCATCCGCAGGCAGAACGAGGTCCAGCCGTCCACGCAGTTGCGGCAGCTGCCACAGGCGATGTTGAAGGGCACGGACACCCGGTCACCCGGCTTGATCCAGGTCACCCCGGGGCCGGTCTCCTCGACGATGCCCATGTTCTCGTGGCCGAGGACCTTGCCCTCTTCCACGTTCGTCCGGCCTTCGTACATGTGCAGGTCGGACCCGCAGATGTTGGTGGTGGTGATCCGCACCACCGCATCGTTGGGGGCTTCGATCCGCGCGTCGGGGACCTCCTCGACCGCGACCTTGAATGGTCCTTTGTAGACAACGGCCTTCAAAAGGCCTCCTGGAAGTTGCTTGCGTCGTCTCGCCGGCCTGGCCACGCTTCCGGGCCAGGCCGTCGCCCGTCCGCTGCCCCCGTCATCCGGCCTGAAACAAGAGGGGTCAGCCGCCTGGACCCGCGGCCGCCGCGGGCCGCCGCGTGCGCCGGTCGTTCTCCTTCTCGATCGCGGCGGCCAGTTCCTGCTTGGTCATCGTGGACCGCCCGGGTACGCCCAGCCGGCGGGCCAGCCGGAGCAGGTGTTCCTTGCTGGCGTTGGCGTCCACCCCGCCGTAGCTCTCATCCGACTGGCCGCGAGGCCGGGCCGACTGCTCGTCGGACGGCCCCCTGGCGCCGCCCGGCTTGGGCTCCCAGTGGTCACCAACCTTCTCGAAGCTGTGCTTGAGTGCCTCCGAACGCGGTCCGGTGGGCGCGCTCGCCTTCGCCGTACTCCTCGACGGCGCTGTCGTGCGCTTTGATCCACGTCTCCTGGGCCTTGGCCGGCGAGCGCTGCAGCGTCAACGGCAGTTCCTCACGTCCTGGCCAGGGTCCCCCTCAGGATGGGCCGCCGCGCGCGCCGGCCTGCAGCAGGCCTGCGGCCCGGGCGGCGACGGCCATGATGGTCAGGGCGGGGTTGGCGCTGCCCTGGGTGGGCAGCACGCTCCCGTCGGTGATGTACAGGTTGGGCACGGCGAAGCTGCGGCAGGTGCCGTCCACCACCCCGTGCCGCTCGTCGGCGGCCATCCGGGCGCCGCCCACAAGATGCGCGAACCGCTGGATAGTGATCACCTCATCGGCCCCGGCCGCGTGCAGGATGTCCTCCATGACGCGCTGGGCGGCGTGCAGCAACTGGGTGTCGTTGTCGCACTGGGAGTAGGAGAACCGGGCCACCGGCAGCCCGTGGCGGTCGGTCTCCTCGTCCAGCGTGACCCGGTTGTCCGCCTGGGGCAGGAACTCACAGAGCGCGCCGAGGCAGCACCAGTGCACGTAGTCGCTCATGTAGTCGCGCAGGGCCCGGCCCCAGTGCCCCTGGGCCGCGACGTGCTCCGCCCAGGTGATCGGCAGCGGGGACACGTTCTGGATGGAGAACCCGCGCCGGTAGGGCTGGGCCGGGTCGGTCTCGTAGAAGTCCTCGGAGCTGACTTCGGGCGGCGGCGCCTTGTACATCCGGATCTCGTCGTTGAACCGGCCCGCGGTCTGGGGCGCCCCCTGCACCATGATGTAGCGCCCGACCTGGTCGAAATCGTTGCCCAGGCCATCGGGGAAGCGGCTGGAGGAGGAGTTCAGCAGCAGCCGGGGCGTCTCGATCGAATAGCCGGCCACCGCCACCATCCGGGCCCGCTGGAACCGCTCCCGGCCGCCGCGGACGTAGTGCACGCCGGTGGCCCGCCCGGTCCGCTCGTCGACGGCGATGCGGGTCACCATCGCGTCGGCCCGGACCTCGCCGCCGTGCGCCAGGGCGTCCGGGATGTGGGTGATCAGCGGGCTCGCCTTGGCGTTGACCTTGCATCCTTGCAGGCAGAATCCCCGGTAGATGCAATGAGGGCGGTTGCCGAACCGGCCGTTAGGAATGGCGACCGGTCCGACCTTGGCCGTGATGCCCAGCTTCCGGGCGCCGCGCAGGAACACCTCGCCGTTGCCGCCCACCGGGTGCGGCCGGTGCGGGTAGCCGTGCGGGTCGCCCCAGGGCCAGCGCTCGCCCGCGACCGGCAGTTCCTCCTCGATCGCCCGGTAGTAGCGGCAGCAGGTCGCCGTAGCTGAGCGGCCAGTCCGCGCCCACCCCGTCCTGGCTGAAGGTGGCGAAGTCGCTGGGATGGAAGCGCGGCGTGTAGCCCGCGTAGTGCACCATGGAGCCGCCCACGCCGCGGCCCGAGTTGTTCGAGCCGAGCGGCACCGGGTCGGTCCCGCTGATCACCCGCGGCTCGGTCCAGTACAGGTGATGCGATGCGGCCTCGTCGCTGAACCAGTCGGTGTCCGGGTCCCAGAACGGCCCGGCGTCCAGGGCGGCCACCCGCCAGCCAGCCCGGGCCAGCCGCTGCAGCAGCACCGAGCCGCCCGCCCCGCAGCCCACGATGACCAGGTCGATCTCGTCAGTGTCGGCGAACCGCCGCATGTCGCGGCGGAGCCGATGGTTCGTCCGGGTGCCGTCGTTGGGCAGCAGCCAGGCCGATTCATTCCGATGACGGACCTGGCTGCTCACTCGCCCTCCCGCACCGGGTCGTCGGCGGGGTGGCCATCGGGCACCTCGAACGGTTCCCGCCGTCCCACTCCCTTGTTCTTGTAGCCGCGCGGGTAGGCGGGCCCGGGGAAGCCCATCTCGTTCCAGGCCCAGGGGTGCGCGTAGAAGGCGGTGCACGCGTAGCGGGTCCACAGGCTCCACACCTGGCTGGCCGGCAGGCCGTGCCAGTCACCCGAGCCGAGGTCCTGCACCGCCTGGATCAGCGCACGCTGATCGGCGGCCGGGCACTCGGCGAACCCCGATCCCGTACTTGACCTCGGCGTCCGCGTCCAGGTAGGCGAGGGTGTCCCGCCAGGCCTGCCCGTCCTCGGGCATGTCGGCGTACCGCCACCCATCGGTCTGGGCTTCGGCGAGCCGGGCGTCGATCATCGCGGTCACCGGGACCCGCGGTTCCTCGTCCTGGCCGAGGAGCAGGTCGAGCAGCGCCGTGGCGGTGGCCTCCTCGGCCGGGCTGAAGAACCGCAGCGCCGGCGGCGGCCCCAGCCGTGCCTCGACCACGCCGGCCGTGGCCGCATCCCAGTGCGGCAGCTGGGACATGACGTCGAACCCGGGGAAGCGCTCCGGGCCGTCGCCCGGCGTGGACGGCCGCCGGACCCGGATGGGCTGGCGGCGGGCGGGCTGGCTGGGCGGCGGCTCACTGCTCACGCCGCAGGATCGCGGCCAGCAAGCCCATCCCGCCGACCATGGTGACCAGCAGCGGGGCCAGCAGCGGCGGCCCCATCTCGAGGTTGTACCGGGCGTTAGCCCACCCTCCGGGCTTCTGCGCGATGCCCCGGGCGTGCAGGTACGTCCCTTGCAGCCCGTTCGCGACGATCGCGGCGGAGGCCACCGGCAGGGCGGTCTTGGCCAGCCGGCGGCTGAAGAACCCGGCCACGCCAGCCGCCGCGCCGACCGGGCCGAGCGCGACCGGGATCCACATCATCTTGTTGCCGAAGCTGGCGCTGTCGTGCTCGAAGAAGATCTCGGCCGCGGTGACCAGCGCGCCCGCGGCGGTCAGGGCCGAGAGGCTGCGCTCGAAGTGCCCGGTCCGGACGTTGCGCACCATCCGGTCGATGCCACGGGCCGGAGCACCTGCACCGGGCCGCCTGGTCAGTGTGTTCACTGGTTCCCTCCACCGGATCACTGCCTGAGCCGTCTCTAGCCCGCCGTCAGGCCGTCTGGCCCGGGCGCCTAGTACGCGCGGCTACCCCAGCGACGGAGTGGTAATCGCGTCCCGGCTGGGGCACGTGGTCAAGGGCGTGTAAAGCGAGCCAACGCGGGCAGCCAGAAGGTTTGGGCGGCGGTCCCGCTGCGGGCCACCGGCCAGCAATCGTTCGGAGGGATCATGAACCGCACAGCGTTGCTGGATCGCACGTCAACCGGCCAGCTCGAAGACCTCGGCCAGCAGTTGCGGGTTGACTCGGTCCGGGCGAGCGCCGCTGCGAACTCCGGGCACCCCACGTCGTCACTGTCCGCGGCGGACCTGATGGCCGTGCTGCTGGCCCGGCATTTCCGCTACGACTTCACTGACCCGCACGCGGCCGGTAACGATCACCTGATCTTTTCCAAGGGCCACGCCTCGCCGCTGCTCTACTCGATGTTCCGGGCCGCCGGCGCGATCAACGACGACGAGCTGCTCAGTTACCGCACCCGGGGCAGCCTCCTGGAGGGGCATCCGACCCCCAGGCTGCCCTGGGTGGACGTGGCGACCGGCTCGCTCGGGCTCGGCCTGCCGGTCGGCGTCGGGCTCGCCCTCACCGGCCGGTTCCTCGATCAGCTGCCCTACCGCGTCTGGGTCCTGTGCGGGGACAGCGAACTGGCCGAGGGGTCCGTCTGGGAGGCGTTCGAGCACGCGGCCTGCAACGACCTGGACAACCTGACCGTGATCGTCGACGTGAACCGGCTCGGCCAGCGCGGCCCGACCCGGCACGGCTGGGACACCGCCGCCTACGCCCGGCGGATGGCGGCGTTCGGCTGGCACACCATCGAGATCGACGGGCACGACGTGACCGGGATCGACCACGCGTACGCCGAAGCGGCCGCGACGACCGGCCGGCCCACGGTGATCCTGGCCCGGACCCGCAAGGGACGCGGAGTGGCCTCGGTCGAGGACGCCGAAGGCGCGCACGGCAAGCCCCTGCCCGACCCGGAGGAGGCCATCCGCGAGCTAGGTGGCCTGCGGTCGGGCCGGGTGGAGGTACAGCCGCCCGCGCAGCGGCAGCGGCCGCACGCGTTCCTGGCCGGCCAGCTGCACCTGCCCGGTTACGAGGTGGGGTCCTCGGTGGCGACCCGGGAGGCGTTCGGCGAGGCGCTGGCCGCGCTCGGCAGCGCCCGGGCCGACGTGGTCGTGCTGGACGCCGAGGTCAGTGATTCGACGAGAACCCAGTACTTCGCCGAGGCTCACCCCGAGCGCTTCTTCCAGTTCTACGTCGCCGAGCAGCAGATGACCGCCGCCGCCATCGGGATGCAGGCCCGCGGCTGGACGCCGTACCTGGCCACCTTCGGCGCGTTCCTGACTCGCGCCTACGACTTCCTGCGGATGGCCTCGGTGAGCCGGGCCGGGGTGCGGGTGGCCGGCTCGCACGCGGGGGTCTCCATCGGCCAGGATGGGCCGTCCCAGATGGCGCTGGAAGACCTGGCCGCGTTCCGGGCCATCCACCGCAGCACGGTTCTCTACCCGTGTGACGCCAACCAGACCGCCTGGCTGACCGCCGCCCTGGCGGATCGCGAGGGCGTCAGCTACCTGCGGCTGACCCGGGGCCGCACCCCGGTCATCTACGAGCCCGGCGAGGAGTTCCCGGTGGGTGGCAGCCGGGTGCTGCGCTCCTCCGCTGACGACCAGGTGACCATCGCCGCCGCGGGCATCACCGTGCCCGAGGCGCTGTCCGCCGCCAGCCAGCTGGCCGCGCGCGGCGTGAGCGCCCGGGTGATCGACGTGTACTCGGTCAAGCCCATCGACGCGGTCACGCTGCGCCAGGCCGCCCGGGAGACCGGGCGCATCGTCACGGTCGAGGACCACTGGGCCGACGGCGGCCTGGGCGACGCGGTGCTGGGGGTCTTCGCCGACGGCACGGATGAGGCCCTGCCCATCGTCCGCATCCTGGCTGTGCGCGAGATGCCCGGCTCGGCCACCCCGGAGGACCAGCTCGCCGACGCCGGCATCGACTCCCGGGCCATCACCTCGGCCGCGTTGAGCCTGGCCCGCGCCTGACCCGGTCTCCCCCGGCCCCAGGCCCCGCCGGCCAGCTCACCAGAGCCCACCAGCCCGACAGTCCCCACCACTCTCACCAGCCCCGCATCCTGCTTCGTGATCATGACTTTGGTGTCGTTGCAACGACACCAAAGTCATGATCACGAAGCGGTGTAGCCCAGTTTGGAGGCGGGCGGGGCAGACGTGGCTGGTGAGGGCCGGTGGGTGAAGAGACTCTTGGGCTGGCCCCGGCGCGGACCCCGCGCCGGGCTCCGGTCAGCTGGCCGGGGCGCCGACGGTGCTGGCGTCCTCGGCGGTGAGCGGGGTGGCGATCTCCTCCAGGCCCTTGCGCTCGGCCTTGACCCCGAGGAACGCCTCGACCAGCCCGGCCAGGATCATCAGCGACGCGCCGACCGCGAACGCGATCACCGTGTCGCTCACCTTGCCCGTGCTGACCAGGGAGGAGAACAACAGCGGGCCGCTGATCCCGCCCGCGGCGGTGCCGATCGCGTAGAAGAACGCGATGGCCAGGGCCCGGGTCTCCATCGGGAACACCTCGCTGACCGTGAGATAGGCCGCGCTGGCCCCGGCTGAGGCGAAGAACAGCACCACGGTCCAGCACGCCGTCATCGTGACCGCGGTCAGGTCGCCGGCGCCGAACAGCCAGGCGGTGCCCAGCAGCAGGACGCCGGACAGGATGTAGGTGCCCGCGATCATCGGCTTGCGGCCGACCGAGTCGAACAGCCGCCCGAGGATCAGCGGCCCGAGCAGGTTGCCCACCGCGATCACCGCGAAGTAGTAGCCCGGGGACGTCTTGACGTGGAAGAAGACGGTCAGGATCTGGGCGTAGCCGAACGTGATCGCGTTGTAGAGAAAGGCCTGGCCGATGAACAGGGAGAAGCCCAGGATCGTGCGCCGCGGGTAGCGGGCGAACATGGTGTGCGCGATGGTCACGAACCCGATGGACTTGCGCTGCCGGATGGTGATCGCCTGCTCGGGCTCCTCCAGGTGCGCGCCGGTCTCCTCCTCGACCCGGTGCTCGATGCCGGACACCAGGTCTTCAGCTTCCCGGTCGCGCCCGTGGATGAACAGCCAGCGCGGGCTCTCCGGCACGTTCCGCCGGACCAGCAGGACGACCAGGCCCAGCACCACCCCCAGCCCGAAGCACACCCGCCAGCCCCAGAAAACCGGCAGGTCGTTGGTGGCCGGGCACGCTGATCAGGGCGCCGACCGCCGCGCCCGCCCAGAAGGTGCCGTTGATGATGATGTCGATCCGGCCCCGGTGCCGGCTCGGGATCAGCTCGTCAATGGCCGAGTTGATGGCGGCGTACTCGCCGCCGATCCCGAACCCGGTGAGGAACCGGAACAGGAAGAACCACCACGGCGCGAAGGAGAAGGCGGTGAGCGCGGTCGAACGCCAGATAAACGCCCAGGGTGATCATGAAGAGTTTCTTGCGGCCGAACCGGTCGGTGAGCCAGCCGAAGAACAGGGCGCCGATGCAGGCCCCGGCCACATACGTGGCCGCGCCGAACCCGGTGATCTGGCTCTGGGTGATGTCGATGCCGCTGCCCGGCATGCTGATCTGTCCGGAGATCTGGCCGACGATCGTGACCTCGAGGCCGTCCAGGATCCAGACCGTGCCCAGCCCGATAATGACCATCCAGTGCCAGCGCGACCACGGCAGCCGGTCCAGCCGCGCAGGCACCTTGGTTTTGACCGTCCCCGTCTGGACCTCGCTCACCGGCGGACCTCCCATGCGCGCCGGCGGGCACCCCACCGTGCCGTCGGCCACGCGGCCCGCTACCCGTGCCCCCAGCGCTTATGCAGGCGTTAGCCGCAAAAGCCCAGACGCCAGACAGGCGATCCCCGGCGCGCCCGCGCCGGGCTAGCCGGGCCCGGGTCCGACTGCGGAGACGCTCGGCGGCGACCCCGGCCAGGCGGCCGATCTGGGCCAGGACGCCGAGCTCGCGGAACCCCAGCCGCGGGCCCACCCGGCCGCGGACCACGGTGATCGCTCCGCAGGCGCCGTCACCGGCCAGGATCGGGCCGACTGCGACCGAGCGCGCGCCGATCACCCGGGTCACCGGGCGGCCGTCGGGCAGGCCGCCAAGCATCCACTCGTCGTCGATCGAGGCCCGGACCTCCGGGGTACACCGGCTCACCGCCGAGCTGATCACCGGGCAGGACTGCGGCGCGATCTCACCCAGCGCCGCGACCAGGGCCGGATCGGGCTCCCGGGCGGACACCGCCCGCCGGGGCGGGCTGGAGAGGAAGTCCACGAAGACCCAGTCCGCGAACTTGCCGCTCAGTGCCTCGGCCATCATCGAGCGCAGTTGCGTGTCGGCGGCCGCGGTGACCGCGACGATCGCCGCGCGAGCCATGGTGTCCAGGCCGATCGTCCACGCGGTAGCCAGCCGGAGCAGATCGTCGCTGGGCGTCAGCCCGGCGGCCCGTCCGCCCGGTTCGTTCGTCACTGGCCCGCCAGTAATCCTTATCACCGGCCCGTCACTGGCGGCCGGCCACGGCTGGAGCCGGCCTCGCGTCTCGATCTTCATCGAGGCAGACTGCCCCGGGAGGATCACCTCAAACTGAGGGAGCCAGACGCGCAGAGAGGCCCGGCATGCTGAGTGAGCAGGAAGCGGAGGAGTTCCGGATCCGCCAGCTGGTCAACAAGTGGGCCCTCACCAGGGACGCCGGGGACTGGGCCGGGTTCGCCTCGGTCTGGCACGAGGACGGCTGGATGACGGCCACCTGGTTCCAGGGCCCGGCGGCGGACTTCATCCAGGCCAGCCGGGACGGCTTCGAGGCGGGTGTCAGCATCCTGCACTTCCTGGGCGGATCCCGGTGCGAGGTGACGGGAGCCCGGGCCGTGGCCCAGACCAAGATGACCATCTCGCAGCGCGCCCAGGTGGACGGGATCACCGCCGATGTCACCTGCACCGGCCGCTTCTACGACTTCCTGGAGAAGCGCGCGGGAGCCTGGGGCATCGTCCGGCGGCAGCCGATCTACGAGCAAGACCGGCTCGACCCGGTCGATCCCGGGGCCCGGCTGACCCTCGACCCGCGGCGCCTGGCTGAGTTCCCGGCCGGGTACCAGCACCTGGCCTACCTGCAGTCCCAGCTGGGCTTCCGGATCGCGCCCCGGCTGCCCGGGCTGCGCGGGCCGGAGGTGGAGCGGCTGTACCAGGAGGGCCGGGACTGGCGCGGCGGGTCCGCCGCGCCCGGGACGCCTCGCGCCGAGGGGCTGATGTCCCCCGGCCCAGGCTGACCCGGGCGGCCGGTCCGCGCCGCGCCGCCGGTCAGACCTCGACCGTGGTACCCACGTCAACCCGGCTGAACGCGTCCTCGTCCTTGCCGCACATCGGCAGGAAGTTGTCCAGCACCATGAGGCCGACGTCACCGAACAGGGCCTCGTGGATGACGTACCCGCGCTGTGGGGCGACCTCGCGCGCGTAGTCGATCATCTCCCCCGTCTTGAGCCATGGCCCGCTGGCCGGCAGCAGCAGCGTCTGGACCGGGTCCTGCGGCACGGTGAACGAGTCGCCGGGGTGGAAGAGCGAGCCGTCGATCATGAAGCCGGTGTTCTCGATCACCGGGATGTCCCGGTGCAGCAGCGCGTGCAGGTGCCCGTAGGCGTGCACGTCGAAGCCGGCCGCGGTGAACGTGTCGCCCTCGTCCACCACGTGCACCTGGTCTTTGCTGAACCCGGCGAACTCACTGGCCACCGAGCCGTTCGTCCACAGCTGCAGGCCGGGGTCGGCGGTGAGCGCCGCGCGCAGCCCGTCCGCGTCGAAGTGATCGAAGTGCTCGTGCGTGACCAGCACCGCGCTGGCCCCTTCCAGCGCCCGCGGCATGCTCCAGGCCGCGGGGTCGATGACCAGCGTGGCCCCGTCTTTCTCCAGCCTGACGCAGGCGTGCTCCAGCTTCGTCAGCCGCATGAGTTCTCTCCAGATAGTGGCGGATGTTGATGACCCTACCGGCCGTTGCGGCAGCGGGCCCGGCAGGCCCCGTGCCACCATGGTGGCCGCGCGGCAGCCAGGCGACACCGCCGCCTCTCGCCCCGGTTACCCGTATTAACGGAGGCAGCGATGCCCGGTTCAAACAGCCTGTCCTCGATTCAGCACATCGTGGTGCTGATGCTGGAGAACCGGTCGTTCGACCACATGCTCGGCTTCCTCTACGCCGGCAGCGGGAACGTGTCCCCGGCCGGGCAGCCGTACGACGGTCTGACCGGGACCGAGTCGAACCCCGCGTCTTCCGGTCCGCCGGTGACCGTATTCAAGATCGAACCCACGACCCCTAACGCCTACTTCATGCCAGGCGCGGATCCCGGCGAAGGCTACATGGCCACCAACGATCAGCTGTTCGGCAGCGAGTCCGCCCCGGCCAGCTCCTCGGTAGTGCCGTCCAACGATGGCTTCATCAAGGACTTCACGTACACGCTGGGCTGGCAGTCCCGGGAGAGCGGCTGGTCCATCCTGCCCGGCACGACCGGCCAGGACATCATGGGCTGCTTCGCCCCGGAAACCCTGCCCGTGCTGTCCGGACTGGCCAGCGGGTACGCCGTCTGCGATCAGTGGTTTTCCTCCGTGCCCACCGAGACGCTGCCCAACCGGGCCTTCGCCTGCGCGGGCACCAGCCAGGGGCACATGGACGACAAGACGCACACGTTCACCTCGCCGTCCATCTTCGGGCTGCTCGATTCGCACGGGCAGTCCTGGGCGATCTACGGCTACGACGCCCAGCCGCTCACCAAGGACACGTTCACCGACATCAGCGGCGCCGCGGCCAGCCATTTCGGGGTGTTCACCGACTTCACCGCGGCGGCGGCCGCCGGGACGCTGGCCGGGTTCACGTTCCTCGAGCCCAGCTGGAGCTCGACCGGCAACAGCCAGCACCCGAACTACAACGTGGCCCTGGGCGAGCAGCTCATCCACGACGTGTACGAGGCGGTCCGGAGCGGTCCCGGATGGGCCCAGACGCTGCTGGTCATCACCTACGACGAGCATGGCGGCTGCTACGACCACGTGGCGCCGCCGTCTGGCGCGACCCCGCCGGACCACGACGCAGGCGAGTTCGGTTTCGACTTCACCCGCTTCGGGCTGCGGGTCCCGGCGGTGCTGGTCTCGCCGCTGATCGCGCCGGGCACCGTATTCCGGGTCCCCGCCGGAACCACCTCACTGGACCACACGTCGGTCCTGAAGACCGTGCAGCAGCGCTGGGGGCTGCCGTCGCTGACGGCCCGGGACGCCGCCGCGCCCGGCTTCGGTGACGTGCTCACGCTGACCACGCCACGCACCGACGACGCACTGGCCGGGGTGACCGTGCCGGTGGCCACCGAACCCGGTCCTGCGGCGGGCCAGCCGTCGCATCTGCAGGAAGTCCAGGCCGAGCTGGTCTCCCGGCAGTTCCCGGCCGGAGTGTCACCTGCTCCCGGGAAGACTGGGCCGGCCCCGGTCACCGACGCCGCGCTGGCCAGCTACATCCGCGCCCACGCCTAGGCGGCGACTAGCGGACAGTCCGGGCGCCGACCGCCATCCGGGTGGCCAGCTCGGCGTCGATCTGCTGGGCGGCGTTGAGCAGCCGGGGCAGGAACTGCTTTTCCAGCGTGCGCATCTGCACCCGGGCCGCGTGCGCGCTGGCGTTGATGGCCGCGACCACCCGGCCCGAGCTGTCCCGGATCGGCACCGCGATCGAGCGGACCCCGGCCTCCAGCTCCTGGTCCACGGCGGCCCAGCCCTGCGCGGCCACCTTGGCCAGGATCTGCCGGAGTTCGGTCTCATCGACCACGGTGCGCTCGGTCAGCTTGCGCAGCTCGGTGCGGCGCAAGTGCGCGTCCAGTTCCTCCTCGGGCAGGCTGGCCAGCAGGACCCGCCCCATGGAGGTCGGATAGGGCGGCAGCCGGGTGCCCACGGTCAGCGCGATGGTCATGATCCGGTTGGCTGACGCACGCGCCACGTACACGATGTCGTCGCCGTCGAGGACGCTCACCGAGCAGGACTCGTGCAGTTCCTCGGCCAGGTCCTCGAGGTGCGGCTGGGCGATCTGGGCCACGCTGAACGACGACAGGTACGCATAGCCCAGGGCCAGCACCCGGGGCCGCAGCGAGAACTGCCGCCCGGTACTGCCCACGTAGCCCAGCTCCTGCAATGTGAGCAGGAAGCGGCGGGCCGCCGCCCGGGTCAGCCCGGTCCGCTCAGCCACCTCCGACAGGGTCAGCGACGGCCGCTCGGACGAGAAGCACCGGATCACGGCCAGCCCGCGGTCCAGGGACTGGACGAAATCCGTCCGGCGGGCCGGGCTGGGCCGCCCGCGCACCTCAGCGCCCCCCTCCACCGCGTCCGCCGCGACGGGCTGCGTCCCGGCCGGGTCGGTCTCGGCCGGGTCAGCGTCGGCCAGGCCGGTCTCGGCCGGGTCAGCGTCAGCGGCGTCCGCGGCGATGGAGTCCGGGCCGGCGTCGCCGACTCCACGGCCAGTTGTGTTCACATTGCGCACGATAGCGCGCTGACTGGAACTACGCCAGACACGGCCCGCGGGGGCGAGTTAGCCCCCGCGGCGCGACAGGCCCGCGGCCTGGTACACCGCGTCGATTACGGCCATGTTGGCCACGGCGTCCTCGGGAGTAGTGAGCACCGGATCACCGTGCCGCACCGCCCCGGCGAAGGCCCGCAGCTGGTAGGTGTAACTCGGCTCGCCGCTGACCCGCTCACGGCGGGTGTAGCCGTCGGCGGTCACCGTCAGCCGGTTGTAGACCTGCGGCGAGACGTAGTTGAAGACCCGCATCACGCCCCGGTCACCGACGGCCTTGGCGTCCAGCCGGAGTACCTGCCCAGACCACAGCGACGCGGTCATCCGGCCGAGCACTCCGCCGTCGAACCGGAACGAGGCGGCCATCGCCCGGTCCACGTTCGGGCCGTGCAGCTTGGCCCGCGCGGACAGCACCTCAGGCTCACCCGGGCCGAGCATCCGCAGCCAGTTGATCGCGTAGCAGCCCGCGTCCATGGTGGCCCCGCCGGCCAGGTCGTAGGAGTAGCGGATGTCGGAGAAGCGGGGCAGCGGGAAGCACAGCGCGGCTTCCAGGTAGCGGAGCGGCCCGATCTCCCCCGCTACCACTTCCTGCATCCGGCGGGCGAGCGGGTGGTAGCGGTAGTGAAAGGCCTCCATGACGACCACTCCCGACGCCGCGGCGGCCGCGGCCACCTCGGCCGCCTCGGTGGCGTTGGCGGTGAACGGCTTCTCGCACAGCACGTGCTTGCCCGCCTCGATAGCCCGCAGCGTCCACTGTGCGTGCAGCGAGTTGGGCAGCGGGTTGTAGATGGCGTCGATCGCGGGATCGTCGATCAGCGCCTGGTAGGAGTGGTGTACCTGGCGGATCCGGTGCTTCGCCGCGAAGCGCCGGGCCCGCTCGGGGTCACGGGCGGCCACGGCGGCGACCGTCACCTCGGGGGCCTGGCGGGCGGGCTTGATCAGCGCGTTGGCGGCGATCCGCGCGGCGCCCAGCGTCCCGATCCGCAACCGGTCCACGGTCACCACTCCTAACGCGCGCGGCGGGTGGCTACCTCGTACAGGGCGATGCCAGCCGCGACGCCCGCGTTCAGTGACTCGGTCTGCGCCGCGATGGGGATCCGCACCAGCACGTCGCAGTGCTGCGCGACCAGCCGGGACAGGCCCCGTCCTTCCGAGCCGGCCACCAGCACGAGGGGCCCGTCGGCCACGCTCAGTTCGCCGAGGTCGGTGTCGCCCTGCGCATCGAGCCCGGCCACGAACAGGCCGGCCTCCTGGTAGCTGTTAAGCGCACGGACCAGGTTGGAGGCCCAGGCCACGGGCACCCGGGCCAGCGCCCCGGCCGACGCTTTCCAGGCTCCCGCGCTCACGTGGGCGGAACGCCGGGCGGGGACCAGCACACCGTGGCCGCCGAACGCCGCGACCGAGCGCACGACCGCGCCGAGGTTACGCGGATCGGTGACCCCGTCCAGGGCCATGATCAGTGGTTCCTCGCCGCGGGCACGGGCCCGCTGCAGCAGGTCGTCGGGGTGGGCGTAGTCGTAGGGGCGGACCTTCAGGGCCAGGCTTTGATGCACCGCGCCGCCGGTCAGCCGGTCCAGTTCCGGCCGCCCCGCCTCGATCACCGGGATGCCCACGTCCGCGGCGAGCCGGATCACCTCGTTGAACCGCGGGTCGGAGCCGTCCCGGGGACCTGCGTAGAGCGCGGTCGCGGGGACGCGGGCACGCAGGGACTCCAGGACCGCGTTGCGGCCCGCCACTACTTCGGGGGCGTCGCCCGCGCCCCGCGCCCGGTCCGCCGCCCGGCCACCGCGGTCCGCGGCCCGGCCTGGCCGGTCCGCGGGCCGGCCATCCCGGTCCGTTCCCCGGCCGCCCGCGGGTCCCGGGCCGCGTCCGGCCGGCTGCCCGGCCGCCTTCGCGGCCGCGCGGCGCTGCGCCGGGTGACCCGGGCCGCAGGTGAGCCGCGGGGGTCGGTCCCTTGCCCTCGAGCTTTTTCTTGCCGTAGCCGCCGGTGCCGGGCCGCGGCTTTCCCGACTTGGTCCGGCCGCCCCGGCCAGATCGGGCGGATCCGCCGCCTGCTGCTCCGCCGGTCACCGCTTCAGCTCCCAGCGCGGTCCTTGCGGGGTGTCCTCGATGAGGATGCCCGCCGCCTGCAGGTCGTCGCGGATGGCGTCGGCGGCCGCGTAGTCACGGCGCTCGCGGGCGGCCTGCCGCTGCGTCAGGGCCACCGTCACCAGCGCGCCGACCACCGCGTGCAGGTCGTCGCCGGGGCTGGCCGACGCCCAGGGCTCGGTCAGCGGGTCGAGGCCGAGCACCCCGAGCATGGCCCGGACCGCGGCCAGCGCCGCCGCGGCCCCGGCGGTGTCCCCGCTGGCCAGCGCGTTGTTGCCGACCCGGACCGTGTCATGCACCACGGCCAGGGCCTGCGGCACGGCCAGGTCGTCATCCATGGCGTCCCGGAACGCGGCGGGCAGATCGCCGCCCGCCCCGGCCTGCGGGCTGACCTCGGCCGCCCGGGTCACGAAGTTCTCGATCCGCCGGTAGGCCGCGACGGCCTCTTCCAGCGCTTCCGCCGAGTACTCGATCCCCGAGCGGTAGTGCGCCTGCCCCAGGTAATACCGCAACTCCACCGGGCGCACCTGGGTCACCATGGCGTCCACCAGCAGTGAGTTGCCCAGGGACTTGCTCATCTTCTCGCCGGCCACCCCGACCAGCCCGTTGTGCAGCCAGTACTGCGCGAACCCGTCTCCGGCCGCCCGGGACTGGGCGATCTCGTTCTCGTGGTGGGGGAAGATCAGGTCCAGGCCGCCGCCGTGAATGTCGAAGGCAGGGCCCAGGTACTTGGTGGCCATGGCGGAGCATTCCAGATGCCAGCCGGGCCGCCCTGATCCCCACGGGGTGTCCCAGGCAGGCTCGCCGGGTTTGGCGCCCTTCCACAGCGCGAAGTCGCGCGGGTCACGCTTGGCGTCGTTGGGCTCGGTGTCGTCGGCGGGGCGCATGTGGTCCACCCGCTGGCCGGACAGCGAGCCATAGGCCGGGTACGAGCGGACATCGAAGTAGACGCCACCGTCGGCCGCGTAGGCGTGTCCGGTGTCGATGAGCCGGTGCATCAGAGTGATCATCTCGGGCACGTGCCCAGTCGCCCGCGGCTCGACCTCGGGGGGCACGCACCCCAGCACCGCGTAAGCGCGGCTGAAGGCCCGCTCGTTGCGCTGGGCCACGAGCCACCAGGGGTGGTCCTCGCTCGCGGCGACCCGGAGGATCTTGTCGTCGATGTCGGTGACGTTCCGGCAGAACGTGACCTGGTATCCACTGGCCCGCAGCCAGCGGGTGACGATGTCGAAGACCACTCCGGACCTGATGTGCCCGATGTGTGGTGGCGCCTGCACCGTGGCCCCGCACAGGTACAACGACACCTGCCCGGGCGTCAGCGGCGTGAAGTCGCGCACGGTGCGCGCGGCAGTGTCGTAGAGGCGGAGCGTCACGCAGCACAGGCTACGGGATCAGGCGCCCTGCCCGGGCGGCCGAGCGTCGGGCCGCTCGCAGGCGCCGGCCGCGACCGTTGCGGCCCACGTACCGGCAGCCAGGATTTTTGTCAGGGTCCGGCATGGCTTGCAACACGCCGGTTACCTGGGCTTGCCTCGAATATCCCCAGTCCACGGGCCATACGCAATATCGTCTCCCTTGACGTTAGACAGCAGAGGCGTTATTGAGCACAGGCGTTAGAGCACAGCGTGTCGAGAGCACAGGCGTCGCAGGTCGCTGACGTCGGATCGAAGACGTGGGGGACCGCGCGGGCGGGGCCTGAAGGCCGCCCGCTTCCGGCACCCGGCCCGTGCGCCCCGTTGGCCGCCATCCGGCGGTTCCGGCGCCGGACGCGCACCGATTCCCGGACGTTTGGCCGTCGCCGGGACTCACACAGCAGCACCGCAGGAAGGACGAAGTAGCTCCGATGAACGACAATCCCCGAGCGAACGGCTCCCGGGGGCGTGACCCCTACGCCGCGCTCCGCCTGATCGCGCTCATAGCCGCGATCGTGGGGGTAATCGTGCTGGCTGCGGCCGCGTTCGTGCTCTCCTACGACGGGATCCACAAGATCGCGCTCTCCGCCGGGGTGTCGCCCAGCGTGGCCCGGATCTTCCCGGTGATCTTCGACGCGATGCTGGTGGTGTCCTGCGCCGCGGTTGTGTCGCTGCGCTCGGCGGGCTGGTGGCCGCGCACCTACTCCTGGCTGAGCACACTGGCCCTGCTGGCCGTGGTGGCCGCGGCCGACGCGGCCCAGGCGACCGGGACGCACATCCCCCGCAAACCGGCCGCCGCGACCGTGGCCGTCCTCCCGTGGGCCCTGCTGCTGCTGGCGTTCACCCTGCTCCTTTCGATGCTCCGGCAGTTCCGCCGCACCCGGGCAACTGCGGCCGAATCCGCCGCAGCCGACGCCTCCACCCGGCCCGGGCTGGACATCCTGAACCCGCGCGCCCCTGTCCAGCAGCCCGCAGTGGCCGGGACCACGACTCAGCCCAACGCAGTGGACCCGGCCCGCGCGGTCGCCGCCTCGGTCCCGGCCCGGGAAAGGACAGCCGCCTCCGGCCCAGCCCGGGAAGTCGCGGCCTCGGTCCCGGCCCGGGAAGTCGCCGCCGCGGTCGCGGCCCGGGAAGTCGCCGCCTCCGGCCCGGCCCGGGATATGGCAGCCACCTCTGGCCCGCCTGGGGAAGTCGCCGCCTCCGGCCCGCCTGGGGAAGTCGCGGGCTCCGGCCCGGCCCGGGAGAGCGCCCCGCCCCTAACCCCTCTGGCGGAGACCTCCCCAGCAGAGGCTCCGCATTCCGCCTCACCCGCCGGACCTCCAGGCCTGTCAGACCCGTCGGCCGGGCGGGGCGGAACGGCCGCGGGCGCGTCGGCTGAGTCAGCGCTGAACGGGGCCGCCCCGGCGAGGCCCGCCGATCGCGAGCCGCCCGGCCAGGAAGGGGCCGATCAGGAACCGGTGGGCGAAGAGCAGGCCGTCCAGGAGCAGGTCGCGCTGGAGGAGGCCGACGGGGAAGAAGTCCCGGGCGGCGAGCAGGCTGAGCCCGCTCCGGAACCCGGAGTCCAGCCTGCTGAGCCCCAGCCCGCTGGGGCCGAGACCGCCGAAGCTCAGCCTCCCGACACCGAGGCGGCCGGGACCCGGCTCGCCGAAACCGGGCCCGCCGCCGAACCCGCCGACGCCCCGTCTCCCGAGGCCGAGTCTCCCGACACTCAGTCTCCCGAAGCCGAGTCCCCTGAGGCCGAGTCTCCCGAGGCCGAGTCTCCCGAGGCCCAGTCCCCTGAGGCCGAGTCTCCCGAGGCCCAGTCCCCCGACACTCAGTCCCGCCGACGCTCAGTCCCCCGCGGCCGAGTCCCCCGCGGCCGAGTCCCCCGCGGCCGAGTCCCCCGCGGCCGAGTCTCCTGAGGCCCAGTCTCCCGAGGCCCAGTCTCCTGAGGCCCAGTCTCCCGAAGCCCAGTCCCCCGAAGCCCAGTCTCCTGAGGCCCAGTCCGCCGAGGCCCAGTCTCCTGAGGCCGAGTCCGCCGACGCCCGGCTTCCTCAGGCCCAGCCTGCTGATGTCGGGTCTTCTGAGCCCGAGCCTCCTGACGCCGAGTCCTATGCCGGACACCCGGGCACCGGAGCGGGCGGGGGCGCCATCCGCGTGCCGCATCAGGCCATGCCCGCGCCGGTACCTGCCCCGTCGCCCCACTTCGACCGGCTGAGGAGTACCCCCACACCCCCCGAGGATGAGCCCGACTCAGACTCCTGACCTGGGTCTGGCCCACGACCAGCCTGCCAGGCCGCGACCGCCGCCCGGAGCCTGGCTAGGCTGAATCCGTCGCTGCCGGACGAGCCCCCAGGAGCAACGCTGTGGCTTATGTCGCTGACATGACCGAGCTGACTTCCGAAGCGGAACTGCATGCGCTGCTGGGCACACCGTCCCGGCGCACGGCGACGAAGGTCCGTCCCACACTGCACCAGCGGGACCGCGAATGGCTGGCCGCGTCCCCGTTCTGCCTCGTCGCGACGGCCTCGGCGGACGGCAGGTGCGACGTCTCACCCAAGGGCGACCCGCCGGGCTTCGCCCAGGTGCTGGACGACACCACGATCGCGATCCCGGACCGCGCGGGCAACAGGCGGTTCGACGGGTTCGGCAACATCCTCAGCAACCCGCAGGTCGGGCTCTTGTTCCTGGTCCCGGGACGGGATGACACGCTGCGCATCAACGGCCGCGCCCGGCTGATCCGTGCGGCGCCGTTCTTCGACGACATGATCGTCCGCGGAAACCGGCCGCGACTGGCGCTCCTGGTCGAGGTGGAAGAGGTCTTCTACCACTGCGCCAAGGCGTTCTTGCGGGCCCAGCTCTGGGATCCGCAGACCTGGGACCCCGGGGTGCTGCCCTCGGTGGCGTGCATAGTGAAGAGTGTCCAGGCCGACACGGAGGAGACGCTCGAAGAACTGGAGCAGCACTACGGCGACAGTTACCGCGAGCTGCTCTACCCCGCTCGCTAGCCCTGCTCGCTAGTCGCCTGCTCGCTACTCACCCGGGCCCCGCTCGACCACCAGGGCCGTGGCGATGGCCGCGATGCCTTCACGCCGGCCCGTCAGGCCGAGTCCGTCCGTGGTAGTGCCGGACAAGCTGACCGGTGCCCCGCCGAGGGCCTCAGACAGCACTTTCTCGGCCTCCTGCCGCCGGGGAGACAGCCGCGGCCGCTCTCCGACGACCTGGATGGCCACGTTGCCGATGGCGTATCCGGCCCTGGCGACCAAGGCCGCAGTGGCCTGCAGCAATGCCGTGCCCGGCGCACCGGCCCACTGGGCGTCGGCGGTTCCGAAGTTCGCGCCGAGATCACCCAGACCGGCGGCCGACAGCAGAGCATCGCAGGCGGCATGTGCCGCCACATCACCATCCGAATGACCCGCCAGGCCCTCTTCGCCCGGCCAGAACAGGCCCGCAAGGTAGAGCGGGCGCCCGGGCCCGAAGGGGTGCACATCTGTGCCCACTCCAACCCTGGGCAGCCCGCTCACCATATGCGCGCGCAGCTAGGTCAGGAGGCGAGGATCTCGTCGAGCAGCGCCTCAGCCTTGTCCTCGTTGGTCTTCTCAGCCAGCGCGAGCTCGCTGACCAGGATCTGCCGTGCCTTGGCCAGCATGCGCTTCTCGCCCGCAGACAGGCCACGCTCCCGGTCCCTGCGCCACAGATCGCGCACGACCTCGGCCACCTTGTTCACGTCGCCGGAGGCGAGCTTCTCAAGGTTGGCCTTGTAACGTCGAGACCAGTTGGTCGGTTCCTCGGTGTGCGGGGCGCGAAGCACCTCGAACACCCTTTCCAGTCCTTCCTGCCCGACAACGTCCCGTACGCCTACCAGCTCCGCATTGTCAGCGGGAACGCGTACGGTCAAGTCACCCTTGTCAACCTTGAGAACGAGGTACGTCTTGTCCTCACCCTTGATCGAACGGGTCTCGATCTCTTCGATACGAGCAGCCCCATGGTGGGGGTAGACGACCGTGTCGCCGACCTTGAAAGTCATGTGGCACATACCCCTTCCGCTAAAGCAATGTTAGCACGACCAACAGGGCGCCTTACCTGACGTTAACGATAAACGTGCAGGTCAATGGGCGTTTTGGGGTCTCAGAAAGCGGCCGTTGGGGTGTGTCGGGGAGGGCCTGGGCCTTGCGGGGCACCTAAACAGGATCATACGTTTCCGGCTAGTTTCACGTCGATGGCCTCCTCAGCGACCCGTTGGGGGCTTTCTCCCGGTGTGCGAACGCCTGCCGGTCGCTGGCTTTCGGCGGTTCCGTCGGGCGGGGCCGGAGGCGGGCTTTCCCGGGCCCCGCCGGGCTTGGCAGGCTGCCGACTCACCCTCGGGGGAGGCACCTGGGACCCCCTCGGGCGAGGCACCCGGGACGAACCTGTCTCAATCCGCTGGCGGCCAAGCGTGTCGGGAAGGCGCTCTCAGGCACATACTGGAGAACGACGAGGCCGCGCACGCCGGAGAAGGATGCTCGTGAACAGAGGTGGGGAGCCGGAGCGGGACGACTATGGCCTGCCCCCGGTCGACATCGAAATCCCGGACGACGCCAGGGAGCTTGAGCGGGACATCCAGGCGTACCGCCGGGAGCTCCGCATGCACCGCCGGCACCGGCTGGCCCGGCGGCTGGGCGGGCCGCTCACCAGAGACGGCATGGTCCTCCCCCTGCTCGCCAGCTGCCTGGCCCTCACCCTGCTGGCCGGGACGCTGCTCACCATGTTCACGGCCAAGCGCCCGGTGCCCAGCACGCTGCAGACCACCAGCGTTCCGCAGCAAACCCGGCCTCCGGTGGGCCAGGTAGGCGGCCTGCTGCCCGCCGCCACCGTCACCGTCGGCGGCGATCAGATCCGCGCGCTGCGCGACTTCCGCTCCTCGGTCCTCGCTCTCGTCCCGGCAGGCTGCCAGTGCGTGGCCGCTGCGCGCCAGCTGAGCGCGCAGGCGAGCGCCGCGGGCGTGACGCTCTACTTCGTCGCGGCCGGCCCGGCCGTCCCCCAGGCCCGGAAGCTGGCCAGGCGTAGCGGGCTGAGCGCCGACCGTGTGGTGACCGACACCTACGACGCCATGGGCGGCGCCTACCACCCCATCGGGCTGACGGCGGTGCTCGTGTACCGGGACGGCCTGGTGCGCAGCATCAACACCCATCTCGGCCCGGCGGTGCAACTGACGGACGGCTTGAAGGCGCTGCACGGGGAGAGCCCGCAGGGACTGGGCGATCCGGGCGAGGACATGCTGCTGGCCGGCCAGGCCGGGCTGCGGGCCGCCTGACCGGGTCACGCTGACCGGGTCACAACGACCAGCCGGCGACACACCCGGCCCGGTGGCCGGTGACGCAGCGGCTGCCGATACGCTTTCTCGCGTCCCAGGTGCACCTCACACGAATACGAGGAGAGCACGTGATGCTCCCCCTGAGCCGTCCCGCCGCCCGGCCTGCGGCCGCGTCCCGGTCAGCCCGGCCCGGCCTGAAGGTCTTGCGCCGGGCCTGCGCTGTCGCGGCCGTAGCGCTGATCCCGGTGCTGGCGGGATGCGAGGCCGGCAGCGACGCACCAGTCCTGCACTGGCACCCGCCCACGAACGGGGCGTCGGCGACGATCCACGTGGGCCGCGGCGAGATCGCGATACGCAACGCGTTCATCCTGGGCGGGGTGCCTAACGTCACCCTGCCGGCGGGCAGTTCGGCGAGCATGTTCGTGGGGCTGGTCAATACGGGCCCGCGGGACCGCCTGATCAGGGTCTCCGCGCCAGGCACCGCCACCTCGGTCACGCTGCCCACGGGCGGCGTCCTGCTGGAGCGAGACCAGAGCGCGCTGCTGACCGGCCCGGCACCCCAACTGGTGCTCACCGGCCTGCGCCGGAGCCTGACCAGCGGCACCTACGTCCCGGTGCTGCTCACCTTCCAGCACGCGGGCACGGTGAGTCTGGACCTGCCGGTGCTCGCAGCGATCGAACTCGTACGCCACGTTCTCGCCGGCCCCCGCACCAACGCCCAGCGCGTCCGCGAAGGGCAAGCGTCATCACGGCCAGGGGGCCACGCCCACCCCGACCGCGGGCGGAACCGCCACGGCCGTCCCGACCCCGACCCCGACTCCCACGGGCTGACCCGGACTTAGCAGCCTGGCTTCGGTAGGCCGGGCTTCAGTGGGCCGGGCTTCAGCTGCCCGGCTCGAACTTGTAGCCGAGCCCGCGCACCGTGATGATGTGCCGCGGGTTCCCCGGGTCGTCTTCGACCTTGGCCCGCAGCCGCTTGATGTGCACGTCGAGGGTCTTGGTGTCGCCGACATAGTCGGCGCCCCAGACCCGGTCGATCAGCTGCATCCGGGTGAGCACCCGCCCGGTGTTCCGCAGCAGTACCTCGAGCAGCTCGAACTCCTTGAGCGGGAGCTGGACCTGGTCGCCGCGCACCGTCACCACGTGCCGGTCCACATCCATCCGGACCGGTCCCGATTCCAGCGTGGAGATCGCGGCGTCTTCAGGCTCGCCGCGCCGCCGGAGCACGGCGCGCATCCGGGCCACCAGCTCCCGGGACGAGAACGGCTTGGTGACGTAGTCATCGGCACCCAGCTCGAGGCCGACCACCTTGTCGATCTCGCTGTCCTTGGCGGTCAGCATGATCACTGGCACCGTGGACCGTTCGCGGAGGGTGCGGCACACCTCGCTGCCGGGCAGCCCGGGCAGCATGAGGTCGAGCAGCACCAGATCCGCGCCGTCGCGGTCGAAGGTCTCGAGCGCGTCCGGGCCGGTCGGGCAGACCGCTACCTCGAAGCCCTCCTTGCGCAGCATGTAGGACAGCGCGTCACTGAACGATTCTTCGTCTTCCACGACGAGCACCCGCGTCACTTCACGGCCTCCCTGCAGATGATGCTGCTGGTGGCAGGGCACTCCCGGCCGCAGCGCGTGGACGGTTGGCAATCGGCAGCCGCAGGGTGAACGTCAACCCCTCGCCTACCTTGCTGGCCACGGTGACCTTGCCGCCGTGCGCGGCGGTCACATGTTTGACGATAGCCAGGCCCAGCCCGGTCCCGCCGGTCGCGCGGGAGCGGGCGGGGTCAACCCGGTAGAAACGTTCGAAGATCCGCTCCAGGTCACGCTGGGGGATGCCGATCCCCTGGTCCGTGACGCTGATCTCGACCACGTCCCCGGCGATCCGGTGGGTGGCCACCACGACCCGGGTCTTCTCCGGGCTGTAGGCGACCGCGTTCTCGAGCAGGTTGCGCAGCGCGTTGACGAGCAGGTCCTCGTCCCCCAGTACGACCAGGCCCGGCTCGCCGTCCGCGGCGAGCTCGATGCCGTGGGCGTTGGCCTTCATCCGGCACCGGTCCAGCGCCTCGGCGACGACCAGGGACAGGTCCACCGGAATGGGATCGGGGATGGGCTCGGCCGCCTGGATCCGGGACAGGGTGATCAGGTCCTGGGCCAGCTTGGTGAGCCGGGACGCCTCCTGGCGCATCCGTCCGGCGAAGCGGCGGACCGCCTCGGGGTCGTCGGCAGCGTCCTCGACCGTCTCGGCCAGCAGCGCCAGCGCCCCGACCGGGGTCTTGAGCTCGTGGCTGACATTGGCCACGAAGTCCCGCCGGACTTCCTCCACCCTGCGGCTCTCGGTCTGGTCCTCGGCGAGCAGCAGCACCAGGCCCCCACCACCCACCCCGGAACCCAGCGGGGCCACCCGCACGGCGAAGCTCGTGGTCCGGCCCCCGAACTTGGTACCTGAGACCTCGATCTCACCTTCCCGGATCTCGCCGTCCCGGCGTACCTGGCGGGCCAGGGCCAGTAGCTCTCCCACCATCAGGCGGTCGCCCTTGACCAGTCCGAACGACCGGGCCGCCGCGCTTGCCCGGAGCACCCGGTCGTCGCTGTCGATGACCACCGCGGACGAGGAGAGCACGGAGAGCACAGCCGCGATACCGGCCGGGAGCCGGGGAGGCTGACGTCGCTGGGCAGGCGCGTCGGTGAGGGGATCCGCCTTGGCCGCCTTCCGGATCTTCACGATGGGGAGGCTCCTGTCCCAGGGTCGTCCAGTTCAGTGGCCCATGCTCGAGCGGCCCGTGCTTGCGTGACGCGTGCTTGCGTGACCCGTGCTTCAGTGACAGGTGCTTCAGCGGCCCGCGCTTCAATGACTAGCCCAGCCATGGTCACCGTCACCTGCCCGCACACCCCTCGATGGTATGCGGGAGCAGCGCAAATCTTCTCGGGCCGGCGCCGCCCGGCTGTCCTGTTCCCCATCTATTCACACAGCAGCCAGTCCGGCGTCATGCCCGATTTGTCGAAGAGCAAAGCGCCGGGCCGGACATGCCGGCGCGGTTCACCCGGAACGGCCAGCCCCGGAAACGGCCAGCCGCCGGAGCGGTCAGCGTCCCTGGTTCGCGACCGCCTCGGCCGCCGCGGCCGCGGCCTGCGGGTCGAGGTAACGGCCACCTGGTTCCTTAGGCCGGAAGTCGGCGCCGATCTCGTAGACGAGCGGGATCCCGGTCGGGATGTTCAGCCCGGCGATCTCGTCGTCGGAGATGCCGTCCAGGTGCTTCACCAGGGCGCGCAGCGAGTTCCCGTGCGCCACCACCAGCACCGTCGCATCCGCCGCGAGGTCGGGGACGATGACGTCATGCCAGTACGGCATCAGCCGGGTCAGCACGTCCTTGAGGCACTCGGTGCGGGGCATCAGTTCCGGCGGGAGGAGGGCGTAGCGCGGATCGCCCGCCTGTGAGTACGGGTCATCGTCGGCCAGCGGTGGCGGCGGCACGTCATAGGAGCGGCGCCAGAGCATGAACTGCTCGTCGCCGAACTCCTCCCGCGTCTGCGCCTTGTTCTTGCCCTGCAGCGCCCCGTAGTGCCGCTCGTTCAGCCGCCAGGACCTGCGCACCGGCAGCCAGAGCAGGCCCGCCGCGTCGAGCGCGAGGTTGGCGGTCTGGATGGCCCGGGTCAGGACCGACGTGTGCACGAGGTCAGGCAGCACGCCCGACTCACGCAGCAGGGTGCCGCCGCTCGAGGCCTCGAAGCCACCTCGTTCAGACAGCCCTACGTCCACCCACCCGGTGAACAATCCTTCCGCGTTCCATTCGCTCTCTCCGTGCCGCAGCAGCACCAGCGTCGCCATACCGCTGAGCTTAACGGGCGGAGTCATGCGGCGCGCCGGGCCCGGGGGGCCCTGACGGCCGGCCTCTGGCCCGGGCGCGGGGCCCGGGTCTGACCTGCGTACCCGACCAGGCCAGACCCGTACGCCGGGGCGGGAACACCCCGCGCTATCGGGTGGTTGATCAGTCCGGAGGTGCATGCCCGTGCCGCGACGCTTCCCCCGGCGGATCGCGACCATCAGTGCCCATACCTCGCCGCTCGAACAGCCAGGCACCGGTGACGCCGGGGGCCTGAACGTCTACGTGGTGGAGGTCGCGAAGCGGCTGGCTGGCCGTGGGGTGGAGGTCGAGATCTTCACCCGGGCCGTCTCGCCAGACGCGCCGCCCGTGGCTGAACTCGTGCCCGGCGTGCTGGTCCGGCACGTGCCGGCCGGCCCGTTCGAGGAGCTGGACAAGGCCGACCTGCCCGCTCAGCTGTGCCAGTTCACCTTTGAGGTGCTGCGCACCGAGGCCGCCCATGACCCGGGCCGCTACGACCTGGTGCACGCGCATTACTGGCTCTCGGGCCAGGTTGGGCTGGTGGCCCGGCAGCGCTGGGGCGTCCCCCTGGTGCAGTCCATGCACACACTCGGCCGGGTGAAGAACGCCGCCCTGGCCCGGGGCGACGCAGCCGAGCCGGAAATGCGGCTGCGGGGCGAGACGGAGGTCGTGTCCACCGCCGACCGGCTGGTCGCCAACACCGAGGAGGAAGCGCGCCAGCTGGTGGGGTTGTACGGGGCGGATCCGGCCAAGGTCTGGACCGTGAACCCGGGCGTGGACCTGGCGGTGTTCCGGCCCGGCCCGGCCGCCGAGGCGCGGCGCAGGCTCGGCCTGCCCGCCGAGGGAACCGTGGTGGTGTTCGCCGGCCGGGTACAGCCACTGAAAGCGCCGGACCTGGTACTGCGCGCCGCCGCGCAGCTGATCCAGGACGACCCCTCGCTGGCCAGGACGCTGACCCTGGCCTTCGTCGGCGGCCCGAGCGGGACCGGGCGGGCTGACCCGGACGGCCTGATCGAGCTGGCTCACGAGCTTGGCCTGGCCGGCCTGGTCCGGCTGGAGCCACCGTGCCCGCAGCGTGAGCTGGCCGACTGGTACCGGGCGGCGACCGTGGTCATGGTGCCCTCCTACTCAGAGTCGTTCGGCCTGGTGGCCGTGGAGGCCCAGGCCTGCGGCACGCCGGTCATCGCGGCCGCGGTCGGCGGACTGCGGACCGCGGTCAAGCACGGCGTGTCAGGCCTCCTGGTCAACGATCATGATCCGGCCAGCTACGCGCGGGCGCTCCGCGAGCTCATCTCCTCCCCGGCCCGGCTGGAGCGGCTGTCCCGTGGTGGCGTGGCCCACGCCTCCCGGTTCGGCTGGTCCCGCACCGTCGACCGGCTGATGAGCGTGTACGCGGGCGCGATGAGCAACGTCCCGGCGCCGGCCAGCTTCACCCGTGCCCTGCCTTCGTGACCGGCCACGAAAAGGCGTTAGGGAGCTTGAGGCAGCAGCCAGGGAGCAGCCGCCCGCGGGCGGGGTGGTGCGGGGGTCGCGGTGCGGCCTGGCACTATGAGGAACCATGACTGAGCCCGCCTCCCACCCGCCGTCGGACCAGGAAGCCGCCGCGTCGGCCATCGAGGCCGCGCTGCTGGAGCTGGGCCTGGGCTGGGAGAGTCCTCAGCCGGGCAGTTACCTGGTCAAGCTGGAAGGCCAGCACAAGCTCGCCACGATGACGTGGCTGATCGCCGGACGGCACAGCCTGCACGTGGAGGCGTTCTTCTGCCGCCAGCCGGACGAGGATCACGCCCGCTTCTACCGCTTCCTGCTGGAGCGCAGCGGCCGGATGTTCGGGGTGCATTTCGCCCTGGACCCGGCGGGTGACGTCTACCTGGTGGGCCGGCTCCCGCTCGCCTCGGTGAGCACCGCCGAGGTGGACCGCATCCTGGGCTGCGTGCTGACCTACTCAGACGAGAACTTCGACCCGGCGCTGGCCATCGGCTTCGCCTCCTCGATCCGCAAGGAGTGGGCGTGGCGGGTCAAGCGGGGCGAGAGCCTGGCCAACTTGCGGGCCTTCGCCCGGCTCGCCGACCCCGAGCACGAATGGGCCGCCGGAAACTAAGACTTGACCAGCCGGGAGATCGCCTCGGCGGCCTCGCGGACTGATTCGCGGCCCTCGTCACCGCCCGCCCGGACCGCTTCGGTCACGCAGTGGCCCAGGTGCTCCTCCAGCAGTCCCAGCGCGACCGCCTGCAGGGCCCGGGTCACCGCCGAGACCTGGGTGAGCACATCGATGCAGTAGACGTCCTCTTCCACCATGCGCTGCAGGCCGCGCACTTGGCCCTCGATCCGCCGCAAGCGTTTGAGGTAGGCGTCCTTGTCCTGGGTATAACCGCGCATGCAGCGAGAATACGCGGCCGGCCCGACATTCCCCAGGGCCCGTCACGGCGCCGCCGGGGCGCGGTGGTGCCCGGAGCCGGTAGTTCGCGGGCCAGCGCGGCCGGATCGGTGAGAGTCCTGAGCGGAGATCTTCAGCGAACCCTCAGGTTCGCGCGCTGCACTGAGGCTGAGCTACGGCGTCAGACTGGGGCCGCCGGACTGGGGTCCGGACGTAAACTGCCTCAGACTGACTTAGGCCCGCTCCCAGGAGGAGTGCCCATGCCGCGGGAGGACGTGCGCTTCGCGGTCGCCGCCCGCGAAGACGGGCTGCGCCGGGTGCGCCGCCTGACCTTCCGGATCGGCGCGGCGGGTCTGGCCTGCTCGGCGGCGATCGCGGTCGCGTTCGGCCACCTGTCCGGCTCCGCCGCGGCGAGCGGCTCGGCCACCGGCAACTCTGCGTCCGGCGGCAGTGCGGGCGGGAGCGGCGGCCAGCAGGGCACCGGGCAGCAAGGCGGTACCCAGCAGCCCGGCGGTGGCTCGCTGCAGGCCCCGGCGCAGAACGTGGCCCCGGCCCAGGGGCCGGCCCAGGGAGTGTCAGGCGGATCATGATCGCAGCGGGCTTCACCGGGCCAGTCCCGGGCTCGCTGGGCGCCACGCCGCACCTGGGTGGGCAGGTGGCGCTGGTCGTGACCTCGTCCACTCCGCTCTGGTACATCACCCGGGCCACCGGCGTGGTCGCGCTCGTGCTGCTGACCGCCGGGATGGCGCTGGGCCTGCTCACCGCGGTGCGCTTCGAGGACCGTCACTGGCCCCGGTTCATCACGATCGGCCTGCACCGGAACATGTCTCTGCTGGCCTTGGCGTTCACCGCGGCGCACGTGCTGACGACGATCCTCGACAACTTCGTCCCGATCGACCTGCAGGACGCCTTCGTCCCGTTCATCTCCCCCTACCGGCCGCTGTGGCTCGGGTTCGGTGCTATCGCCCTGGACCTGCTGATCGCGCTGACCGTGACCAGCCTGCTGCGAGCCCGGCTCGGTCTTCGCACCTGGCGGCTGGTGCACTGGACCGCCTACCTGTGCTGGCCGCTCGCCGTGCTGCACGGCCTCGGCACCGGCAGCGACACCCGCACCCGGTGGGTGCTGGTGGTCACGCTCCTGTGCGTGGCGGCGATCGCGGGCCTGACCGGGTGGCGGCTCGCCAACGGCTGGCCCGCGCATCCGGGGGTGCGCGTGGCCGGCGCCATCGCGCTGGTGGCCGTGCTGATCGGGGGCGGCGCCTGGCTGGTGTCGGGACCGCTGCGGCCCGGCTGGTCGCTGCACGCCGGGCTGCCGGCCCTGACCCACGAGCAGACCGGCCACCAGGCCCGTGACCTGGTCCAAGCCTGGGACGGGGTCCTCGCCCGGGACCGGCTGGGCGGGGCGGGGGGGCGGGCGGCCGCGGCCCGGGCCGCGGGCTTGTCCTGGACCAGCTCGTGACCGCGGTACGCGGCGCCGGCGCCACCGCCCCACGTCTGCCCGCGGCCCGGCTGCCCCGGCTGATCGCCGCGGGCGCGCCGCTCGGACTGCAGGCCCACCTCAGCCGCTACGGCCCGCTCCGCCGGCCAGCCCGCTCGACCCGCAGGCCCCGGCGGGGCCTGCGGGGGCGCACGGCCAGGCCGGGCTGATCACCCAGCTGGAGCGGGCGGGCCTGACCGGGCGGGGTGGCGCGGCCTTCCCCGCCGCCCGCAAGATGCGGGCCGTCGCGGGGGCGGGCCGGCGCGGGAGGAGGCGCGGCGCGGCGCTGATCGCCAACGGGGCCGAATCCGAGCCGGCCAGCGGGAAAGACTCCCTCCTGCTGCGCCAGTCCCCGCATCTGGTGCTGGACGGGATCGCGCTGGCCGCCGGTGCGGTGGGCGCGGCCACCGCCTATCTGTGCGTCGACGGCGCCGTCCCCGGGCGGGTCGACGGACTGCTGGCCGCGGTCACCGAACGCCGGCATGCCGGCCTGGCCGAGGCGCCGGTCCGGGTGGTGGCGGTCCCGGCTGGCTTCGTGGCCAGCGAGGAATCCGCGCTGGTGAACTTCCTCAACGGGGGTCCCGCCGGTGCCGGTGTACGTGCCACCGCGGCCCTACGAGCGCGGGGTCGGCGGCCAGGCCACGCTGGTGAACAACGTCGAGACGCTGGCCCACATGGCGCTGATCGCCCGGTACGGTCCGGAGTGGTTCGGCGCCGTCGGGACCCGGGAGGCGCCTGGTTCGGCGCTGGTCACGATCAGCGGGGCGGTGGGCCGCCCCGGCGTGTACGAGATCGCCCTGGGCCGGCCGGCCAGCGAGCTGATCGAGCTGGCCGGCGGTCCGGCGGAGCCGCTGCAGGCCCTCCTGGCGGGCGGCTATTTCGGCGGCTGGCTGCCGCTGCCCGCGGCGGCGGCGGTACCAGTCAGCGCACCGGGACTCCGGTCGGCCGGCGCCTCCTTCGGCGCCGGCGTGCTGGTCGCGCTGCCCGCGGCCTGCTGCGGCCTGGCCGAGACCGCCCGGGTGCTGCGTTATCTGGCCGGGCAGAGCGCCCGGCAGTGCGGGCCGTGCACGTTCGGGCTGCCGGCCATCGCCGACGCCCTGGCCCACCTCGCCTGGCAGGGCCGGGACGAGCGGGCCGCGGAGTGGCTCCGGCACCTGCTGCCGCTAGTGGACAAGCGCGGAGCCTGCCACTTCCCCGACGGCGCGGTCGCCCTGGTCGCCAGCGCGCTGCGGGTGTTCGCCGACGACCTGCAGCGCCACCTCAGCCAGGGGCCATGCCCGGCCGCCAGCCGGCCGCCGCTGCTGCCCGTCCCCCGGACCCCCGGCCGCCCGGGATGAGCCGGGTACTCAAGCTGAACCCGATCGCCTGTGACGCGCACGGGGTGTGCGCCGACCTGTTCCCGGAGATGGTCACGCTGGATCCCTGGGGATATCCGGTCATCGTGGCCGGGCCGGTCCCGCCGGACCTGGAGGAACACGCCCGGCGCGCGGTCGCGTCCTGCCCGACCCTGGCCCTGCGGCTGGAGCAGGCGGAGCGCTCCCGCGGTCGCTGACCGGCGAGAACCACCCAGGCCGGGTTTCACCCGCCGCCGAGCTGAACGGCCTTCACGACGAGCAGGGCGACCGAGACCACCAGATAGCCGCGGAGCAGCAGCATGCTCAGCTTGGTCGCGGGCGACCATTGCACTGGCTTGAGCAGGACCAGCGGCGGCATCCGCCAGTTCCTCCGCTCCTGCTCGCTCAGCCGTGGCCGGACCGGCGGGACCCGCTGGCCGCGCCGCTGGGTCAGCTGCAGCACCAGGCCAGTCCCTCCCCCGGCCACGATCAGCGCGAGCGCTACCACCACCGCGACGTCGGCCACGTTCAGCTGGGGGAACACGGTGCTGACCACGAGCGTGCCGGACAGGGTGAGCAGCACGCCGATGATGACGCTGGCCACGACGTTGAGCCAGCGCTTGTTGACCCAGGGGCCGAGGACTTCCGGGTCGTTGCACAGCAGCAGCAGGAACACGCTGGCGCTGGGCAGCAGCACCCCGGCCAGGGCCTGCACGCTGGTGGTGATCAGCCCGAGCGGCGCGCGGGGGATGAGCACGATGGCCGCGGCCACCACGACCAGGGCGGTGTAGGCGGCGTAGAACTGCCGGGCGTCGCGGAAGCTTCGGTGCAGGGAATGCTTGATGCCGAACACGTCGCCGAAGGCGTAGCTGGTGGACAGGGTCACCGCCGAGGCCCCGATGATGCTGGCGTCAAGCAGCACGATGGCGAACAGCGCACCCATCCAGTAGGCATGGTGCTCCAGCGCACGGGCCACCCCGAGGGCGTTGGTGAACTTGCCTGCCAGGTCCGTGCCGCGGACCGCGAAGACCGCTACCACCATGATCGCGATGGCCCCGACCACCACGACCAAGGCGCCGAGGGAGGTGTCGGCGCGCTCGTAGCCGATGAACCGGGGCGTGATCCGCTTGTCCACCACGTTGGACTGCTGGAAGAACAGCTGCCAAGGCGCCACCGTGGTGCCGACGATGGCGATGATGAGCAGGACCGCGGCCGAGCTGGCGCCACCCTGAATGCCCGGCACCACCAGGTGGTAGGCGACCTGGCCCCAGTACGGGTGGGACGCGAGCGCCAGCGGGTACAGCACCAGGCTGGTCGCGATGAACAGGAAGATGGCCCGTTCCCAGCGGGCGAAGCTGCCGCTGGCGGTGATCCCGATGAGCAGGACCGCCGTGAGCGGCACGGACACGTAGGGCGTGATCCCGAAGTAGCGCAACGCGAGCGAGACGCCGATGAACTCGGTGACGATGGTCAGGAAGTTGAGCACGAACAGGTCGCCGACGCTGAACCAGCCCCAGAACCGGCCGAACCGCTCGTTGATCAGCCGGGCGTGGCCGACCCCGGTGACCGCACCGAGCCGGACCACCATCTCCTGGTTGACGATGAGCACCGGGATGAGCAGCAGCAGCACCCAGAGCAGGCTGTAGCCGAAGTCCTGCCCGGCCTGGGCGTAGGTGGACACGCCGCCCGCGTCGTTGTCGCCGACCATGACGATCAGGCCGGGGCCCAGGATGGCCAGGAAGGTAACCAGCCTGCGGCGCAGTCCCGGGTGCCGGTCGTCCTCGCCTACCCGGATCCGGCCCAGCGCGCCCTCGATGTCACCGAGATGGGCCTCGTCCAGCACCGCGCTGGGCGCTGCCGCCGGGGCCCGGTCGCCCAGTGGGGCCGGCGGCGGACCGGCCCGGGCTGGCCGCTGCAAGTGCTGCCTGGGGGCCGGGCTCTGGGGGGCGGCCGGGCTCTGGGGGGCGGGGCCTGCGTCCTTCCCGGGTCCCGGGCTCGGCGGTCCAGACGCGGGTGGCGCCGGGCCGTCCGCCCCAGGGGGACCTTGCTCTCGCTGGTCCCGCTCCTGTCTACTCCCTCCAGTCGCCGGCTCAGGTACCTGAGCCTCACTCACGGCGCGCTGCCGCGCTGCGCGTCCGGCGGCTGGGCGGTTTCCCTGCGCCGCCAGTCCTCCGGCAGCGTTACCTCCAGGACGTCGTCCACGGTGATCAGGCCGATCATCCGGCGGTCTTCGTCCACCACCGGGATCGTGATCAGGTTGTAGTCGCTCATCAGCACCGCGACATCGACCACGTCGGTGTCGGCACCGACCCGCACCGGGTCCTGGTCACTCACGTCAGCCAGCTGGGCCTCCGCGTTCGCCTGGATGAGCCGCACCACGGTGGCCACGCCGCGCAGGCGTCCCTCCGCGTCGAGCGCGTGCACGCTGGTCAGGGCCTCGGGCTGGAGGCTCACGGCGCCGGCGAGGGCCGCGATCGCGTCGGCGACCCGGAGGCCTTCGGGCAGAGCCAGGAAGTCGACCCCCATCAGCCCGCCTGCGCTGGTGGGGTTGAACCCCATCAGCGTCAGGACCTTGGTCCGCTGGCCGGGCGGGAGCAGGTCGAGTACGGCCTGGCGCCGCTGCTGCGGCAGTTCGGCGATGGTGTCAGCGGCGTCATCGGCCCGCATCCTGGCTAGCACCCCGGCGATCTCCGCGTCGCTGCGCTCGGCGAGCAGCCGGGTGGCCCGATCCTCGTCCAGTTCCTCGAAGACGTCCGCTTCGAGTTCGGGATCAGCGTGGACGCGGCCGAGGATCTCGCTCTCCTCGGCCTTGGACGCGTCCTCGAGCAGGTCGGCGATCTGCGCCGGCTTGAGCCGCCGGATCCGGGCCAGCGGCCCGCGCAGGCTCGCGCTGCCGGCGTGCCCGATCAGCGGCTCGAACCTGGACCAGTCACGGAACTGCCGCGCGTCCTGGTCACCGCCACCCCGCCCGGTCAGGCGCCGCAGCCAGCCGGGCCGGCGGCGGGTATCCACCCCGGCCAGCACCCATTCTTCGCGCCCGTCCTGGGACCACTGCTGCCGTAGCTCGAGGTCGGCCGCCCGGATCAGGTGGGCGCTCGGCACGTCGATGAGCCGGTGGCCCAGCACGTCCCGGCGCAGCAGGACCTCGCCGTCGCGCCGCTCGAAGCGGCGCAGGTCGAGTCTGGGGCTGGCCAGCTTCAGTTCCGCGCCGTCGAAAAGGCCGGTCTGCTCGGTGGGAACGAACACCTCCCGGCCACCGACCTTGGCTACCAGCCCCTTCACGACCGGTCGCGGGCTGCCGGGCAAGCTCACGACAACGTCGTCGACCCGGCCGAGTGACTCCCCGCGGCTGTCGGTGATGGGCCGCCCGAGCAGATCTGACAGGTAGATGGTGCGGCCCTGGCGAGTCGTGGCCGGGGTGCCGGGTGCGGTCGCCACGCGGAGCATCTCCCCTCTGAGCATGATCCGGCCGAGCCGGGGACCAGCCCGGGAAACCCGCTGCCGCCTGCCCACGCACGGTAGTGCCCAGTCTTCCCGACCCGGCCCCCGGGGAAGGATCAAGGTGATGAACAAATGGCAACCCGGAGGTAAAGGCGACCATGTCGAGGCTGGCCCGGCGATAGTGACGCCGGCCCAGAATTCCGATTTTCGATGCTGTCCGGGGTATGGTCGCCGAGGTGGCGTACAGCCAGACTGATCGCATCGGAAGCGGGGAGGTGACGGCCGTGCTCGGCGATCCCTCCAGTACACCCCCGGCGATCGCGGCCAGCATCAGGGGCCGGGTCGCCGGGCGGCACCGCTCCCGATCCCACCTACCGCTCGCGGCCTGTCCGCGGCTGGGGCGAACCCCCTAGCCGACGGGCCCAGCCGACGGGCCCAGGAGGCTGCTGTGTCCGATCGGTTCTTCCTCAACCACCGCAACCCCGCCCGGCGGCGCGACCACACGACGCTGGCCCGCCGCCTGATGCAGCCGTCCGAGCGCGCCATCACCTCCCGCCAGCTCAGGCAGGACATCGTGTCCCTGGCCGGGCTCATCGGCCGCCCCGTGCTCAACCAGGCCGGCGACGAAGTGGGCCGGGTGGCGGACCTGCTGGCCAAGGTGTACGGCGGGGAGACCTACCCGCTCGTCACCGGCGTCGTCATGCGGGTCGGCCGGCGGCGCGCCTTCCTGGACGCGTCAGCCATCGACCGGCTGCACCGCCGTTCCGTCACCTTGCGCACCGCCCGCCTGGACCTGCGCGAGTTCCAGCGGCGTGACGGGGAAGTCCTGCTGGCCCGGGACATCCTGGACCATCAGCTCGTGGACACCGACGAGATCCAGGTGATCCGGGCCGCGGATCTGTACCTGGCCCAGGTGGGCGACGCCATCCACCTGGTCGGCGTGGACGTCAGCCTGCAGACGCTGCTGCGCAGGCTGGGCCCGAAACGGTTCCGCTGGCACCCGACCCCGGACCGGGTGATCGACTGGGCCGCGATCGAGTCGTTCGGCGCCGACTCGGCAGAGTCACCGTCGGCGGTGAAACTGCGGGCGCCGCACAGTGCGCTGCGCAAGCTGCGCCCCGCCGAACTCGCGGACGTGCTGGAGGGGCTGGGCCGGCCAGGCCGGCAGGAACTCATCGAGAGCCTGGGCCACGATCTGGCCGCGGACGCGCTGGAGGAGATGGAACCACAGGAGCTGACCGCGCTGCTGCGCGAGGTCGAACCGGACCAGGCTGCCGAGCTCATCGCCCGGATGGAACCGGATGAGGCCGTGGACGCGCTGCGTGACCTGACCGAGGAGGAGCAGAGCGTCCTGCTCGCCCGGATGCCGCAGCAGGTCCAGCGCGAACTCGTCCGGCTGCTCGGCTACCCGGGAGACGAGGCGGCCGGGATCATGACCACGGTGCTGGCCTGCGCCTCGCCGGACGAGACGGTGACCCAGGTCAGTCAGCGGCTGGCCGAGCAGGCGCTGCACCGGACCGAGATTGACTCGGTGGCCGTGCTGGACGAACAAGGACGGCTGCTGGGCGATATATCCGCGTTTGACCTGCTGGTCAGCGACGGCGCCCGGCGCCTCGGCGACCTGATCGACCCCGACAACGCGCTGATAACCCTGCGGCCCAAGGACGACCTGGACACGGTAGCCACGGAACTGGTCGAGTCACGCCGCTCGTCGCTGCTGGTGGTGGACGACGACGGCCAGCCGCTGGGGCGCATCCTGTCCGACGACGTCCTCGACGCCCTGGTGCCCGGGCACGGACGGCTGCACTTCCCGAGGCTGCTCCAGTGAGCGCCGTCCGGTACCGGCTCACGAGCATGGGCCGCCAGGCCGGTGCGAGCGGCCGGTGCGTGTCCTTCCGGACGGCGCGAACGTCCGGGGAGACACGGTGAGCACCCGCGAGGAGGATCCCGCCGCGGAACTGGACTCGCCCCCGCCCCGGGCGCGCGGCGGGATGACCTCGCTGACCCGGGTCCGGGCGGGCGGGGTACGGCTGATCCGGTCCCGGCGGGGCCGGATCTGGCTCATCCTGGCCGTGGCCGGCCCGGGCGTGGTGGCGGCCAACGCCGGCAACGACGCGGCCGGGATCGCCACCTACGCCTCCGCCGGGTCCCAGTTCGTCTACCGGACCTTGTTCTTCATGGTCCTGGTGACGTTCGCGCTGGTGCTGGTGCAGGAGATGGCCGTCCGGCTGGGCACGCACACCGGCAAGGGCCTGGCCGCGCTGATCCGGGAGGAGTTCAGCCTGCGGCTGACCGGGGTGGCGCTGTTCTGCGTGCTGCTGGCCAACACCGGGCTGGTCGTGTCGGAGTTCGCCGGGATCGGCGCGGCGTTCCAGTTGCTCGGCGTGAGCCGGTACGTGATCATTCCCATCGCCGCGGTCGCGATCTGGGCCCTCGTGGTGTTCGGCTCCTACCGGTACGCGGAGCGGATCTTCCTCATCCTGTCGCTCGCGTTCCTCGCCTACCCGATCGCCGCGATCCTGGGCCACCCCGACTGGGTCCAGGTCGGCACCAACCTGGTCGTCCCGCACTTCCTGTACACGAGGAGCTTCCTGCTGCTGGGCGTGGCCCTGATCGGCACCACGGTCAGCCCGTACATGCAGCTGTACGCCGCGGCGGGCGTGGTGGACAAGGGCTCTGACGTGGCCGACTACCCGCGGGCCCGGCTCGACGCGATCATCGGCGCCCTGTTCGCCTGCGTCATCTCGATCACCATCATCATCGCGACCGCGGCGGCCATCGGCGGCCGCGGCCCGCTGACCTCGGCCAAGGAGGCCGCCGAGGCGCTGCGCCCGGTAGCCGGCCCGGCGGCCGAACTGCTGTTCGCGTTCGGCCTGATCGGCGCGTCCGCGCTGGCCGGCGCGGTGGTCCCGCTGTCCAGCGCCTACGCGATCAGCGAGGCGGTCGGGGTGGAGCGCTCCATCTCCCGCCGTTTCACCGAGGCCCGGCTGTTCCTGGGCCTGTTCACGGTGCAGGTGATCATCGGCGCGGCGCTGGCCCTCACCCCGATCAACCTGATCACCCTGCTGATCGGCACCCAGGTGCTCCAGGGCATCGTCACGCCGGTCATCCTGGCTTACATCCTCATCCTGACCAACCGGCGCAGCGTGCTCGGCAAGGCCGCCAACGGGCCCGTGTTCCGCACCGCGGCCACCGTCTGCGTGGTCGCCATCTCGGCCATGAGCCTGCTGCTGCTGGGCTCGACCGTGCTCAGCTTCTTCGGCGTCGGTTAAACGGCGCGCAAAATCTTGGGCCGCTAAGGGTGCGTTAAGGCCTGGCTAGGCCCGATCCGCGGCGGGTATCAGCCGTATGCGCGGCGTATGCCCCGTTGGTCGGGGCTGGTTCTCGCCGATGGTATGAAGGCCTGGTCAGGCAAACGAAGGGCACCTCAGTTGGCAATGCGCAAGGCAGTGGGCTTCCTCGGCAGGAGTGACAACCTGCCGGAGGGCGTCGGGTACACGCTGAAACGGCGGCTGCTCGGCCCGCCCATGGTCAACGAGGAACTCAGCGAGCAGCGGCTGTCCAACGTGGCCGCGCTCGGCGTCCTGGCCCCGGACGGGATCTCCTCCTCGGCGTACGGCACCGAGGAGATCCTGATCGAGCTGCTCAAGGGCGGCCTGGCGATCACCGCGTTCACCCTGATCCTGCCGCTGACCGGGGTCGTCTTGTTCGTGATGGCCCTGGTGGTGCTGTCCTACCGGGAAGTCGTCACGGTCTACACCCGGGCCGGCGGATCGTACGTGGTCGCCCGGGACAACTTCGGGCCCAAGGTGGCCCAGATCGCCGCCGTCGCGCTGCTCATCGACTACGTGGTCACGGTAGCGGTCCAGGTCGCCGCCGGTACCGCGGCGGTGGCCTCCGCCGTCCCCGTCCTCAACCACCCTGACCTGATCACCGTCATCTCGATCGCGATCGTGCTCCTGATGTGCTACGGCAACCTGCGCGGCATCCGCGAGGCCAGCCGGGCGTTCGCGCTGCCCACCTACCTGTTCTCCGGCATCGTCATCCTGCTGATCGTCACCGGGCTGGTCCGGGAGATCTTCGGCGACCTCCCGCGCCTGCCCTACCCGGTGGCCGGGCAGTACACGGGCCACCATTCCTACAGCGGCCTGATCGCGTTCGGGATGGTCTTCGTGCTGCTGCGGGCCTTCGCCAACGGCGGATCGTCACTGACCGGCATCGAGGCGGTGTCCAACGCGGTCAGCGCGTTCAAGCCCCCTGAGGGCCTCAACGCCCGGAAGGTGCTGGTCACCGAGGGCCTCATCCTCGGCTCCCTGGTGGCCGGGATCTCCTGGCTGGCCCACGCGACCCACGCGGCGCCGTACACCGGCGGCGTGCCGACGGTGCTGGCCCAGGAGGCCCACGCGGTCTTCGGCGACGCACGGGGTGGGCGAGGTGCTGTTCGTGGCGGTCCAGGCGGCCACCGCGCTGATCTTGTACACCGGGGGCAATACCAGCTTCAACGGCTTCCCGTTCCTGGCCAACTTCGTGGCCGAGGACGCGTTCCTGCCCCGCTGGCTGACCAAGCGCGGTCATCGCCTGGTGTTCTCCAACGGGATCATCGTGCTCGCGGTGCTGTCCTGCTGTCTGCTGGCCGCCGTCGGCGCGAACGTCAACAAGCTGGTGCCGTTCTACGCGATCGGCGTGTTCACCGCCTTCACCCTGGCCGGGTTCGGCATGGCCAAGTACCACCACACGCACAGGGAGCAGCACTGGCGGCGCAAGCTGGTGATCAACTTCTCGGCGGGCGTCACGTCGCTGATCGTGGTGGCGATCTTCGTGCTGGTGAAGTTCACCGAGGGCGCCTGGCTGGTGGTGATCCTGTTCGCGATCGGCGTGCCGGCCCTCATCCGGCTCAACCGGGAGTACGGGATGGAAGCCCAGGTCCTGGAGCGGATCAGCGACCGGCCCAAGCCGCCCGCGGCGCCGAACTACACCCGGCGGACCGTGTTCGTCTTGGTGGACAGCTTCGACCTGGCCACGATCGCCGCGCTGCGCTACGCCCGCAGCCTGCGCCCCACAACCCTGCGCGCGGTCCATTTCGTCATCGACACCGCCGTGGCCGACGCCCTGCGCGAGGAGTGGACCCGGGCCGGCATGGACGTCGTGCTGGACTTCATCGACTGTCCGGACCGGAGAATCGCCCGGGCCGCGGCCGAACTGGCCAGCGCGGAGGCGGCGCAGCCGGGCACGCAGGTCACGATGGTGCTGCCGCGGCGGAGCTACTCGCCGCTGATCGGCCGGCTGCTGCACGACCGCACCGCCGACAAGATCGCGGCCGTGGTGAGCCGGATCCCGCACGCCGCCGCGACCATCATCCCGTTCGACGTGCAGAGCAGGCTGGAAGTCCTGCACGCCCGCCAGGTCGCCCAGGCCGAGCAGGCCACCGAGGCCAAGATGACCCTCCGGGCCCTCGCGGAGCAGGCGGGCAAGGCCGACGGGAGCGGTCCCGGCGCCCCCGCAGGAACCCCCCACCGCCAGCGGCCCGGCGGGCCCCGCAGCTGACGCCCGGGCGGGCGGGCGCACCGCGGACGGCGCCCCGCGCGGGCAGCGACGGCGCGGGCAGCGACGGCGCCACCGGGGTCACCGACCCCGCCGCCGGACTGCCCCCCGTCGTCGCCGCGCCGTCCGGGCTGCGCCGGGCGCTGCGCGGGCGGCGGCGCGGCGCGGACCAGCCGCCCCCGGCAGCGCCGACCGAGGAGCATCCCAACTACGACCGGCCGGTCCCGTCCGCCGGGGTGAACCCGATCGGCTCACTGCTCCGGCCCGGGCGCGCCACCGTCGAGGGCCGGGTGCGGACGGTGGAGATCCGCCCCGTAGAGCGCAACTCGGTGCTGGCCATCGACATCGCCGACTCCACCGGCGACCTGACCGCGCTGTTCTACGGCCGGTCGCATATCCCCGGCATCATGTGCGGGGTCCGGGTGCGCTTCCGCGGGCCGGTCGGGCTGCGCGAGGAAGGCCCGGTCATGATCAACCCGGCTTACGAGTTGCTGTCCGCGGGTACCGCCCGGCGCACACTGGGGGAAGACTCTTCAGGTGGGGAACCGCCCGGGCGCGACCAGGGGCGGGGCGGCGAAGGGCAGGACTCCTGACAGGGGGCTTCCAGCGGCGATGACGGCCGGAGGCGGACACGCGCACGACCATGCCCTCACGGCCACCGGACGGCACCGGGGCAGGCTGGCCGCGGTTCTGGCGATCACGCTCAGCATCGCCGCCGGGGAGATCGCCGGCGGGATCCTGTCCGGGTCGCTGGTGCTGGTGGCGGACGCGGCGCACATGGCCGCGGACGCGGCCGGGGTGGGCCTGTCCCTGCTCGCCGCGCACTTCGCCAGCAAGCCCGCGACCGAGCGGCGCACCTTCGGCTACGCCCGGGCGGAGATCCTGGCCGCCACGGCCAACGCGCTCCTGCTGCTGGGCATGGCCACCTTCATCGTGGTGGAGGCGGCGCAGCGGCTGACCGCGCCGCCCCCGGTGAACACCGGGGTCATGGCGGTGTTCGGCTGCATCGCGCTGGCTGGCAACGGCGCGTCACTGATCCTGCTGCGCCAGGCCCAGGCCGAGAGCCTGAACGCCCGCGGCGCGTTCCTGGAGGTCGCCTCGGATACGTTCGGCGCGCTGGCGGTGCTGGCCACCGCGGCCATCATCGCCGCGACCGGGTGGGATCTGGCCGACCCCATCGCCTCGCTGGCGGTCGGCGTGCTGATCCTGCCCCGGACCTGGCGGCTGCTCCGGGACGCGGTGGACGTGCTGCTGGAGGCGAGCCCGCGGGGCATCGACCTGAGCGAGGTCCGCCAGCACATGACCGGGCTGGACGGCGTCATCGACGTGCACGACCTGCACGCCTGGACCATCACCTCCGGGCTGCCGGTGCTGTCCGCGCACGTCGTGGTGGACCCCGTCACCCTGGCCGCCGGGTGCGGCCCCGGTCTCCTGGACCAGCTGCAGGAGTGCGTCCGCGGTCACTTCGACGTGGCCCACTCCACGTTCCAGATCGAGCCCGCCGGGCACGCCGACCACGAGCCCTCCGTGCACGACTGAGGCTCCCGGGGGATTGCGCCCGCCGACCCTACTGAGTAGTAATAAGGAGAGGCGAGCCGCTCCCCGTCACCCAGGAGGCTGCCGTGGGCACCTACGACCATTACGCCACTCCCGTCCCGCCCGGCACCTGGGATGTCCCCGCCTCCGGCGCCGCCCGGTTCAGCTGGGAGTACGACGAGGGCCGGAGCCGGCTCCTGGACCTGTACCAGCGGGGCAAGGACAAGCAGTGGGACGCGGCCAAGCGGATCGACTGGGACCTGCCGGTGGACCCCACGAACGTCATGGCCACGCCGGACGAGCTGGTGCCGATCCACGGGTCGCGGCAGTGGGAGGTGCTGAACCAGGCCGAGCGCGACGAACTGGGCCATCACCTGGGCTCGTGGCTGTTCAGCCAGTTCCTGCACGGCGAGCAGGGCGCGCTGACCGTGGCGGCCCGGATCGTGGAGTCGGTCCCGGACATGGACTCCAAGTTCTACGCCGCGACCCAGACCATGGACGAGGCCCGGCACGTGGAGCTGTACCAGCGGTTCATCCGGGACAAGATCGGGCTCTACTACCCCATCAACGACGACCTGGCCCGGCTGCTGGCCGACGCGCTCAGTGACTCCCGGTGGGATATGCCCTACCTCGGCATGCAGGTGCTGATCGAGGGGCTGGCCCTGGCCGCCTTCGGGGTGCACCGCGACGTGGCCGCCAACCCCCTGGTCAAGCAGGTGCTCGCCTACGTGATGCAGGACGAGGCCCGGCACGTGGCGTTCGGCCGCCTGGCCCTGCGCGACTACTACGCCGGGCTGACGGACGCCGAGCGAGCCGACCGCGAGGAGTTCGTGGTCGAGGGGTGCTACCTGATGCGCAACCGGTTCCGGGCCCAGGAGGTCTGGGAGCGGATGGGCTACGACGTGGCGGAGTGCCTGGAGTACACCGAGCAGTCACCCATCCAGCAGGCCTTCCGCACCCTGCTGTTCAGCCGGATCGTGCCCTGTGTGCGGGACATCGGGCTGTGGGGCCCGAAGGTCCAGCACGCCTACGCCGACCTGGGTGTCCTGGACGCGGCCGGCACCGACCTGGACGCGCTGATGCGCGACGACGAGGAGATCGCGGAGCGGATAGACCAGGACAAGGCCAGCTACGACGCGGAAATGGCCGCCCGCCGCGCCGAGGTGGACGCGGCCATCGGCGACGCGGAAGGGTAGTCACCCGGGCCCGGTGTGGCTACCCACCCCCGGACTCTCGTGCGGCCCTTCCTGTGCCGCCTGGCCGCGGCACTGGATACTTGGGGCATGGTGATCACGCGCGGGCCAGGAGGCTGACCCGCGATGCGCACGGCGCTGTACCTGTGGCGCGCGACCGCTCAGCGTTCCTGGCGGACCGTGCTGACCGTCGCCCTGATCGGCGGCCTGTTCGGCGCGGTGGCGCTGGGAGCGGTGGCCGGCGCCCGGCGCACCGCGTCCGCGTACGGGCGCTACCTGGCCGCGACCAAGGCCAGCGATGCCTTCGTCAACGTGCCTGGCCTGCTGCCGGGGATGACCGCGACCCGGCCCATCAAGCTGATCGAGGCGCTGCCCGGGATCACCGCCAGCGACGCGTACATCGGGCTGAACGCCAATCCGGTGGTGGCTGGCCGCATCCGGGACTCCTTCCTCACTAACTCCCTGACCGGCAGCTTCGACGGCGCGTACTTCACCCGGGACCGGATGACGGTGCTGGCCGGCCGTCTGCCCCGGCTCGACGCGACCCGGGAAATCGCCCTCAGCCCGGGCATCGCGCGCCTGTTCGGGGTGGGCGTCGGCGGGCTGGTGACTTATCAGTTCTACCGGCAGAACCCCGTCACTTTCAGTCCACGCCGGGGCAGCGCCTGACGTTCCGGGTGACCGGGATCGTGGACATCCCGCCGGTCCTGGTGGACCAGTCCGACGAGCAGAACGGCGGGGTCCTTCCGCCCGGCGCCACCCGCGAGCTGCTGCCTTACTACGTGTTCTCCTGGGTGGGGGTCCGGCTGGACCACGGGACCGCCGGGATAGGGGCCCTGCAACACCACCTCACCAGCCTGGCCGCGACCGTACAGCGGCATGACTCCGCGGCCATCCGCCAGCAAGATGTCGGCCTGAGCTTCGCCGTCGCCCGCTCAGGACATCGTCCGGAGCGAGGTGCGCAGGCGATCGGGCCGCAGGTGGTCGCGCTCGCCGTCTTCGGCGCGATCGCCGCTCTGGCCATGCTGGTACTCGCCGGGCAGGGCCTCGCGCAGCTGATGAGCCGGTCGGCCCAGGACATATCGGTGCTGCGGGCCCTGGGCGGCAGCCGGGCGCAGACCGCGCTCGCGGCCTGCCTGCCGGGCGTGGCGGCGATCCTCGGCGCCACGATCCTCGCCGTGGCCGGCGCGATAGCGCTCTCCCCGCTGGCCCCGGTCGGCCAGGTACGCCAGTTCGATCCGGCCCGCGGCGTCCAGGCGGACGGCCTGGTCCTGGGGGCCGGCTCAGTCCTGCTGGCCGCGATCCTGCTCGCGGTGCTGGCCGTGATGGGCGCACGGGCCACCCGGCAGGTCACCCGCCCGGACCGGGAGCGGCCGTCCGCCGTCGCGCATGCGGCGGCGGCCGCCGGGCTGCCCGCACCCGCGGTCGTGGCCAGCCGCAACGCGCTGGAGCCGGGATCGGGGCAGCAGGCGGTCCCGGTCCGCGCCACCTTGCTCGGGTCCATCGCCGCGGTGACGGCCGTGATCGCCGCCGCCGTGTTCGGGGCCAGCCTGACCGGCCTGGTCAGCCACCCGGCCCGGTACGGCTGGAACTGGCAGATCCTGATCCAGGCCGAGGGCGGGTACGGGAACTTCGGCCCCGGCGTGATGAACCGGCTGGTCGGCGACCAGCCGACGGTGGCGGCGTGGTCCAGCTTCGGGTTCAGCCAGCTCACGATCGATAACCGGGTCGTCCCCGTGCTCGGCCTGCAGCGGGACCGCGGGTCGCTCGAGCCGCCGACCAGCAGCGGCCAGCGCCATCACCGACAACGGGCAGATCGAGCTGGGCGCGGTGACCCTGCGCCAGCTGGGCAAGAAGGTCGGGGACACGGTCCTGGTCGGGCGCCGGCCCTTACCGGCGCCCGCTCACGATCTCCGGGATCGTCACGCTGCCCTCGTTCGGGGTGGCCATCTCCCAGCATGTGTCCCTGGGCCAGGGCGCCATGCTGCCCGAGCAGACGCTGCTGGCCGCCCAGGGCCTGACCAGCCACGGACTGCAGTCCGCCGCAGGAGTCCTCCCAGGCCGCCCCGTCCGCGGTGGCCATCGACCTGGTCCCCGGCACCAGCGCGGCCCAGCGCGCGGCGCTCGTGCACCGGATCACCTCCGCCAACCCGGACGGCACGCCCGGCGGGACCTACCAGCTCACGCTGCACCACGCGCGGGCCGCGGCCATCGTCAACGCCACCCAGATGGGCGGCCAGCCGCTGGCCCTGGCCCTGGGCCTGGCCGCGGCGGCGATGCTCTCCCTGGCCCTGACCGTGCTGACCTCGGTGCGCAGGCGCCGGCGGGAGCTGGCCCTGCTGAAGACCCTGGGCATGACCCGGCGCCAGCTCAGGGCCATCGTCGCCTGGCAGACGACGCTGACGCTGGTCATCGCCCTCGTCGTGGGCGTGCCCCTGGGCGTCGCCGCGGGCCGCTGGGCGTGGCACGGCTTCGCCGGATCGCTGGGCGTCGCACCCGTGACCGTGGTCCCGGTGCTCCTGCTGGCCGCGGGCTGTGCCGCGGTCCTGCTGGCCGGGAACCTGCTGACCTCGTTCCCGGCGGCGGTGGCCGCCCGGACCCCGGCCGCAGGCACGCTGCGCACCGAGTAGCGGCCCGGAGGCCGCGGAGCAGCCGGGGGAACCCGGCCACCTGGCGCCGGCTGAGCAGCGGCGGGACCCAGGCTGAGCGGAGAGGAAGGCGCCCCTGGTCCCGGGGGGAGGGTCCAGGGGCGCCATGGCCTGGGTGGCCGGCACCCGGCCTGACGCACGTTAGCGCAGCGAAGACCGGGCCCGGAGGCCAGAGTCGGCAGGTCAGGGTCCGCAGCAAGGTGGCTCCCGCGCGCAGACCCTGGGACGCGCGGCCGCCGTGACCCGGGGGGCACCGTCCTGGCCAGGTAGAACACCTGGCCAGGACGGGCTTGATGAGCCGGTCCCCCGTATCATCGTTGGGTCCCCCACAGACATGATCGCACGCCTGGTCACCGCGCCTTCGCCGGGGGCACGGCGAGTCGGCCAGCGATCCGGCCCGGGAGGGCCCGCCCGCGAAGTAATGTCCCCGCCCGGCCCGCTATCGGGCGAAATCAGGCGCGACAGTCCCGGGTGGCGCCTGATCGAATAGGGCCATGGAACCCGCCGCACCCTCCTCGGGGCCCGGGCCGGACGCCGGGCCAGAACCGGACAACGGTCCCGAGCCGCTGCGCCGCCAGGCCCGTTTCCTGCGCGAAGCCGACCAGCTGAAGGGGGTGGCGAGGCAGAGCAGCATCCTGGACGGCAGCCGGAAAGAGAACTCCGCCGAGCACTCCTGGCACCTGGCGCTGATGGCGCTGGTGCTGCGCGACTACGCACCGCCCGGCACCGACCTGAGCCGGGTCACCGCCATGCTGCTCATCCATGACCTGGTCGAGATCGACGCGGGCGACCTGTTCGTGTACGCCGACGCCGCGGCGCAAGCCCGCCAGGAGGCGGCTGAGCACGCGGCCGCCGACCGCCTCTTCACCCTGCTGCCCCCGGGCCAGGGGGCCGGGCTGCGCGCGTTGTGGGACGAGTTCGAGGAACGCCGCACCCCTGAGGCGAGGTTCGCCCGGGCGCTGGACCGGCTCCAGCCGATGCTGGCCAACTACTACCTGGGCGGCGGCACCTGGCAGGAGCACGGCGTCCGGGCCGGCCAGGTGCTGGACAAGGTGGCGCTGATCGCGGACGGCTCCGCCGCCCTCGGCGAGTTCGCCCGGGAACTCGTCAACTCCGCGGTCCGCCAGGGCTTCCTGAACCCGGGTCAGTGAGAGTCAGGACCCGGCAGCGCTCTCGATGAGGTCGGCGGCCCGGCGCAGGCCCTGGCGGCGCTGGATGTCCGCGGCGGCGCGGGCCAGCCGGTCGCGCAGCGTGGTGTCCCCCAGCAGGCGGGCGAGCGCGCCGTGCAGCTGGGCGTCGGTGAAGCGGTAGGGGTCCAGGCGCACGCCGAGCCCGAGCTCGTCCACCCGCTGGGCGTTGTCGTGCTGGTCCCAGAACAGCGGCAAGACGATCATGGGTTTGCCGAAGTGCAGGCACTCGGTGGTGGTGTTGTTGCCGCCGTGCGTGATCACCAGGTCAGCGCGCGGGATGACCGAGGTCTGCGGCAGGAACTCCGCGCCGTCCATGTTGCCGGCCAGCTCCAGTTCGGCGTGCAGCGGTCCCTTGGACACGACGTAGCGGTGCGGGGTGGCCGCGAGGCAGTCGATGACCCGGCGCATCAGCGCCACGTCGGCCGACCCCAGCGAGCCGAGGGAGAAGTAGATGAGCGCCCCGCCGCCTCCGGCCAGCGACTCGGGCAGGCTGAACGGATCGTCGGTCTCCCGGACCGAGGAGTCCAGCCGGTGCCAGCCCGGGCCGAGCGGCCGGGACCGCCGGTAGTCGGCGACCTCCGGGTAGACGTACAGGTTGACCTGGCCGGAGTGGATGAATTCCAGGTCTGGCAGGGGCGGGGCGCCCTGGCTGGCCACCCAGTCACTGAACTCCGCCCACATCGTCCGGTGCACCCGGTCGTACTCGGCCCGGAACTCCGGCCACTGGGCCTGGCCTCGCTGGGTCTGGGTTCGCTGGGCCTGATCCTGCGGGGCCTGATCCCCGGACGGATAGCCGGAGAACGCGGGCGGCAGCGCCGGGTCGGCGACCTCCAGCGGGTTGCAGGAGACGATCCTGACGAACGGAACTCCGGCCGTCAGCAGGGCGGGGAAAGAGATCACGTTGTCTTCGACGATGACGTCCGGGCGGGTGCGCGCCACGATCTCGGCCAGTTGCTCCTGGCAGTACCGCGCGCCGCTGATCAGTTCCGCCCAGACCGGCTTGATCCAGGTGTCGAGCTGCTCGATGGTGGGTTTGCGGAACTCCGGCGCGGTGCTGGCGATGAACTCCTTCCAGAACGCCCCGGCGTCCTGGGCCGCCTCTTCGCCCGGCTGGCCTGGCTCGCCCGGCTCGGGGGGCGGGGACAGGTCGACCAGGTCCTCCTCGAAGCCGAGCGGCTCGAGCCGGCCTTTCCACGAAGCCTCGGCCGCGAACACCACCCGGTGCCCGCGGCGGCGCAGGACGTCGCCGATCCCGATGCAGTTGTTGGTCGGCCCGTACGCGCTTTCCGGCATGAACAGGACGGTCAAGGGCCTGCCGGGCATGTCTGCTCCCTCGGGGACGGCGATGGGCCGGTCAGGCCAGTATGTCCGGATCGGCCGCCCCGGCGCCGGTCTCCCGGGCGGCCGGGCCCCGGTCCGCAGTCCCCTTGTCCGCAGTCCCCTTGTCCGCCGCCGGGTGCTCCACCAGGGCGAGCACGCGGTTGGCCATGAACCGGGCGGTGCGCACCACCGTCCCGCCCCGGGTGACCTCCATGACCTCCACGACGCCGCGGCCGGTGACCACCTCGACGCGGCGGCCGGCCCGGGTGGCGGTGACCTCATACGTCCGCGACGGGCCGCCGGCGTCGATGACGATCTCGACCCGGTCCCCCTTCACGGCGTGACCCACTGGGCGTGCATGTCACCTTTGTACCCAGCCGCCCCACACCGACTCCCCGCTCACCAGCCCAACCGCTCGCCAGCCAGCTGGCCGGGCGGGATCAGTGGATGATGGCCCGGGCCGTCCAGCGGGATCCGTGCCGCTCGACGATCAGCGGAAGGCCGAAGCACTTGGACAGGTTCGGCTCGGTGAGCACCTCCGGGACCGGGCCCGCGGCCAGCACCGACCCGCGGCGCAGCAGCATGGCGTGGGTGAAGTCCTCGGGCACTTCCTCGACGTGGTGGGTCACCATCACCATCGTCGGCGCGAGCGGGTCACGGGCCAGCATGGCCACCCGCTGCAGCAGGTCCTCCCGGCCGCCGAGGTCCAGCCCGGCGGCAGGCTCGTCCAGCAGCAGCAGCTCGGGGTCGGGCATCAGCGCCCGCGCGATCTGCACCCGCTTGCGCTCCCCCTCGGACAGGGTGGTGAACCGGCGCCTGATCAGGTGGGCGCAGCCGAGCGCGTCCAGGAGCTCGACCGCGCGGGTGACGTCGGAGGACTCGTAGTCCTCCTTCCAGCGGCCCACGATCGCGTAGGAGCCGGTGAGCACCAGGTCGATCACCTTCTCGGCCGGCGGTACCCGGTCCGCCAGCGAGGCGCTGGCCAGGCCGATCCGCGGCCGCAGGTCGAACACGTCCGTCTCGCCGAGCCGGCTGCCCAGGATCTCGGCACTGCCCTCAGACGGGAACAACTGGCAGGCGATGACCTGGAGCAGCGTGGTCTTCCCGGCTCCGTTGGGGCCGATGATGACCCAGCGCTCGTCGTCATGGACGGTCCAGTCCACGTCGCGCAGCAGCATGGACCCGCCGCGCCGGACGCCGACCCCGCGCAGCTGCACCACCTCGTCGGACATCCAGCTCCCTCCACCGCGCACACGTGTGAGACTGAACTTACGTCATGCCGGGCCGGCCAGCCCAACCCGCGCGCAGCTGCCACTCCGGCCCGGGTAGCGTTGGGCACCGATGGATGCCGCGCAGCACACCCTCCTGGTCACCCTGACTGGCCGCGACCGGCCTGGAGTGACCTCACGCCTGTTCTCGGCGCTGGCTGCTCACCAGCTCAGCGTGCTGGACATCGAGCAGGTGGTGATCCGGGGCCGGCTGGTGCTCGGCGCCCTGCTCGGCTGCCCCGCCGATCCCGACCTGACCGCGATCCACCGCGCGATCCGCGACCTCGCCGCCGACCTCGGGCTGGACGCGGAGATCACCATGGGCTCCGGGGAGCCGGCCCGGCGGCGCGGCCAGCTGCACGTCACCATCCTGGGCAGCCCCCTGACCCCGGCGGCGGTCGCGGCCATCGCCGGCCGGATCGCGGCCAGCGGAGCGAACATCGACCGCATCGACCGGCTCGCGCACCGGCCGGTGACCTGCATCGACTTCGACGTATCTGGCGCCGATCCGGAGTCGCTGCGGGTGGCGCTGGCCCGGGAGGCGTCCGAGCAGGGCGTCGACGTGGCCGTCCAGCGTGGCGGTCTGCACCGGCGGTCGATGCGCCTGGTCGTGATGGACGTGGACTCCACGCTTATCGCGGCCGAGGTGATCGACCTGCTCGCCGCGCACGCGGGCTGCGCCGGGCAGATGGCCAAGATCACCGAGGCCACGATGCGGGGGGAGCTGGACTTCGCCGCCTCGCTGCGGGAGCGGGTGAGCATGCTCGCCGGGCTGGATGAGTCCGTGCTCGATCAGGTCCGGGGGGAGCTGAAGCTCGCTCCCGGAGCCCGGACCCTGATCCGGACCCTGCACCGGCTCGGCTATCGCTGCGGGATTGTCAGCGGTGGCTTCAGCCAGGTCACCGACCCGCTGGCCGCGGAACTCGGCATCGACTACACGGCGGCCAACACGCTGGAGATCAGCGGCGGCAAGCTGACCGGGAAGCTCACCGGTCCGCTCATCGACCGGGCCGGGAAGGCCGACGCGCTGCGCCGGTTCGCGGCCCAGGCCGGCGTGGCGGTCAGCCAGGCGGTGGCGGTCGGGGACGGCGCCAACGACCTGGACATGATCGCGGCGGCCGGCCTCGGGGTCGCGTTCAACGCCCGCCAGATGGTCCGGGACGCGGCCGACGCCTCGGTCAGCGTCCCGTATCTCGATACGGTCCTGTACCTGCTGGGCGTGTCCCGCGACGACGTGGAGGACGCGGACGCGGGCGACGCCGCGGCACCGCCGTCAGTCCCGCGGAACCGATGAACCACCCTTGGGTGTCCAGTAGCCGGCCAGTGCGCCGCCGCCGGGGACGGCCCGGTCCCAGTCCTGGCCGGATGTCGATCATGGCGAGTGCCGACGTGGGGAAGCTGAGCTTGCTCTCCCCGGTCAGGGTGAGGACCAGTTGCGCCGCGCCCGGGTTATGGCCCACCAGGGCCAGGAGGGCTGTTTCGGGAGGCGTCTCGGCGACGATGTCCATCAGGTCGGCCAGGGACGCCTCGTACACCCGCGGGTCGTACCGACACCGTGGCGTCCTCGTCGGGCCAGACCAGCTGATCGTCGATCAGGTCCCAGGTCTGCCTGGTACGCGCCGCGGTGGAGCAGACGACCAGATCCGGGAGCAGGCCCTGGCCCAGCAGCCAGCCGCCCAGGGTGACCGCGTCCCGCACGCCGCGCGGGGCCAGCGGCCGGTCGATGTCCGCCACGCCCTCGGGATAGGCCGACTTGCTGTGCCGCAGCACCAGTAGGGTCCGCGCGGGGGTGCTCATCACCTGAGTATGCCAAGGACGGCGAGCCGCTCATGAATGATCCCCCGGCCACCGTCGTGGCCGGGGGATCATTCAGCTGCGGGCCGCTCAGCTAGCGGTGTTCGCGGCCGTGCCGCCCGCCGCCGCCCCGCCGCCATTGCCTGCGGCCGGGCTGCCGGTACCCGCGGCCGGGTCGTCCGCCGCTACCCCGTCCGCCGCTACCCCGTCCGCCGCTACTCTGTCGGCCGCCACATCGTCTGCCGCACCGGGAGTCTCAAGTCCCGGCACGCCGCCCGGGCCAGGCACGCTGTCCGCCGCCGGCGGACCGCCCGCGGACACGCTGGTGGAACGCCGCTTGGAGATCACGACCGCGGCCACCACGATCCCGATCGCGACCACGGCCACACCCGTACGCAGTCCTGGGTTGTGGCTGTACTTGACCACGCTGGTCGCGATCAGCAGGGAGACCAGGTTCATGACCTTGATCAGCGGGTTGATCGCCGGGCCCGCGGTGTCCTTGAACGGGTCACCCACGGTGTCACCGATGATGGTGGCCTCGTGCGCCTCGGAGCCCTTGCCGCCGAAGTTGCCGTCTTCGACCAGCTTCTTGGCGTTGTCCCAGGCCCCGCCGGAGTTGGCCAGGAAGACGGCCATCAGTGCGCCCGCGGCGATAGCCCCGGCCAGGAAGGAGCCGAGCGGTGCGTAGCCGAAGGCGAAGCCGATCGCGATCGGGGTCAGGACGGCGAGCAGCCCCGGTGTGGCCAGTTCGCGGAGCGAGTCCTTGGTGCAGATGTCCACCACGCGGCCGTACTCGGGCTTCTCGGTGTAGTCCATGATGCCGGGGTGTCTGCGGAACTGGTCGCGTACCTCATAGACGACCTGCCCGGCCGCCCGGCCCACCGCCATGATCAGCAGTCCGGAGAAGAAGAACACCACCGAGGCGCCGATGATGATGCCGACCAGGACGTTGGGCCGGTCCACCGACAGGCTGAAGGTGCCGGCCGCCTTGCCCAGCGCGTCCTCCACCGTGGTCCGGAACGAGCCGAACAGCGCGGTGGCGGCGAGGACCGCGGTCGCGATCGCGATGCCCTTGGTGATGGCCTTGGTGGTGTTGCCGACCGCGTCCAGCTTGGTCAGCACCACGGCGCCGTCGCCGGTCACGTCACCCGACATCTCGGCGATGCCCTGCGCGTTGTCCGACACCGGCCCGAACGTGTCCATGGACACGATGACGCCCACCGTGGTGAGCAGGCCGGTCCCGGCCAGCGCCACCGCGAACAGGGCGATGGTGGCGTTGCCCGTGCCCAGCAGGAACGCCGCGTAGACCGCCCCGCTGATCAGCAGCGCGGAGTAGACCGCGGACTCCAGCCCGACCGAGATGCCGGACAGGATCACGGTGGCCGCGCCGGTCAGCGAGCTCTCCCCGATCTCCATGACCGGCTTGCGGTTGGTCTCGGTGAAGTACCCGGTCAGCAGCTGGATGGCGCTGGCCAGGACCAGCCCGACGATGACCGCGCCGATGGCCAGCCAGCGCGGGCTGCCGCCGTGGGTGAGGATCGCGTGGGCCCCGCTGCCGGTGACCCCCTTGAGCTCGCTGAACCTGGCCGGCAGGTAGATGAACGAGGCGCCGATCACGAGGACCAGCGAGATGATCGCGGAGGCGAAGAACCCGCGGTTGATCGCCGTCAAGCCGCTGCGGTCGTTCTTGCGCGGTGCCACCAGGAAGATGCCGAGCACCGCCGTGATCACGCCGCACATCGGCACGATCAGCGGGAAGACGAGGCCCTTGTCGCCGAACGCCGCCTTGCCCAGGATCAGCGAGGCGACCAGCATGACCGCGTAGGACTCGAACAGGTCGGCGGCCATCCCGGCGCAGTCACCCACGTTGTCGCCGACGTTGTCCGCGATGGTCGCGGCGTTGCGCGGGTCGTCCTCGGGAATGCCCTTCTCGACCTTGCCAACCAGGTCGGCGCCGACGTCGGCGGCCTTGGTGAAGATGCCGCCGCCGACTCGCATGAACATAGCCAGCAGCGCCGCGCCGAAGCCGAAGCCTTCCAGCACGTTCGGGGCGTTCTCCTTGTAGATGAACACCACGAGCGCGGCCCCGAACAGCCCCAGGCCCACGGTGAACATGCCCGCCACGCCGCCGGTGCGGAACGCGATCCGCATGGCCGGACGCTCGCCGGCGAAGCCAGCCCGCGCCGCGGCCGCGACCCGGACGTTGCCGCGGACCGCGAGCCACATGCCGGTGAAACCGGTCAGGCCCGAGAACAACGCGCCGACGAGGAAGAAAATGCTGCGGCCCCAGCGCACGCCCGACCCGTCGGCGGGGAGCAGCAGCAAGACGAAGAAGATGACGACGACGAAGACACCGAGGGTGCGGAACTGGCGCCGCAGGTAGGCGGCCGCCCCTTCCTGGATCGACTGCGCGATCTCCTGCATCCGCTCGGTACCCTGGCTGGCCGCGAGCACCTCGCGGACCAGCAGGGCTGCCACCGCGAGGGCAAGCAGCGCGACGACGCCAACGACGACAACCCAGGTCAGGTTGGAGCCGCTGACGCTCACCGCACCACTTCCGGCGGCAAGGTTAGAGCTGAGCATCTGTCCTCCTAGACAGTGGCACACGGCCTCCCGAGCGTGGCTTCGCTGTCCCGGCTATCTGCCTAGCCGGCCATGGACGCATGGGATAGGCACGGTGCCCAAAAGCAGTCCCGGGAGTCTACGCACGTCGGCCACCGAACGCGAAGCGGGGGTCAGGTCCGGAGCGCGCCAGAGCGATTCACCCTGCACAGATAATCACATAAACGCCACCCGTAGCAGCCACGCCGTCACTTCCAGGCGCGCACGGCCAGCGACCCGGCCCGCGGCGGTCAGCCGGTGGCGGCGGACGGCCAGCTCATCTTGATGCTGAGACCGGCCGCCGTACGGGCGAACTGGACGTCGTCAGCCAGGCCGGCGATCACGGCCAGGCCGAGGCCCTCCGGGGGGACCGACTGGTCTGGCGGGCCGCTCCCGTTGGACCCGCCGCTGCCGGGCACCGGCCAGCCCGGCGGGCTCGGCGGACGAGCTGGTCCCGTCGTCCTGGCCGGCCTCGGCCGCGTCCGTGACCACCACCTCGAAACGCCCGTTGCCCCCGGTCAGCTCGACGCGGACCGGTTCGTCCGGGCAGTGCGCCTGGTGCGCCTCGACCGCCCGTGAGCAGGCCTCACCCACCGCCAGACGGACTTCGTCGAGGAGTGCTTCCTCAACGCCGCTGCGCCGCGCGACGGCCGTAGCGACCAGCCGCGCCGTGCGGACGTGCACCGGCAGCGGCGTGAAGCTCATTTCGACAGTAGCCATGGACGGACCTGTGTCGTGATCAGCCGCTACTTCTCCGACTTCCGGGCGGTGATGGCCTCGTCCACGGTGTCGTGGATGCCGAAGACCTTGGTCAGGCCGGTAATCCGGAAGATCTTGAGAATGCGCTCCTGCGTGCACACCAGGTCCAGCGACCCGTCGTGCGCGCGCACCCGCTTGAGCCCGCCGACCAGGACCCCGAGGCCCGTCGAGTCGAGGAACTCAACCTTCTCCATGTTCACCACGAGCTGGTAGTGCCCGTTGTTGACCAGTTCGATGAGCAGCTCACGCAGCCGTGGCGCGGTGTAGACGTCGATCTCACCCTCGACATCGACGACCTCGATCCCATCCCTGGTGTGGTGGTCAAGCTTCAGGTCCACAAATCCTCCAGCGCCATACAGCCTTCGTCTGTCCGGGCGATCCGAGCGGCAGCGCAGCGCCCTCCGGGGAGGGCTGCTGGTCCCGTCGCGCATTCAACCACGCTCTGAGGTCATGTCTACACGAGTTCACGCTTCGAGGCACCTCGCCTACAGATGTCACACTGGGAGCCAATGACTGCGCGCACTCCGCTCGTCCCCGACGAGCCTCCGGTCCGGCCCGGTCCTGCGGGGCCCGGTCAGCTGGCACCGTCCCCGCACCCAACCGGCCCGGACGCCCCGTATCCCGCCGGGCGAAGCCGACCCGCCGAGCTCGCGGCGGCCTCCCCCGCAGACCTTGTGCTACGCCACGGTGCCCGATCGGGCCGGCTGATCCACGTAGAGTACATCCCCGCTCGCGAAGGGCAGCGGGCCGCCTGGCCGCGATGGGCGCCCGCCGCGGTCACCGACGCGTTCGCCCGGCGCGGCGTGCCGGCCCCCTGGGCTCATCAGGCCGCGATGGCCAGCCATGCCCGGGACGGCCGCCACGTCATCATCGCCACCCCGGCGGCGTCGGGGAAGTCGCTGGGGTACCTGCTGCCCGCGCTCACCGGGGTCCTGGAGGGCGGGACCGCGCTCTACCTCGCGCCGACCCGGGCCCTGGCCGCGGACCAGCTACGGGTGGTCAGCGAGCTGGCCATACCCGGGGTCCGCCCGGCCGTCGTGGACGGGGACACGCCCATGGCCGCGCGGGACTGGGCCCGCTCGCACGCCAACTACCTGCTGACCACCCCGGACATGCTGCATCAGACGCTGCTGCCCCGGCACGCCCGGTGGAACGGGTTTTTCCGCCGGCTGCGCTACATCGTCGTGGACGAGTGCCACACCTACCGGGGAGTGTTCGGCTCGCACGTGGCCCAGGTCCTGCGCAGGCTGCACCGGATCGCCGCCTACCACGGCGACCCGGCAGCGGCTCCGGATCAGCAGACACCAGTTCAGCGGGCACCGGACCGACCTTCCTGCTCGCCTCCGCCACCGTCAGCGAGCCCGCCAGCTGCGCGTTCCTGCTGACCGGGCAGCAGGCCGAGGAGGTGACCGAGAACGCGGCGCCGTGCGGGCCGGTCACCTTCGGCCTGTGGGAGCCGCCGCTCACCAGCACCCGCGGCGAGGCCGGCGCGCCGGTGCGCCGCAGCGCCACCAGTGAGGCCGCCGGCCTGCTGGCCGACCTGGTGGCGCGAGGCGGTCCCGGTCCTCGCGTTCACCCGTTCCCGGCGCGGCGCCGAGGCCGTCGCCCTGGGCGCGCGCCGGGCGCTGCGCGAGTCGGGAGCGGCCGGGCACAGCGAGCGGGTGGCGGCCTACCGGTCCGGGTACCTGCGCGAGGACCGGCGGGCGCTCGAGGAGGCGCTGCGCAACGGGGACATCACCGGCCTGGCCACTACCACCGCCCTGGAGCTGGGGGTGGATATCAGCGGCCTGGACGCGGTGCTCATCGCGGGCTGGCCCGGGACCCGGGCCGCGCTCTGGCAGCAGGCGGGCCGGGCGGGGCGGGCCGGCCGCAGCGCGGTCGTCGTGCTGATCGCCCGGGACGACCCGCTCGACACCTATCTGGTCCATCATCCGGAGGCCCTGCTGCACCGCCCGGTCGAGGCGACGGTCCTGGACCCGGGGAACCCGTACGTGCTGGCGCCCCACCTGTGCGCGGCCGCGGCGGAACTGCCGCTGACCGGCGCGGACCTGGCCTCGTTCGCCCCGGGCGCCAGCGACGTCGCGGAGGCCCTGATCCGGCGGGGGATGCTGCGGCGCCGCAGCGGCGGCCTGTACGGGACGCGGCGCGGCAGGCCGCCGCGCGCCGGGCTGCGCGGCGCGGGCCGCCACCCGGTCAAGATCGTGGAAGTGCCGACCGGGCGGCTGGTCGGGACCGTGGACGAGCCCTCCTCGCACCTGCTGGTGCACACCGGGGCGGTCTACCCCCATCAGGGCGAGATGTACCTGGTGGACGAGCTCGACCTGGCCGCGGGGGTGGCCCTGGTGCGGCCCGCTGACCCCGGCTACTCCACGGCGGCGCGCCAGGTCACCGCGATCGAGGTGACCAGGGAGTTGCGCCAGGCCAGCTGGGGACGCGCCGAGGTGCACTTCGGCGACGTCCAGGTCCGCCGCGAGGTCGTGGGGTTCATCCGGCGCCATCCGGACACCGGGCGCCCCCTGGGTGAGTTCCCGCTCAGCCTGCCGCCGCAGACCCTGCGGACCAGGGCGGTGTGGTGGACCATCCCGGCCAGCCAGCGCAGCCGGCTGCTGGACCTGGGGGTCGACCTGCCCGGCGCGGCGCACGCCGCCGAGCATGCGTCGATCGGCTTGCTGCCCCTGTTCGCCGCGTGCGATCGCTGGGACGTGGGCGGTGTTTCCGCCGACCTGCACCCGGCCACCGGGCAACTTACTGTTTTCGTCTACGACGGGCACGATGGCGGGGCCGGGTTCGCCGAACGTGGTTACCAGGCGGCGCGCGAGTGGCTGGGCGCGACCGCCGACGCCATCCGGGGTTGTGAGTGCCAGGCGGGATGCCCGTCTTGCATCCAGTCGCCCAAATGCGGGAATGGCAACGAGCCCCTTTCCAAGCCGGGCTCCGTGACCTTGCTGGAGTGCCTCCTGGGCGGCGGCGACGCCACGCTCACCGGCCCCGAGACCGGCGCACAGCGGGCGGCCACATCCGTAAAATAGGCCCGGACCAGGAAGAATATGCGGGCAGTGCGCGGAAAGGGGGCGACCCCCGCCGGGGGGGAGAGCGGGGGTCGCCAAACGGTCCGGCTCCGGGGGGGCAGAGCCGGGCCCGTACCGGCAAAGCCTACGTGTATCCGGGCCAAGTTACCAATGGGTCACGCCATGCTGACACAACGAAAACATGCTTTCAGTCATAGGCTCGCTAGCTGTGTCTAGTTCCGCCGAGGTCAGACGCCGGCCGGCCGCCGCGTTCTTTGACCTGGATAAGACGATCATCGCGAAGTCGAGCACTCTGGCTTACGGACCTTCGTTTTACCGGAATGGCCTGATCAGCCGGGGTGACGCCGTCCGCGGCGCGGTCGCGCAGCTCCTTTTCGCCCGGCACGGGGCCAGTCATGACCGGATGGAACAGATCCGGGCGCACGTCAGCCAGCGGTGCCGCGGCTGGCCCGCCGACCAGGTGCGCGAGATCGTCGCACGCCACCTGGACGAGCTGATCGTCCCCTATGTCTACGACGAGGCGCGGGCCCTGCTCGACGCGCATCGCGCGGCCGGGGAGGACGTCATCATCGTGAGCACCTCGGGGGTCGAGTTGGTCGGCCCGATCGGGGCCCGGCTGGGTGCCGCCCTGGTCATCGCCACCCAGATGGAGATCGCCGACGGCCGCTACACGGGCCAGATGGACTTCTACGCGTACGGACCGGCCAAGGCGGATCGGGTCAGGGAACTGGCCGGCGAACGCGGTTACCGGCTGGCCGACTGCTCCGCCTACAGCGATTCGATCACCGACCTGCCGATGCTGGAGGCGGTGGGCCACCCGCACGCGGTGAACCCGGACCGCGCCCTGCGGCGGCTGGCCCTGCTCCGCGGCTGGCCGGTCCTGGCGTTCAGCGCCCTTCCCCCCGGCCGGCGTCCGGTGCGGCCGCGGGTACCGTCCGCCGGTGAGGCGCCGCCCAGGAGCCGGTGAGGTACCGCCCAGGAATGGGACACGGGGGAACGATCGAGATGAGGAATCGGTCATGCCCAGGGCTTCCCCTGCCGCCGCATCCGCCGTAGAAAGGTGCCAAGGACAAACGTCCTGGCACGGCAGCCGGGTACCCACGCGACCGGGGCCCGAAGAAGGCGGCCGAGGCGGCGACGTGGCCGGAACCCTGCGTCGTGCCCAGACGCGGGGGCCCGTCACCGCCCGGCATCACGAGGCGCAGCTTGGTAGCCCGGTATGCCGTGCCAGGCCCCCCACCGGCCAGGCTCCCCACCCGCAGGCTCCCCCACCCGCAGGCTCCCCACCGGCCACACCCCCGGGGCCGCTGTCCTGCTGACCCGCCACCGGGCGGCGCCGTCCATCCCTTGCCTCTTCCCGGCCCCGAAAACCACCCTTGCCGGGGCCATTTGGCCAGCCGCGCAGAAAAGCGGGAAGGCGGCGCGGGGTCCCGCGGGCGGTAATCCCGTAAGATCACTTGCCGGGGGAAACTGATGTTGCCGGGATAACGGGCAATTCCGGGCGCCTCGCACCCGGACTGCCCGGACGCCCACCCGTACCCAGGCGAGTCGCCGGTGCGGGACACTGAACGGCAGGATTGCGCGCGAGGGGAGTGTGCATGTGATGGCCAGATCCGCGGTACCGCAGTCGCCCGGCAATGACGGCGAGCCGTCGATCGGTGATCTCGTCAGCCAGGCCATCCGGGACGTCACCCAGCTGGTCAGGTGTGAACTGGCCCTGGCGAAACTGGAGCTCCGCGACGACGTCAAGCGGCTGGGCCTGGCCGCCGGCCTGCTGGTCATCACGGCGGTCGCCGGCTGCCTGATCCTCGTCATGCTCTGCTGGGCCCTCGCCTACGGCCTGGTCACGCTGGGTATCTGGCCCTGGGCCGCGTTCCTCATCGTGTCCGGCGCACTCCTGCTCCTGGCGTTGCTCGCCATCCTCGTCGTGGTCATCAAGGTGCGCGGGGTGAGCGGCCTGCGGAAGACGAGGAAGACGGTGCAAGAGGACCTGGCGCTGCTCAAGCGGGACGAGGACACTCCCGCTCGGCCCGCGGTCGAGGCGGGCTGACCCGATGACCCTCCGGGGTGACGCGGCGGTCTACGTCGAAGGCCCGTGGTCGCACCGCGCGGTGAGCGCGAACGGGACCCGGCTGCACGTCGCGGAGAGCGGCGACGGCCCGCTCGTGCTGCTGCTCCACGGGTTCCCGCAGTTCTGGTGGACCTGGCGCGAGCAACTGGCCACGCTGTCCGCCGCGGGGTACCGCGTCGTCGCCCCGGACCTGCGCGGCTACGGGGGCAGTGACAAGCCGCCCCGGGGCTATGACCTGGTCACCGCGGCCTCGGACGCGGCCGGGCTGATCCGGGCTCTGGGCGAGGCCAACGCGGTGGTGGTCGGGCACGACTGGGGCGGACTGGTCGCCTGGACCATGGCCGCCTACTACCCCAAGGTGGTGCGCAGGCTAGCCGTCGTCTCGATGGCGCACCCACTGCGGATGGGGTCCTCGGTACTCACCCATCCGCTGCGCCAGGGCCGGCGCAGCGGGTACGCGTTCGGCTTCCAGGTCCCGGTGCTCCCCGAGCACAGCCTGGTCAAGGAGCACGCCGAGCGGGTCGGGCAGATGCTGCGTTCCTGGTCTGGCCCGGGCTGGCCGGACCCGGAGACCGAGCGGCGCTACCGGACCGCGATGTGCATTCCCTCGGTGGCGCACTCCGCGCTTGAGTACCACCGCTGGTTCGTCCGTTCCCGGGTCCGCCCGGACGGCCTGCGCTACGCCCAGCGGATGCGCGCTCCTATCCAGGCCCCCACCCTGCATCTGCAGGGTGCGCTCGATACCTGCGTGCTGCCCGCCACGGCGCGCGGGTCCGGTCGGCACGTCGACGGTCCGTACCGCTGGCGCCTCCTCGACGGGGCCGGCCACTTCCCGCACGAGGAGCAGCCGGAGCGCTTCGACCGGGAACTGCGCGGCTGGCTGGCGGACCCCGAACCAGAACGATGACGCCGGGTCCGGGCGCAGGCGCGGGCCCGGGCCGCGACCGGGACCCGGCCGGGCGGCCGCGGAACTCCCGGCCCCGGGACGCCCTGGGACGCCCCCTGCCGCGCGGCGAGACCGGCGCGGAGCGGGTGCCGGAGGACCTGACCTTGCCCCCGCCGGACGCGCTGGCGCTGGCCCAGCGCCTGCTGGACTCCGGCCGCCCGTTCGCCGCCCACGAGGTGCTCGAAGCGTCCTGGAAGCAGTCCCCGGAACCAGAGCGGGAGTTGTGGCGCGGGCTGGCCCAGGTCGCGGTGGGGCTGACCCATCTGCAGCGGGGCAACGCGCGGGGGGCGGTGGCCCTGCTGCGCCGGGGGGCGGAACGGGTCAGCGGATACGCGGGCACCCCGCCGCACGGCATCGACGCCGCGGGCGTCGCCCGGACCGCCGCGGGCCTGGCGGCCCAGATCGAGACGGCCGGGGACATCGCGGCGGTCACTTCCCAGCCGCGGGTCAGCCTGACCCGCGGCTGAGTCCACGCGCCCAGATTACGGACGGGCGCTAGTCACACGCCCCGGTGGAGACGCCGCGGACCCTGACGCCTCCCGAGCGGGCGTCCCCCTCGACCTCGGACGCGGTCAGCGCGTATCCGGTGTCCTTCACGCCCACGGCCGCGGCGAAGACGACCCCGTCCACCTGGCCGTTGGGGGCGAGCAGCGGGCCGCCGGAGTTGCCCGGCTCGACGTTGGCCCGGACCGAGTAGATCTGCCGGGTTACTTCCTTGGACTGGTAGATGTCGGGAGCCTGGGCCAGCTGGTCGTCACCGACCCGGGCAGGCACCGCGGTGAACGGGTTGTTCCGCGGGTAGCCGGCGACGATGGCCTCGTCGCCGAGGTTGGCCGGGCCGGCGAACGCCAGCGTGCGGGCGTTCAGGCGGGGCACGTAGAGGACGGCGAGATCACGCTCGGGGTCGAAGAGCACCACCGTGGCCGCGAAGCTGCGGCCCTGCCTGGTGGTGACCGACTGGCCCTCGGTGACGCCCGCGACCACGTGGGCGTTGGTCAGGATGTGGTGGGGCGAGATGACGAACCCCGAGCCCTCGATCTTGCGCTGGCAGGACGGCGCGATCCCTGTCACCTTGACGATACTGTTCCGGGACCGGACCAGGCCTGCCGAGGACAGCACGGCCCGGTTGGGCGGGGCCACGGTCAGCGCCGGCTCGGCCCCGAGCGCGCCGAAGACCTGGACGTACGGGCCGCTGGCCAGCAGGCTGCGGAAGTCAGAGAACATCGTCCGCGCGCCCGAGGGCATCACCCCGTCCACCGCGTGCAGCACAGCGGACTTCTGCACCTGGGTGGTCACCATGGCGAACGGCGCGTTGACCACCGCCGACCCGATCAGCCACGCGATGAGCAGGACCGAGACGACGCTGATCGCGGCCCCCGCCACGGAGTCGATCACGGTCGCCGGGCGCCAGTGCACCCGGGAGCGCACCGCGGCGCCGATCGCGGAGGCGAGCAACTGGCCGATCATGGCGGCCACGAACACCGCGACGATAGCCACCAGGGCCTGCTGGGCCGACCCCTGCACCAGGGAGCGGGCGAGCTTAGGCGCGAAGGACGCTCCCACGGCCGCGCCGCCCAGGAACCCGGCGAAACTCAGGATTCCGACGATGAAGCCCTGGCGATAGCCGGCCACGGCGAATGCCGCGGCGAGCGCAATCAAGATCAGGTCAAGCAGGTCACCCGACACCAGCCCACCGTATAGCGCGCGGTGTGATGATTGGTTCGCGCTACGGTATTGGCCGCGTCCAGCGACGGCATTAGCTCCCGGGGGCCAGCGCCTCCGGCGGCAGTTCCTCTACCTGGCCGTGGTCCCACGGCCGCTCCCATCCGCCCAGCGTGAGCAGCCGGTTGACCAGGGCCGCCGTGAACCCCCAGACGAGCATGCCCCGGACCCGGAAAGCGGGCCCGCTGACGCCGGAAGGATGCCGGATCGTTAGCCGCCGGCCGGGGTCGGAGAGTTCGGAGAGAGGGACCCGGGCCACCGCGGTCACCTCGGGCGGATCGGCGGGCGCCACCGGGACCGGCCGCCGCCACCAGGCGAGGACCGGCGTGACCGCGAAACCGCTCCGGGCGATGAACAGGTCCGGGAGCACGGCGAGCACGTCGACCCCGGAGGCCTCGACCCCCGCTTCCTCGGCCGCCTCCCGGAGCGCGGCCGGTACCGGGCCCGCGTCGGACTCGTCGATCGCGCCGCCGGGGAACGCGGGCTGGCCGGAGTGACGCCGCAGCCCCGGACCGCGCTGCACGAGCAGCAGGTCGGGTCCGTCTGCGCCCATGCCGAAGAGCACCAGCACCGCGGACGGGCGGCCGCCGCCAGGCGGCGGGCGCAGCAGCAGCGGGACCGCGGCCTCGCGGGCCTTCGCCGCCAGGTCGCGCAGCCAGGCCGGCGGCCCGTCCGGGGCGCCGTCGAGGCGGCTGGAACCGGAGCCCTGAGATCGCCCAGGGTCCACCGGGTCCACGGCACTCACGAGAACGGGCCTGTCTTCACCAGCGCGCGGGCCGTCTTCTCGTCAGTCGGGCCTTCCCCGTACGACGGGCACAGCCGGGCGACGCCGCAGGCTCCGCAGGCGGGCCTGCGGGCGTGGCAGACCCGCCGGCCGTGCCAGATCAGCCGGTGGGACAGGATCGTCCACTCCGGCCGCGGGATGAGCGCCCCGACCTCCTGCTCGATCTTGACCGGGTCGGTCTGCGTCGTCCACCCGAAGCGCCGGGCCAGCCGGGAGAAGTGCGTGTCCACCGTGATGCCTGGCACACCGAACGCGTTGCCGAGCACGACGTTCGCCGTCTTCCGGCCTACCCCCGGCAGGGTGACCAGGTCGGCCAGCTTGCCGGGTACCTCCCCGGCGTACCGCTCGCACAGAGCCTGGCCCAGCCCGATGAGGCTGCTGGTCTTGGCCCGGAAGAACCCAGTGGACTGGATGATCTTCTCCATCTCGGCCCGGTCGGCCGCCGCGTAGTCGGCGGCGCTCCGGTAGCGCGCGAACAGCACCGGCGTTACCAGGTTGACCCGCTTGTCGGTGGTCTGCGCGGACAGGATCGTGGCGACCAGCAATTCCAGCGGCGAGGTGAAGTTGAGCTCAGTGTGGGCATCGGGATAGAGCAGGGCGAGTTCGCGGTTGATGCGCCGGGCCCGGCGGACGAGCGCGGTCCGGGAGGGATCAGTGGTCACGGATCCAGCCTATTGAGCGGCCGCGCCATCTGGCGCACCGCGCGGTGGGCAGAGTGGCTCATCAGCGCGGCACCGGGCGGGCGCTAGGCTGCCACCGCGCATGACCATCAGTTCCGTTATGCTTACGAAGAGCTTCCCGGGGGGGCCATGGCAGGTGCACGAGTCGCCTCAGGCGCGGCGACACCGATCATGTCCGGGGCGGGCCTGGTCTCGATGGTGCGGCGGAACTGGCTGCTGGCCATCCTGCTCGTCGCCGGCCTCGTGCTGCGGGTGCTGACGCAGCTGGCCTACCGTCCCGCCCTGCTCTTCATCGACTCCATCAAGTACCTGTTCGGGGCGTATGCCGGGAACGACCCGCCCGGCTACGAGCTGATCCTGAAGGTCTTCCTCCGGGTCGGCACGCTGCCCATGGTGGCCGCCGTCCAGCACCTGCTCGGCCTGGCCATGGCCGTGGCGCTCTACCTGATCCTGCGCCGCCGCGGCGTGCCGCGCTGGCTGGCCGCCCTGGCCACCGCGCCTATCCTGCTGGACGCCTACCAGCTCCAGATCGAGCAGTCGATCATGCCCGACACGGCGTTCGAGGCCCTGATCGTCGCGGGCCTGGTCTGCCTGCTCTGGCAGCCACGGCCGCGGCTGTGGATGGTGCTGGCCGCGGGGCTCGCCCTGGGCGCCTCGGCGACGGTCCGCCAGGTCGGCGAGATCTTCATCCTGCCCGCGCTCGTGTACGTGCTGATCGCCGTGCCGGGCTGGCGCGTCAAGCTGACCAAGGCAGCGGCGCTGTGCGTGGCCTTCGCCCTGCCCATCCTGGTGATCAGCTTCCGGAACTACGTGGCCATCAAGCATTTCTCGCTCGCCCCGTACGCGGCCGGGACCATCTACGGCCGGGCCGGGGCCGCCGTCGACTGCGCCACGCTGACGGTGCCCCGCTACGAGCGGGCGCTGTGCCCCTCCCCGAGCCAGCAGGCGCGGGGCCCGGACTGGCTGGACCACGGGGCCACGTCGCCCATCAAGTACGTGGTCCCCCCGCCGGGGATGCCCCACGTGACGATGGCGGCCAACTTCAGCCGGCGGGTCTTCGAGCAGCAGCCCTGGCGGGTGGCCAGCGCGATCAGCCGGGACGCCATCAAGCTCTTCGCCTGGCAGCGGGTCACCTTCCCCGGCGACACGTCCGTCACGCGCTGGCAGTTCCAGCGGGCCTTCCCGCTGTACCCGCCCTACATCACCGACGTACGCGGCCATCTGCGCTTCGCCCAGCTCAATCCGGCGGGCAAGGTGAAGGTGATCGCGAGGGGGCGGCGCTTCCGCGACCAGCCCACGGTGAACACGGGCCTGGCCGGGTTCTTGCGCAGCTACCAGCTCGACGGCGGCTACACCCCCGGGCCGCTGTTCCTGTTCACCGTGCTGGCCGGGCTGGTCGGCACGCTCGGCGTGCTGCGCCGCCGGGCCTCCGCCGCGCAGCGCGCCACGGCCACCGCCTGCCTGCTCACCTTCCTCAGCGCGGTGGCGGTCCTGCTCGCGTCCGACCTGTTCGAGTTCAGCTGGCGCTATCAGCTGCCGGCCCTGGTCACCCTGCCGCCGGCCGGGGCGCTGGGCATCACGGTGATCGTCGGGTACGTCGCGGCCCGGCGCCAGGGGGACTCGCGGCCCGTTCCCGGCCCGGATCACGAGCCGGCCTCCGTGCCCGGGGACGCGAGCTACTCCGGGTCCGGCCAGCCTGGCCGGGGCCCGAACCGGGCCGACGCGAACCACACGACCAAGGCCAGCGGGACCAGCAGCACGACCGGGAGCAGCGCGGGCACGTAGGCCGTGACCAGGGCCGAGGCACAGGCTCCCACGACCACCGCGGCGAAGATGCCCAGGCTGCGCTCCAGGCCCTGGGGCTTGCGCCCGGTGACCAGCGCCGAGATTACGCTGGTCATCGTTCCGGTCAGGTACGTCGTGGATATCTCGCCCAGGTGGCGGACGGTGGCCGACTGGATGCCCATGGCGATGGCCGCGCCGGCCAGCAGCAGCAGCTGGACCGTCGCGGACGGGTGGCCACCGGACAGTTCCCAGCCCACACAGAACACCACGAGCACGCAGAACTCCAGGCCGAGCGCCACCGTGAGCCACGACGGCCAGATCTCGCGGTGCGCGATCACCGCCAATGAGTGGCGGCCCCGCCAGCCCGCCAGCCAGCGGCCCGTCCGCCGGGCCGACAGGGGTGCCCCCACGGCTACGCCGGCCACGTAGCTGGCCAGCGCCACCGCGCAGTGTTCAGCGAGCACCCCGTCGTGGGTCCCGGCCGCGACGCCCAGCAGCACCAGGGTCCCGGTGATCACGCTGGCGAACACGTGACCCAGGTGCAGGAATACGGTGGCGTCAACGCCGCCGGTGGTCACGGTGAGCAGGACGACCAGCAGGTCCCGGGCGCCCGAGCGCCAGTCCTTAGCCACGGCCAGGTCCCTAGGCCCCGCGCTCGCCGGTGAGCGCCCGCCAGACGTCGCCGATCCGGTCGGCCAGCAGGCGGACTCCGTCACCGTCCGGCAGCGTCGGCTCCGCGGGGAGCCGGCCTTCCCGGACGCCGCGGGCCAGCTCGCGCAGGGCGGCGGCCAGCTGCCCGACGTCCCGGGGGCCGGGACGCTGGCCGGTGACGTCGGCGCGCACGGCGGTCGCGGTCACGGTGTCCGTGACCTGCTCGAGTGCGGCGAGGGCCGGCCACAGCCGGACGGCCCGCCTGCTCACCGAGGGGGGCTCTGCCATCGTCCGCTGAAACTCCGTGCGCAGGTCGGATAGGGCTCGGTAGGACTGGCGGCGCAGCGACGACCGGCCCGGCTGGCCGAGTAGCGCCTGCTCCGTGTAACGCGCCACACTATCGAGCGCGACGGCCAGCTGTTCGGGCAGGTGGGCATGCCAGCTCGAGGGCCAGGGGGCGTACCCCACCAGGAGCACGATGGCGCAGCCCAGCGCGGTGTCGATCAGCCGGTCCAGGGCGAGCGACCAGCCGACCGGATGCAGCAGGTCGATCAGGATGACCACCAGCGGGGTCAGGAACGTGCTGTACAGGCCCCAGTTGCGGTCCCGGCCGTAGGGCAGCAGCCCGGCGAACACGGCGCAGGCGATCAGCAGCAGCGGGCCCGCCGGGATGACGACGAGGATGATCGCGCCCAGCACCGCGCCGACCATGGTGCCGATCCCGCGCTGCAGCGCCCGGGCGAACACCGAGCCGAAGTCCGGGCGCAGCACGATCGCGACGGTCAGCACCACCCAGTACGAGCGCTGGATCGGGAACGCCTGGCTGACCACGGCGGCCACGCCGACGGACAGCATCAGCCGGAGCGCGAAGACCCGGGTCAGGCGGCCGCCCAGCGTTTCGGCCAGCACGTCCCGCAGGCGTTCACGGGGGCTGGGGCCGCGGGGAGCGGGGGAGCTTTCCGGCTGGCGCTTGCCGGAGACCAGGTCGGCCGCGCCCGCGACGGCGGCGGCTAGCGCCTGCAGGCCGGGGGTGTCGCCCGGAGGCGGCCGGACCGCGGAGACCGGCGTGCCGTACTGGATGGCGTCGGCGATCGCGTCGATCGAGGCTACGAGTCCGGGCGGGGCCTTGACCCCCTCCTGCACCAGGGTGACGGCCGCCTCGGTGAGCGCGTGGGTCTGGGTCAGCAGCGCGGCGATGCGGTTCAGCTCCGGGTCCCGGCCACTGGCCCGGATCCGACGCGAGGCGAGGTCGTCCCAGGCCTTGTTCAGCGCGGTGACGACGGCCTGGTGGGCCTCGGGATAGTCCGGCGTGCCGGCGGCGCGCAGCGCCCGGGCCAGCGCGCGGTAGACGTCCGCGGTGCTGCGCTGCTCGGCGGCCAGCGGCGTGATCAGCCAGGCGGGCACCAGCAGCAGCATCGCCCAGCCCAGCCCGGCGAGCATCAGTAGCGGGGCCCACCACCAGGGCCGCAGCGCGCCCAGCGGGCCGGTGCCAAGGATGGTGTAGACGAGCAACTGGAGGCTAGTGATGGCCATCGTGGCCCCGGCCGCGCTCATCAGGGCCGAGATCCCGGCCACCAGGACCAGCACCACGACCGCGAGCCAGCCCTGACCGTGCACCAGGCCGCCGAGCACCAGCCCGGCCGCCCCGCCGCAGATCCCGGCCGTGGCCATCCGCTTGATCCGCGCGGGATACGGGCCACCGCGGTCCGCAACCGAGCCCAGCAGGCCGCCCATCGCGCCCAGGAGTCCTGCGGACTGGCTGCCGAGGGCGTATCCCAGGGCCAGCGGCCCGCAGACGGCCAGCGCGGCGCGGATCACCGCCGGCCACGGCACCGGGGCGGGCGCCGGCCGCATCACCTCGGCGAGCCACGGCGGGACCGCGGCCGAGGCGCGGAAGCTTGGCCGGCTTCTTCACTCCGAGCCGGCCGGCGTGATCGGGAAACGGCTCACCCGGACATCGTGCCAGTCGCGCCAGGATCTGGCACCGGCACATCTCCGGCCTGCCCAGACCCGTGGGCCCAGCCCCCTCAGCCCAGGCCCGGCGTCAGCCAGGTTCCGCCCAGCGATAGCTCGTGGCCGCCCCGCCGTCGACGCGGACGGTCCCGGCCGCGTGGCCCGGATCCCGCCAGATCGTGTACTCCCCGGCCGGGAGGGCCGGGTACACCGCGGCGTGGCTGGAGGCCGGCCCTAGCCCGGCGCTCCCGGACGACGGCGTGCGTCAACCCGGCAGGGTCACGCACCGGGCTGACGTGGATCTCCTCCCCCGCCATGACGGCCGGGGTGATGATGATCAGCGCGCCGACGTCGTCGCCGATGTCGAGCACCACGCTCCCCGGGCCCGACGGCCCGGGGCGGCTTTCCGTCACGGCGCCACCTCAGGACGGGAAGTAGTAGCCACCGTAGGGCACGCCCAGGTACGGGAAGGTCCGCAGGTACGGCTTCTTCACGTCCTTGGGGGTGAGCCCGTCGGTGATCACACCCGCCGCGGCGTCCGGCTTGTAGCCCGGGGCCACCAGCGGGTAGGTGAGCCCGGCGATGGCCCGCAGTTCGATCGTGACCACGTCGTCGAAGACCCGGCGGCCGTTCGGGAAGCCGGCCAGGTCACCACCGAGCACGCCGAGGATGTTGGGCTTCCTCGAGGGCTTGATGGCGGTGTTGAGCCGGAGCATGTCGGCCAGCACGGACCCGGTGTGGTTCTGGAAGCCCTTGATCAGGCCGGCCGGGATCCCGGTCAGCAGGATGGCCTCCAGGTCCGCGCGGGCCTTCCCGGACTTGTCCAGCGCCGCCAGATGCGGGAACACCCCCGGGTAGAGGGCGGGCAGCAGCTGGGCCAGCTCGGGGTGGGCCACGTACGAGGCGAAGTCCGAGTCGTACATCGGCGGCTGGCTGTTCCAGAAGTCTTTCTTGCCGAGCGGGATGAGCACCTCGTTGACGAGCGGGTTACCGAGCCGCGAGACCTGCCGGTACGGGCCGCTCGGCATGCTCAGACCCCGATCGGCGTCCCAGACCTGGGCGGACCGACGGCTGGCGGTGGTCCACACGCCGATGACCGCTTGCGGGTCGCTCTCGTCCCGTGAGCTGGAGCCGGTCAGCGCGGCGATCGGCACCTGCAGGGCGATGGAATGGACGTTCAGCTCGTTGGTGGTGTTCACCCCGGGCGCGGACTTGCTGAAGACGTGCATGCCGTACTTGGCGTGCAGCTGCTGGAAGGGCCGGAGGGTGGCGAGGTCGAAGATCGACCCCAGGTCCACGTAGAACCCCTCGGCGCGCTGGCCCGCGAACACCCTGACGCCGCCGGGCAGGGAGTGCACCGCGCTGGCCGCCAGGGTGGCGTACCGGGGGGTGGACAGCGGCCCGATGTTGCACGGCGGGCAGGCCAGGCCGTCGCCCAGCTGCTGGGAGAGCCCGCCCGCGACCCGGGTGACCGTGTAGAACTGGCGGCTGTTCCAGTTGGGACTGTTCAGCGACCGGATCGGCCCGGTGTTGTACAGGAACGTGTCCGGGTTCCGCAGCCTGGTAGTGAACGTGAACTGATAGGTGATGTCCGCGGCCCCGTCGCCGTTGGTGTCGATGTGGATCGCGTACAGGACATCGTCACCGAACTCATAGAAGTTCGGGCCGCCCGCCGGTTCCTCGAGCGGGATGTAGTTGGCGATCAGCGTCACCGTGGACGGCCGGTCGGGGCTGACGAACGCGTAGACATCGGTACTGTCCGCGACCGGATCCTTGGAGATCTCCGGCGCCTCGCGGTGCGATGACATGGATTACCTCACAGCTAGTCGTGGTGGCTGGCCGGACCGCGCCGGTCAGCGGCGCCGGACGGGGCAGCTGCCAGATAGGGCAGATGCCGGATGGGGCAGAGGGAGCCAGGCGGAGGAGCTACCGGCTCGCCCGGGCGAGCCGGGCGGCGAGCTCTGGGTCACGCAGTCGGGTGCGGGTCGTTCCCGCGAAGATGTCCATCTCGCCGGTGCGCGCGTCGCGAACGTGGATCACGAGCGGCCCGTCGTCTTCGCGGCCCGGATGTGCGGCCGCGTCGTGAGTCGTGCTGGCGGCGGAACGGCCGGTCCGGTCCGCGGACGGCTTCGACCGGGACGGCCGGGCCGCGGCCGCGGCGGGGAGGGCAGCGAACGCGCCGCCCGCGACCAGGCCGGCCGCGCTGGCACCGGCGGCGGTGCGCAGCATCGCCCGGCGGGACACCGGGGCGTGCTGGCCGGCCAGGCGTGCTCCCGTTTCCGGCGTCTCCTCGCGATGATCTTCAGCCATGGTCGTCCCCCCGGGCACGGTGCGGCAGCCTGTCGTGGATAGCGCTCGACGGCCTGCGGCTGGCCCGGCATGAACTCCGTCCGGCTCGCGCCACGCTGCAGAGCGTCACGCTAAGTATTCGCAATCCGCAACTAAGTGTAACTAGAAAACCACGCACCGTTATAAAAGCGTGATCCGCCGTGGTCCTGCCCCGGCCGGATCAGGCCATCCGTCATACGCTGACGGCCCCGTACTCAGGCAGCACTGCACTCAGACGGCACCGTGCTCAGACGGCACCGTGCTCAGCCAGGCCGTAGTCGGGTGGCACTGCACTCAGGCGGCACCGTGCTCAGGCGGCGCTGCGCTCTTCGTCCTTCGTCGTCGCGCCGGTGATGAGCTCGCTGACCTGGCCGATGGCGCCGCTCAGGCCGCCTTTGGCGATGCGGCCCAGGATGCCCTGAGCCAGGCCCACCCCGTCCGCGACCATCCGGCGTACCTCGGGGGACGTCCTGATGGCGTCCAGGGACTTGCGCGCCCGCTGCAACCCCTCGCGGCCCTCGCTGACGCCGGTCAGGTAGCCGGCGACGAACCCGATGATCGTTTCCATAGTTCTGCCTGCCTTGCCTTGGGCCTGGCCGGACTGGAGGTCCCGGCCCGGGCGCGCTACATCTCGCGCAGTTCCAGGTAGCGCTTGATGTCGGGAAGGGACTGGATGACGGCGGCGAGCACTGCGGCCACCACCACCGCCTTGACGAGCCTGCCAATCATGGTGGTCCTCCTCTGCCAGATGGTGCCGGGATGGGTTAGCCGACTGCCCCGAGGGGCTCGACTTCGTCCGGGGCGAAGTACAGGAAACGGCCCTGGATGCGCTGGATGTCCGCGTCCGGGTCGTCCTCGGGCAGCAGCGCCAGGTGGGCGTGCCCGTCCACGTCGAACAGCACGGCCTCGACCAGCGCGGTCCGGCCGGTCAGGAACAGGTCTTGCGCGTCCGCCCGCCGGGCGCCCGGGCACATCCGGACCCGGCTGCCGCGGGCGACGCGAACGTCCCCGATCATGACGTGATCGGTGTCCGGCGACACCGAGCGGTCCGCGCCCGGATCCCACCACGGCGCCTGGCCTGCGACGGCCGGATCACCGGACGCGGGCTCCCCCTCCGGCGGTTCAGTCCACTCCGGCACGGTCCCCGGCCCCGGCGGCCCGGTCCCGGGGCGGGCCTCGGGACCCCCGGCCGGGTTCAGGTAGCGGATGGCCCCGTGCATCCGCTCGAGCATCTCGGGCGGCAGGTGGTCGAGCCGGTCCAGCAGTTCGGCCGCGCGCGGGTCGGTGGCCCGGGCGGCCCGCTTCTCCTCGTCGGTCAGGGTCATCGTGCGGAGGGTGAGGATCTCGTCGATCTCGGTCGAGTCGAACAGCTGCCCGGCGCTCTCCGCGGCGATCTCCGCGTGGTCGTACAGGATGACCGGGGAGGACAGCATCAGCTCCGTGCAGTCCGGCGGCCCGGCCAGCACCGGCCAGGTGGCGGTGTTCACGCAGCGGCCGACTTCGCCCGCGGCCCACTCCGGTGGGTCCGTCATGGACAGGAACCGGCCGCCTGGCACCGCGATCAGGCAGTGCGCGGCGATCAGTGCGTACGGCAGGCCGTCTGCCCGGCGGGCCAGCGGCCCGGCTGGCTCGGTGCGGTTTTCCAGCACCACCCGCAGGCGCAGTGCGCCGTAGGGCCCCGGCGTCCGCTCCGCGCTCAGCCGGATCACCCCGTGCAGCGGCTCCCGCTGCCGGTCCAGGCGCCCGGCGGGCCCGCCGCCCGGGCCGGGCAGGTCCTCGTGCTCGATACCGCCTGGGACAGTGAACTCGGTCTCTGTTCCCCCGCCGAGCAGTTCGGCGATCGAGGCTGCCGCCTGCTGCTCGCACTCGGCCGCCTCGTCCCACGGGGTGTGCTCGACCTCGCCGGCCTGCAGCGAATCGACCGGCCGGAAGCCGCCCGCAGGCGACCCGCCCAGCACGGTGCGCCGCCGGACCTGAAGGAAACGGGCCAGCACCGTGACCGTCGCGCCGGGCGCGCATTCCAGGACGCACTCGGTCTGCGCGGCGGACGGCTCGTGCTCGTCGACGGTCCGGTAGGCCGGCGGCATCAGCACCCCGAACTGGAATCGCTCCTGGTTCTTCTGCGCCGAGGCGCGGTAGGGGTAGAGCAGGTAGCCCTCGTAGAGAATGGCGTCGGCGACCTGCCGGGCCTGGTCGAGGTGGGCCGGGTCGATACGGTCGCGGGACTTCACGATTCCTCCTGGCCCGCCCGGTCGAGCAGGGCGAGCAGGGTCGCGTCCCAGGTGGGCAGTGCGTTGCGGCTCTTGAACTGGCCCAGCTCGTCGAGCGTCTTCCGGCTCATGGTGATCCAGGCGGTGTCCGGGAAGTGCGCGTCCACGGCCTCCCGCCACTGGCTCACCGGGAGCCGGAAGGTGGTCTCCTTGCTCCACGGCACCTGCTGGACCCGCAGCCGGCCGTCGGCCGAGCCGAAGATCGTCCCACTGAACAGCAGCAGCAGCGGGATCTCACCGTCGTCCAGCGAGCTGAAGTACCGGGTCGAGGCGATCTGCAGGTCGTAGGTGAACGGCACGGGCAGCGGGACCTCGACGCTTCCGGTGAACCCCGGGACCATGGTGGAGATCGTGGTGAACTGCAGCGGCTTGAGCGTGTCCGCCCAGCGGACCCGCTCGCCGAACAGGTCGTTCAGCCGGGCCGCCTCCGCGTCGGAGTAATTCCGGCGGAAGGGCTCGATCCGGATCTGGGCGCGCAGCGCGATCGCGTCCACCTTTTCCCCCGACGTCTCGCTGATCCGCAGGTCCAGGCCGAACGACGGCACCGCCGCGTAGCGGTCCACCCGGGCGCCGATGCAGTCGAAGACCAGTTCAGCCATGGTTAGCGTCCTGCGCGCTCGCTGGTGAGCCCGGGCGGGCAGAGCTTTCCCTGGCGCGTTTGCGGACTCCGGCCAGGAACTCCTCGATGCTGGCCCGGGCCTCGCTTCCGCCGTCGAAGCCTTTCCACAGCATCCGCATCCGGCCGGCCAGTTCGTAACAGACGTCGATGGGGACGATGAAGTACTCCGCCTCGGACGCGTGGCTGTCCCGGCACAGCAGCACGGCCTCCACGTCGGGTTCCGCGGCGCCCAGCAGCGGATACGCGGACGCCAGGCGCTCCCACGCGGCCAGGTCCAGGGTGCACTCGGTGGCGCCGGCCGGGCTCGGGTAGAAGCCGCCCAGGCCGCGCTCCGAGCTGTTCAGGAAGAACGCCAGCCCGACCGGGATCTGCAGCTCGTCCCACTCCAGGGCGGACATCGGCCGGGACGAATCCCGCAGATAGCGGTCCGGAGGCACGCGCGAGCGGTAACTCCTCCGGGCTGGTGCTCGCAGGGGAGGCCGGAGGCTGTCGTCCCAGGCCTGCCCCGCCTGGGTGAACAGCAGGTAGCAGGCCCGGCAGGCGCAGGCCAGGCTGGACTGCTCCAGGTCCGCCACGTGCCCGTGCCCGGACGGTATGCCGGTGGCGCAGAACTCGCAGTGCTCGTCGGCGTCGTCGCGCGGGGTGGGAGCGGTCGACAGGGCGGCCTGAACCGGATCGGGGAGCACCTGGGGATCGGGGAGGGCCTGGGGATCAGGAAGGGCCTGGGCGGGCGGTGCGGAGGACGGTGCGCCCCGTACCGGCGCCGGACCAGGCGGCCCGACGAACTTGCGCAGCCCGGATGGCCGACTCACGACGAGATCGCCTCCTGCGGCGCGGTGACCGCGACCCTGACTCCCTGGCTGTCAGACAGCAGCGGGAGCGGGTCCAGGTGCACGGCCGGGTCGGCGAGGCTGCGGCCCGCGGACCGGACGTCGTACTGGGTCTGGCAGCCCGGGCAGGCGAGCTCGCCCAGCGTGAGCAGGCCTTCGGCCAGCGATATCCCGCACACCGCACAGGCATCGCGGTAGGCGTACAGGGTGCCGCGGACCGAGCAGAGCAGCACCCGGGTTCCGGCGACCTCGGCGATCACCGGCCTGCTGCTGGGCGGCCCGAGGTCCGGGATGGTGACCCACCGGGCGTCCCCGGCCGCCGGCGGCGGGCACCTCGTCCTGTCCGCCCGCATCCGGGGGGCGCTGGCCGATCTGCAGCAGCGTGCCCTGGGCCGGCGGCGCGGTGACGCCTTCCACCACGACCTCGGTGACCTCAGGCGCCGCGTCCTCGATCGCGCCCTTGATGGCGAGCTGGACCGTCACCGTCGAGGAAGCGACAGCCGTCACAGCTGCCCTCCAGGCGGAGCTGGGCGACCCCCTCCTCCGTCACGCCCAGGTAGGTCACCCCGCCCGCGTGCGAGCCGAGGTAGGGGCGCACCTTGATCCAGGGCCCGCTGGATCCGCTGTGTCCACGTCGAGCGGGTGCAGGTCGTGCAGCAACAGCAGGCTTTCCACCAGCGGGTCCTCGAGCAGCCGATCGAGGATTGCGGCTCCCGCCGGCGCCTTCCGCGCTGCAGCGCGGCCATGATGTGGCTCAGCCCGTCGCCGTAGAGTCCCAGCAGCAGCCGGACCAGTTCCTCGGCCGCGCTGGCGGTCGCCTCCCCACCCTCGGACTGCAGGATGCCGAGCAACTCCTCGACGCGTGCCCCCACCTGCCGTGCGTCGGCCATCCGCCTCGCCTCTGTCTGGCTCACTTTGTGTGACTTACCGGTTATCGACTCATCCTCCTGGCCGCCTGGCATCCGGGTCCCGCCCGGCCGGCTGGCCAGGCGGGACCCGGAGTGCGGGGCACGTTCCGGGGCGGTGCGGTTCCCCGGAACTCCCGCTTCAGGTGGCCAGGGTCGCCGCCATCGGCGTGTGCACCTTCTCCAGCAACTTGCCGTTGCCGAGGTACATGTGCACGCCGCAGGGCAGGCAGGGGTCGAAGCTGCGGACCGCCCGCATGATGTCGATGCCCTTGAAGTTGTCCGGGGAGTTCTCCTCGAAGATCGGCGTGTTCTGGACCGCGTCCTCATACGGTCCCGGGGTGCCGTAGCTGTCCCGGACACTCGCGTTCCAGGGCGTCGGCGGGTACGGGTGGTAGTTCGCGATCTTCCCGTCCCGGATCACCATGTGATGCGACAGCACGCCGCGCACCGCCTCGGTGAACCCGCAGCTGTTCGCCTCGTCCGGGACGTCGAACGGCTCCCAGGTCTTGGTGTGCCCGGCCCGGACCTCGGCGAGGGCCTTCTCCATGAAGTGCAGGGCGGCCGCGGCGGCGTAGGCCTGGAAGTAGGTGCGGGCCCGGTCACGCTCGATGGCGTTAGAGAGAGGTCTTCCCTCTTTGTCGTGCGGGATCTTCCACTCGAAGGTGACCTCGGGCTTGGTCACCGTCCGGGGCAGGTTGATCAGCACGCTGTTGCCGGTGGACTTGATGTAGCCGATGTCCACCAGGCCGCCCTGCGCGGTCGCCCAGAGCCGGGCGATCGGGCCGCCGCCGGTGTCGGCGGCCAGGTAGTTGGTGCCGTCGAACCAGCGGGGCGACATGACCCAGCTGTACTTGTCGTCGAAGTTGCGCTTCTGCGGCCGCGGGATCGTGTGCTGGTTCCACGGGTGCCTGCGGTCCACCGGGTTGCCCAGCGGGTCGCGGGTCACGAACATCTCCTGGTCTTCCCAGTCCTCGTAGTAGGAGCTGCCCAGCAGGATGCGGATGCCCAGGTTGATGTCCACCAGGTCGTTGGTGAGCAGCTGCCCGTCCCGGATGACGCCGGGGCTGACGAACATCTTCCGGCCCCAGTCGCTCATGTGGTCGTACCGGAAGTCGCAGTGGTCGGGGTCGTTCAGGCTGCCCCAGCAGACCATGTCCGCGCGGCGGCGGCCGACCTCCTCATACCCCGGCAGGGCCTCGTAGAAGAAGTCGAACAGGTCATCGTGCATGGGCACGACGCGCTTCATGAACTCCACGTAGCGCATCAGCCGGGTGAGGTAGTCGGTAAAGAGCTGCACGGTGGGCGTGGTGCCCACGCCGCCCGGGTAGAGCGTGGACGGGTGCACGTGGCGCCCTTCCATCAGGCAGAACATTTCCCGGGTGGACCGGCTCACCTGGAGCGCTTCGCGGTAGAACTCGCCTTCCAGCGGGTTCAGCGACCGCATGATGTCGCCGATGAACTTGTAGCCGTGGTCGGCCGCGTGCGGCGCCTCGGTGCGGTTGGCCAGTTCCAGCACGCCGGGGTTGGTCTCGCCGACCATCTTGGCGCAGAAGTCCACGCCGACCAGGTTCTCCTGGAAGATGTTGTGGTCGAACATGTACTCGGCGGCCTCGCCCAGGTTGATGATCCACTCGGCGAGATGCGGCGGCCGCACCCCATAGGCCATGTTCTGGTTGTAGACCGAGCACGTCGCGTGGTTGTCCCCGCAGATACCGCAGATCCGGCTGGTGATGAAGTGCGCGTCCCGCGGGTCCTTACCCTTCATGAAGATGCTGTAGCCACGGAAGATCGACGAGGTGCTATAGCACTCGATGACCTTCTTCTGCTTGAAGTCAATCTTGGTGTAGATACCCAGGCTCCCCACGATGCGCGTGATGGGATCCCAGTTCATCTCCCGGACGTCAGTGTCTTCGGCAGTCGTCATGCCTCTTCCCCTCGGTACTCAGTGACGCTGTGGCCGTCCTGGCCGGCGCCAGTAGTCGTTACCAGGTACTGCCGGTCACCAGGGCTTCTGATAGCCCGTGAGAAGGTCGCTTCCCTTTTTCCGCCACTTCGGCTCTTCGTCGGCGGTCTTGGCGGTGAAGCCGCGGAGGGTGCGGATCACGGTGCCGTACAGGGTGCTCGCGGTCGCGGACACCTTCGAGCCCGGAGGCTCGTCCATGAACGGCATGAACTTGTCCGGGAAGCCGGGCATGGTGCAGGCGATGCAGATCCCGCCCACGTTGGGGCAGCCGCCGACGCCGTTGATCCAGCCGCGCTTGGGGACGTTGCACTTGACCACCGGCCCCCAGCAGCCCAGCTTGACCAGGCACTTGGGCGAGCCGTACTCGTCCGCGAAGTCGCCCTGCTCGTAGTAGCCGCCGCGGTCGCAGCCCTCGTGCACCGTCGCGCCGAACAGCCAGGTCGGCCGGAGCGCCTCGTCCAGCGGGATCATCGGGGCCTGGCCCGCCACCTGGTAGAGCAGGTAGAGGATGGTCTCCGAGAGGTTGTCCGGGTGAGTCGGGCAGCCCGGCACGCACACGATCGGCAGCCCGGCCTTGGACCGCCAGTCCCAGCCCAGGTAGTCGGGCACCCCCATCGCGCCGGTCGGGTTCCCGGCCATCGCGTGGATGCCCCCGTAGGTGGCGCAGGTCCCCGCGGCGAGGATCGCGGTGGCCTTCGGCGCGAGCCGGTCCAGCCACTCGTTGGTGGTCATCGGCTGGCCGGTCGCCGGGTTGTTGCCGAACCCGCACCAGTAGCCCTCGGGCTTGATGGCCTCGTTGGGGATCGACCCCTCGACCACCAGCACGAACGGGTCAAGCTCGCCCCGGTCGGCCTTGTGCCACCACTCGATGAAGTTGTCCGCGCCCTGCTCCGGGCCGCATTCGAAGTCGATGAGCGGCCAGTGCACGGCCACCTTGGGCAGCCCGGGCAGCGCGCCCAGGACGATTTCCTCGATGCTGGGCTGGGTGGCCGCGGTCAGCGCCACCGAATCCCCGTCGCAGCCCAGTCCTCCATTCATCCAGAGGATGTGCACCACGGGCTCGGCCGCGGACTGCGCCGAACCGTCGCTGGTCTCCGTGGCAGTGGCCATTACCCGGCCACCCCCTCCCTGTGATCTGGCTAGCCCTGTGACCTGGCTGGGCTGCGACCTGGCTGGCTGTGATCTGCGCGGACCGGCTGGCCGTGGTTCCGGCGGCTAGACCGGCCTGGCTGGCGCGGCGCGGGTGACGGGCACCCTCGGCGCGCAGCAGACGGGGCCCGCACTACTCCGGCGGGCGGTGGGGCCAGGCGGCGGAAACGCGTGCCGCGCAGGCGCTCGGGGGCATCAGCGGCGTCAGCGGGACGGGGTCGGCCTGCCCTGGCCTCCGCTACTGGCTCACCAGCAGGAATTGGCCGCCCGGCGAACCCCGATGACCGCCAGACGACCCGAACCATGAAGGGCGCGTGAACGCCGGGAAGATGGTTCATAGAGGCCTTACCTGCATCATGCGCAAGTGCCGTCATGCTAAACCCGTCCACCATCCGTATCAAGGCAGTAGCGGCAAGTCGTCGGACATAAATGTCCGGCCAGTCCGGACTAGGCTGGGGGCCTGAGGCCCACGCGCCCGCTCCGTCATCGCGCAGCGGACAGGTCCTGGCCTTCGGCCAGGACCTCAGGCCCCCCGCTGACCAGTCAGATCGCCGCCGACCCCGGGAAAGGAGTGGCCCCACGGTGAGCACGCGATCCCGTACAGACGCGTACCCTGGGTCCAAACTGGCCAGGTGTGACGGCCCGGTACGGCCCGGAGGAGACAGTGACGGAACTGCCTAACGCAAACGGGGACGGGTCGATCGAGGTCGTCCCCGTGGTGGTGCTGTCCCAGACCTTTCCGGCCCGGCCGTCCTGGATTCCGGAGATCCGCGACTTCGTCCGGCGCTGTCTCGCCGAGTCGCCGCTGAACGAGGAAGGCACCCGCGGGGTCAGTGAGACCGTGTTCCGTGCCCTGCTCGACGCTGCGGGACCGACCGGGGCGATCCAGGTGTCCTTCCGGATCTTCCCCGAGCACGTCGAGGTCGACGTACTGCACTCCAACCAGCCGCCGGCCGAAGTGGCCAGCCCCGGCGAGGTGGGCGCCCGGGCCCCCGCCGTGACCGCCCGCCCGCCGGCCGCTCCCAGGCCGGGAGGGGCCGTCCGCCCGGCCACGTTCGCGGACTGGATGTCCACCGCGCTGCGCCGCGAGGGACTGACCCAGGAAGCCGCGGCCCGTCAGCTGGGCGTGTCGGTCAAGACGGTAGGACGCTGGGTCGGTGGCGAGACCGAACCGCGGCTCCGGGATCTGCGCCGGATCCAGGAACTGTTCGGCGAGCTTCCATTCCCCTGAGCGTCCCTATCGCCCGCACTGACCGATACGCCGTCCGGTAGACGCCCTGTTGACTAGACAGGACTGTCTCGGTCTCATGTCAATTGCTGGACGTCCCCCCACAAGTGTCCTACGGTGCTTTCATGGCCCTTCCTACGGGACGCTACCGGCTGGGTACTGAGAGCGGCCGGATCGTCCTGCGCACGTTCCGCGACGGCCTGGCCTCCACGGCCGGCCACGATCTGGTCATCGAACTGCCCCGCTGGTCCGGCGAGCTGGTCGTGGATGACGACAAGACCCCGGAGTCCCTCGAAGTCCGGATCAACATTGACGCGCTCGCCGTCCGCGAGGGGTCCGGCGGCATCAAGCCCCTGACCGACCGGGACCGCCGGGAGATAGCCGTCACCGCGCGGCGGCAGCTGTCCACCGACCAGCACCCGGAAGCGGTCTTTACCGCCACCGGGTTCGACATGTCGGGTGACAACGGGGTCATCGAGGGGAACCTGACCATCCGGGGGGTGACCCGGCCGCTCCGGCTCCAGGTAAGCCAGCCCGAACCGGGTACGTACCGGGGGACCGGGACCCTGGTGCAGTCCGCTTATGGCATCAAGCCGTATACCGCGTTCTTCGGTGCGCTGAAGGTGCGGGACGCGGTGGATATCGAGGTAAATGCGGTCATTCCCGCGCCAGCAGATGGCCTGGAATGAACCCGGCTTGGGCTCCGGCCTTGCGGAGCCGGGCCGGGGGCAGTAAGCCAGTGAGGGTAATCCGGGGGACCGCCGGTCACCCGGGGTAAGAAAGCCCGGGGATAGAAAGCCCTGGCAGAAGCTCAGCGGAACGACCGCGAGGAGATGAGCGCAGCGCCATCGGCAGCGGTAGGGGACGACGAGGTCGCCAGGCTCTTCGAGCGCCGGACGGCTTCCGTCGACGAGCTTGCCAGCCGCGCCGGCACGGTGGCGGCCGCCTGCCACGACATGGCTGTCCGCTTCCACCAGGGAGGCAAGCTCGTCGTCTTCGGCACCGGGTCGTCGAGCACCGACGCCCTGCACGTGGCCGTCGAATTCGTGCACCCGGTGATCGTGGGCAAGCGCGCCCTGCCGGCCATCTCGCTCACCGCTGACGCCGCCACGGTGACCAGCGTCGCCGAGCGCGAGGGCATGGGAGCGATCTTCGCCCACCAGCTCCGCCACCTGGCCGTCCCGGCGGACATCGCGCTGGGCCTGTCCGCCGACGGGAACTCCGAAAGCGTGCTGAACGGGCTGCTGACCGCGCACGGCATGGGGATGCTGACGATCGCCCTGGCCGGCGCGGGCGGCGGGGTGATCGGCACCAGCCCGGCGGTAGACCACGTCCTGGTCACCACGGAATCCGATCCCCGGGTGGTCAAGGAGGCGCAGGTGACGGCGTACCACGTGCTGTGGGAATTGGTCCACGTCTTCTTCGAGCAGCCCGGGGTGCTCGGCCCGGCGGTGGTCTCATGAACCAGCCCGAGCCGGTCCCGCTGCCCGGTCCCCGGCAAGCAGGCCCCAGGCAGCCGCCTGAATGTCACGACGAGGTCTGCATCACCTGCTCAGACACTGCGGTCGCGGTGACCATCGTGCGGCTGCTCCCCGACGGCCTGGCCATCGTGGACACCGAGGCGGGCCAGGAAGAGGTCAGCGTTGCCCTGGTCAGCGCCGGGGTCGGGGACACCGTCCTGGTGCACGCGGGCGAGGCCATCGCGCTGGTGTCACAATGACCGGGGTGCTGACATGACCAAGCGCAGCAGCGGGCAGGACAGCACCGCCGCGATGGAATCGCTCTATCCGTTCCTGTATGCGGGGGACGCGCCCGACCTGGACGCGGTGCTGGCCGAGGTACGCGCGTCCACCGTGGCCAAGGCCCGCGAGATCACCGAACTGCGCCGGGTCATCTGCGTCCAGGACGCGAAGCGGCTGACCGAATGCGCACAGCAGATGGCCGCCCGGTTCGCGGCCGGCGGGCGGCTGCTGGCCTTCGGCAACGGCGGTAGCGCCACCGACGCGCAGCAACTGGCCACGCTGTTCCTCGATCCCGGCCCGGGCGAGCGGGCCCTGCCCGCCTTCTGCCTGGCCAACGACGTGGCGGTGGTCACCGCCCTGTGCAACGACGTCGGCGTGGGGGTGGTGTTCGCCCGCCAGATCGCCGCGTTCGGGCAGTCTCAGGACATCGCCATCGGCCTGTCCACCAGCGGCAACTCCGAGAACCTGCTGCGCGCCCTGGACGAGGCGGCCCGCCGGGGCCTGCTCACGGTGGGCATCGCCGGCTACGACGGCGGCAAGATGGCCGAACTGGACAGTCTGGACTACCTGTTCGTGGCGCCGTCGTCCTCGGTACACCGCATCCAGGAAGCGCAGACCACCGTGTACCACACGCTGTGGGAGCTGACCGTGGCGTTCCTGGCCGGGACGGGCGGCGCGGCCGGGGCTGACGGCGCACCCGGGGCGGGGTGAGCGGGATGACCGCGACGGGGGGCACCGGGGAGACAGGGCGCACGCTCGTCGCCTGCCTGGGCAACATCTTCCTCAGCGACGACGGCTTCGGGGTCGAGGTGGCCCGGCGGCTGGCCCGTGAATCGCTCCCCGAGGGGGTGCGGGTCACCGACTACGGCATCCGCGGCATGCACCTGGCCTACGACCTGGCCGAGGGATTTGACACCACGATCCTGGTGGACAGCGCGCAGCGCGGTGACGCACCCGGCACCGTGTACCTGATCGAGCCCGAGCCGGACACCCCGGCTGAGGGCGAGGACGACGCCGCTCTCGCCAGGATCAGCTTGTTCAATGCGCACGGAATGCAGCCGGACCTGGTGCTCAGCCTGGCTGGCTCGCTCGGCGGGGACGCCGGGCGGGTATTGGTGGTGGGCTGCGAGCCCGCCACGCTGGAGGAGGGGATCGGGCTGAGCGCCCCGGTCACGGCCGCGGTGGGCGAGGCCGTGCAGATGATTACCAGGCTGGTGACCACCGGCCAGCACGCCGGCGGCCAGCCAGCCACCGGCCAGCACGGAACCGCGGCCGGCCCATGAAGGCCAGGCCGGACCGGCTAGCCGAGACCGGCGAGACCAGTCCGTCCGGACGATGAAGAGGTGATCGCATGTGCCTTGGCATCCCGGGCGAGGTGATCGAGTTCCTGCCCGATCAGCCCGACCTGGCCAGGGTGGACGTCAGCGGGGTCCGGCGGGTGATCAACGTCGGCCTGCTCGACGACGACCCGCCCAAGCCCGGCGAGTGGGTGCTCATTCACGTGGGCTTCGCGCTGTCCAAGATTGACGAGGCTGAGGCCGCGGCCGCGCTGCAGTTCCTGGAGGGGATCGGCCAGGCCTACGCGGACGAACTGGAAGCCCTCCAGGCATCCCAAATCGAATAGAGGGGGCAGTATGCGCTTCGTTGACGAATTCCGCTCTGCGGACAAGGCGCGCGCCCTGGCCGCGAAGATCGCCGGACTGTGCGAGCCCGGGCGGCAGTACAAGCTGATGGAGGTGTGCGGCGGGCACACGCACACCATCTACAAGCACGGCCTCGAGGACTACCTGCCCGAACAGATCACGCTCGTGCACGGCCCGGGCTGCCCGGTCTGCGTCATCCCGATGGGCCGGGTGGACGACGCGATGGCGCTGGCCTCCCAGCCGGACACCGTCATGACCTCGTTCGGGGACATGATGCGGGTGCCAGGCAGCCAGGGCTCGTTCTTCGACGCCAAGGCGCAGGGCACTGACATCCGCATGGTCTACTCGCCGCTGGACTCGCTGAAGATCGCCCGGCAGAACCCGGACAAGCGGGTCGTGTTCATGGCCATCGGGTTCGAGACCACCACCCCGTCCACCGCGATGACCGTGCTCCGCGCGGCCGCCATGAAGCTGGACAACTTCTCGGTCTTCTGCAACCACGTGACGATCATCCCGGCCATGAAGGCCATCCTGGACTCTCCCGACCTGCGCCTGGACGGCTTCATCGGCCCGGGTCACGTGTCCACGGTGATCGGCTGCCGGCCGTACGAGTTCGTCGCCCGCGACTACGGCAAGCCCGTGGTGGTGGCCGGGTTCGAGCCGCTGGACATCCTGCAGTCCATCTACATGCTGATGCTCCAGCTGTCCGAGGGCCGGTGCGAGGTGGAGAACCAGTACACCCGGGTGGTGCCCTGGGACGGCAACCTGGCCGCGCTCAACGCGATCAACCAGGTCATGGAGCTGCGACCCTACTTCGAGTGGCGCGGGCTGGGCTTCATCTCCCACTCAGCCATGCGGGTCCGCCCTGAGTTCGCCAAGTTCGACGCGGAACTGCTCTTCGAGGTCCCCGGGGTCCGGGTCGCCGACCCGAAGGCCTGCCAGTGCGGTGAGGTGCTCAAGGGAGTGCTGAAGCCCTGGGAGTGCAAGGTGTTCGGCACCGCGTGCACGCCGGAGACCCCGATCGGGACCTGCATGGTCTCCCCCGAGGGCGCCTGCGCCGCCTACTACAACTTCGGCCGGATGAACCGCCGCCGGAAAGTGGAAGTGACCATCTCATGAGCGATCAGGGCACCTGGGTTGACCAGGCGCTACGTGAGCACGAGGAGCACGCCCGGGAGGAGCACGCGGGGTCCGCGCGGCCCGGCGGGACCTCCGACCGTGAGCAGCAGGTCCTCGACCGGATCGACCGGGCCCGGCGCCGTCGGCCCAAGGTCCGCGAGGAGCGGATCACCATGTCCCACGGGGCCGGCGGGAAGGCCAGCCGGACCCTGGTCGAGGCGGTCTTCCTCGACGCGTTCAGCAACGCCCTGCTCGACCCGCTGGAAGACGCGGCCCAGTTGCACCTGAACGGCGGCCGGGTCGCGCTGACCACGGACTCCTACGTGGTGTCGCCGCTGTTCTTCCCCGGCGGTGACATCGGCGACCTCGCGGTCAACGGCACCGTCAACGACCTGGCGGTGTCCGGGGCGACCCCGCTGTACCTGTCCGCCGGGTTCATCCTGGAGGAAGGCTTCCCGGTCACCCAGCTCCAGGAGATCGTGGCCTCGATGCAGGCCGCAGCCCAGGTCGCGGGGGTCCAGGTGGTCACCGGGGACACCAAGGTGGTGCAGCGGGGCAAGGCCGACGGCTGCTACATCAACACCGCCGGCGTCGGCGTGGTGGAGCACGACATGTCCCTGGGCGTCGCGAACGCCCAGCCCGGCGACGCGGTGATCGTGTCCGGCCCGATCGGCGACCACGGCGTGACCATCATGCTGGCCCGCGGCGAGCTGGACATCGAGGCCGACATCACCTCCGACACCGCAGCGCTCAACGGGCTGATCGCCGACCTGCTCGCGGCCACTTCGGGGGTCCGCGCGCTGCGCGACGCCACCCGGGGCGGGGTGGCCACCATCCTCAACGAGGTAGCCACGGCGGCCGATGTCGGGGTGCTCGTCAACGAGGACGCGATCCCGGTGCGCACCGTGGTGCGCGGCGCCTCCGAACTGCTCGGCATCGATCCCATGTACGTGGCGTGCGAGGGCCGGATGGTCGTCGTGGTGGACGGCGCCGAGGCGGACAAGGCCCTGGCCGCGCTGCGTGCCCACCCGCTGGGCGCGGAAGCCGCGATCATCGGCCGGATCACCGCGGACCCGAAGGGCATGGTCCTGCTGAACACCGCGTTCGGCGGCTCCCGGATCGTGGACCTGCTGGTCGGCGACCCACTGCCGCGCATCTGCTGACGGCCGCACCGTGCACGAACTGGCGATCACCGAAGGGGTGGTGCAGGCGGTGACGCAGCGGCTGCCCGGCACGGCCATCGCCTGCGTGCACCTGGAGATCGGCGCCATGTCCGGCGTGGTCGCGGACTCGGTGCGGTTCTGCTTCGAGATGGTGGCCGAGGGCACCACCCTGGAGGGGGCCCGGCTGGACATCAGCCAGCCCCCGGCCCGGTGCCGGTGCCGGGACTGCGGCGCAGAGTTCGAGCCCGAGGGAGCGATCGCGCTGTGTGACTGCGGCAGCGCCGACGTCGCCGTCCTGACCGGCCAGGAACTGCGGATCACATCCGTGGAGGTGGTGTGACATGTGCGCGACCTGCGGCTGCGGCGACGAGGCCGGCGTCCGCGTGTTCGGCCCGGGCCACCTCGGCCACGACGAGGAGCCCGGGCACCAGCACGCTCCGGATGAGCACCCCCACGAGCACCATGACGGCCACGCCGAGAGCCATGAGCACGACCATGGGCACGGGCCGGCGGGCCGGACCATCGAGCTCCAGCAGAAGATCCTGGCCAAGAACGACCGCCTCGCCGAGGAGAACCGGGCCTGGCTCACCGCCCGCGGCATCCTCGCGGTCAACCTGATGAGCTCCCCCGGATCGGGCAAGACGACGTTGCTGGAGCGCACCGCGCGGGACGCCGGCGCCCGGCTGGGCCTGGCCGTGATCGAGGGAGACCAGGAGACCACCCTGGACGCGTCCCGCATCGAGGCCGCCGGGTGCGCGGTCGCGCAGATCAACACCGGCGCGGGCTGCCATCTCGACGCGAGCATGATCGCCTCGGCGCTGCGCGCGCTGGACCCGCGCCCCGGCTCGGTGCTGGTCATCGAGAACGTCGGCAACCTCGTCTGCCCGGCCCTGTTCGACCTGGGTGAGGCGGCCCGGGTGGTGCTGTCCTCGGTTACCGAGGGCGCGGACAAGCCCATCAAGTACCCGCAGATGTTCCGCGGCGCGGACCTGGTCCTGCTGACCAAGGTGGACCTGCTGCCCTACGTGGATTTCGACACCGAGCGGCACGCCCGGGACCTCAAGCTGATCAGCCCGCACGCGCAGATCCTGCCCGTCTCGGCCACCGCCGGCGAGGGCCTGCCCGCCTGGTATGACTGGCTCGCCGGGCGCGCAGGCTAGCGGCGCCGCGCCCGGGGCCCATCAGCTACCGCGTGGCGCCCTGCCCCTGCAGCAGACGCACGATCTCCGCTTGCTGGGCCCTTGACTCCGGCGAGCCGCTGCCGCCACGGCCAGTGGTCCAGGTCGCGAGCTGCATCGGGGTCGAGCCGGTCTTGTTCTGGCGGCCGGCGTCAGCCCCGCCATCAAGGAGTGCTTTCACGGCCGCGGCCGAGCGGGTGCGCACGGCCCGGTGGAGGGGGGTGACCCCGCTCTTGTCGGTGGCGTTCGGGTCGGCGCCCGCCTGGATGAGGCAGGTGACGGTCGCGGCCTGAGCGCCCGGGTTCCAGTGCGGCGACCCAGGGTGGCCGTCCGCCGCGTAGTGCAGCGGCTGAGCGCCACGGCGATTCCTGGCGCCGACGTCAGCGTCCATGGTGATCAGCTGCCGGACGACCGGCAGCCGGTAGGCCGCGGCGGCAATATGCAGCGCGGTGTCACCGGCGTAGAGGTAGTGCCCGATCTCGGCCAGGTAGTAGTCCGTCGCCGCCTCGCGGGTCGCGCCCTCTTCCGCCCGGGCGCTGGCCAGCGAGCCCGACGCGGCGAGCAACCTCGACGCGGTGGCCGCGTCGTCGGCGACGATCGCGCGCACCAGCGTCATCAGCGCCGCCTCGCTGTTAACCATGGCCAGGCGAGCTTAACCCGGCAGCGTCACCCCCACCAGATCAAACACGCGGCCGGACTGCCGGGCGTCTCCGCGCGGCAGCCCTTTCCAAAGGTCCGACGATTAGCAAATCGGGGCGCAATTTAACGGTTAGCAATTGTTAGTGACGTTACGAGGTCAGGCGGGTTTCCAGTCGAGCCGGAACCACACGGCCGTCCCGCGGGTGGAACCGTCCCGGTAGGTGTGGTGGCCCCACCAGGCCGCCAGCGCCTGGACCGCGAGCAGCCCGTGCCCGGATTCCTCGAGTCTCCCGGGCTGGGCTGGCACCGGCGTGGGGGTGGTGACGGAACCGTCATCCAGCACGGCCACGCACGCGGACGCCTGCCCACGCCAGACGACGACCTGGAATTTCCCGCTCCAGCCGGTCCGGGTGTGCCGGATCGCGTTGCTGGCCAGTTCCGACACGCACAGCAAAGCGTCGTCGGCTACCGGGCATCCCTTCAGGACCCGGCCCACGAAGCTGCGGGCGTGCGCCACCTGATCCGGCCGCCCCGGAAACACGCGCCGCTTCGGGATGGCGACCAGCCAGGCGCCGCTCCACGCGAGCTGGGCCAGCGAGCCGGCCGGTAACGCGTGCAGCGGGGCACCGCGCGGCATCGGCGGCGCGAAAGCCGCCGAGTCCGGTACCGCCCGGGGGGCAGTGGATGAGCTGCCCAGCATGACGCCTCTCCCCCATCGAGATGTGGTATGTGCGCATTTGCCTCCCCCACTCTGCCGGTAGCAGGGGCCTTTCGCTAGAGCCCTGGCGCCCAAAAGGCGTATTCAATTCGTAAATGGACATTCTGCGTATTGACCTTGCGCCTACGACCGGCCCCAGCATCCGCTCAGGAGCGGAACCTGCGATCCTGCCGTGAGGCCCGACGTGGGCAGAACCAGGAGGACTGTCATGCCGCGGCAGATCATCACGACCGCGAACGCACCGCAATCGCCGCTCTACAGCCAGGGGGTCAAGGCCGGACCGCACGTGCTCGTCTCCGGCATGGCCGGCATCGACCCGGGCACCGGCAGCCTCGCCGGAGACACGATCCAAGATCAGGCACGGCAGGCGCTGACGAATTGCCAGGCCATCCTCCAGGCCGCCGGCGCCAGCCTGGACGATGTCCTTGAGGTGGGGGTACTGCTCACCCGCCCCGCCGACTTCGCCGGCCTCAACGAGGAATACGCGCGGTGGTTCCCGTCCGGGCCACCGACCCGCTACGTGGCCAAACTCGGCGTCGAGCTGCCCGGACTGCTCGTCTCTATCCGGATGACAGCACTCATCACCTGAGCTGCGCGATCTGGATCAGCACTCTCCTGCGTTGTGCCCCCGGCGCGCCGCCAACGGTCGGTATCGCCCGCTACCTACGCTGTGGGTGAGGTGATGCATATGACCGCGCGAACCCGTGACGTCGCCGGACCTGCGGACCCGTTCCTGAGGCGGCCGGATCCGGACCTGCACGCCATCAGGGATGCGCTCCTTCCGGAGGACGTAGCCGACTTCGACCAGGAATTCCGGGCCGTCATGGCCGAGGCCACCTCCGCCATGGACCTGACCGTCGTAGCCGCCTTCGTCGAGCGGTGGCGGCGGGTGGCCCGGTCCGCCGCTGAGCCAGACGGGCATCGCGCGATGCTGGACCGTGCCCGGCGGCTTCTGGCCGGCGAAGACGTGCCAACCGCCTCTTGGCCGCGAACCCGGTCCACGCTGAACCTCTAACGATTCTTAACCGTCGGGGTTACTGAAGGGTGTGAGGTCCAGGCGGGTACTGGCCAGGAACCCGTCGAGGAGGCCGGGCCGGTACTGCATCCGCTTGAGCCGGGTCTTCACCAGGGCGGTGAGCTGGGCGACGTTGCGCTTGGCGAGGTTGGCCAGGGATCTTTTCAGATGCGACCACACCAGCTCGACTGGATTCAGCTCATGGGCATAGGGCGGGAGCTGGTAGACCGTCAGCCAGTCCCGCGCCGCGATCAGCTCCTTCATGGCGGCGCTGTGGGCGATCATGGACGAGGAAGCGCTGCGGCGCCGAGTTGACGGCGCAACCATCATGCGCGACCAGCTCGACCATCTCATCGAGGTGTCCCGCAGCCCCAAGGTCAAGGTGCTGGTGGTGCCGGCCTCGGCGGGCGCACACGTCGGCCTGTCTGGTGCCTTCGTCATCGCCGAGTTCCGGGAGGGACCGGACGTGGTGTACCTGGACACTGCGGCTCAGGGGCAGATCGCGGACCACCCGGACATCGTGAAAGCGTGCGCCCAGGTCTTCGATACCCTGCGGGCAGAGGCCCTGCCTCCGCGAGCCTCGCTCGACCTGATCGCTGAGGTGAGAGACACATGGACCTGAGCCGCGCCGTCTGGCGCAAGGCATCGGCCAGCGGGAATGGGAACTGCGTGGAGGTCGCGGTCAACCTGCCCGGCATGGTCGCCGTGCGTGACTCCAAGGACCCGCACGGCCCCGCGCTGACCTTCACCCCCGCCGACTGGCACGCGTTCGCGGCCGGCGTCCGCGGCGGCGGCACCGGGCCGGCCGCACTCCGCTAGCCGTCCACACCGCGGGTCGCCGAGCACCAGGACCCGGAACTCTGCACTGTTCACTCCTGTATTACCGCGGCGCTACCTCCTTGCGCTTACATCGCCCGGGGGACTCTCACCCCGAGCGTGAGTCCCCTCAGCCGCACCCATGGCCACGGGCCGATGGCCCGCAGCCTTCCGCTCCAGGTGCTAGGAGGTCAGGTATGGCGATAGAGGTGACCCGGCGTCAGCTGATGGCGTCGGCGGGGGGCGCGGTGCTCGCGTCCTTCGCCCTTCCCCCCAGCCTGCGCAAGGTCCTCGAGGGCGCGCCCGCCGCGCTCGACCGCTGGGACCAGCCCAGGCCCATGTCTGAGATCGAGCACGTCGTCGTGCTCATGCAGGAGAACCGTTCCTTCGACCATTACTTCGGGTCCATGCCCGGCGTCCGCGGCTTCGCCGACCCGGCCGTGAACAGGAGCCGTTTCTTCCAGGCGGACGCGACCAACCCGGACAAGTACCTGCTCCCCTTCCACGTCGACACGCACAGCACGGCCGCCCAGTCGCTTCCCTCCACCAGCCACAGCTGGGGACCACAGCACGCGTGCTGGAACAACGGGAAGATGAACGGGTTCGTGACCGCGCACCTCGCGTCCGACGGCGTCGCCGGGCAGTACACGATGGCGTACTACCAGCGCAACGACATCCCGTTCCACTGGGCTCTCGCCGACGCGTTCACCGTCTGCGACGGCTACCACTGCTCGATGATGGGCCCGACCTGGCCCAACCGGCTCTACCTGATGACCGGCATGGTCAACCCCACGGGCGCGAACGGCGGCCCGGTCACCTCGAACGAGGTGCCGCCCGAGGGCTTCTCCTGGAAGACGTACCCGGAGATGCTGACCCAGGCCGGCGTCTCCTGGAAGGTGTACCAGGAGAACGACAACTACGGCATGCACGTGCTGGACTACTTCGACCAGTACCAGGCCGCACCGACCTCGTCACCCCTGTACCAGAACGCCATGCGCTTCTACCAGGCGGGCCAGTTCGAGTACGACGCCATGCACGACCGGCTGCCCACGGTGTCCTGGATCATCCCGACGTCCTACCAGTCGGAACATCCCGACTTCATGCCGGCCGCCGGCGCCGACTACGTGGCGAGCAAGGTCAACGCCATCGCGGCCAACCCGGAGGTCTGGGCCAAGACCGTCTTCATCCTTATCTACGACGAGAACGACGGGTACTTCGACCACGTGACGCCGCCCACCCCGCCGAAGGGCACGCCCGGCGAGTTCATCACCGTGGACAAGGTCAGCGACCCGATCGGCCTCGGCTTCCGGGTGCCCTGCATCATCGTGTCCCCGTGGACGGTCGGCGGCTACGTCTGCCACGACACGTTCGACCACACGTCCGTCATCCGGCTGCTGGAAAAGGTCACCGGCGTGGTCAACCCCAACATCAGCGCCTGGCGGCGGAAGACGGTCGGCGACTTCAGCGCGGCCCTGGGCGCCGTCCCGAGCCGGCGCTTCCCCCGGCTCCCGGCCACGACCCGGGAACTGGAGCGGGCTGAGGCGCAGGTCCGGGAGTTCGCGCTGCCGGCCATTCCCGGAAAGGACCAGCATTTCCCGGTCCAGCCGCGCGGGCGCAAACCGGTGCGGAACACGACGGCCACGACAGCTGTGATGGGAGCGTGAGAGACATGCTTCGACGTGACCTGTCTGGCGCCACTCCCCACGGCGCCAGCCACCGCCGGACCGTCATCCTCGCCGCCGGCGCAGCCGTCATCCTGGCGGGCGGGACAGCCGCCGGCCTGGCCGCTGCCCACTCCGGCGCCCGGCACGACAGCCTGACCCGGACCCACCTGATCGCCTCCGCCTGCGGCGGCCCGGCCGGCGCCGCGTACGTGTCCGACGCGGGCTGGGATGGCTTCTCCGCGATCGACACCGCCACCTGCAAGGTCATCCAGACCTACAACGTGGGTGACCGGCAGGTACCCGGCGACCCGGGCGACCAGGACTACGACTCCACCAACGAGGGCGTGGCCATTCACGGCAGCACGCTGTACTTCGCCGACGCCGGCAACTCCACGGTCGCGGTCATCAACACCAAGAAGCTGGACCCGAAGAACTACAACCCGGCGGAGAAACTGATCAACGTCGGCCTCTTCCCCCAGAGCCTGGCCGTCACGCCCGACGGCAAGCAGGTGTGGTCGGCCGACACCGGCCCGCAGACCTCACCGGCCTCGCCGTCGCGCGTCAGCGTGATCTCCACGGCCAGCGACAAGGTCGTGGCCAAGCTGCCCCTGTCGGGGACCCCCACCGCGGTCGCCTTCTCCCCGTCCGGGTCGACGGCGTACGTGGCCACCTCGCAGGGGCTGTGGATCTACAGCACTCACACCCGCCAGGTGATCAAGGTGATCCACGGCCTCGGCGAGCCACGCAGTGTGGCGGTCTCCCCCGACGGCCAGACGGTCTACGTGACCGCCACCGACGCCGGTGCCGTCGCGGTGATCAACGCCGCGAACGACACGGTCACCCGCACGATCAAGGTCGGTGAGCTGCCGTGGCAGGTCATCGTGTCGGCTGACGGGAAGACCGTGTACGTGGCCAACCCGGACTCCAACTCGGTCTCGGTGATCGACGCCGCGGCCGGCACGGTGAGCCACACCATTACCGTCGCCGGAGACCCCGAGACCCTGGCCCTGACCCCGAACGGCCAGCAGTTGTGGGTCGGCCAGAACAGCCTCGGCACGGTAGCGGTGCTCGACACGGCCACCGATGCCGTCGTCAACGATATCCAGCTCGGCAGCTATGGGCCACAGTCGGGTGACGGCTACGATCCCGCCGGGATCGTCCTCGTCACCACCCCGACACCAGGGTCGTAGCTCTGGCGGCCAGACCAGTAAAGGCATGACCCGAGGGGTGGGTGGCCAGGCCACCCACCCCTCGGCCGTGCTTGCGGCGGTCAGGCCGCGGTCCGGTGCCGGAACAGCCAGGACGCCGCCGCGAACGACACGGCCAGGATGCCCGCGCACCAGGCGCACGCGATCCACGCCTCGTGGCCGACGGCCGCGCCGGTCGAGGTGTGCCCCATCCACAGGCCGCGCATGGTTTCCACGATGGGCGTGAACGGCTGGTACCCGGCGAACCCGCGCATCCACGACGGCAGCGTCTGGGCGGGCACGAACGCCGTGCTCACGTAGGGCAGGAACATGATCACGAACGTGAACGCGTTCGCCGCCTCGACGCTGCCGGCCAGCAGGCCGGCCGCGGCCGCCAGCCAGGACAGGGCCAGCACGAAGAACACGATCATGGCCGCCGCTGCCACCCAGCCGGCCGGGCCCGCGGTGGGCCGCCAGCCGACCGCCAGGCCCACGCCGATGACCAGGGCGGTGGCGACGAGGTTGCGGGCCAGGCTGGCCACGACGTGGCCGACCAGGACCAGCGAGCCGCTGATCGGCATGGACCGGAACCGGTCCACGATGCCGTTGCTCATGTCGGTGGCCACCGCGACCGCGGTGGTGCCCGCGCCGAACCCGGCGCACAGCACGATAAGGCCGGGGACCACGTAGTTGACGTAGGCGCCGCTGCCGTCGAAGGCGCCGCCGAACACGTACACGAACAGCAGCATCAGCACCACGGGCAGCATCAGCGCGGTGAAGAACGCCTCCGGGTCGCGCAGCGACCGGCGGACGCAGCGGGTGACCATCACCCGCGAGTCGGTGAGCGCGTAGGCCATGCTCATCGGGCCATCTCCTTCGGTTCGGCGTGGGCAGCGCTGGCCGCGGCGCGGCTGCCGGTGACCGCGGCGCCGGCGGCGGTGACAGACAGGAACACGTCGTCCAGGCTGGGGCGGTAGGTGGACACTTTGTCCGCGGGCGCGCCCGCGGCCTGCAGACGGCCCAGGATCTGGAAGATCTCGCTGGCCGTGCCCTCGGTGGCCACGTCGATGGTGTGCAGCCGGTGGTCGGTGCGCACCGGGTCGAGACCGCCGAGCGCTCGCTCGTAGTCGGCCCGGCCGGCGAACTGCAGCCGGACGACTTCCGCGCCCAGCCTGCGCCTTGAGCTCGTCAGGCGTGCCCTGGGCCACGACCCGGCCGTGGTCGAGCACCGCGACCGTGTCCGCGAGCTGGTCCGCTTCCTCCAGGTACTGCGTGGTCAGCAGGACCGTGACGCCCTCGTCGACCAGGCGGCGGACCGTGCTCCACGTCTGTTCGCGGCTGCGCGGGTCCAGTCCGGTGGTCGGCTCGTCCAGGAAGACGAGCGGGGGCCGGGCGATCATGCTGATGGCCAGGTCCAGCCGCCGCCGCATGCCGCCGGAGTATTTGGCGGCCCGGCGGCCGGCCGCGTCGGCCAGGTCGAACTCGGCCAGCAGTTCCGAGGCCCGGGCCCGGGCCTCCATCCGGGACAGGCGCAGCAGCTGGGCCATCATCTCCAGGTTCTCCCGGCCGGTCAGCTTCTCGTCCACCGCCGCGTACTGCCCGGTGAGGCTGAACGACTGCTTGACCCCGACCGGGTCGGTGAGCAGGTCGTGCCCGGCGACGGTGGCGGTCCCCGCGTCGGGACGCATCAGGGTGGCCAGGATCTTGACCATCGTGGTCTTGCCCGCGCCGTTCGGGCCGAGCAGGGCCAGCACCGATCCGGTCTCGACGGCCAGGTCCACGTGATCCAGGACGGGGTGCCCGCTGAAGGACTTGCAGATGCCCTTGGCTTCAACTGTGTATGACATACACTGAACTGTATGTGCCGTACACAGTTGTGGTCAAGCGGGTATCCCGACGACTCCGGAAGTTGGCGGCAGCCCCATAAGGTGGCGGGATGACGGAGGAGACGACGCCTGCTCAGGCCGCCGGGAACGCTGCGGGCGCGGACGCCGTCCGGCCTGCTCAGAGTGCGTCGTCCCCGCCACTCCCCCCGGGCCTGGACCTGCTCTGGGGCCGCCGCGGCCGGGGCCAGCGCGGCCCGAAGCCCGGCCTGTCCATCGACGCTATCGTCGCGGCGGCCATCGGGCTCGCCGACGCCGAAGGCCTCGAGGCCGTCTCCATGGCGCGCGTCGCCGAGCAGCTCGGGTTCACCACCATGTCGCTGTACCGGCACGTCAGCAGCAAGGAGGAACTACTCCAGCTGATGTGGAACGCCAGCGCACAGGGGGCCGAGGACATCGTGCTGACCGGGGACGACTGGCGGTCGCGGTTGCGGATGTGGGCCACGATCCAGCGCGAGATGATGGACCGGCATCCGTGGATCACCCAGATGCCGATGGCCGCGCCACCCATGGCGCCCAACTCGCTGACGTTCGTGGAGCGCGGGCTGGAGGCGATGGACGGGAGCGGCCTGGCCGACGCGGACAAGCTCCGGGTCATCGGGCTGATCAGCTCCTACGCGCTCAACGAAGCCCGGATGGCCCACGACGCGGCCCGCGCCGCCCGGCAGGCGCAGGCCGCGGCGGCCGCGGGTGCGCCCCAGCCCGTCTGGACCTGGGAAGGGCTGGTGCGCGAGGTGGCGGACGAGCAGACTTACCCCCGGCTGCACCGTCTGGCCTGGTCGGGCAGCATCGGGCAAGACCCGTCCGGCTGGGACGAGAAGGAGGAGTTCAGCTTCGGCCTGGACCGCATCCTCGACGGCGTCGAGGTCCTGATCAGGACGACTGAGCCGTAGACCCGCCTGACTTGCGTCTCATGAGGTACTGGAGGACGGCCTCGCCGCACACGACCCCGGCCGCGAGTACCGGAATATGCATCAGCCACCACCCGGCGGTGTCAGCTTTCCAGTCGTAGGTAACCAGCGGGATGGTGGCCGCGAAGCCGAGCAGGTAGTTGCGCCTTTCGCGGTCAGCCTCGGGCGTGGCTGGCGTGCCGCGGGTCCGGGACCAGATCCAGGTACACAGGTACAGGGTCATGGTGGCGAGCAGGGGAACCTGCGGTAGCCACCATCCGGGCGTGCCCGGTGGCCACCGATACCCGAGCAGCGATACCCCGATCACGACTAACGGCAGGAAAGCGCGCAGGTCTGACCAGGCTTCAGCGAAGGGCACGGCCCGGCCATGCCGCTGGTTCCTGGCGTGGCGGCCCGCCTCCAGCGAGATCAGCGTGACCACGACGGCCACCGCCCCGGTAGCAATGAGGATCCAGGCCAGGACCTCGATGAACACGGACATCGCCGCTCCCCGCCGTCATCAGCCTCAAGAAGGCCTGCTAAGAGTTTACGGCTGGCAGATCAGGAAGCACCGGGCCGGACCGCGAGGTGGACCTGGGCGCACTTGGAGAAGGCCGCGACCGGGCGGCTGCGGTCGCCAGCCCGAGTCGAGCCAGCGAATCAACCGGACAGGGCAGTTACCGTGCGCGGCCGTCCCGGCTTGCGCTCCCAGCGCCGGCCAAACGCGACGACCGCGTCGCGCAGCCACAGCTTCCCGGTCCGGAGCTCGTAAGCAGCTTCGGGAAATCGGGGATTGGCCGCGGCCAGCTCGTGGACCCGCTGGGCCGACACCCCCAGGATCTCCGCTGCCTCGGGAGCAGAGACCAGCGCAGGGAGCGTCGGCCGTTCGTTCTCGGCATCGAGTACGTCCTGGCGGAGAGCCTCCAGGCGGACGACCGGCCAACCGGGCAACCCGGCCTCGGCCGCCCGGGCCTCGATAAGCGCCCCGCCCATATCCGCCGCCGATCGGGCCTGATCGGCCTGCACACTGACGGTGGCGCTCCAAGCAGAGCCGCCCATTGAGACAACTCCATCGTGCCCGGCCAGCAGGTCCATGAGCCGGTCCCCGGCTATGTCCAACTCCGCCTCGCTGACCAGGCTCTCGGGCGCACGAGTGGCCAGATGGACACTGAACCAGTCCACGTTCTTACCTCCTCGCGGGTGGCCAGTGACCACCCTTGCGCCGGATATCCGCTAGCCAGTTACTGAAGGTTCGCTGCGAGCTTGGAGTCTTGGGGACTTTAATCGGCGGGTGCACAGGGTCGGCCGGGCGGAGTTGCGGGTAACCACCGCCCCGGGGTTTCTGGTATGTCCAGCCCTGGCTGTCGATCAGGTAGGTGATGACTTCGCGGTAGTCCTTCGGGACCTCACGGCCGGGCCGGCCAGATAACACGATACCTTTTCCCTTGTTAGATCTCAAGGAATATGGATCGGGGCTGCCTCCTGGGAAGACTGGTGCTGGCCCATGACTGCGGTCTACCTGAGGGCACCGACACAATCTCGAGTGGCCCTGGCGAGGATCCAGACTCAACGCAGGGTCAATCCCAGCTCAATCGCCCTCGGGCAGGCTGGTCCTATCAGGGCGGGCGAGGTGCCCGCCGCGGAATTGAGACGGCCAGCCGGACTGCGGGGTTCCGGCTGGCCGTCTTGGCGTGTTCAGCGCCGGGGCCCGGACTCCGGGCTTGATCCTGCCGGGCCCGATCCTGGCGGGCCCGATCCTGGCGGGCCCGATCCTGGCGGGCCTGTTCCGCCGGGCGCGACGAGGCCGGTTTCGTAGGCGAAGACGACGGCCTGGGCCCGGTCGCGGAGGTCCAGCTTGGCCAGGATGCGGCCGACGTAAGTCTTGGTCGTCTGCTGGGCGATGACGAGGGTGTCGCTGATCTCGGTGTTGGACAGACCGCGGGCGATCAGCCGCAGCACCTCGGACTCACGGTGGGTGAGCGCGCCGAGCGTGGCCGGGAACGGCGGGTCCGGGCGCGGCTGGCGGGCGAAGTCGGCGATCAGCCGCCGGGTCACCGCGGGGGCGAGCAGGGCGTCACCGGCGGCCACGACGCGGACCGCATGCACCAGCTCGGCAGCGGTGGCGTCCTTGAGCAAGAAGCCGCTGGCGCCGGCCCGCAACGCCTCGTACACGTAGTCGTCGAGGTCGAACGTGGTGAGCATCAGCACCCGCGGCCGCTCCGGGCCGGCTGCGGAGCCGAGGATCTGGCGGGTGGCCTGCAGGCCGTCCAGCACCGGCATCCGCACGTCCATCAGGACCACGTCGGGTCGCAGGTGCCGCGTCTGGCGGACCGCGTCGGCGCCGTCAGCGGCCTGGCCCACCACCACCAGGCCCGGCTGGGCGGCGAGTACCGCGGCGAAGCCTTCTCGCACCATGGCCTGGTCGTCGGCGATCAGGCATCGCGTCGTCACACCGCTGGCCACCGCACCACCGGCCACCGCACCGCCGGAGCCGCACCGCCGTCCGGCGCACCGCCCGCCGACGCACCGCCGGCCGTCATGCCGTCTTGCCGAGCGGGAGCACCGCGGCCACCACGAAGCCGCCACCGGCCGACGGGCCGGCCGAGAGCGAGCCGCCGAGCAGCGCGACCCGCTCACGCATCCCGGTCAGCCCGTGACCAGGCCCGGGTTCGCTCCCGACGGGCCCGCCGGGCCCGGCCGGGCCACCAGCCCCGGGCGCCGCCTGGCCCGTTGGCCACCCGCAGCAGGACCACCCCGGCATCGTGGCCCACCGACACGCTGACCGCCGCTCCGGGCGCGTGCTGGCTGGCATTCGACAGCGATTCCTGCACAATCCGGTACGCGCACACCGCAACGCCGGAAGGCACGTCGCTCATCGCCCCGGGTACGGCCAGCTCGACCGATACCCCGGCGCGGCGGGCGGCATCGACGAGCGCGGGCAGGTCTGATAGCTGGGGCTGCGGCGCCAGCCCGGCGGGCTGGTCGTAGCGCAGCACGCCGAGCAGCCGCCGCATCTCCGCCAGCGCCTCGCGGGCCACCCCGCTCAGCGAGCCGAACTCGGCGATGGCGGATTCGGGCAGATCGCTGAGGCGGTAGGGCGCGGTCTCAGCCTGGACCGCGATCAGCGACATGTGATGGGCGACCACGTCATGCAGTTCCCGCGCGATCCGGGTGCGCTCCTCCAGCACGGCCCGCCGGGCCCGTTCCAGCTCGGTGCGCTCGGTCTGGGCGGCCAGCGCCTGCTCGGCACCCCACCGGGAACTGAGGCTGTCCAGGGCGATCGTCCCCACCGTGAACAGGATGGTCGCACTTATCGGGCCATTCAGGTCCGGCAGGTCCCGCACCAGCCACAGCCACCAGGGGATGAGGCTCAGCGCCCACATCCACCACAGCACCGGCCGCCGGTAGCGGACCCCGGCCACGCAGAACAGCACCAGCAGCACCGGCCACCTGTGCCGGGCCCCAGGGCCAGCCTCCCCGCCACTGCGCGGGTACCAGCGGGGCGAGCAGCAGCGCGAGCCACCCGATCCGCCAGCCCAGCAGCGGATACCGGGCCGCCAGCAGCAGCGGCGTCACCACCGCCACGACCAGCAGCAACTGCCCGGCGCTGAGCGGCGGGTAGTGGAAGTAGTAACAGGGGCTGGCGCGGCACGACGTGGGCGGCGCGGGAGTGACAGTGGGCCTGGTATGGATGCTGGCCAGGTTGAGCACGAACAGCACCAGCGTCGTCAGGCTCAGCGCCAGATAGGCCCGGCGCCGCCACGGCGGGTGCCACCAGACCGGGGGCGCGTCCGGGCCGGCCAGCACCTGGATCAGCCCACGCCACGCCCCGCGCCACACCCGGCGCGCGACCAGGCCGGCGGCGCTCGCCGCCGGTGCCTGGCCAGGCATCCGTTTCACGACCTCAGCGTAGGCCGCCAGCGGCCACCGCTCATCACACCAGCATGGTCATACCCAGGTATGAGCTCGCCCGGCCGCGGGGCCGGACTACCTGCGTGGTATGACCGCCGATCCGGCTCCCTGGTGCGATGACCGGCACCGGCCCAGCGGACAGCCTTAACGGCGGTGCTTCTTTCACGCATCGCCCTGTGTGTAACCCGTCTCCGGGAGGCGCATCATGAATGTTGAGATCACCGGGCTGACCCGGCGCTTCGGCCGCACCATGGCAGTGGCGGGAGCGGACCTGCAGGCTGGCCCGGGAGTGTTCGGGAGACATTGTCTTTTCCCTTGCTATATCTCAAGGAATATGACTCAACGCAGGATCAATCCCAGCTCAATCGCCCTCGGGCAGGCTGGTCCTATCAGGGCGGGCGAGGTGCCCGCCGCGGAATTGAGACGGCCAGCCGGACTGCGGGGTTCCGGCTGGCCGTCTTGGCGTGTTCAGCGCCGGGGCCCGGATTTCGGGCCTGATCCTGCCGGCCCGATCCTGCCGAGCGCGATCCTGCGGCCCGATCCTGGCGGGGCCGATCCTGGCGGGCCTGTTCCGCCGGGCGCGACGAGGCCGGTTTCGTAGGCGAAGACGACGGCCTGGGCCCGGTCGCGGAGGTCCAGCTTGGCCAGGATGCGGCCGACGTAAGTCTTGGTCGTCTGCTGGGCGATGACGAGGGTGTCGCTGATCTCGGTGTTGGACAGACCGCGGGCGATCAGCCGCAGCACCTCGGACTCACGGTGGGTGAGCGCGCCGAGCGTGGCCGGGAACGGCGGGTCCGGGCGCGGCTGGCGGGCGAAGTCGGCGATCAGCCGCCGGGTCACCGCGGGGGCGAGCAGGGCGTCACCGGCGGCCACGACGCGGACCGCATGCACCAGCTCGGCCGCGGTGGCGTCCTTGAGCAAGAAACCGCTGGCGCCGGCCCGCAACGCCTCGTACACGTAGTCGTCGAGGTCGAACGTGGTGAGCATCAGCACCCGCGGCCGGTCCGGGCCGGCTGCGGAGCCGAGGATCTGGCGGGTGGCCTGCAGGCCGTCCAGCACCGGCATCCGCACGTCCATCAGGACCACGTCGGGTCGCAGGTGCCGCGTCTGGCGGACCGCGTCGGCGCCGTCAGCGGCCTGGCCCACCACCACCAGGCCCGGCTGGGCGGCGAGTACCGCGGCGAAGCCTTCTCGCACCATGGCCTGGTCATCGGCGATCAGGCATCGCGTCGTCACACCGCCGGCCACCGCACCACAGCCACCGCACCGCCGGCGACCGCACCGCCGTCCGGCGCACCGCCCGCCGACGCACCGCCGGCCGTCATGCCGTCTTGCCGAGCGGGAGCACCGCGGCCACCACGAAGCCGCCACCGGCCGACGGACCGGCCGAGAGCGAGCCGCCGAGGAGCGCGACCCGCTCACGCATCCCGGTCAGCCCGTGGCCAGGCCCGGGTTCGCTCCCGGCGGGCCCGCCGGGCCCGGCCGGGCCACCAGCCCCCGCGGGGCCGCCTGGCCCGTTGGCCACCCGCAGCCGGACCACCCCGGCATCGTGATCCACCGACACGCTGACCGCCGCTCCGGGTGCATGCTGGCTGGCATTCGACAGCGATTCCTGCACAATCCGGTACGCGCACACCGCAACGCCGGAAGGCACGTCACTCATCGCCCCGGGTACGGCCAGCTCGACCGATACCCCGGCGCGGCGGGCGGCGTCGACGAGCGCGGGCAGGTCTGCTAGCTGGGGCTGCGGCGCCAGCCCGGCGGGCTGGTCGTAGCGCAGCACGCCGAGCAGCCGCCGCATCTCCGCCAGCGCCTCGCGGGCCACCCCGCTCAGCGAGCCGAACTCGGCGATGGCTGATGCGGGCAGGTCGCTGAGGCGGTAGGGCGCGGTCTCAGCCTGGACCGCGATCAGCGACATGTGATGGGCGACCACGTCATGCAGTTCCCGCGCGATCCGGGTGCGCTCCTCCAGCACGGCCCGCCGGGCCCGTTCCAGCTCGGTGCGCTCGGTCTGCGCGGCCAGCGCCTGTTCAGCACCCCACCTGGAACTGAGGCTGTCCACGGCGATCGTCCCCACCGTGAACAGGATGGTCGCACTTATCGGGCCATTCAGGTCCGGCAGGTCCCGCACCAGCCACAGCCACCAGGGGATGAGGCTCAGCGCCCACATCCACCACAGCACCGGCCGCCGGTAGCGGACCCCGGCCACGCAGAACAGCACCAGCAGCACGGCCACCTGTGCCGGGCCCCAGGGCCAGCCTCCCCGCCACTGCGCGGGTACCAGCGGGGCGAGCAGCAGCGCGAGCCACCCGATCCGCCAGCCCAGCAGCGGGTACCGGGCCGCCAGCAGCAGCGGCGTCACCACCGCCACGACCAGCAGCAACTGCCCGGCGCTGAGCGGCGGGTAGTGGAAGTAGTAACAGGGGCTGGCGCGGCACGACGTCGGCGGCGCGGGAGTGACGGTGGGCCTGGTATGGATGCTGGCCAGGTTGAGCACGAACAGCGCCAGCGTCGTCAGGCTCAGCGCCAGATAGGCCCGGCGCCGCCACGGCGGGTGCCACCAGACCGGGGGCGCGTCCGGGCCGGCCAGCACCTGGATCAGCCCACGCCACGCCCCGCGCCACACCCGGCGCGCGACCAGGCCGGCGCTGCTCGCCGCCGGTGCGTGGCCAGGCATCCCTTTCACGATGTCAGCGTAGGCCGCTAGCGGCCACCGCTCATCACACCAGCATGGTCATACCCAGGTATGAGCTCGCCCGGCCGCGGGGCCGGACTACCTGCGTGGTATGACCGCCGATCCGGCTCCCTGGTGCGATGACCGGCACCGGCCCACGCGGACAGCCTTAACCGCGGTGCTTCTTTCACGCATCGTCCTGTGTCTGACCCGTCTCCGGGAGGCGCATCATGAATGTCGAGATCACCGGGCTGACCCGGCGCTTCGGCCGCACCATGGCCGTGGCGGGGGCGGACCTGCAGGCTGGCCCGGGAGTGTTCGGGCTGCTGGGCCCCAACGGGGCGGGTAAGACCTCGCTGCTGCGGATGATGGCGACGGCGGTGCCGCCCACCTCGGGCCGGCTCCGGCTGCTGGGCCGCGATCCGGGCCGCTACGGTCCGCGGCAGGAGATCCGGCGCCGGCTCGGGTACCTGCCGCAGAACCTCGGCTACTACCCCGGCTTCACGGTGGCGGAGTTCGTGGAGTATTTCGCGCTGCTGAAGGAGATGCCCCCGGCGCGGGTTCAGGCCGCGGTGGCGGCGGCCGTCGAACGGGTCGAGCTGAGCGGCAAGGCGAAGGCCAGGCTGCGCACCCTGTCCGGCGGGATGCTGCGCCGGGTGGGGATCGCGCAGGCGATCGTCAACGAGCCGGAGTTGCTGCTGCTGGACGAGCCGACCGCCGGGCTGGATCCCCAGCAGCGGATGGTGTTCCGGGGCCTGCTCCGGGATCTCGGCCAGCGCGCCACGGTCGTGGTCAGCACCCACCTGGTGGAAGACGTCGGCGCCGCCTGCGCTCAGGTCGCGCTCATGGACCAGGGCACGATCGTGTTTCATGGCACCCCGGCTGACCTGGTCGCCCGCGGCGAGGACGCGGCCGCGGAAGGCCGGGCCATCGGCGATTCGCCGCTGGAGCGCGGGTACAGCGCCGTCCTGGCCGGAGCACGGTCGTGACCGCCACCAGCACCCCGGCCGTCTCCCGGCCGCTGCCGCGACCCCGTCATCCTGCCCTGGCGACGGCCCGGCTGCTGCGCCTGGAGCTGCGTCATAACGCCATGCTGTGGATGCTGCCGGTGGTCTTCGCCCTGTTCTGGCTCACCACGTACCGCAAGACCATGGCCATGCCGCCCTTGTGGAACCTGCGCGCCGTCAGCCTGCAAAGCGGCGCGATCCTGGACTTCATCACCCCGGTGGTCGGCGCGGCCGCGTGGATGGGGTCCCGGGACGCCCGCCGCCACACCTCCGAACTGACGAGCATCACCGCCCGGCCGCGATGGGCCCGCCTGCTGCCGACGTGGGCCGCCACCACCTGCTGGGCCCTGGTGGGGTACCTGATCTGCCTGGCCGCCGCGTACGGGATGACCGCGCGCCAGGCCAGCTGGGGCGGCCCGCTGTGGTGGCCGGCCGCGGTCGTGGCCGCGAGCCTGCTGGCCTTCTCGGCGCTGGGACTCACCGCCGGGGCTCTGCTGCCCAGCCGGTTCACGGCCCCGCTGGCCGCCATCGCGGCGTTCTTCGTGCTCGCGCTCAGCACGCAACTCATCGTCGGCAGCCAGTCGTACTGGCAGGTCTCGCCGGTGGTCGCCGCCCCCTGGGACATCGGATCGAACGCGAGCATGGCGACCTTCTACCCCTACGTTCCTGACCTGGCCATGGCCCAGGTGATGTTCCCCGCCGGGCTGGCGTTGGCGCTGCTGGCGGTCCTGGCCCTGCCCCGGGGCTCCGGCGGGCGACGCCTGCGCGCCGCCGCTGCGGCGGCCACCGCGGCCGGCCTGGTGGTGGCCGGGACCGCCGTGGCGCTGGCCGGAACCGGCCAGCTGGACAGCCAGGGCATGATCGCCATCCCGGCCCTGCACGACGCGGCCAGCGACCGGCCGCTCCGCTTCACCCCGGTCTGCAGCCATACCGCGATCCCGGTCTGCCTGAATCCCGCCTACGCGAGCTATCTTCCGGTCACGGTGACCGCCCTCGCCCCGCTGCTCAGCGAGGTGGCCGGCCTGCCGGGCGCACCGGCCCGCATCAGCCAGGCCGCAGCGGTCTTCCGGCAGGGAACCGGCAACGCCGTCAGCATCGGGCTGGCTGGCCCGGCTGTCAGCGGCCGGCCACCGGTGTTCCGCCTGCTGCTTCCGGTCCAGCTGGCAGGACCCGCCGTGACCACCAGCGAACTGGCCGCCCAGATCCGGTCGGGTGCCGGGCTCGGCATCGTCTCCAGCGTCGTCGGCGCGGGCCGCCACCCGTCCCCGGCCCAGCAGGCGGTGCTGGCGGTCCTGGCCCGCACGTCCGGCCTGCCGCAGCCCACCTCGCCTCCCCGCAGCACACCGTCGCGGAGCCGGGAGCGCGCGGCGCTGACCCCGCCGGCGCCAGAGCCGGCCCCCGGATCACCGGCCTACGCCGCCGCCCAGCGGTTCGCGGCGCTGACCCCGCCGGCCCGCCGCATCTGGCTCGTGCGGCATCTGCCCGCCCTGCGGGCGGGCCGGATCACCCTGGCGCAGCTGCCATGACCGTCGGCGGAGCAGGCCACGTGGCGGCGGCGGCCGAACGGGCGAGCACCATGCGGCGAGCCCGGCCATCGGCCGCCGGAATGCGCCTGGTGCGGCTGTATGCCACCAGCCGGCGGGTCCCCGCGGCCCTGGCCGCGATCGTGGTGTGCGCTATCGGGCTGAGGATCGCGCTGGTCTGGCCCTGGGACACCTACGGCGCCCTGCAGTTGCCGCTGGTGTTCGAGGCCGGAGCCGCGGCCGCCATCACCACGGTGACCGCCAGCCGGCTCGGTGAACCGGAACGGGTGGCCGGCCGGTGGCTGCCGTTCCTGCGGCTGGCCACCGCGGCGGCCCTGACCGCGGTGGCGGTCGGCGCGCTGGCCGCCACCGGGGCCGGTGCGCAGCTGGCCGGCGGCACCCTGGACGCAGCGCGCAACGTGGCCGGGATGACCGGCCTCGGGCTGCTGTGCGCGGCCGCTCTCGGCGGCGGCCTGGCCTGGGCCGGCCCGACCGGCTACCTGGTCGTCGGCGTGTACGCGCTGTACACGCAGTGGCACCACCCGGCGCTGACCACGCCGTGGATCTGGCCGGCCCGCCCCCCGCACGACCTGGGCGCGGCGATCTGCGCCGGCCTGGTGTTCACCGTCGGGCTGGCGGTCTTCGCGGTGCGCGGAGCCCGCGATCGCGCCGACGAGTGATCCGCAGCGGCGCCCGACTCCAGCGCCCGACCTCAGGCGCAGGTCCGCCCCGGCCACCCGGCAGCACCGGGGAGGCGGGCCGGGCTATTCTCACCCCCATGCGGACACTGGCGGTGATCGGTGCGGGCGCCAAGGGCATCGCGATCGCCGCGAAGGCCCGGGCGCTCGCCGACACCGGGTTCGACCCGCCCCGGGTGGTGCTCGTGGAACGGAGCGCACCGGCCGCGACCTGGATCGGCCGGCAGGGCTACACCGACGGCTCGCTGCCGCTGGGCACCCCGCCCGAGAAGGACGCCGGCTACCCGTACCCGCCGAGCTGGGGTGCGGCCTCGGACGCCGTGACCGACGCCATGCTGGCCTACAGCTGGCCGCGCAACCTGATCGCCGGCGGCAGCTACGCCGACTGGGTGGATCGCGGCCGCCAGCGGCCCACTCATCGCGAGTGGGGCGCCTACCTGCGCGCGGTCGCCGTGAAGTGCGGGGCCGACACCGTCGCTGGCCAGGTGACCACGCTGGACACCGAGGCCGGCCGCTGGCGGCTGGGGCTGGCCGACGGCGGCACGCTCGAGGCCGACGGGGTCGTCGTGACCGGACCCGGACCGCCGGTCACGGTGCCTGGCCAGCCCCGCGAGCACCCGCTCGTCCTGGACGGCCGCAGCTACTGGCAGCACCTGGGCGAGATGGGGCACCGCGCGCGGAACATCTGCGTCGTCGGCAGCGGCGAGACGGCGGCCTGGGTCGTGATCACCCTGGCCAGGCAGTGCCACCGCCGCTCGACGATCGACGTGCTGACCAGCCGCGGTGTCCTCTACTCGCGCGGCGAGAGCTTCGACGAGAACCGTTTCTACTCCGATCCGGGTGACTGGCCCCGGCTGGCCGAGGCGCACCGCCGCCAGTTCCTCGAGCGCACCGACCGGGGCGTGTTCTCGGTCCAGGCCGAGGCCACCCTCAACCAGCTGCGCGGCTTCCGCACGCTCGCCGGACGGGCGCTGCACATCGAGGCCGGCCAGCGGCAGGTCGTGGTGACCGTCGGCTACGGGGAGGACCGGGAACGCGTCGCGTACGACCTGGTGGTCGTGGCGCGGGGCTTCGACGGGCACTGGTTCGAGCGCCTGCTGCGCGGCGAGGCGAGGGCCCGCCTCACCGCCGCCCGCGCCGGGGACGAGCTGGAGCGCCGCATCGACGTGAACCTGGCCGTCGCGGGCCTGGAACCGCCGCTGCACCTGCCGATGCTCGCCGGTCTCGCCCAGGGGCCAGGCTTCCCCAACCTCAGCTGCCTCGGCCTGCTCAGCGACCGTGTCCTGCGCCGCTACGTCCGGCTGCCCGCAGCCGCCCCGCAGCTCGCCGAGAGGAGCCAGCGTGTCTGAGCCGACCTACGAAGCCTGGGAGCACGACGACTACGTGCATCGCAGCGTGATGCTGCCCGCCGCCCTGGCCGAGCGGCTGGCCGCCGAGGCTGAGCGGCGCGACATGTCGGTGAGCGATCTGCTGATCGAGTACGCCGAAGCGGGCCTGCGCGCGCAGGACCCGGATTCCCGATAACGCCCGCCGGGCGCCGCCACCCCGCCCCGGAAAGCGGCACACTGGGCTGGTGGCTGCCAACGTCCGGACCTCCATCCGGGTCGAGGGTGTCGTCCAGGGGGTGGGTTTCCGCCCGTTCGTCTACTCCCTGGCCACCCGGCTCGGCCTGGCGGGCTGGGTCGGCAACGACGTGGACGGAGTGTTCGCCGAGGTCGAAGGCCCCGCCGAGCAGATCCGCGACTTCCTGGCCGCGCTGGAGCGGGACGCGCCGCCGCTGGCCCGGGTCGAGCGGGTCAGCGCCCAGCCGATGACCCCGCAGGGACGTCCCGGCTTCGCCATCGTGGCCAGCGACATGGCCGGCCGCCGCCGCGCCCTGGTCTCCGCCGACAGCGCCACCTGTGCGGACTGCCTCCGCGAGCTGGCCGACCCGGCCGACCGGCGGTTCGGCTACCCGTTCATCAACTGCACGAACTGCGGCCCCCGGTTCACCATCGTGTGCGACGTGCCCTATGACCGGCCGCTGACCACGATGGCGGGGTTCGCCATGTGCGCCGCGTGCGCGGCGGAGTATCACGACCCCGCGAACCGCCGGTTCCACGCCCAGCCGGTGTGCTGCCCGGCCTGCGGCCCCAGGCTGGCCCTCCTCGCGGCGGACGGGACGCAGCTGTCCGGCCCGGAGGGCGGACCGGACGGCGCGCTGGCCGGGACTCTAGCCGCACTGGCCGGGGCCGCGGCCGCGCTGGCCGGCGGCCAGGTGCTGGCGGTGAAGGGCCTCGGCGGCTACCACCTGGCGGTGGACGCGGCCAGCGAGAAGGCCGCGGCGCTGCTGCGGGCGCGCAAGCACCGGGAAGACAAGCCGTTCGCGGTGATGGTGGCGGACCTGGCCGGCGCGCGGGCCCTGTGCGAGGTGGACGACCTGGCGGCGAGCCTGCTGACCAGCCCCCGCCGCCCCATCGTGCTGCTGCCGCGCCGGGCCGGCCTGGCTGACCCGGCCACACTCGCGGCGGCCGTGGCCCCGGGCAACCGGCAGCTGGGCGTGATGCTGCCTTACACCCCGCTGCATCATCTGCTGCTCCGCGACTTCGCCGGCCCGGTCGTGCTGACCAGCGGCAACGTCTCCGACGAGCCGATCGCCTACCGGGACGAAGACGCCCTGGCCCGGCTGGGCGGCGTCGCGGACGTGTTCCTCACCCACGACCGGCCGATCCAGGTCCGGACCGACGACTCGGTGGTCCGCCCGTTCCGCGGCCGGGAGGCCGTGCTGCGCCGCTCCCGGGGGTACGTGCCGGAGCCGCTGGCCGTGGCCGGCCGCTTCGGCCGCCCGGTGCTGGCCTGCGGCGCGGAGCTGAAGAACACGTTCTGCCTCGGCCGCGAGGACCGGGCCTTCCTCTCCCACCACGTCGGCGACCTGGAGAACTACGAGACGCTCCGCTCGTTCACCGACGGCATCGGGCACTTCCGGCGGCTGTTCGACGTGACGCCGCAGATCGTGGCCCACGACCTGCACCCGGACTACCTGTCCACCAGGTACGCCCTGGAGCAGGACGACTGCGTGCTGGCCGGCGTGCAGCACCATCACGCGCACATCGCCTCCTGCCTGGCCGACAACGGCGAGGCGGGGCCGGTCATCGGGGTCGCCTTCGACGGCACCGGCTACGGCCCGGACGCCACGATCTGGGGCGGCGAGTTCCTGCTCGCCGACCTGGCCGACGCGGAACGGGCCGGGCACCTGGCCGGCGTCCCGATGCCCGGCGGCGCGGCGGCGATCCGCCAGCCCTGGCGGATGGCCGCCGCCTACCTGGACGCCGCCTTCCCCGCCGGCCTGCCCGGGGGCCTGGACGTGATGGCGCGTAATCAGGAAGCCTGGCCGACCGTCCTCGCTCTCGGCCGCCGCGGGATGAACTCTCCGCTCACGTCCAGTGCGGGCCGCCTGTTCGACGCGGTGGCCGCGCTGCTGGGTCTCCGCGACGTCGTCAACTACGAGGGCCAGGCCGCGGTCGAACTGGAGCAACTGGCCCTCACCTCACGCCACGACCCATACCGGGCGGCGATCACGGACGGGCACCCGTTCACCGTGGCCGGCCCGGACCTGGTCCGCGCCGCGGCGGGGGACCTGCTGGCCGGCGTACCGCCGGAGATCATCAGTGCCCGGTTCCACCAGGGCGTGGCCGCCCTGATCGGCGAAGCCTGCGGGCTGCTGCGGGAACGGTCCGGGCTGGGCACGGTGGCGCTGTCCGGCGGGGTGTTCCAGAACCTGCTGCTGCTCGGGACCGTGGTGGACCTGCTGGAGGGGATGGGCTTCCGGGTCCTGACCCATTCCCGGGTCCCGCCGAACGACGGCGGGATCAGCCTGGGACAGGCTGTGGTGGCCGCGGCGTGGGATCGGGCCGGGCGGCTGGCCTGGCTAGTGCGCGCAGACCGGGACAGTAGCCCGCCGGGATCCGGCGGCTGCGTGCCTTTACCTAATTGCCAATAATGCGGGACAGGATGGTCAGAACGCGTCCGCGGTACGAACAATTTGCGCTGGTCAGGGTGTCGATACGGGCGCTGGGCACGCTGGCCCGTAATCATCGTCTCCAAGACTTCCGAAAAGGTTCGGCAAGACTCATGGAAATCCTTTCGGCGGGCTGGCCGCATTGATACGAAAGGAACGTTAATGGACGAATCTGATGCAGGCGGACGCGGCATCACCCGCGCCGAGCTGCTGAAGGCCGCTGCTGTCGCTGCGCCAGGACTTCTCCTCGGCCGGACTGCCGCCGCCGAAGCCGCAGCGAAACCGGGCCCGGCACGGCTGGGCCGAACTCGCGGTCTCGGCGGCATGAACGTGCTGCTCTTCCTGACGGATCAGCAGCGCTCTATCCAGCACTTCCCGCGCGGCTGGGGCAAGCGCAACATGCCGGGCCTGAGCCGCCTGCAGGAGCACGGCATGCTGTTCAGGCACGCCTTCACGAACGCGTGCATGTGCTCGCCGGCCCGCTCGACGCTGATGTCCGGGTACTTCCCGGCCCAGCATGGCGTGAAGTACACGCTGGAAATAGACATGCCCGCGCCGCAGTACCCGCAGCACGAGTTGTCCACCAGCTTCAAGAACCTGGCCAGCGTCTCCCGGGCGGCCGGCTACACGCCGGTCTACAAGGGGAAGTTCCACTGCAACAAGCCCGCGAACGGCTCGGACTGGGTGCCCGAGGACGTCAACAAGTACGGCTTCACCCGGTGGAACCCGCCGGACGCGGGCGCTGACCAGAGCATCCCCGAGGAGGGAGGCGGCCTCTACGACAATGACGGCCGGTTCATGAACTCGGTGGGCACGCCGCAAGCGGGCACCGAGGGCGCAGTTCAGTACCTGCGCGACACGGCCTCGCAGAGCCAGCCCTTCTTCATGGTCGTGTCGCTGGTCAACCCGCACGACGTGCTGCTGTACCCGAAGACGTACCAGAGCGGCGGCTATGACCCGGCCTGGCTGGAGGGCGAGATCGGCCTTCCGGCGACGGTGGACGAGGACCTGTCGACCAAGCCGACGGTCCAGGCCGAGTTCCTGCGGCTGTTCAACGCCAGCGGCCCCATCCCGACCCCGCAGATGAAGCTCAACTACCTGAACTTCTACGGCAACCTGATGAAGGCCTCAGACGAGTACCTGGTCAAGATCCTCGACACGCTCGAGTCGCGCGGCCTGCTGGACAACACGCTCGTCATCGCGACGGCCGACCACGGGGAGATGGGCACGGCCCACGGCGGCCTGCGCCAGAAGAACTTCAACTTCTACGAGGAAACGACCCGCATCCCGCTGGTCTACTCAAACCCCCGGCTTTTCCCCCGGCCCGAGAAGAACAACTCCCTCGTCTCGCACGTCAACTTCCTGCCCACCCTGGCTGGTCTCCTCGACACGCCGTCCCAGCGCCCGGGCCAACTGGCAGGGGGTCGACTACTCCGACCAGATCCTGCGCCGTTCAGCCAGGCCACCCCAGGCCTACACCGTCTTTACCTACGACGACTGGCAGTCCGGGCAGGCCAGCGGCCCCTACCCGAAGCCACCGAACCACATCGTCAGCATCCGCGAGCAGCGGTACAAGATTGCCCGCTACTACGACGCCGACGGAAGGGTGCGGCCCCAATGGGAGATGTACGACCTCAAGACCGACCCACTCGAGCGGACAAACCTGGCCTACAAGCACTACCGGCGTACGCCCGAGCAGCAGCGTGAGTACAAGCGGCTGAAACGCAAGCTGGCCCGCGTGGAGCGGACCCGGCTGCAGCCACTCAGCTGACTGGCAGGACTGGCCGCGTTCTGGCGGTTGGACAGATGAACCTGGACTCGCCCAGCATGGGGGCATGAGCGAGACGTTGACCAAGGTTCCCTTCGGGCAGACTGAGATGACCATTACCCGGGCCGGTTTCGGCGCCTGGGCGATCGGCGGCGGAGGCTGGGCCTTCGCCTGGGGAGACCAGGAGGACGACGACTCGGTCGCCGCCATCCGGCACGCGGTCGAGTCCGGGATCAACTGGGTGGACACCGCGGCCGTGTACGGCCTCGGTCACTCCGAGGAGGTCGTAGCGCGGGCCCTGCGGGACCTGCCCGAGGCCGACCGCCCCTACGTGTTCACCAAGGGTGGCTACATCTGGGACGAGTCCGACCGCTCGAAGCCGCCCCTCCGGGTGGCCAGTCCCGCCAGCCTGCGCCAGCAGGTGGAGGCGTCGCTGCGCCGCCTGGGAGTGGACCGCATCGACCTGTACCAGTTGCACTGGCCCGCAGCCGACGGGACGCCCCTGGAGGAGTACTGGCAGACGTTCCTGGACCTGCGTGCCGAGGGCAAGATCCGCGCCGCCGGGCTGTCCAACCACACCGTGGCCCAGCTCGCCGCGGCTGAGGCCCTGGGGCACGTGGACTCCCTCCAGCCGCAGTTCAGCCTGATCCACCGGGACGCGGCCGCCGAGCTCATCCCGTGGTGCGCAGCGCACGGCACCGGCGTGATCGTTTACAGCCCGATGGGCGCGGGCCTGCTCACCGGGGCGTTCACCCCGGAGCGGGCCGCGAACCTGGGTCAGGGTGACTGGCGCAGCCGGAGCGGTGACTTCACCGGGGACGGCCTGGCCCGCAACCTCGCCCTGGTGGACGGCCTGCGGCCGGTCGCCGAGCGGCTCGGCGTGAGTACCGGGGCGGTCGCGGTGGCGTGGACCCTGGCCTTCCCGGGGGTGAGCGGCGCGATCGTCGGTGCCCGCAGCCCTCAGCAGGTAGACGGCTGGCTGGCCGCCGCGAACCTGATCCTGGACGAGAAGGACCTCACCGAGATCGCGGCCGCCGTCACCAGCAGTGGCGCCGGCACCGGCCCCGCCCGCCCCGAGTAGCCCCGCTTTCAGGGCTTGATGCTCAGCGCAGGCGCCAGACGGTGGTGGGCTTGACGTCGGCGTCCTCGATGACCCGTTCGACCGGCACGTCGTAGGTCGTGACCTGGGCGAACCGTTCCCGGGGCAAGTACGCCCGGCCGGGGTCGCCGACCAGGACCAGCGCGCCGGCCTGGCTGGCCCGCTCCAGGAAGGGCAGCATCAGGCCGGCCATGTCCCGGTCATAGAACGCGTCCCCGGCGAGGACCACGTCCGCCCGGACCGGTGCGCCCGCTTTGTGGCCCGGCTCGCCTGGTCCCGGGCCGCTCGTCCCGGCCGCGCTCGGTCCCGCGCGGCTCGGGCTCGCCCGGCTCCGGGAGCACTGAGGAGATCCCCGACTGTGGGCTGCAGCCGGACCCGGTTCACTCCGGCGTTGAGCGTGATAGCGGCGACGGCCAGCGGGTCGGTGTCGCTCGGGGTGACCGACGCCGCGCCCGCCGCCGCAGCCGCGATGGCCACCAGGCCCGACCCGGACGCCAGGTCGAGCACCACCCGGCCGCGGACGCAGTCCGGCTGGTCGAGCAGGTACCGGGCCAGCGCCTGACCGCCGGCCCATGGGAACGCCCAGAACGGCGGGGGCAGCTGGTCCTGCCCGGTGTCCCGCTCGATCCGCTCCCACAACCCGAACGCGTCCCGGGCCAGGTACAGCCGGATCTCTGGCAGCAGCGGCGGCGCGGCCAGCCAGGTGTTGGCCCGGATGAACGCTCCGGGTGACTGTAGCGGCGTCTGGTGTTTCAGCCCCGGCCACCCCGCTGCATGTCTCCCGGCCTGGCCTCGCCGTCGAGCAGTCCGTAGGCGACCGCTTCCGGGACGGTGAAGAACCGTCCATTCCGGGCGTCCGCCCGGATCTCGTCCACTTCGCGCCCGGTCACCTCGGCCAGCCGGATGTAGAGCGTGTCGACCATCGACTCGACCTGCTCCTCCTGGGCCCGCACCTGGGTGGCCGTGCCGTCGAGGTTCAGCTTCGGCTCGGTGAGCCCCAGCACCGCGCTGGGGTAGCCGCGCCGCTGCCCGCAGGCGGCGAGCACGCCCAGAGCCGGGCCGTTGACCTGGCCCGCCGCGTACCCCGTGACCGGGACGCGGAGCACGTCCAGTACGCCCATGACGGTCAGCGCCGCGGGCAGTTCGGCGTCCAGGCCTTGGAGTTCGAGGCGGACCGGCCCGTCACCCTCGGCGTCCAGGGTGAGCAACTGGGCGCTCAGCACGCTCGCGGCCGGCCCGTCGAGCAGGCCAGAGGCCAGCACGATGCGCTGCTCCAGCAGCCGCTGGTAGAGCCGGCCGGGCCAGTCGCCCTGGTCCGTCCAGACCCGGGAGGGTGGCACGACCGGGTAGGCGGGCGGCTGCCGGTGCGGGGCGGGCCAGCCGGGTGCTCCGGGGTGCCCGGGCGCTCCGGGGTGCCCGGGCCGGGCTGGCGGTTCTCCTGGTCCCGGCGGTCCGGGCCACGGGCGGCCAGGCGGGAACGAGTCAGCTATGGGGATGGTCATCGGAATCCTCCTGTCGCCGTCCTGACGGCCAGAGTTGCGCGGCGGGCGCGAGATACCCCGGCGGGGCCGGCCTCGCGGGCTCGACTGGCGTCCCGGGCAGCGGGAGCGGCTCAGCTGGCCCGGGATCCTGCAACCGCCAGCTGATCTGGCTGCCGATCGCCGCTGCGTACCGCTCGAGGGTAGAGGCCCGTACGTCCGCCTCCCCGGCCTCGAGCCGGGCCACGGCCGATTGCGAGGTGCCCATCCGCGCCGCGACCTGGGTCTGGGACAGTCCGGCGGCCTGCCGCTGCCCGGTCAGCTCAATGACCAGGCGGCGCCGCTCGCCCGCCATCCGGCGCAGCGCCATCTCGCGGAACCCGGGCAGCCGGGGCAGCTCCGGCCCACCCGGCTCCTCCGGTCCCTGCCCATCCGGCCCACCCATACCCGCCACGATATCTCACCAACGAGATGCCGCCGGAGCGATTACGGCAATCGCGCCTTCGACTCTTCCCGCGAAACGACTGCCATAACGGGACAAAACACCCGCCGGAACGCGCGTCATGCGGGAAAAGTCGGCGCTGGCCACATGATCAATGGTGCTGGCGGTGCGAGTGAGGGCTCGGCGGAGCGACCGGCTGGGCGGGTGGGCAGCGAACGGCCCCGGCGGGACGGGGATACCTTTGTGACTTGAAGTAACAGTTGCTTTCGGTAGCGTCTGCGTCATGCGCGCGCCGCAGCCCGGTCCCACCCCGGCCGGCACCGAACGACTCCCCGCGCACGTCCGGGTGGCCGTCGTCGGCGCCGGCTTCGGGGGGATCGGGGCGGGCATCCGGCTGCGGCAGGCGGGCCGGACCGACTTCGTCATCCTGGAGCGGGCCGACGCGGTCGGCGGGACCTGGCGCGACAACACCTATCCCGGCTGCGCCTGCGACGTCCCCTCGCACCTGTACTCGTTCTCGTTCGCCCCCAACCCGGACTGGTCGCACGGCTTCTCCCGGCAGCCCGAGATCTGGGCGTACCTCGACGCTGTGACCGACCGGTACGGCATGCGGCCCTACATCCGGTTCGGCACCGAGCTGGCCGAGGCCCGCTGGGACAGCGGCCGGGCCCGCTGGCAGCTGCGGACGTCGCGCGGGGACATGACCGCCGACGTGGTCATCGCGGCGGCGGGCCCGCTGTCTGCGCCGTCCCTGCCGGACATCCCGGGGCTGGACACCTTCCCCGGCGAGGTCTTCCACTCGGCCCGCTGGGACCACCGGGCGGACCTGGCCGGGAAGCGGGTCGCGGTGGTCGGCACCGGGGCGTCGGCCATCCAGATCGTGCCCGCGATCCAGCCCGTGGCGGGGCGGCTGACCCTGTTCCAGCGCACTCCGGCCTGGGTCATGCCACGCCGCGACCGGCGGATCACCGGCGCCGAGAAATGGCTGTACCGGCAGGTCCCGCTGACTGAGCGGACGGTGCGCCTCGGGTTGCACGCCAGCCGGGAGATGCTGGCCGTGGGGTTCGTGAAGCGCCCGGGACTGCTCCGCGGGGCCCAGCGAATCGCGCTGCGGCACCTGGCCCGGTCGGTGCCGGACCCGGACCTGCGGGCCCGGCTGACTCCCGGGTACGTGCTGGGCTGCAAACGGGTGCTGCTGTCCAACGACTACTATCCCGCGCTCACCCAGCCGAACACCGAGCTGGTCGCCGCGGGCCTGGCCAAGGTGGACGGGAGCACGCTCACCGCCCAGGACGGCACGGCCCGGGACGCTGACGTGATCGTCTTCGCGACCGGGTTCCACGTCATCGACATGCCGCTGGCCCGGCGGATCACCGGGTCGGGCGGCGTGACGCTGGCCCAGACCTGGGGCGAGGACATGCGGGCCCTGCGCGGCACCACGGTCGCCGGCTTCCCCAACCTCTGCCTGCTGATCGGGCCGAACACCGGCCTGGGGCACAACTCGCTGATCCACATCATCGAGGCTCAGCTCGACTACATACTCGACTACCTGGCCGCGCTGGACCGGCTGGGTGCGGCCGCCCTGGACACCAGCCCCGAGGCCGAGCAGCGCTGGTGCGACGACATGCAGCGCCGGATGGCGTCCACGGTGTGGGCCACCGGCGGCTGCAGGAGCTGGTACCTGAACTCCGCGGGCCGCAACCCGACGCTGTGGCCCGGCTCGGTCGGCGGGTTCCGCCGCGCGACCCGGCGGCTGGACCTAGCCGAGTATCGGGTCATCCCGGGTGTTCGTTAGGGAGCGAGAATTCAGGCCACCAGCGGATGATCGCCAGCGGTGGCGAGCGTGGCGGCCGAGGTGCGCAGTGAGATGTCCAGGACGGGCTGGCGGCGGCGCGGGTCCATGACGTTGGCCCCCATCGCGGCCAGGTCCTCGGGGCCCGGGGTGAGCAGCGTGACCCGGGTGCCGCAGCCGCGCAGCGCGGCAGCCTCGCGCAGCAGCGACCGGGTGATCAGCCGCCGGACGCGGCGTTCCAGCCGCTCGGCGGCCCGGGTCGGCCGGCCGGGCACGAGGCTGGCCATGGGCGCGAGGACGTAGACCTCGTCCAGGCCGGCCTGGGCCAGGGACCGCAGCGACGTGGACGAGCGCACGCCGCCGTCCACGTAGCGGCGGCCGTCGATGACAGCCGGCTCGTACCAGCCCGGGATGGAGCAGGACGCGACGACGGCGTCGGCGAGCGGGACCCGCGGGGCGCCCGCCCGGCCGAACATCACCCGGTGCCCGGTGTCGAAGTCCACGGCGACGATCCAGGTCCGGCCGTCGGCCCAGGATCCGGGCGACCAGTCCGCCGGGCCGCGGGCCCCGTCGCGCCGGCCCGCGAAGGTGTCCAGGGCCGCGACCATGGCGTGCAGGGCCTCATGCCGCCCGCGGCCGCGAGGCAGCCAGGCACTGGCCCCGACGCCGGGATGGACGGTGCGCGGGGCGCGCAACGTGGTGAGCATCAGCCGGGGTGAGCCGGCCCGCAGGTGGGGGCGCGGGGGATGCGGCCCCTCGTCCAGGTCACGCAGGCCGGCGGCGCGGAGCGCGGGCACCGGCTCGCCGCGTTGCAGGGCGGTCATCTCGTCCAGGGTGACCCCGCAGCGCAGGGCGGCGGCGAGCACGCTGCCCGCGCTGGTGCCGACGATCAGGTCAACGTCGCCGACCGGGACGGGCAGGCGTTGCTGCACGGCGTGCAGCGCCCCGGTCATCCAGGCCGCGCCCACCACCCCGCCGGACCCGAGCACCACCGCGACGCGCGGACTGGTCCGGGATCGGGCGGTCTCCCCCCGGCGGCTCCCGATCCGGCGGCACCCGGCCCCTGATCCCCCCGCGGTGCTCATCTCATCTCCCCGGCCGAACGCTCACCCGGCTGCCCCCGCAGCCAGGTTACTGTTCGGTAAAACTTAGGTATACCCGGTATGACCAGCGGATATCCCTCAGCGGGTGACCTGGCCGCCTGCGGCCGCGGCCGCGGCGCGGCCTGCACCGCCGAGCCATTCGCGGATCTCGGTCGCGCATACGCCGGGCGCTTCGAGCTGCGGTACATGACCTACGCCCGGGAGGACGACCAGCGACCAGGCCGGGTGGGCGCGGGCCGCCCTCCGGACCGCCTCGACCGGGACCAGCCGGTCGAGCAGGCCGTGCAGGACCAGCACCGGGCAGCGGACCGCGTCGATCGCGCGCCGGTAGGCGCGGCCGGTGACGTAGGCGGCCGCGGACACGACGGAGCGGGACGCCAGGGTGAACTCGCGGTCCGCCTCGGTGTAGCCGAACCGCCTGCGGGCCACCTCCACGTGCTGCTCCACCACGGCCGGGCTGATCCGCGACGGGTCGGCGCAGACCCCGGCCAGCACCCCGGCCACGAGTTCCTCCGGGGCGAACCGGCGGCGCCGGCTGATCATCCGCTGGCCCAGCCCGGGGACCATGTTGACCAGGAACATCATCAGCACGGACGGGATCCGGCCGGACCGGCCCGAAGGGCACCACCGGGTCGAGCAGGATCAGCCCGGCCACCGTGCGCGGCGCGGCGGCCGCCTCGCTGAGCGAGATCATCCCGCCCATCGAGTTGCCCATCAGGAGCACCGGGGAGCCGGCCACCTCCTGGATGAACCGGCTCAGCAGGGCGCGGTTGGAGGCCACGTCGACCCCCCGGCCCGCGGAGCGGGTGAAGCCGTGCCCGGCCAGGTCGGGGGCGAGCACCCGGTAGCGGTCGGTCAGCAGCGGCGCGAGCGCCGACCAGTTGACCGCGGCGCCCTCCAGGCCGTGCACGGCCACGATGACCGGGGCGTCCGCCGGGCCGCCGTAGTCGAGGTAGTGCACCGGCCCGCCGATGTCGGTCCAGCGTGATTCGCCGCCGAATCTGGGCGCCGGGGTAGCCCGGTGCGTCGCGGTCACGCGTCTAGCCCTGTTCCGCCATGGCCTGGACGCCGCGGATGAACAGGTCGACGCCGAACTGGTAGTGGAAGTCCGGGTCGTCGCAGTCGGTCATCGGCTCGGCCGCCTCGACCAGGCACGGGTAGCGGTCCGGCGGCAGCATGGCCAGCCGGATCCGGTTGCGCCGCTGCTGCTCGGCGCGCTCCGCCTCGCTCAGCGACGGGCCGTACCCCGGCTCGCTCATGGCCAGCATCAGCGCGGTCCACAGCCCGTTGCGGGCGACCGCGCTGGCGTGGCGCGGATCGAAGCCGCCGCGGCTCAGCACTTCCAGGGTGACCTCGGTGGCCTCCAGCGCGGCCGGGCTCTGCTTCTCCCCCGACGCCAGCAACTGCGACGCGCTGGGGTGCTCGCGGAGCACCCGGACCAGCGAGTCCAGCAGGGTACGCAACTGCTCGGGCCAGGGCGCGGCCTCGTCCACGTCGGTGTCTATCTCGCTCCAGAACTGGTCGGACAGCCCGTTGAGGAGCTCGTCCTTGTTCCGGAAGTGCCAGTACAAGGCCATCGGGGTGACCCCGAGCTCCTGGGCCAGCCGCCGGATGGTCAGCGCGTCCAGGCCCTCGGCGTCGGCCAGGGCGATGGCCTGCCCGACCACGGCGCTCTTGCTCAGCCGGGGCCGCTGCGGGTCGGCCGGTCCTCCGGCCGGGTCGGCCGGCGCTCCGGCCGGGTCCGCCAACGCGGGCGGCGCGCTGGCCGGCGCCGTGTCTTGAGCAGGTCTGGTAGCCATCACTTGACAACTATACGCCGTACAAGTCATCCTGTCAGTACGACATGTACGACGTATAGGAACGGCGTATGGGAACGATGTACATGATCGTCGTACAGGAGCAACGTACAGGAGTGTCGTCCCAAGAGGAGAGGACCCGTGTCCAGACGCTGGTGGGCATTGGTGGCGGTCGGCTTGGCCACCTTCATGACTTATCTCGACAACAACGTGACGAACGTCGCGATCCCGACCATCCAGCGCGACCTGCACCTGTCGATCGCAGGCCTGGAGTGGGTGGTCAGCAGCTACATCCTGGTGTTCGCCGGGCTGCTGCTGGTCGGCGGCCGGCTGGCCGACGTGTACGGCCGGCGGCGGCTGTTCGTGATCGGGCTGTCGGTGTTCACGCTGGCCTCGCTCGGCGCGGGGCTGGCCGGCAGCGGCAGCGTGCTGATCGGCGCGCGGCTGCTGCAGGGCCTGGGCGCCGCCCTCATGGTGCCGACCACGCTGGCCATCATCGTGGCCACCTTCACCGACCCCCGTGAGCGGACCCGCGCGGTCGGCGCCTGGGCCGCGATCGGCGCGCTCGCCCTGGCCTTCGGCCCGCTCATCGGCGGCTTCATCAGCCAGCACCTGCACTGGGGCTGGATCTTCCTGATCAACGTCCCGATCGGCGTGATCACCATGGTCATCGCCCTGGCGTCCGTCCGCGAGTCGCGGGACACCTCCGCCGACCGCCACCTCGACGTGCCCGGGCTGGCCGCCTCCGCGGTCGCGCTGTTCTCCCTCACCTACGCGCTCATCGAGGGGCACGACAAGGGCTGGACGTCGGTGACCATCCTCGGCGCGCTGGCTCTCGCCGTCCTGGCGGGCGGGACGTTCGCGCTCATCGAGTCGCGCACCGAGCACCCGATGGTCGCGCTGTCACTGTTCCGCTCGCGGGCGTTCAGCGGCGGGATCGGCACCATGATGCTGTGGGCGTTCGGCATCTTCGGCATCTACTTCTTCACCTCGCTCTACCTGCAGGGCGTGCTCGGCTTCTCGCCCACCAAGGCGGGCCTGGCCTTCGTGCCGATGGCGCTGTGCATGGCCGTGTTCGCCGGGCTGAGCGGGCCGGTGGCCGCCCGGGTCGGCGCGCACCGCACGGTGGCGTTCGGCCTGGTCCTGAACGCGGTCGGGCTGTACCTGTTCTGGCTGCTGGGCCGGGACGCCACGTTCGCCTCGCTGATGCCGGGCTTCGTGCTCTTCGGGGCGGGCTCTGGCTTGATGAACGTGCCGCTGACCACCGCAGTGCTCGGCTCGATGCCGGCGGAGCGGTCCGGGATGGCCTCCGCGCTGCTCAACAACTCCCGGGAGGTCGCCGGGCTGCTCGGCATCACCGTGATCGGCGCGGTGCTCCGGTCGCGGCAGGGGGTCGCGCTGAACCACGGGGTGCTGCCCGCCAACGCCTTCCTGGACGGGTACCACGCCGGGCTGGCCGTGACCATCGTGCTGGTCGCGGCCGGGGTGGTCCTGAGCTACCTGGCGCTGCGGCGGCTGCCCGCGCCGGCGGCGAGCCCGGCGCTGGTGCCGGGCACCCCGGACGCCGGGACCGAGGCCGGGCAGGCCAGCGGGCCGGAACTGGCTGGTACCCGGTCATAGACCCCGGCTGAGACGGCTGGCGGCCTCGGCCTGCCAGCCGTCTCCCGGGCGGGCACTCTCGATCCACCAGGTGGCGCCGGCCGCGAGGTAGGCCGGCGCCACCAGGTCCACGTCGCCGGGCTCCCGCTCCAGTTCGGCCCACACCACCAGGTCGAAGCCCTCGGGCGTGCCCCGGGCGAACCAGGCCTGGTCCCGGACCGCGGCGATGTCCGCGGGGGTGGGCCCGACCAGCGCCACCTCTCCTTGCGGGCTGACCGAGCGGCGCAGCGGCACCATCCCGTCCCAGCGGCAGGCCCGCCGGACCGGCCCGGCGGCGGGCAGCACCCCGCCGACCCAGACCGGGATGCGCGGCTGCTGCACCGGCACCGGGCTGAACCGGACCGGGTCCAGCGTGAAGTGCGTGCCCTGGTAGGAGAAGCGTTCCCCGGTCCACAGCCCGGCCAGCACCTCCAGGCCCTCATCCAGCCGTTCGGCGCGCTCCCGGTCCGCGGCCGGCTCGTGGAAGATGCCGAAGTCCCCGTAGGCCGGCGAGCCCAGGCCGACCCCGAGGATGACCCGCCCGCCGCTGAGCCGGTCCAGGGTGACGGTCTCCTTGGCCAGCTGCCAGGGCCGCCTGCGCGGCACCGGGGTGATCATGGTGCCGAGGCGTATCCGCGACGTCCGGGCGGCCACGACGGCCAGGATCTGCCAGGGGTCCAGGATCGGCGGCCCGGCCCCGGTGTCGCTGAACACGAGGTGATCCCAGAGGAAGAAGCCGTCGAAGCCAGCCCGTTCCGCGGCCACCCCGAGGCCGATGAGCTCGGCGGGGTCGGCGGCGAAGGGCGGGACGGCCAGGGCCCGGCGCAGCGGGGTCATCGAGGGCTCAGCAGATCCGGGAGACCGGCGATGTCCCGTCCGTCCCGGCGAGCATGCGCTTGAGCTGCGCCGGGCCGCCCGCGCGGACAGCCAGGTGCTGCGCCGCCAGGCCGCGCTGGGCCGCGGCGTCCCCGCCCCAGGCGCGGACGCAGGCCTCGGGGGCCAGGTTGGCCAGGGCCAGCAAGGCACCCGCCGCGCCCATCGGGCCGGCCAGGGCCAGGTAGCCGGATGAGCCCGCGAAGGTGTCGCCCGGGTACCGGGCCAGCTCGTCCAGCAGCCGGTCCGGGCTTCCGGAGGAGTCCTTGACCCCGCTCACCGGGAGTCCGGCCAGGGCGTCCACCGGGATGTCGGCGCAGGCGATGAAGGGGTTGTGGTACGCGAGCACCGGGCGCCCGGCGGCGGCCTCGCCGATCGCCGCGAAATAGCCACCCAGGTCCGCGCAGCGGGGCGGGCACCAGGTCAGCACGGCGTCGGCCCCCGCGGTCACCGCGGCCCGGGTCAGCGCGTCCGCCTGGCGCAGCGACGGGGCCCCGGTCCCGGCGATCACCGGAACCGGGTCCGGGACGGCGGCCCGCACGGCTTCGATCAGCGCGGTACGCTCCGCGCCGGTCAGGCTGCCAGCCTCCCCGGTGGTGCCGTTGACCAGCACCGCCGCCATGCCCCGCCCGGCCAGGCCGGCCGCCAGCTTGCCGGTCGAGACCGCGTCGACCTCGCCGCTGGCGTCGAACAGGGTGACCAGTGCGACGCCCACGCCGCGGAACAGGGTGCCCGGGTGGGGGTGCCCGGGTGCGGGCGGCCCGGGTTCGGTGCCGCCGGTGTGCCGGGCTCGGGTGCCGCCATGCTCGCTGCCGCCATCGTCCGCCTCATTCCGGGCCGTACCGCTGGGTGCCTCCAGGCTACGTGCGCACCCTTCTCCCGGCGAGGGGCCTCCCGTCTCCTGGCGAGGGCCGCCGGCGAGGGCCACCCGGCGACGGCCGGCCTGGGCGGGTGGTCCGGGACGCGGTCTACGGTGGGGGGATGGCGACGGCACGGCCACAGGGATGGTGAGCGCAGACATGCCAGGAACTGGCCAGGTGCGGTGGGGCGTCATCGGCACGGCACGCATCGCCCGCACCGCATTCCTGCCCGCGGTGGCGGCGGCCCGCGGCGGCGTGGTCACCACCGTGGCCGGCCGGGACCTGGACCGGGCCCGCCAGTACGCGGCCGAGAACGGCATCGGCCGGGCGGTCCAGGGCTACCAGGCCCTGCTGGACGACCCGGACGTGGACGCGGTGTACATCCCGCTGCCCAACGCGCTGCACGCGGAATGGACGGCCCGGGCCCTGCGGGCCGGTAAGGCAGTGCTCTGCGAGAAGCCGCTCTGCGGCAGCCTGGCCGAGACCGAGCAGGTCCTCGCGGTGGCCCGGGAGACCGGGACCCCGCTGTGGGAAGCCTTCGTGTTCCCGTTCCACGAGCAGATGGCGAAGATCCGCGGGCTGCTCGCCGACGGCGCCATCGGGGAACTGCGCGAGATCCAGGCCAACTTCGCCTTCGTGCTGGACCACCCGGACGACTTCCGGCTGCGCCACGGGATGGCCGGCGGCGCCCTCAACGACATCGGCTGCTACCCGGTCCGGCTGGCCGTGGAGTTGTTCGCCGGCGAGCTGGAGTCGGCCTGGGCCACCGCGACGCTCGGCGGGGACGGGGTGGACGTGGACCTGGACGGCAGCGTGGGCTACTCCGGTCACCAGCGGCTCACGGTGTCCTGCAGCTTCCTGCGCAGCGGCGACCGGTTCACCCGGCTGGTCGGCACCGCCGGGCAGATCCACCTCACCGACCCCTACCACCCCGGGCCGGACGACTCGTTCACCCTGTTCGAGGAGAGCAAGGAGCCGCGGGGCTTCGCCTCGGCCGACGAGGTGCCGTCGTTTACCGCCGCGATCGGCCACATCCAGCGGGTCGTCCAGGGCCAGGAGGCGCCCCGGCACCTCGCGGTGGACAACTCGCTGGCCACCGCCCGGGCCCTGCACGCGCTGCACGAGGCCGTGGCGCAGGATCAGTGCGCGGATCAGGATCAGCCGGACACGGAGTAGGCCGGGTGGGCCGCCCGCGGCGGGATCCGGGATGACCAGCGACCAGGCCAGCGGCCTGCCGCCCGGCGCGGCGGCGGCGATCCGCGACGCGCTGGCCGCCGAGCGGCAGCAGACCCTGGACCGGATCACCGCCGTCAGCCGCGAGTTCGACGGCATCGTCGAGTCGTCCGCGGGGGTCGCCACCGACGACGAGCACGACCCCGAGGGCGCCACCATCGCGTTCGAGCGAGCCCAGCTGGCCGCCCTGCTCGACCAGGCCCGCCGGCACCTGGCCGAACTGGACGACGCCCGGGACCGGCTCCGGCAGGGCCGCTACGGCCGGTGTGAACGATGCGGCCGGCCGATCGGCGCCGAACGGCTCGCGGCCCGCCCCGCCGCCCGCACCTGCATCACCTGCGCCTCGGCCGGCTGATCCAGCTGGGAGCTCACCGGATGCGTCAGCAAGCCACCAGACGACTGGGTGCTCGCCGAGGCCCGCCGGGGGATCTACGGCCAGCACGACCAGGGCCTTGCGGAGTCTCTCCAGGGCCGGCCTGGTGCGCGGCGAACCGCGCATGGTGGCAGTACACAACCCCGAGATGATCCGGAACGAGGACCGCTGCCGCGCTGAAGGTACTGACGTCCTCGGTGACCACGACGCGCCCCTCCGCCACAGCAGCCTCGAGCACGCGCTGGTCATCGACGCCACGGAGGCCTGGCCGATGCGCCGTTAACGCGACGGCCTCAACCCCGTCGGCGGCTAGGTCCTCGGCAAGCCAGCCCGGATAGTGCTCATCCAGCAGGAACCGGATCTGGGCGCGCTCAGGCATCGTCGAGCGCCCGGCGGCGTTCCCAGGCGGCCAGCGCCTCGTCCTGGCTAGCGCGGTGACGGCTGATCAGGTCATCGATCTCATCCGGAAAGTCAGCCCAGTAGGCCAGCGCCTTCTCCACGTCGACGGGCGTCAGGCCGAGAGCTTCGGCCACGACAGCGGCGGTGCGCTCGTCTTTGTCGTGCTGAAGCCATGCTTCGGCAACCGTCCACACCTGGGAGCCGACCGAGAGGGCTGCGCGCCGCTCACCGGTGACTGTCGCGACAAACACGACGCCCGGGTGAGCCTGCATCCGCAGCCACTCACGGACCGCGCTGACGCCGACCATGATCCACCCGATGGTGTGCAGCCCGTGGTCAGACACCCCGGTGTGGAACACGATCCCGGTGATCGCCGACGAGGCGATGGACCCCACGTCGCGGCGTGGATCAGCCTCTTCACCCCGGCCGGCCAGCAAGGCGAGACGCCGCAGAAGTTCAGTTCCGGATACGCATCGACCAGCGACTCCAGCGAGAAGCTCGTCGCGCTGGCGCCTGCGCATCATGGGAAGACGGCCGCCACGGTCACCTTCGTGAGCCACCAGGACCCCTCCGCCAGCAGCATCGGGGCCCCCTGCACCGATGGAGGTTCACCCTCTACCTCCGGCCGGCGGGCACGTCCTACCTGGTCGGGCAGCCCCCGGCGAGCTACCACGTCTCCCAGCAGGCCTGCGGCTGACGGGGCTTCCCTGCCGCAGCGCCTCGGGATGGTTCCGTGCGGCGGCGGCGGGTTAGCCTGGCCCGGGACCGGCGGACATAACCTCTGCCGGTCAAAGGCCCAGCACGGGCGTCAGGCGAGGGCCCGCCAGCGGGCCGGGAAAGAGGCTGCTGAGTGCGCTACCGCAGCGACCAGTGGTACGGCGGGAACGGCAAGGACTCCTACATCCACCGCGCCTGGATGCGCCGCGGCCTGCCGCGCAGCGCGTTCACCGGCCGGCCGCAGATCGCGATCGCGAACACTGCCTCCGACCTCACCCCGTGCAACAAGCACCTGAACGAGGTGTCGGCCAGTGTCCAGGCGGGCATCTGGGAGGCCGGCGGCATCCCGCTGGACATGCCGGTGATGTCGCTGGGCGAGACCCTGGTCAAGCCGACCGCCATGCTGTGGCGCAACCTGGCCGCGATGGCCGCCGAGGAGATGATCCGGGCCAACCCGGTCGACGGCGTGGTGCTGCTCGGCGGCTGCGACAAGACCATCCCCGCGCTGCTCATGGCGGCCGCCTCGGTGGACCTGCCCGCCCTGGTGGTCCCGGGCGGCCCGATGCTCACCGGCCACTTCCGCGGCGTGCCGCTCGGCTGCGGCACGGACGTGTTCCGGCTGTCTGAGGAGGTCCGCGCGGGCACCCTGGCCGAGCAGGACTTCCTGGCCTCGGAGTCGGCGATGATCCGCAGCAAGGGGCACTGCAACACGATGGGCACCGCGTCCACCATGGCCTGCATGGCCGAAGCGCTGGGCATGACGCTTCCCGGGGTGGCCGGCACCCCGGCCCCGGACAGCCGGCTCCTGGAGTCCGCGCACGCCAGCGGCAAGCTGGCGGTGGACCTGGTCACGGCCGGGCGGACGCCCAGCCAGGTGCTGAGCCCCGGCTCGTTCCGCAACGCCATCGTGGCGCTGGCCGCGATCGGCGGCTCGACGAACGCCGTGGTGCACCTGCTGGCCATCGCCGGGCGGGCCGGGATACCCCTGTCCCTGGACGACTTCGACACGCTCGGCGCCTCGGTGCCGTTGCTGGTGGACCTGGCCCCGGCCGGGCGTTATCTGATGGACGACCTGTACCGGGCGGGCGGCCTGCTCGCGGTGCTCCGCGAGGTGTCAGACCTGCTCGACCCGGACGCGCTCACGGTCAGCGGCCGCCCCCTGGCCGCCCACCTGGGCGAGGCCAGGATCTGGGACGAGACGGTGATCCGGCCGCGGTCCGCGCCGTTGCAGGAGAAGGCCGGGATCGCGGTGCTCCGGGGCAGCCTGGCGCCCGGCGGCGCGGTGATCAAGCCCGCCGCCGCGACCAAGGAACTGCTCGTCCACCGGGGCCCGGCGGTGGTGTTCGACAGCATCGAGGACATGCGGGCCCGGCTGGACGACCCGGACCTGGACGTTACTGAGGATTCGGTCCTGGTCCTGCGGGGCTGCGGCCCGCGCGGGTACCCGGGCATGCCCGAGGTCGGCAACATGCCGATCCCGGCCAAGCTGCTGGCCCGGGGGGTGCGGGACATGGTGCGGGTCAGCGACGCCCGGATGAGCGGCACCGCCTACGGCACGGTGGTCCTGCACACGGTGCCCGAGGGAGCCCTGGACGGCCCGCTGGCCCTGGTCCGGGACGGTGACCCGGTCGTGCTGGACGTGCCCGGCCGCCGGCTGGATCTCGACGTGCCGCCGGAGGAACTCGCGCGGCGCGAGCCCGCCCCGGCCATGACCGCGGCGCTGCCCGGCCCGCAGCGCGGCTGGCAGCGCCTCTATATCGACCACGTCATGCAGGCCGACCAGGGCGCCGACCTGGACTTCCTGGTCGGCTCCAGCGGCCACGAGGTGACCCGCGACTCCCACTGACGCGGCGGCGGGCGCGTGGTGGTGCTGCGAGGCCGGGCTCGGGGGTCCGGCCTCGCAGCACGTCGGGGGGGCCGACGCAAGTCTGACGGTTGACTGCGGCGTCGGGATTACAGCGCGGCCGAAGCGGCTCCGACCTCACCTTCCAGGTTGGCGACCGCGTTCTCCATCGCCCGTGGCCGGACGGCGCTCAGGACCAGCATGTAGATGATGCCCACGGCGATCAGCGCGATGGTCAGCCAGGGCAGGTAGCTGTACGGCGCCGGCTGTCCCGGGCGCAGGTCGCCCCAGATGGGGATGGCCAGCACCAGGACGCCGATGATCGGGGTCACGACCCAGGCCCACACGTTCTTGCGCACCCCCGCCCGGCGGAACCTGGCCCACTGCACGATGAGCGCGATGTTGGCCATCAGGTACATCAGGACCAGGCCCAGGATGCCGTACGTGCTCAGCAGCCCGACGGCGGTGCCGGGGTCGGTGAACGCGGTGGAGATGACCCCGATCGCGATGCTGGGCGCCACGAACGCGATGGCCGCGGCCCACGGGGTGCGGAACCGGGGGCTGACCGAGGCCAGCGCCTTCGGCCACAGCCCGCCCCGGGCCCCGGCGAAGATGACCCGCGAGGTCTGCGTGTTGGCGGCCACGTACGAACTGGTCACGCTGGTCAGGAAGATCCACGTGATGAGCGGGGCCAGCGGCGAGATGAACTGCTGGGCGGCGGTGTGGAACGGGTTCGGGTCGGACGCCAGCGCGCTGATGTGACCGGGACCGAACGCGATGATCAGCGCGTAGGAGCAGAACACGTACAGGATCCCGCTGATCACCACGGTGCCGATGACCGCCAGCGGGACGTTGCGCCGCGGGTTGCGGGTCTCCTCGGCCAGCGGCGCGGCCGCCTCGAATCCGCCGAAGGCCAGCACCGCGAGCGAGAACGCGATGAAGATGTCCTTGGTCCCGGACCCGCCCGGCCAGTGGAACGGCGTCGCGGACAGCCCGCTGGCGCCCCCCTTGGCCAGCACGGTGATGGCCAGCGCCAGCAGCAGGACCACCTCGAACACGTAGAGCACCACGGTGGTGCGCACGCCGAACTTGAGGCCGATCACCACGGGCGCGACCACCAGGGCGCCGTAGGCAATCGTGACGATCTGGGTGATGCCCCAGATGTGCGGGTCGTTCAGCACGTTCAGCACGATGTACTGGCCGACGAAGATGTAGATCCCGCCGAACGCGATGATGTACCCGAGCAGGGTGATCACGCCGACCACGACCGAGGTCCGGATGCCCATGGCCCGGGCGATGTAGGTCAGGAACGACCCGGCGCTCGGGAACACCCCGGAGAACAGGGCCAGGCTGGCCGCGGTGGCGATCAGCCCGACCATGCTGATCAGGAACACGAGCGGGACCGAGGCGCCGGCGAACGCCGCCATCAGCCCGGTGGTGAAGAACAGGTTGAAGGCGGGCGCGACCTGGGCCAGGCCCGGCATGAGCACGCCGAGCAGGCCGATCTCACCGCGCGGGAGAGTGGCCCCAGGCGGGGCTACGGTCGCGGTTCCGGTGCCCGCGAAGGCGTCAGGGGCGCCGTCGGAGCCGATGTTCGTGGACATTAGTCACCCTTTCCGTGGCGGCGGACGAAGTCGGCAACGGCGCTGTTGAAGCTGGCCGGGTGCTCCCACAGGCAGGCGTGGCCACCCTGGACGGTCTGCCACTCCGACCCGGCGATCCCCTTGTGCAGTTCCTGGGACAGCGAGACCGGGATGAGGATGTCCTGCTCCCCCGCGAGCACCAGGGTGGGCACGGCGATCCCGGCCAGCCGGCCGGTGGTGTCGTGCTGCTGGATCACGGCCAGCTGAGCGAGGTAGGCCGGGACCGGCTGGTCCATGTACGCCATCGCGGTCTCGAACTCGGCCAGCTCGTCGGGCCTGCTGCTGAAGAAGTCCGTGGTGAACGCCCACAGCGTGACGTCACGCATCACGAACGGGATGCCCAGCACCGGGGCGGCGTCAGCCCACATCGAGAACATCCGTGAGCAGAACGGGCCGGGCGCCGCGTAGGTGCAGGCCATGATCACCGACCGGAGGTCCTCCGGGTAGGCCAGGGCGTACTCCTGGACGATCATCCCGCCCATGGACACCCCGAGCAGGTGAAAGTCGGTAAGGCCGAGATGGTCGACCAGCGCCTTGGCGTCGTCGGCCAGCAGCCGGGACGAGTACGGCCCGGCGGGTTTGCTGGTCTTGCCGATGCCCCGGTTGTCGAACATCAGCAGCCGGTACCCGGCCGCGGTCAGCTCCGCTTCCTGGAAGGCCCAGGTCTCCAGGTCGTCGGCGAGCCCGTTGACCAGCACGATCGTCTCGGGCCCGGCTCCGGCGACCCGGTAGTGCACGTCGATTCCGTTGACGGCGGCGAATGGCATTGGCTACTCCTGTGGTGTCCCGGGTGGTGTCCCGGCTCGCAACATCACCCGCGCGTGCAGTCCGCGCAGCATGGATTCGGTCAGCGAGAAGTGCTCGGCGGCCAGCGTGGCCGCCTGGTCGGGGTTCCCGTCGATGACGGCCTGGGCCAGGATCGGGTGCTGGTGCAGGGCCCGGCCGCGCACCTCGGGGCTGTACGGCTCGGCCTCGAAGCCGAAACTGATGTCGTGCCTGATGCTCAGGCTGAGGCTGGTCAGGTGCGGGTTGTGCGTGGCGTCCGCGATGGCCCGGTGCAGCGCGAGATCGGCCATCCGGGACGAGTCACGGTCGGCGCCCGCCCGCTCGTAGTCCGCCAGCGCCGCCCTGATCGCCTTCACGTCGGTGTCGGTCCGGCGCAGCGCCGCCGTGCGCGCGATCTGCTGCTCGATGACCTGCCGGAAATCCAGCAGCAGCTCCACTTCCTGCCACTCGCCGCCCAGCGTGCGGCGGATCATCTCGTCGGAGTCCGGGCCCCAGCCGTCCGTGACGAACGTGCCACCGGAGCGGCCCCGGCGGACCGTGACGTACCCCGCCTCCGCGAGCCGGGCGATCGCCTCGCGGACCGTGGCCCGGCTGACGCTGAGCATCGCGGCCAGCTCACGTTCGGTGGGCAGCCGCTGGCCCGGCACGAACTGGCCGAGGGCGATCGCGGTGACGAACCGCTCGGCGATCCGCTCCCCCGTGGTGCGCACCGTCATCGGGCTGAGCAGTCCCGGCGGCGGGGGTGTGTCCCGCTCTCCGCTCACGGCGCGCTCCCCCCGGCCAGGCCGCCCGCCGCGTAGTACCCGGCGAGGAAGCGGGCCAGGGTCCGGGCCCCGGCCACGATGCTGTCCAGTTCGACCGCCTCGTCTGTGGCGTGGATGTTCCGGGCCCGCGGCCCGTAGGCCAGCGCGGGCACGCCGTACTGGTTCAGGTAGATCCGCGCGTCCGTGGTACTGCCCAGCACGAACCGCCGCGGCGGCGCGCCGTGCGCCGCCTCATGCGCACCGGCCACCGCGGCCGCCAGCGGGTGTTCCCCGTCGAGCAGGTACCCCTCGGCCCGGAAACCCGTCGCGCGCACCTGGGGCGGGTGCTCCGCGAGCCAGGGGTCGGCCGCGGCCGCCGCGGCCACGGCGTCCGTGACCCGTTTCAGCGCCTCGTCCGGCGTCCACCCGGGCGGGAAACCGACCCGGACCCCGAGGACGGCCTGCCCGGGCACGCTGGAAGGCCAGTCGCCGGCGCGGAACGTCCCGACGTTCACCGCGCACGCCCCGTCAACCCGCGCGAAGGGCCCCTCAAGCTGCCGGGCCATTTCTTTCTCCAACGCCCGGAGCCCGCCGATCACCCGAAACGCGGAATCGGCCGGATTCACCGCGCGGTGCGCCGACTCGGCGTGCGCCGGCAGCCCGCGCACGGTGATCTCGGTCCAGAGGATCCCCACGCCGCCGAGCAGCAGGCCCAGGTCGGTGGGCTCGAGCAGCACGGCCGCGTCGGCCAGGACCCCGGCCCGGGCCGCGGCCAGGGTCCCGTTGCCGGTGCACTCCTCCTCGATGACCGAGGCGAAACTGAGCCGGCCCCGCAGCCAGCCGGGCACAGCGGCCTGCAGCGCTCCCACGGCCAGCGCGGCCAGCGCGAAGCCGCCCTTCATGTCGCCGGCACCCCGGCCGACCAGCCAGCCGTCCCGCCGGACCGGCTGGAACGGCGGCGCGGACCACAGCGGGGCCTCGGCCGGGACCACGTCGATATGGCCGTTGAGGAGCAGCGACGGCCCGGTCCCGGCGGCCAGGTGGGCCACCACGTCGCCCCGCCCGGCGTAGGACTGCTGCGGCACGCCCGCGACCGGGTCCGCCGCGATGTCCTCCGGGATGGGCAGCACGGAGGTCTCGAAGCCCAGCCGGTCCAGCTCGTCACGGACGACGCGCTGGGCCGGCATCTCCGCGCCGACCGTGCTCGGGGCGGCGACCAGCCGTTCCAGGAACGCGAAGGCGTCCTCGGCCAGGTCGTCGATCGCCCGGTCGAGGGCGCTCAGCTGGGCGGGATCAAGGGAGCTCAGCACAGGCCATCCAAAAGACTAAAGGTTGAGACATTAGACCTTTTAGCTCCGGCCCCTGTCAATCCCCCGCGAGACGCGAGCCCCGCCCTCGCCAGCCGGCGCCCCTCCCCCGCCAGCCCGGCGCCCCTCCGCCCCGACCCGCGCGCCTCACCCCGGCGCCCCATGATGACGTGCAATATCTGACCCGCGGCGCCCCCTATTGACCGTGATCATGGTCGCCAGGGCTCGGGGTGCCCCGCGCACCCGGCCGGCCCGGCCATAAGGCACGCTTGGCGGGTGAGCTGGCCGCAGCGGGGAAAGAGCATCAACGACACCACCCGGGGGTGACGCTCAACGATGTCCGGAAGCAACGGCAAGCCAGCCTGGTTCGAGCCCGAGCTGGCCACGCTGACCAAGGACCGGTTCTCCAACCCGGCCTGGATGTACGAGCGCAAGCTGGACGGCGAGCGGTGCCTGGCCTTCCGCGACGGCGACCAGGTCCGGCTGATGACCCGCAACCGGAAGATGGTCAGCAGCACCTACCCCGAGCTCGTCGAGGCGCTGGCCGCCCAGCAGTCCGGCGACTTCGTGGTCGACGGCGAGGTGGTCGCGTTCGACCACGGCCAGACCCGCTTCGCCCAGCTGCAGCAGCGGATGCAGCAGGCCCACCCGTCCGCGGATCAGCTGCGCACCGTGCCGGTCCAGTACTACATCTTCGACGTGCTCTGGGCCGACGGCACCGACCTGCGCCGGCAGCCGCTGCGGGAGCGTAACCAGCGGCTGCAGGAGCTGCTGGACTTCGCCGACCCGCTGCGCTTCACCGAGCACCGGGTCGGCGACGGGGTCGAGTTCTACTCCGAGGCCTGCCGCCTGGGCTGGGAGGGGCTCATCGCCAAGCGGGCCGACGCCCCCTACCAGGCCGGCCGGACCAAGGACTGGCTGAAGTTCAAGTGCGAGAACAACCAGGAGCTGGTCATCGGCGGGTTCACCGACCCGCAGGGCACCCGCACCGGCCTCGGCGCCCTGCTGCTCGGGTACTACGACAGTGAGGGGCGGCTGGTCTACGCGGGCAAGGTGGGGACCGGGTTCAACCAGCAGACGCTGGACCGGCTGCACACCGAGCTCAGCGAGATGGAGCAGGACCGCAGCCCGTTCGAAGCCGGCGATCTGCCCCGCGAGCGCGGGGTGCACTGGACCAGGCCCCGGCTCGTCGCGCAGATCGGCTTCAGTGAATGGACCACGGACGGGCGGCTGCGCCACCCCAGGTTCCAGGGGCTCCGCCGGGACAAGAGCCCGGCCGAGGTGATCCGGGAGGTTCCGCAAGAATATGCCTAGCACCACGACCCGTGAGCAGCTGAAGGTCGGGCGGCTGACCGTCGCCCTGTCCAACACCGGCAAGGTGCTCTTCCCCGACGACGGGATCACCAAGGGCGAGCTCATCGGGTACTACCAGGCCGCTGCCGAGCAGATGCTGCCCTACCTGCGGGAGCGTCCGCTGGCCATGGCGCGCTACCCGGACGGGATCACCGGCGAGCGCATCTTCCAGAAGAACGTGGGCCGCCATTTCCCGGACTGGATCCCCCGGGTCAACGTGGGCAAGCAGGGCGGCACGCTCCGCCAGGTGGTCGTGGCCAAGGCCGCCGACCTGGTCTACCTGGCCAATCAGGCCTGCGTCGAGCTGCACCCGTTCCTGAGCCGGGTCGGACGAGAGGACGAGCCGGACCAGCTGCACCGGCCGGACATGCTGATCTTCGACCTTGACCCGCCCGACGGCCGCCACTTCGAGGCGGTCCGCACCGCCGCGCTGCGGCTGCGCGAGATCCTCGACGACCTGGGGCTGACCGCGTTCGTGAAGACCACCGGCAGCAAGGGGCTGCATGTACAGGTCCCGCTGAACGGCCGGGAGGAATTCGACCCGGTGCGCGAGTTCGCCCACCAGGTGGCCGAGGTGCTCGCCGCGGCCGAGCCGGATCTGGTCACCGTGGAGCAGCGCAAGGACGCCCGGCACGGCCGCGTGTACGCGGACATCATGCGCAACGCCTACGCCCAGACCGCGGTCGCGGCGTACTCGGTCCGGGCCCGCCCGCACGCCCCGGTCGCGACCCCGGTGAGCTGGGACGAGGTGGCTGACCCGGCGCTGGCCGCGGACAGTTTCACCCTGCGCGCCATGCCGGACCGGCTGGCCCAGCTGGCCAAGGCCGGCGACCCGTGGGCCGGGATGTCCCGGCACCGCCAGGGGCTGAGCCGCCCCCGGCGCCTGCTGGCCCGCAAGCAGCCGTGACCGGGGCGGGGGAGCAGGCGGAAAGGGCGTTAGGGAATGTAGGGTCTCGGGTTGCGGTGCCAGCGGGCTGCGGAGCGGGCCAGACCGCCCGGGCCCAGAGAAGCGAGGTGTGCTGGTGAACATCGGCGAGTTGCTGGTCGAGGAGTTCGGCCGGATCCGCGGGGTGGTACTGGGCGCGGTGCGCGGGCTTTCCACGGACCAGCTGGCGTTCCGGCCTGATGAGCGGTGCAACTCGATCGCGTGGCTGGTCTGGCACCTGACCCGGATCCAGGACGACCACGTCGCCGACGTCGCGGGGACGCAGCAGGCCTGGACGGCGGAGGGCTGGGCCGACCGGTTCGGGCTGCCCTTCCCGGTGGCCGAGACCGGGTACGGGCACAGCAGCGCGGAGGTCGCGGCGGTGCGCGCGTCCGCCGACCTGCTGGTCGGGTACCACGAGGCCGTGTTCGGGCACACCGTCGAGTACGTGCGGGGCCTGGCCGACGCGGATCTGGACCGGGTGGTGGACGAGCACTGGGATCCGCCGGTCACGCTGGGCGTCCGGCTGGTCAGCGTGGTGTCCGACGACCTGCAGCATGGCGGTCAGGCCGCCTACGTGCGCGGGATGCTGCCCGCCCGCTGAGCCCGCCAGATCTGGATGTCGTCTGTGAGCAGGCTCACCACCGCGTCGATGTCATGTGCTGCCAGAGCTGTGGCCAGGCGGCGGGCTGTCTTTTCCTCCGCGGGTGTTCCGGCCCGGGCGGGCGGTGCCTCGGGTGACGGCGTGTGCTGGCGCAGCGTCGTACGGGCACGGCTCAGCGTCATCGCCACGGCCTCCTGGCTGGAGCCGATGATGCCGGCGGCCTCACGGGAGGTGAAACCGAGCACGTCCCGGAGGATGAGCACGGCGCGGGCGCGCGGCGAGAGCAGTGCAGCGCGGTGACGAACGCCAGCGACACCGCTTCGTTCCGCTCGACCCGCACCTCTGGACCCGGGTCGCTGTCGGGCAGGCCGTCGAGCAGATAGTCGGGGTATGGCTGAAGCCAGGTGACCTCGATCGAGCCGGTTGGCACCGGCGCGTGGCCGGGCAGGGGCTGGGTCATCTGCGGTCTCCGCGCGGCCTTGCGGACCAGATTCAGGCAGGTATTGGTCGCGACGCGGTACAGCCAGGTGCGCACCGACGCCTTGGCCTGGAAAGCCGGGAGTCCACGCCAGGCCGCGACCAGGTCTCCTGCAGCGCGTCGTCGGCGTCGTCAAAGGAGCCGAGCAGCCGGTAGCAGTGCAGGTGCAGTTCGCGGCGGTGCGGCCTGACCAGCTCGGCAAAGGCCGCCTCGTCGCCGGAGCGGGCCAGGTCCAGTAGCGCGCCGTCGGTCATCTGCGCCGCTCTCCTCTCGAGGGTGCCCGCTCGGGCGGCCGGTGAGCCGTTGAGGCCCGCCGCCGCCAGCGCGGTATCACCTGGAGGCCTGGGCCTCGAAGTGCCTGGTGAGGGGAGTCAGGTAGAAGGTCGCCCAGTTGGCATCCAGATGATCGTGCCAGGTCCGGTGACAGCCGAGCGCGTCGGCATCTTCCGGTTCGCCGTCCTGGTCGATGACCAGGCGGGTCCCGCCGTCCGCGGCGCGAGCGTGAACCGGACGAGCGTGTACCGCCCCGGCTCCGCCGGGCCGCCGGCTGGCCGCGATCAGGCCGGGCCGAACAGGGAGTCGAGCGCGGCGTCGATCGTCGCGGCGAGCGGCCCGATCTTCGGCAGCACCGGCTCGGGCGGGGTCGCGTCCACGGCGTCGCACTCGGCCAGGGCGGCCGGGTCGAGGAACCGGGTCAGCTGGCCGTAGCCGTGCCGGTCGTCCGAGGCCATCCGGTGGTGATGCATCCGCAGCGGTGCGTACAGGTACAGCTGGTCCCGGGCCCGGGTCACCGCCACGTAGAACAGCCGCCGTTCCTCCTCCAGCCCGGCCCGGCTGGACAGGGCCATATCGCTGGGCACGGCCCCGTCTACCAGGTGCAGCAGGTGCACCACCGGCCATTCCAGTCCCTTGGCCGAGTGGATCGTGGACAGGACCAGGTAGTCGTCGTCCAGCCGCGGCGGCCCGGCCAGGTCCGACGAGGACACCGGCGGGTCGAGGGCCAGCTCGACCAGCGCGTCGTGCAGCGAGGGGCGGGTCGCCGCCGCGTCGACCAGGCGCTGCAGGTCGGCGATGCGAATCCCGGCGTCGGGGTAGCGCTCGCGGATCGGGGCGTCCAGCGCGGTCAGGATGCCCGCGGCCCGGTCCGCGGTGCGCTCCCGCCCCACCGCGTCGGCCAGGCAGGACATGGTGTCCGCCACGGCCGGGCGGGCCCGCGGGGGGAGCACGTCGGCCGCGGCCTTCCAGTGCTCCCACAGTTGCGGATCGCCCAGGCCCAGCGCCCCGATGAAGCGGCGGGCGTGCACCGGCCCGATTCCTTCGTGCAACCGGAGCAGCCGGAACCAGGCCAGGTCGTCCGCGGGGTTGGTGACCACCCGGGCCGCGGCCATGAAGTCCTTGACGTGGGCGGCCTCGGTGAACCGGATGCCGCCGTACTTGATGAACGGGATGCGCCGGACCGAGAGCTCGACCTCCAGCACGTCACTGTGCGTGGCCGCGCGCATCAGCACGGCCTGGTCGCGCAGGTCGGCCCCGGCCTCGCGGGCCTCCAGCACCCGGCCGCAGATCTCCCGGGCCTGGGTCGCCTCGTCGTGGCAGCGGACCAGCTGGGGACGGGCCCCGGTCCCGCGCTCGGCGCGCAGGGCCAGCTCCAGGCCCTCGGACTGGGGCCGGACCGTGTTGGCCAGCCGCAGCACCGCGTCCTTGGACCGGTAGTTGCGGGCCAGCCGGATGACCTCCAGGCCCGGGTAGTCCGCGGCCAGCGCACGCAGGTGCGCGGGGTCGGCGCCACGGAAGGCGTAGATGGCCTGGGCGTCGTCGCCCACGCAGGTCAGGCCCAGCCCGTCGGGGCGCAGCAGCCGGACGATGTCGGCCTGGATCGCGTTGACGTCCTGGTACTCGTCGACCAGGACGGCGTCGAACATGGCGCGCAGCACCGGGCCCGCGGCCGGGTCGGCCAGCGCGGCCCGCCACAGCAGCAGCAGGTCGTCGAAGTCGACCAGGCCGTGCTGGCGTTTGTGCGCGGTGTAGCTGCGGAACAGGCCGGCCAGCTCGGTCTCGAAGCCGGCCACCCACGGGAACTGAGCCTTGATCACCTCGGGCACCGGCGCGCGGGTGTTCACGCACCGGGTGTAGATGTCCGCGCAGGTACCCGCCCGTGGTGCCCGCCGCTGGCTGGTGACCAGGCCGTTCTCGGCGCGCAGCGTGTCCATCAGGTTGGTGACGTCAGGCGGGTCGATGACGCTGAACTCCGGCGGCAGCGAGAACGACTCGGCGTGCGCCCGGATGATCTGATGGGCTACCGCGTGGAAGGTGCCGCCGACGACCCGGTCGGCGGCGCTCGCACCGCGCGGCGTGACCCGGGCCAGCATGTCGTCCGCGGCCCGGCGGGTGAACGTCAGCAGCAGGATCCGGCTGGCCGGCGTGCCCTGGCTGCGCAGCCAGCCCGCCCGGGCGACCAGGGTCCGGGTCTTGCCGGTGCCCGCCCCGGCCAGGACCAGCAACGGCCCGGACTGATGCGTGGCCGCCCGGCGCTGGTCGTCGTTGAGCCCGTCAAGGACATCCGCCGGTTCGAACATGAAGACGAATGTAACGGTCGCGGCCGGGCGGGGCGAGGCCCCACACCGGGAGAGATCCGGACGGCCTCCCCCAGGCGTACGTCCACCGGCGGCCGTGGGCTCGGCACGCCACGGCCCCCGCCATCGCGCGGCGGTGCGACCCGGCACGCAATTCCGTATCCAGGCGCAAGCTGTCTGCCACCGGCAATCCATTCAGCATGGCAAAGTCCGGTCCGGGGAGGTCGCGACTCGTCCGCCCAAGCCAGCGGCCCATCCGCCCTGGCCGGCGACCTTTCTGCCCTGGCCCGCGACTTGCCTGGGGAGCGCCCCGTCCGCCCGCCCGGCGCCCTTCCGTCCAGGCCACCATGGATGTCACTGGTCTGCCCGCAGACTGCGGGGTTGCTGAGTAATACTTGAAAAGAATTGCTGGTCATTGCGGGAGGGATTAGGTTCGAAATGGCGCCGAGGAGCCGGGCCGTGATGGACGGCGCGTGCACCTAGGGTCACCGAGGAGCGGGGATGCCCAGTTCAGCCGTCCCGAACACCGATCTGCCCGACCCTGATCTGCCGGACACCAGGATTGGCTCCGGGACAGCCGACGACGCCTGGGGAGCCAGTGCCACGCTGCTGCGCTGCGACGGATGCGGGGCTAGCGTCCTGATCGACCAGGGGGAGCACCAGTACGGCGGGCTGGTGCGCGGCTTCCTGGGCCACCATTCGGGGTGCGGCAACGCGGTGCAGATCACCAGGACCCAGCCCGGGGAGACCTGAGCCGCCCGCGCCTAACTCACCTGCCGGCCGCCGGCTACCCGCCGGCCCTGCTCAGCTGTCGGCCGCCTGCTCACCCGCCGGCCGCCTGCTCACCCGCCCGCCGCTTACTTGGAGTGGTGATCGAAGTCCACCGGCGGCAGGTCCTGCACCTCGTGCTTGCTGATGCTGAGATGGATAGTGTCCCCGACCCGGGACACGGCCTTGATCGGGATGGCCACGTCCTTGCGGCCCCACAGGTGCCCTTCTTGCAGCAGCACATGGGTGACCTGATGATCGCCGGGGTCGACGACCAGTCCCTGGATGTGCCCGATCCGGCCGTCCGTGGCCTCGACCGGATCGCCGCGCCGCACTTCTACTTCACCGAGCGGAATGCGGTCGTAGGTGATCGTGGGCGAGAACCCGGCTGCGCCAAGGTCCACGCCACCCGGCGTCTCCACCCCGGGAGTGAGGCCGTAGTACGGCCAGGCGCTCACCTGCTGGGGTCCGTAGGCCGCGTACCCGCCGCTGCCGGGCACGAACTGAGTCTCCTCAGCCGAGTCGAGGTGCTCGAACTCGGCCAGGGTGCAACGCAGCCGCACGTCGCCCGCGGACGCGTCGACCAGGTCGAGTGGCACCAGCCGGCCGAGCCCCTCGCGGCCCTCGGGCTCGACCACGAGATCTGTGACGGTCTTTGCCACAGGGTCCACCACCAGCCGGGACACCTCGCCGCACACTCCGTCGGTGCAGTGGGCTTGCGACCCGATGGTGAATTGCGTCATTTCTCCCACACTGAGCCTCCGTCATTCCGGACTGGACCCACAGCAATGCAGTGCCCGGCCACACGCAGTAAACACCTTCCCAGGCCGGAGCCGCTCAGCCTGCGGCTCGTGGGCCGGATTTCGGGCGCAGATTCCGGGGATCCGGTCACGCTGCGCGATAGCGCGTCCAGCCGCCAACCAGTCACGCGGCGGCCGCGTCGTCTCAGTGATCAAATTGAGCCAGTCCGGCGCGGTCTAGCCCATGATCACGCTAATGTGCTACTTCTCGCGCCGGACCCGACGGACAGCAGCACGCCGACGCCGACCGACGCCAGCACGCCGACGCCGACGCCCGCACGGCGGCTCCGGGCGACGGCAGCACCCCGGACCCGGGGGCAGCAGCACCCCGAGCCCCAGCCCCACAAGCAGCTGACCTCGGATGCATGAGCGAAGGGGTCCGGCGATTCGCCGGGGCCCTTTGTTCATGAACTGGGTACATCATTGGATGGACAAGGCCTGATCCACGTCGTCGTCCCAGCCACGGCGACGGAAGTTGAACCGCTCGAGAACCAGTTGGTCGGTAATGACGGAAGAGCGCGTCAAGGCGAGAGAAGACGCCGACGAGGGCCCGGACCCTCGTCCCGGGCCGCATCTGCTGCTCAGGTGGCGGTCGGCCCTATTCGCTCCCGTCGGGGCGGGCCAGCGGCGCCGGCGTGGCAGCGACGGGCTGCGCCTGGCCGGCGCGATCCTCGCGCTCGTGTGCTGCGTGCTCATCATCCATTACGACTCCCGCATAGACCGCGCCATTGTCCAGGTCATCCATCCACCGCCGCGGAGCATTACCTGGCTGGTCACGGTGGTGTACGACGTTGGCTCGTTCGGCGTCACGATCGCCCTGGTGCTGCTGGCCCTGATCGCCCGCCGCTGGGTCGTCGCGCGGGACATCGCGCTGAGCGCCGCGGCGGCGGCGGCAGTGAGCGGGATCCTGATCCTCGTGCTCGGCGGCCGCGGCGGCAGGCCCAGCGGGATCGTGATCCACGGGTACGCCGTGAGCTTCCCGGTTCTCCAGATCGCTCTGTTCATGGCGGTCGCCACGGCAGCGCTGCCGTATCTGGCCCGGGGGCTGCAACGTCTCATCGAGATCTTCATCGCGCTCACCGCGATGGCCTCAGCCGTCGGGGGTCACGGGCTGCCGCTCAACGTGCTGGGCAGCCTGGCCATCGGCTGGGGCACGACGGCGCTGGTCCGGCTGGTCTTCGGCTCGCCACTCGGCCTCCCCTCGGCCGACGACGTCCGGGCGCTGCTCAGCGAACTCGGTATCCACGCGAGCCAGGTGCGAGCGGCACCCCGGCAGGTCTGGGGGGTGGCGAAATACCAGGCCAGCGACATGGATCCGGCCGGCACGCCGATGGGTGTGGCGGTCTACGGCCGGGATGCGGCCGACGCCAAACTCCTCACCAAGACGGCCCGGTTCCTCTTCTACCGGGACTCCGGGCCCAGCCTCACCATCACCCGGCTCCAGCAGGTCGAACACGAGGCGTATGTCACCTTGCGGGCCGCCCGGGCGGGCGTGGCCGTACCTGACATCGTGGAGGCAGGCACGGCGGGTCCATCCCACGACGCGCTGCTGGTCTACCGCTGGCCGGCCGGCCTGACGCTGTCCGAGGCTGACGCGGCCCAGGTAACGTGACACCGCCCTGGACGACCTCTACCGTCAGATGCTGATCCTCCGGAAGACCCGCATCTCGCACGGCGCCATCAGTGGTGACACCCTGCTCATCGACCCCGCCACGCAGACCACCACCCTGGTGGACTTCCGCAACGCCATCTCGAACGCCTCGCCCGATCAGCTCGATCGCGACATGGCTGGCGTCATCGCGGCCACCGCCGTCGTGGCCGGCGCCGAGCGGGCGGCCTACTCCGCAGCCCGGTCCCTGGACGCGGAGGTCCTCGCGGGTGCCCTCCAGCATCTGCACCGCGCGGCCCTCGACCCCGTCCTGAGCCGGACCCTGCGCGGCCAGCGCGGGCTCCTGGACGACGTCCGGCAGCGCGCCGCCCAGGCCAAGTCGATCAGTGTCCCGAAACTGGTGGAACCCCGCCGGGTGAGCTGGCCCACGCTGATCATGGTGGTGGGCACGCTCATCGGCGGCTGGGCCCTCATCGGGGTCCTCATCGACGTGTCCCAGTCCTTCGACACGGTGCTCGGGGCCAGCTGGCTCTGGGTCATCGTGGCGTTCGTCCTGGCCCAGGCGGCCTTCGTGGCGTCGGCCGTCGAAGCCATCGGCAGCGTGTCCGGGCCACTTCCGTTCGGCCGGGTGGTGGCGGTCGAGGTGGCCAACTCGTTCAGCGCCCTGGCCGGCGGGACGGCCGCCGTCTTCGCCACCCGGGTGCGTTTCTTCCAGCAGCAGGGCTACGACGCGTCGGTGGCGTTGAGCTCGGGCGCCATCATGACCACCTCCAGCTGGATCGCCACCGGGGTGCTGACTCTCGTCTCGCTGCCCTTCGCCTGGGGATCCATCCACATCGAGGCCACCCCCGAGTCGGGGGGAAACTCCAAACTGGTCTGGATCATCCTGGCCGTGGTGGTGCTGGCCGGCCTGCTGATCGGGGTGGCCTTCGCGGTACCCAGGCTCCGCAGGCTGGCCGCCAGCAAGCTGCGGCCCAAAGCCCGCGACATCTGGGGCAACTTCAGGCAGGTCGCCAGCTCCCCGCGCAAGCTGGTTCTCCTGGTCGGCGGCTCGTTCGCCCAGGAACTGGTCGTGGCCATGGCCCTGTCGGTGTCGCTGCGGGCCTTCGACGACCATCTCCGGTTGCCGACCCTGATCGTGGTCATCTTCCTGGCCGGGTTCATCGGCGGCATCTCGCCGTCACCAGGCGGCATGGGCGTAGTGGAAGCGGGAATGATCCTCGGCCTCACCGCGGCCGGCGTCTCCGAGGCCGACGCCACCGCCGCGGTCTTCATCCAGCGCCTGTTCACGTCGTACCTGCCGCCGATCTGGGGCTGGATCACTCTCGTCTGGATGCGCAAACGCGAGTACCTGTGAGCCCCGGTGGTCACCGGTGCAGCCCGCAGGGTCAGGCCTGGTCGCACAGGCCGAGCCGTAGCGCGAAAGTCACTGGTTCGGCGTGCAGCCGATGCTGCGGCAGGACACCTGGGCCGCACGACGCGGACCCGAGGCCGTTTTGCCGGTGCTGATCCGGAGCGCCAGGGCTCCGGGTACGGCGCAGCCGTCCGCCGGAGACCAAGTCCGCTGTGGCCGCCGCCTCCCCGATTATGCGATGCGACCGGCGTAGCGGCGGGTGAAGCCGTCGCCCGGGCCCGCGGTGACGGTCACGTCGTAGTACCCGTCAGCGTCCGTGGGCCAGTTGACGGTCTTCGGATGGCCGATAGCCACCCGGACGGTCTGGGGCTGGCCCGCGTAGTCGTTCGGCGTGAGAGTGAAGACGACTTCCTCGTGCCCGTCGTTGGCCAGGGCCAGCCTGACCACGGACCTGGGCCGGCTGACCAGGGTCGCGGCGACGGCCGGCACCGGCCCGGCATTGTGGCCGGCCGGGACGACGGTCCCCGCGAACGAGGTGAGGAAGCCGTCCGGGCCGTAGACCGAGAAGGCGTACTTGCCGGCCGTCTGGCTGGTGTCCCAGGTGTAGGTCTTGTCGCTGCCCTCGATCACCGTGAACGGAGTGGCCGTGAGCGGCAGGTAGTCCTCCGGGTAGACCGCGAGCGAGGCGCCCACCTTCCCGCGGACAGACATGGTGGCCGTCACCCGGCCGCTGGCCCGGTTGACGACCGCGTCCGCATGCGTCTGGTGGATGCTCGGCCGGTGCGGCCGGGCTCCTGGTTCCTGGACCGGGAACGCCTGCCCGCCCTCGGGCGGAGTCGTCACCGGCGGGAAGTTCTCCTCCTCGTCCGACTGCGTGATCAGCGGCACCGTGTCTGGCAGGTCCGGGATGGAGAAGTCGGGGCGAGCGAAGTCGAAGGCGGCCGTCAGGTCACCGGCGACCGACCGCCGCCAGCCCGTGATGTTGCGGGCCCGCACCCCGCTCCAGGTCTCCAGGAACTGCAGCATCGAGGTGTGGTTGTAGGTGTTGGAGTCCACGTAGCCGCCGCGGGTCCACGGCGAGGCGATGATCATCGGCACCCGGCTGCCGAAGCCGATCGGCAGCCCGTCGATGAACTCGTTCTTCACGCTCGTCTCGGGTGCCGGGGGCAGTACGTGGTCAAAGTAGCCGTCGTGCTCGTCGTACGTGACAAACAAGGCGGTGCTGTTCCACAGGTCCTGGTTGCCCATCAGCGCCTCGAGCACCGCCCGGACGTAGTGGGCGCCGTAGCTCGGGCTCGCCGCCGGGTGCTCGGAGTACTCATACGGCGCCACGATCCAGGAGACCTGCGGCAAGGTGCCTGCGGTGGCGTCGGCGAGGAACTGGGCCAGCACGTGGTTGACCTGGTTCGGGCCGAGCGGCACGCCGGCGTTCGGCAGCCAGGGCTGGACGGCGCCGCGCTTGGCCAGCTCCTGCCCCGCCGCGGTGGGCGCTTGCTCCGAGGTCTGGTATTGCTGGTAGAACCACAGCGAGTTGTCGGCGAAGTCGCCGACCCAGCCGTCGACGCCACCGCCGTCCCCGACCTCGTGGTTGGTGTAGACCTGCCAGGTGAGCCCCGCCTTCTGCAGGAGCTCGGGGTAGGTGGTGATGCTGTCGCTGCCGCTGAACTCCACGGTGTAGTCGTCGTCTGGGTTGGAGATCCAGCCGCCGCTCGTGCCGGTCCAGAAGTACATCCGGTTCGGGCTCGTCGGGGCAAGAATCGCCTGATGGTAGCCATCGCAGATGGTGAACGCGTCAGCCAGGGCGTACTGGAACGGGATGTCGGCGCGGGTGAAGTAGCCCATCGTCTGCTCAGTCTTGGCCGGCACCCAGTTGTTCCACAGGCCGTCGTTGCGGGCGCTGTGGTCGCCGTCCCAGCTGTGGTCCAGGGCCCCCGCGTTCTGGGCGTTCACCTTCGACGAGTCCATGTGGAATGGCAGCAGATAGCCGCGGTCCGTCCGGGCCGCGTCCGGCTGCTCGAAGATGGTGTTGCCGTTCGGGTACTTCAGCGCTTGCTTGTCGGCGAAGCCGCGCACGCCCCGCAAGCTGCCGAAGTAATGGTCGAACGACCGGTTCTCCTGCATGAGGATCACGACATGCTTGAGATCGGCGATCGTCCCGGTGAGATGACCCGGCTTCGTCGCCACGGCAGCCCTGGTCGTCCCGCCGAGCTGGGTGCACGCGCCCGCCGCGATCGTCACCCCGGCGGCCGCGCCGGCGAGCTGAAGGAACCGGCGACGGGTGACGGCGGCCCGGAACGGCGTCAGTGAGCGGTAGTCGGTGGCGGGGCTGGCCGCTTCCCTGCCGTGCTCTTCGTTGTCCATATCGATGACACCCACATCCTCTCAGCGTTGCCGCAACGAAACCATCCAAGACAACGCGAATCACGCAGACAACGGCCGGCTGCAGGGGGAGGGCGGATGTTCAGGCGAATTGGAGATGAACGCCCCAGAACGCGTCGTCCAGATCTCAGCGTCGGCCGCCTCAGCCCTGGCGCCGCTAGTGGGGCAGACTGAGGGGTGGGCGACGGAGCTCCGGCTGGCAGCGTTGTCGCTGGCCAGATGACCGCGAGGAGGCGTTTCGGTGTTGCCTTGCCGCAGCAGACGGTGCCGCCGCCCCGGTTGCTCTATCGCGCCGGGCCGATGACGCCACATTCTGGTCTCAGGGGGCCCGCGGCGGGGCTGACGGGCCGGCTCAGCGAGCGTGGCGTCCTTGACCGGTTCGTTGCGGGCGTGCAGGCCGGTGAGGGCCGGGCACTGGTGCTGCGCGGTGAGCCCGGCGTGGGCAAGACCGTGCTGCTTGACTACCTGGCCGGGCGGGCCTCGGGATGCCGGATAGCGCGGGCCGTGGGAGTGCAGTCGGAGATGGAGCTGGCCTTCGCGGGGCTGCATCGGCTGTGCGCGCCGATGCTGGATCATGCTGCGTCTCTTCCGGTTCCGCAGCGTGAGGCGCTGCGGACCGCGTTCGGCCTTGACGCCGGCCCAGTGCCGGACCGGTTCCTGGTCGGCCTGGCCGTGCTCGGCTTGCTGTCCGAGACAGCGGGGGAACGGCCGCTGATCTGCGTGGTGGATGACATCCAGTGGCTGGACCACGCCTCGGTGCAGGCGCTGGGGTTCGCGGCGCGGCGGCTGGCCGCCGATCCGGTGGGCCTGGTGTTCGCGACGCGGGTTGCGGGCCAGGACCTGACCGGACTGCCCGAGCTTGTGGTGGAGGGTCTGCCCGACCGCGATGCGCGGGCACTGCTCGAGTCGGTGCTGACCGGGCCGCTGGACGCGCGGGTCCGGGACCGGCTCATCGCCGACACGAACGGGAACCCGCTGGCGTTGCTTGAGTTGCCGCGAGGGCTGACGATAGCGCAGTTGACGGGCGGGTTCGGGGTCAGCGGCGCGGTACCGCTGGACGGGCGGATCGAGGAGGGTTTCGCGCGGCAGCTGGAGGCGTTGCCAGCGCAGACCCGGCGGCTGCTGCAACTCGCGGCAGCCGACCCCTCCGGCGATCCGGTGCTGGTGTGGCGGGCGGCCGGGCGGCTCGCGATCGGCGCCGGGGCGGCCGAGCCGGCGGTGCAGGCGGGGCTGGCGGAGTTCGGCGCGCGGGTGCGGTTCCGGCATCCGCTGGTGCGCTCGGCGGCCTACCGGTCGGCGTCGGCCCAGACGAGGCGGGAGCTGCACGGCGCGCTGGCCGAGGTCACCGACCCGGCTGTCGATCCTGACCGGCGGGCCTGGCACCGGGCCCAGGCCGCACCGGGCCCGGATGAAGGAGTTGCCGCCGAACTCGAGCATTGCGCAGGCCGAGCCCAGCGCCGCGGTGGCCTGGCGGCGGCGGCCGCGTTCCTGGAGCGGTCCGCAGGTCTGACGCTCGACCCGGCGCACCGCGCGCAGCGGGCGCTGGCCGCGGCGCAAGCCAAGCACCAGGCTGGCGCCCTTGACGCCGCGCTCGGCCTGCTGGCCATGGCCCAGGCCGGGCCGCTGGACAAACTGCAGCGTGCCCGCGGCGACCTGCTGCGCGCCCAGGTCATATTCGCCTCAAGTCATGGCCGCGACGCGCCCCCGCTCATGCTCAGCGCGGCCAAGCAGCTCGAGGTGCTGGACGTCGGGCTAGCCCGGCGGACCTACCTGGAGGCGTTCACCGCCGCGCTGTTCGTCGGCCGCATGTCTCCGGCGGTCGTGGACGTGGCTAGAGCCGCACGTACGGCGCCCGCGCCACTGGGCCCGGCGCGTGCCCCCGACCTGCTCCTGGACGGCCTGGCGCTGCTGGTCACGGAGGGCTATGCGGCCGGGGCGCCCGCCCTGAGCCGGGCGCTGCTCGCTTTCCGCGATCAGGACATCTCGGCGGAGGAGGGCCTGAGCTGGCTGTGGCTCGCCGAGATGGCGGCCATAGCGGTGTGGGACGACGAGACATGGCACGTCCTGGCCAGCCGTCACGTGAAGCTCGCGCGTGAGGCGGGGGCACTCAGTGACCTCCCGCTCGCAGTCCTGTCCCGCTACCTCCTGCACGCACACGCGGGCGAGCTGGAGCAGGGCGCGGCGCTCGTCGCGGAGGCGCAGGCGGTGGCCGACGCCACCGGAAGCCAGCTCGGGCCCTACGGTGGCCTGGGCGCCGCCGCGTTCCGGGGCCGTGAGGCTGAGGCTATCGAGCTCATCCAGGCCACCATGGACGGCGCGGCCAGCCGCGGCGAGGGCAGGGGGGTGGCCAGCCAGTACGCCGTCGCCCTGCTCTACAACGGCCTCGGCCGCTACGACGAGGCCCTGGCCGCCGCCGAACTGGCGTGCGAGTACGACGACATCGGCGTTGTCGGCTGGTCGCTCACGGAGCTGGTCGAGGCGGCCGTCCGCAGCGGCCAGCCCGCGCGCGCATCCGACGCTCTCCAGCGGCTTTCCGAGACGACCCGCGCCAGCGGCACCGACTGGGCGCTTGGCGTCGAGGCGCGGTCGCGGGCCCTGCTGAGTGAGGGTGCGGCCGCCGAGAACTGTTATCGCGAGGCGATCGAGCGGCTCGGCCGCACCCGCATGCGCCCGGCCGTGGCCCGCGCCCACTTCCTGTACGGCGAATGGCTGCGCCGCGAGGACCGGTACCGGGACGCCCGCGCCGAGCTCCGGACCGCCTATGACCTGTTTACCGCGATGGGCATGGAGGCGTTCGCCGAGCGAGCCCGGCATGAGCTGCTAGCCACCGGCGACACGGTGCGCAAGCGGACGGCCCACACGGCCAGCCAGCTCACCGCCCAGGAGGCGCACATCGCCCGGCTCGCCGTCGACGGCCGCACCAACGTGGAGATCGGGGCCCAGCTATGCCTCAGCACCCGGACCGTCGAATGGCATCTCAGCAAGGTCTACACCAAGCTCGGAGTGGGCTCACGCCGAGAGCTGCGCCCGGCCCTGGCCCCACCTCGTCAGATGCCGTCATGACCGAACGCCCCTTTTTCTCAGGGCCTGATCGAGCTCGCGGCGGGAGCTGATGTCCAGCTTGGCGAACACCTTACGCAGGTGCCACTCCACGGTGCGGCCGCCGATGAACAGCTGCGCGCCGATCTCCTGGTTGGTTCGTCCCTCGCGGGCCAGCCGGGCGATCTCCTCCTCTTGCGGAGTCAGGTCGGCGCGGGTGTCTTCGCTGCGCTTGCGCGCCTTCTCGCCGGTCGCCTGGAGCTCTCGCCGGGCGCGTGCAGCGAAGGCCTCGGCGCCCATGGACGCGAGCGCGTCGTACGCGGGCCGCAGCTGGTTGCGGGCGTCGATCCGCCGGTTTTCCCGGCGCAGCCATTCGCCGTAGACCAGGCGGGCGCGGGCCAGGTGGGCCGCCATCCTGGTTCTGCCCAGCAGTTCGATCGCCTCGCGGTACTCCGCTTCGGCGGCGGGTCCCGCCGAGACCAGCGCCCGGGACCGCGCCGCTGCCCCGCGAGCCCAGTCACTGCCACTCGCCACGGCTAGCTGCGACAGCTGGTCCGCCGCCGCGCAGGCACGTTCCTGCTGGCCGCTTCGGGCCGCGGCTTCCACCAGCTCATACAGGGCCCAGGGTGAGATGACGATCTCATCCGCGGCGCTGGCACCATGCGCCGCCTCGGCGGCGGGCCCATATTCGCCCAGGCCATTGCCTAGCACCGCCTGCGCGTAGTCCGTGCAGGTCAGTGCAGCGCCCTCGCCGCGGTCCGAGGCGCCACGGGTCAACTCCTCAGCCAGTTCGGCCGCGCCCGGTGCGTCCCCGCGCCAGGCGGCCAGCAGCAGCGGGACGTAAGGCAAGGTGGCCTCTCTGGTCCCCGGGTTGACGTGCTCACGCTCCATCAGCAAGGCCGCCACCTTCGACAGTTCGCCGGCCTGGACGTGGAACTCGGCGAGATAGTCCAGCGCGAACGGAAGCCAGCTGAGGGTGCCGTTCGCTCGGGCCAGCCGGACCTGGCCGGCCGCGAGCTCGAACCACGCCTCGTCGTCCCACAGGTCCATGGCGACCATGCTGTATGAGACGGAGAGCCAGTCCAGCTCGTGCGGCTGCGACCGGTAGCGGCGCAGTGCCTCCTTGAGCGTGGGGGCGGCGGCCAGGTAGCCATCGGCCAGGCGCACGGCGAGGCCGTGGATGAGCAGGTGCGAGTGCGGCAGCGGCTCCGACCCGGAAGCCCCCAGCGTTGCGGACCTCGCGGCGCGCGCGACCTGCCTCGCGTCCTGTCCGTGGGCGAGCCGGCCCGCGTAGATCACTGCTACCAGGGCTTCGAGATAGGTCTGCCGGGCCAGCTCGGCGTCCAGGCTCTGTAGCCGCTGCGCTGCCTGCAGCATGAGCGGCGGCGCGTCGCCCCCCCGTCTCAGGGCGAACGCGATCTGACCCCGCATCCGCTGCACGCGCGCCTCGCCGAGCTCGCCCGGCGGTCCGAGCTCAGCGGCGACCAGCAGGACCTGAGCGGCCTCGAAATCCCCGGCTGCGTACTTGGCCTCGGCCGCCGCCAGAGCCCGTGCGGCGCGCTCGCCCGGGTCCGGGGTGAGCGCCACGGCTCGTTCCCAGAAGGCCGCGGCGGCGGCTACCCCGCCTCGGCGCAGGGCACGGCTGGCCGAGTTGATGAGCTCCTCGGCCACGGCCTCGTCCGGCCCGGCAGCCGCGTGGGCGTAGTGCCACGCCCGGCGGTCAGGGTCAGCTAGCGGATCGGTCACTGCTGCCAGCGCCTCGTGTACGGCTCGCCGGTCGTCGGCCGCGGCGGCCCGGTAGGCGGCAGAACGCACCAGAGGATGCCGGAAACGGACGTTCGCACCGATGTCCAGCAGCCCGGCTGCGCTGGTGAAGTCCATGGCTCTTATGTCCAGGCCAAGTATCTGAGCCGCCCGCAGGATCAGGGCCGGGTTCCCGACCGGATCGGCCGCCGCGAGCAGGACCAGCCGCTGGACCTTGTCCGGCAGCTCACGCAGGCGCGCCGCGTACTGATCTTCGATGCGCCCGGGCAGATCTCCCGGGCCCGGAAGAGCGAACCCGCCGGCGAAGTCGGCGGCGCTCCGGCCTCGGTAGAGCTCGAGCAGGGCCAGCGGATGGCCGTGTGCCTCCTCGAGAATCCGGGCGCGGACGCTCTCGTCGAGCGGGCCTGAGGTGACCGTCGCCAGCAGCGCCCGAGCCGACCGTTCATCTAGTCCGTCCAGCCGGAGTTCGGGCAGACCCGCGAAGTGATCCGGCAATGGATCTCCCGGGGCCGACGTCCGGACTGCGAACACGAGCGCTATCGACTCCGCCAGCAGCCGGCGCGCGACCAATCCGAGGACCTGGGCCGACGCCTGGTCGAGCCACTGCGCGTCGTCCACGACACACAGCATCGGCTGCTCCTCGGCAGCCTCCGCCATGAGGCTGAGCGTCGCGAGGGCGACCAGGAACCGGTCGGGACTATCCCCGGAGGCAAGCCCGCCCGCAACGCTGAGCCCGCGACGCTGAGGCTCGGCCAGCGACCCGAGCCGGCCGAGCATCGGCGCGCACATCTGGTGCAACCCGGCGAAGGGAAGCTCCATCTCCGGCTCGACGCCGGCCACCCGGGCCACCCGGAAACCGGACGCCCCGGCGATGAGATGCCGTAGCAGTTCCGTCTTGCCGATCCCCGGCTCGCCCCGTACGACCAGGACGGCGCTCTGACCGCCTCGCACCTTCGCGATGAGCCGTCCCAGGACGTCCAGCTCACCGCTCCTGCCGAACAGCCTGGGCGGAGGATGCACTGTCACGCCCACCATCTGGAGTGAGGGCTCGCTGAGGCGCTTCACCGCAACGCTACGCGCCACCTCAGACGGGCCGCAACGGCCCTGCTGAGGCAGTCGGGATACCGGCGCCCCGGGGCTCCGGTCCACAGCCGGCCCCTCCCAGATCGCGGCGGGCAGTCGGGGGAAGGTCCCGCCCGGCACCACGTCGGCGCGCATGCGTGCTCCTTTGGACCTCCGGCACGACGGGATCGTCCCCTCGCCGACCTGGAGGAGCCGTCTCAGCGGCTGGGTTGTGGCTCCTCAGCCCGTGGTGGCGTCGGCAGCGTCGATAATGACGCGGGCCACAGTGCCGGGGTTGGTAATCAAGGACAGGTGCCCGGTGTTGATTTCGGTGATGTGGGCGTGGGCACGGTGGGCCATAAAGAGCAGTTCGGCGGGTGGGATGGCGTGGTCAGCGGTGCCGATCACGGCCCAGGACGGGATGGTCTTCCAGGCGGGCGGCCCGGAGGGTTCCGAAAAGGCGCTGAAAGCTATCGGCCGCTGGGTGGCGGCCAGGATCGCGGCCTGGCTGGCTGGCACGCCGTTGGCGAGACAGTCGGCGAACCCGGCGTAGGTCCCGTCGGGCGCCACCTTGAGGTAGGCGTCGGAGTCACCGCTCGGGGCTCCCGGATAGGACACGAAGTTGAAGACCGTGGCGGGGTCGGCGTTGAGGCAGGATCCGGGCTGGGCGGTGGTCAGCCCGAAGGCGGTCTCACCCTGGGCGGGTAGGTATGCGTTGACGTAGACCAGTGCCTTCACGTTCTTGTCGCCGGCGGCGGCGTTGGTGATGACCACTCCGCCGTAGGAATGCCCGGCCAGCACGACGGGTCCGTGAATGGTGGCGAGGAAGTCGGCCAGGGTCTGGCTGTCGTAGGCAACACCGCGCAGCGGGTCGGGTGGGGCGTAGACGGTGTAACCGTCGTTCCGGAGGCGCTGGATGACACCGCTCCAGCTGGAGGCGTCCGCGAAGGCGCCGTGCTCCAGCACGATCGTCGGTTTGGCCCGGCCCGTGCTGGAGGCCGCGCCGGCCCGTGTGTCGTGGCCCCTGGCCGCCTGAGCAGATGCGGTCTGGCTGATCGCCGCGAACAGGCCGGCGATCGCCAGAACAGCAGCCAGGATGACCAGGCGCGGCCTCGTCAGCCGCATCGCTCGGGTGAGGTTCACTGTGGCTTCCTCTCTCTGCCTGTCCGCCTGCATGCCTGAATGCTGCGCCTGCCGGGCCGTGTGCGGGGCACGGCCCGGCGTTCCCGCTGCCGGGTCAGCTTTCCGGCGGCGGGGCGAGGTAGGGGAAGTAGTCGAGGAGCTTCGCGGGCTGAGTAAGGCCGGAGACGAAGTCCTGGTTGAGGATGACTTTGGTGGCGTTGTCGAATGCGTCCTCGGTCAGGCCCTTGCCGTTGTGGCTGCCCTGCCAGGGGTCCCACAGGGCGTTGGTGCCGGGGATGAACGGGATGACCATGGGGAGGAAGACGTCTGCCACGTACGCGCCGTAGGCCAGCGCGGTGGGACGGCCGTGGACCCCCTGGTTGTAGGTGCCGCCGAGCCCGACGACGACGGCGGTTTGGTCCCTGATCTGGCCCCAGACTCCGGTGGCGGGGTCGGTGTCGGGGTGGCGGGGCCTGCCCGCGAGGTCGTCCGTCGGGACGGTGGCGTTGATGTTGATCCCAGCGGAACCCGCGGGGAAGTTCCAGAGGGTGGTGCCGTTGGGCCCCCCGGCGCGCTGGAGCTGGACCCAGCCGTGCCCCTGGTCGTGGATCGCGGTGGTGGCCCAGTAGTTCAGCCGCCGCCGGCCGGTGACCTGAGCAGGCGCCTCGACTAGGACGGACCTGACGATTTGATTCATGAAGAAGTCGGTTGGCGGGAACAGGGCCGCCAGGTCCGGGAAGAAGCCTTCATTCAGGGCGTTCGCCAACGTGATGGGGAAGGGAAGGAAGTTGAAGAACGAGTCGGTGCGCGGGCCGGCGAAGATCTTGATGCCGCGCTCCACCTCGAGGACCTCTCCCACGGGCGCGTGGGGCGGCGTGATGATCCTGCCTTTGGCGTTGCGGTCGGTGGCTTCCCTGCCGGTGAGCTCGGCCACGACGACGTGCTGGACGCCGGCGGAGTCGACGGGGAAGGTGAACCGCCAGGTGATGTCCTCGACCAGGTCCTCGTTGGTGTCAACCTTAAGTTCGTAGTAGCCCGCGGGGTCCCAGGGACCGGCGTCATTCGGGGAGGCGTTCATCCCGAATACCGTGCGCGGGCCGAAGACGTCGCTGGGCCCGGCGAAGCAGTAGGCGTCGCTGATGTCCAGCCGTTCGTCGGCCGTGTAGTCGAAGTGGTGAGACATTCTTCTCCTAGAGAATGGTGGTGCTGCGGATGTAGGGATTGCGGGACATTGGCTGCAGCGCGAGCGTGTAGAACCGGTCGCGGAACGGCTCCTCGTCCGTGCCGCCGAATTCGCCGTAGACGAACAGGTAGGGCATCTTGCCGGCCTCCCACATCACCCGGTCGGCCCGGCCGTTGGCGTGGGTGAGCTCGTACCAGCCTTCGGTGAACCCGCTCACGATCGCGATACGGGTCGGGGCGCCCCGCTTCGGGATGACCGACGCGTCGACCGTGGTGCCGTCGGCGGCCCTCAGGTGCGGCCAGGCCGACCCCGCCGACGCGAGGCGCGGACGATGGTAGTAATCCAGGACGGGTACGGCCTTGACACCCGCCGGCAGCACCAGCCGGGTTCCCGGTGTGAGCAGCGGGGCGTTGTACCGCCGCTCTGTTCCGCGCACCAGGTCGTCGGCGGCCGGGGTGCTGCCGCTGGCGGCCGCCGGGCTGCTGCCCGGCCGCACGGCCGAGGCGGCCCGAGCGGGGGCGGCCGATCCGATGCCGTACAAGACGGGAAGAGCAGCCAGACCGCCAAGAAGGTTGCGCCGGCCCAGCGTGCCGCCAACCGGGCCGCCGGTCCGACCCGTTTCCGCGCGCCCTGCTTCCGGGCGCTCTCGCTTGCCTCGGATGATGTTCACACGCGTTCCTCTCTTACTGCGGCTCTTACTGCGGCCGGACACCACCGACGCTGTGGGCTACCAGACGAGACCATCGGTTACCTCATCCCGAGGGCGCCGGACGTCCTTGCTGGAGCCGGTAGTTGGTGATTGGTTCTCGCCTCAGGGTCGCGCCGGGGACCGCGCATCGCGCCCGTAGTACCCCCGGGCCACAGTCCCTGGTCTGGCCGGGTCGCTACCGGGCGCTGGTGGCGAACCCGGGCTCACCGATGAGCCACGTGCTCTAGCCCGCACCCTCGGCGTGACGTATTCGTGGATGGCGTTGTGGCACATCAGCCTGGCTGGGCAAGATCGCGCGCTAGGGCGCGGATAGCGTTGGAGCCGAGCCAGTTGCCCGACGATAAGGAAGGTTCACGGTGGACACTCCGACCAGCGTCGACCGCGACGCGCCGGTCCTGGCGCATCACGAGATTGACATCAGCGCTCCGGTAAGCCGGGTCTGGGCCCTGCACTAGGACGTCAACGCCTGGCCGACCTGGCAGTCCGATATCACCGCAGCCCAGCTGGACGGAGCCTTCGCGCCTGGCGAATCGTTCACCTGGACCAGCTTCGGCTTCACCGTGACCTCCACGGTGTACGCGGTGCTAGACCAGTCCCGGGTCTTGTGGGGCGGCACCGGCGACGGCATCACCGGGGTGCACGAGTGGGTGTTCACAGCTACACCCGCCGGCACTCACGTAGAAACGACCGAATCCTTCGCTGGCGCTCCCGTCGAGGCCGACGTAGCAGGCATGCAGCAGGTGCTCGACGGATCGCTTGTCTCGTGGCTGAACCAGCTCAAGAACGCCGCTCAGGCGGCTAACCCGACGTGATGGCAGGTACGTGCTGGTCGGGCGGCCAGTGCGTGCTTAGCCCTGACGTTGCTCGTGAACCACCGGTGGTCGTTAGCTGAGGCGGCCGGTGAGTGGCGCTGGATCCTGCCCCAGCGCCAGCTGACGGCAGGCCAGCATCAGGGTTTCCGCCATCTTCGTCTTCTCCGCCTGGCCAACTCGCTGGCCGGCCGTCTGGCAGTCGGCTTTATAGCCGACGCCCAGGGCACTGACCGCGGAGACGGGATCGCTCTCACACGCCGCTACGGTCAGCTTCTTCGCGTTCTCCCGCAAGTGCTTCCGCCACCACCGGGCAGCGCCCCAGGCCCCCGCTGACTCGGACGCAGAGCGCTTCAGTTCGTTGACGTACCGCATGATCCGCATGGCCCTGATGAAGGCTTCACAGCCCTGCTCATGATCCTCTTGCCGAGGATGACCCTTGGCTTTCGTGTAGTGAAGCGGTCCTTCGCACCGGGCGCAGCAGATCAACCGGAGCGTCCCTGGACGTCGACCCGGAGGCATCGGTGCCGGCCACGAGTACTGCACGATCAAGCCACCGCCTCCGCGAGGGAAACCCTGACCACGAGGATAGAGCCTCCCTGGTAGGGCAGCAGCCATTCGTTATCTGACTAGGGAGATCTCTGTGTCGCGGGCGAGCCGAGTGCGCTGGTTCTGGTAGATGAAGTCGTCCTAGAAGTGCGGGAGGAGCCAGTCGTGGATCTCGCCGATCCGGCCGATCATGGTGAGATGGCCGTCGCGGTCGCTGATATCAGCCTCCGCGCCAGGGACGTTGGCGGCCAGCCACTGGCCGTGCTGCACGGGAACAAACCGGTCCTGGCGGCCGTGCCAGATCTTGACGGGCACCCGGATGTCGCGGAGATCGAACCCCCAGCTAGTCAGGTGCGCCGCTCCGTCATCCCACCAGCCCTGGTCGCCCGCGGAGAGGGCGACCTTGTGGGTCTCAGTCAGCCATCGGGCCAGGCCTCCGGTCAGCACCTTGGCGTTGACGGGAGCGAGGAGGCTCTCGAGCTCTTCAGCGAACTGCTCCGGCGTGGCCGCGAGAATCTCCTCCCTGCCCTCGCGCAGATCCCGGCGAGATGCCTCCGGGTCGGAGAAGAACAACTTAAAGCCCTCAACGTTGGACTCGCCCATCCCGGCGAAGTAGTCGAAGCCCTCGGTACCGTAGGGCGCAAGCGAGGCCACCGCCGCGACAGCGACCGCCACGTCGGGCAGCAAGGCCGCGCATCCCAAAGCGTACGGGCCGCCCCCTGATATGCCCCAGATGCCAAGCCGGTCGTGCCCGAGCGCCTCCGCGATGGCCCGGACATCCTGTGCTCCCGACGCCACGGTGTAACCGGGATGCGCGGTCGAGCCGCCATAGCCAGGGCGGTCATAGCCGATCAGCCGGATGCCCTTCTTCTCGGCATCGGCGATCCACCCGCCGTACAGGCGCCGTGACATCGGCTCGCCAGTGTGGACCAGGATCGGCTTTCCGTCAGGTTCACCGGCCATCTCCACGCAAAGTTCACGCCCGCCGCCGACCGCTATGGTCCTGGTCTCGACCCCGTTGGACACCGATAGTCCTTCCTCTCGCCAATCAGGCTAGGAGCCGGACGTAGCCGGCGTTGACCGCCGCTGATCATGACAGGCGATTATGGGATGCCAGCGCCCGATAGCGCCAGCGGGTTTCCGCGCCTTCGCGGGCGACCGGCGCGACCTTGCCGACCTCGGTAGCTGCGGCTCTCTCGTGGGCCTGCCCAGCGAAGGCGCAGGCGACCAAATACACCGGGACCGCCGGCGGCCGGATTAGTGCGCAACTTTGCCCGTCACGGACCGAGAAGCCGCCGGCTGACTGAGAGCCAAGTCGTGCCCAACGCGGGAAACACGGCCTCAGCAGGGCAAGCAGCTCCCCGCGCTTCCGCGCGCCCAGGCGCGCCCCGATCCTGGCAGCCGCAGCCGCCTCCATTTTGTCGTTCGCACAAACCACATGATCGCGAGGGCGGCCGCGCTATGCGGGAACCCGGACTGACCCCAGTCAGCCCCCATTACCCCAGCTCAACCCTGGAATGGCTGCTGCCCTACTAGGGTACGCGGGCAGCTCCTACCTGGGTCAGCCTCGCTGCGTACCATTGGCACACGATCTATCAGCAGGGCCACCCAGACCGCTCGCGGGTCGCACAGCCGGTCCGTGGACCAACACCTGGAACCAAGACCCGAAGCCGTCACATTACCCACGACGGGACGATCTGAGCGAGCCGGTCCGGGTCGGAATACGCGCGGATCACGGTGATCACGCCTCCGCTTACCGAGAAGGCCATCACCGTAACCGGCCGTCCGCCGGCCACGACGAGGATGCCAGGCATGCCGTCCACGACAACCCGGTGCGCGGGCGTGCCCCCGCCCCCGCCGGTCCCGGCCCGGCCGGAGACCTCGGCCGCACCGCGTACCACCAGGCCGCCGCCAGGACGGCTCCCCCGGAACTCAACCTCGGGCGCGAGTACGGCGAGCAGGCCCGCGACGTCTCCCCGGCCAGCCGCCTCGAGGAACGCGTCCACCACCTCCCAGGCCGCCTGGTCCGCCGCCGCCGGCGTGCCCAGCCGGATCCGGCCGCGAGCGCGGCTGGCCAGCATCTTGGTGGCGGCGGTACTCCGGTCCAGGATCCTCGCGATCGCGTCGAACGGGACCTCGAACACGTCGTGGAGGACGAACGAAACCCGCTCGGCCGGGGTGAGCGCGTCCATGACGACCGACAGCGCCAGGCCGACGGAGTCGGCGAGGAGCACGTGGTCCTCGGGACTGACTCCGGGATGCGCCGTTGTCTCCGCCGTGAGCAGTCCCAGGCTGAGCTCGAGCGGCTGCTCGCTCCGGGTCCGGCGGCTGCGGAGCACGTCGAGGCAGATCCGTCCCGTCACGGTCGTCAGCCAGGCCCGCAGATCATCGATGCCCGCGCCGCCGGCGCGGGCCAGGCGCAGCCACGCTTCCTGCACGGCGTCCTCGGCGTCGGCGTGCGAGCCGAGAACGCGGAACGCGAGCGTGCGCAGGTACGGGCGCTGGGCCTCGAACCCGGCGGCGAGCTGTTCTTCTCCGGTCATGATCCTCTCCGGCGCGGCGGCAGTCTCACTACCAGGACGCGGCCCGCACCGCCGAGGTAACGCCGGTGAGTGAAGACGGGGCCGCGTAACACCGGGCCGGCGTTACCTTCCGCGGCAGCCGTCCGTCTTAGTGCCGTCCGCCGATCCATGCTCCTGCTTGCGGAGGAAAGATGTCAGCACGTATCGAGAACACCACCCCCGACCCCGACGTCACTACGGCCGTCCAGCACATCTACAAGGCCGTGTACGCCAGCGGCCTGCCGCGGGAGATCGTCGAGCTGGTGCACCTGCGGGCCAGCCAGATCAACGGCTGCAGCGCGTGCGTCAACGCCGGCGTCCGCAGCGCGGGCCAGGGCGGCGTCAGCACGGAGAAGCTGCTCACCGTCGCGGCCTGGTACGAGAACCCCCTCTTCGACGACGCCGAGCGCGCCGCCCTGGGCGTCACGGAGGCGGCGACCCGGCTCGCCGACCGGCCCGGATCCGTCACTGACGACATCTGGGCCGAGGCCGCGAGGCACTACGACGACAAGCAACTCGGGGCGCTGGTGCTGATGGTGGCGCTCAGCAACTTCTTCAACCGCATCAACACCACCCTCCGGATACCCGCGGGGACCAGCTGGAGCTGAACCGCGCACTGGCGGTTCCCCGGGCCCGAACCCCCGGGTGACCGCTACCCCGAGCAGATCGCTGCCGCCAGGCGGGCCGCCTGTTGCTGCCTGACTCCTACCCGCCCTGAGGGGAGGGCTGCGAGCCACCCGCGATTGACCGAGACCAGCCGCCTGTCTACCCTCGCATCTATGCGGACTGCCCGACTGCGACATTCCGTACTAGGCGTACTCCTCCTAGCTGTCTCAGCTGCCCTGTTGATGGTCTGGCTGTGGTTCGGCTATCTGTGGTTCGGGATCGTCGCCGGCTTCGTTGTCGGGCTCGCGCTGATAGCCCTGATGCTCCGGAACGGATGGCACCAGACGAGTCCGGAAAGCCTCGAATCACGCGGTTTCAGTCCGGAATCCGACTGGGATTCCAATCTGATGGATCCAGGCCTGCACCGAGAGATGGTCCCCATAGTCCCGGCCTTCGGGCGCCGCGGGATATCCAATACCCCCATCCGGCGTCCGGCCGCCCAGCCGGCCCCGGGTCGTTCGCCCGGCGGCGTGCGCCGACAGCCTGGAGCGGCCAGCCCGACCGGCGGCGCGGCCGGCTTGCCCCGGAAGCCCTGGTCATGTTCGCCGAGGAGCGCGAGGCCGCCAGCATCGACGAAGTGCTCGGCGCACTCGACCGCGACCTGGTCGGCCTGGTGCCCGTGAAGCGGTGGATCGAGGACATCGCGCTGCTGCTCCTGGTGGACCAGGCCCGGCAGAGATTCGGCCTCGAGGCCCCCCGGCCAAACCTGCACATGTGTTTCACCGGCCCGCCGGGCACCGGCAAGACCACCGTGGCGCTGCGCATGGCCGAACTCCTGCACCGGCTCGGCTACCTGGAAAGCGGGCACCTGGTGCACGCCATGCGCGACGATCTGGTCGGCCAGTACATCGGGCAGACCGCACCCAAGACCAAGCGCGTGCTCGACCAGGCCATGGGCGGGGTGCTGTTCATCGACGAGGCCTACTATCTGTACCGCGCGGCCGACTCCAAGGACTATGGCCAGGAGGCCATCGACATCATGCTGCAGGTGATGGAGAAGGAGCGCGACAATCTTGTGGTCATCCTTGCGGGCTACAAGGACCGGATGGACGACTTCTTCGAGAGCAACCCGGGCATGCATTCCCGGATCGCGCACCACCTCGACTTCGCCGCCTACGATGCCGACGAACTCGTCGCGATCGGGCGGCTCATGCTCGAGCAGTCCAGTTACTACCTGTCCCCGGGCGCCGAGGAGGCGTTCCGCCAGTACCTGTCCCGCCGGATGCGCGGGCCCCGGTTCGCCAACGCCCGCAGCGTGCGGAACGAACTGGAACGCACCAGGCTCCGGCACGCGCGCCGGGTGGCCACTGACGCCAGCCGCGGTTGGAACCGCGACGACCTGATGCGCCTTGAGCCATCGGACATCCTGCCTAGCTGGGACTTGCTAGACAGTGATCCGTCGTAGCTGCCTCGTAGTTTCCTTGATCGGAAGGGGCCTTTGACGTGGGAGCCGCCTATGGAACGACCGATCGATCTAGCAATTAGTAGGATGAGAGCCACCGCGGTCAGTGTGCCATGGATGACGGCACAGTGGCCGTACTCCGCCAGCACAAGTCCGACCAAGGCCGCGGAGCAGCTGAAAGGCGGGAGACTCCTGGCGTGGCGTCAAAGACGGACACGTATTCACGACCGGCTTGGGCGAACCGATATACCCCGAAACTGTCATGTAACTGATGACCAAGCTAATCCGCGCCCACAATCAACCTGAGACAGGGACCCAGGTCCCAAGGACCAGCTCCCGCACGCGCGGCTGCACGATCTAAGGCACATCCACGCCACGACCTTGCTGCTCACCGGCGTACCAGTTGAAGTCGTCGCAGCCCGCCTGGGCAACGAGGACCCGGCCATAACGCTCAGCATCTACGCCGAAGTAATCCGCAGCCGCCGAAGGCAGCCGCTGCGGACATCTTCGCCCAGGCCGTCAAGGCCGCATAGAACACCAACACTGTGAGCCGAGCCGTAAGCAAAATGAAACATCGTCTAGAAGATGGCGGAAGGGGCCTCTGACCTGGGAGCCGCATATCGGAATCGAACCGATGAACAGGGCATTAGGAGAGCGTCGCTCTAATCGATTGAGCTAAGGCGGCCTGCCGCGATCTGGCGGGGTACAGAGTCTACAAGCCGCCTATCGGAATCGAACCGATGACCTACGCATTACGAGTGCGTCGCTCTAACCGACTGAGCTAAGGCGGCATGCCGCGATCCGGCGGCCCACCGAGTCTACCGGTCTGCTCCCCAGGCCGTACCCAGCCTCAGCCGGGCCGGCCGGGTCAGGGACAGACGGTGCCGCTGCGCGGGACAGCCAGGTCCACCAGATACCGGTTCACCAACCCGTCCACGCACGAGCTGCCCATCATGTACGCGGTATGCCCGTTGCCATCCCATCCCAGCAGCACCCCGGACTTCAGGTCCCCGGCCAGGGCCTGGGCCCAGCGGTACGGCGTGGCCGGGTCCCGCTTGTTCCCGATGACCAGGATCGGCGGCGCGCCCGCGGCCCGGATCGACGGCAGCGGGTCTGAGCGGACGGGCCAGTAGGCGCACGGCAGGCTGCCCCACATGATCGACGCCCCGAAGGCCGGCGCGGCCCGGGCGGCGGCCGCGGCCGCGGCGCGCCACCGGGACAGGCCAGACGGCCCCCGCCCCGAAGGCCACGGCCGGTCCAGGCATTCCACCGCCATGTTCGCGTCGGCGAGGTTCGTGTACTGGCCGGTGGCGTTCCGCTCCCAGAGGGCGTTGGCCAGCTCGACCAGCACGGTCGCGTCGCCGCCGAACGCGGACGTCAGCGCCTCGCGCAGCGTCGGCCAGTAGGCCTGGCTGTACAGCGCGGCCGCGATACCGTTCAGCACCAGGGCCCCGTCCGCGCGCTGGTTACTCAGGTTGTTGATCAGCGGATCCGCCGTGGCCCGGCTGACCAGGGCCTGGATCCGGGCCACACCCGCCGCCACGGAGCCGCGCCCCACGGGGCAGCCGGCCCGCGCGACGCAGTCCGCCACGAACGCGCGCAGCGCGACCTCGAAGCCCTGCCCCTGCACGATATTCATCCGCAACGAGGAGCTCGCGGGGTCGATCGCCCCGTCCAGGACCAGGGCCCGGACATGCGAGGGAAAGAGCTGCGCGTACCAGGTGCCCAGGTAGGTGCCGTAGGACTTGCCGAGATAGGTCAGCTTCACATCGCCGAGGGCGGCCCGCAGGACGTCCATGTCCCGGGCCGCGTTGGGCGTGCCCACCCACGGCAGCAGGGCTCCGGACTCGCGCTCGCAGCCCCGGGCGAACCGCTTCGCCTCGGCGACGACCGGGGCGAGGTGGCTGGCCCCGGCGAGGTTTTCGTTAGTGGAAAAGTAAGTGTCGAGCTGCGGCGCCGGTCAGGCATCCGATGGCGGGCTGGCTCGCGCCCACCCCGCGCGGGTCGAAGCCGACGATGTCGAACCGGGCCCGGACCGGGGCGGCGATCTCGCTGCGGGCCTGCAGCGCGTAGCTGATCCCGGAGCCGCCGGGGCCGCCGGGGTTGACGACGAGGGAGCCGATCCGCTGGGCCGGGTCGGTGGCGGCCAGCCGGATCACCGGCAGCGAGAACCGCCGCCAGGCGGGCCGGCGGTAGTCGAACGGGACGAGCAGCCGGGCGCACTGGAACCCCTGGTTGCAGGGCTGCCAGTGCAGCTTCTGGGCGTAGAAGCCGGCCAGCGTGGTCGGCGGCGGGCCGGGCGGCTCGGCGATCGGCGCGCTGGCCCGCGGGCTGGGCGCCGCGCTGGAGGCGGATGCGCGGGCGGCCGCGTGCCCGGCGGCGCTGGTGCTGCACGCGGCCAGGACGACGGCGGACAGCGCGCCGGTCAGCGCCAGTGCGCACCGGCGCCTGCGCCGGATCAGGAAAGCCACGGGGCGACGCTACTCCGCGGGGGTCGCGGCCGCCTGGTCACCGTACTTGGCCTCGTAGGCCTGGCGGGACCCGCAGACGCTCGCCTTCGGGCAGGCGCACTTGCTGCCGTCCCGGGCCAGTTTCACCACGATCTTGTCGCCCGGCACGCTGTGGCCGGTGACCACGCCGGGACCCTCGGGGGTCTCGACCGAGGAGCCGATGCTCGGGGCGTCCTTGCGGAAGTCCTGGTAGAGCGGGTGCTCGTACTTCAGGCAGCACATCAGGCGGCCGCAGGCCCCGGCGATCCGCAGCGGGTTGACCGGGAGTTCCTGGTCCTTGGCCATCCGGACCGACACCGGCTCGAAGTCCTTCAGGAACGTGGAGCAGCACAGGTCACGGCCGCACGGCCCGATGCCGCCCTGGAGCCGCGCCTCGTCCCGCGGGCCGATCTGGCGCAGTTCCACCCGGCCGCGCAGCTTGGCGGCCAGGTCGCGGACCAGGGCCCGGAAGTCGACCCGGCCCGGCGCGCTGAAGTAGATCGTGTACACGTTGGGGTCGTTGACGTAGTCCACCCCGATGATCTTCATGGGCAGGCCGTGCTCGCGGGCCAGCCGGCGGGCGGCCACCCGGGCCTCGGCGCGCCGGCCCCGGTTGGCCTCGTCCCGGGACAGGTGGTCGTCGGTGGCCAGCCCGGCGCACACCGGCAGCCCGTCCACGTCGTCGTCCACCCACTGCGGGGCCCAGATGACGTCGGCCACCTCGGGGCCGCCGTCGGTGGGCACGAGGACCTTGTCCCCGACCCGGGGCGTGAGCGACCCGGGGTCCAGGTAGTAGAGCCGTCCGTATCGTTCGAAACTGACGGCCATCATCATGCCCATCGCCTCAGGTTACGGGGAGATCACGCGATCCGCTCCCCCGGGGCGGCCGATTTGCGCGGATTACGAGGTCGGGGGGGTCAGGCGGGAACGGTGTCGGTGCACTGGCACTGGACCAGCGCGGGCGGCAGGATCCGGGCCAGCACCTCCCGGTGCACGGACGCGGCCTCGGCATGCCGCCGCAGGCCATCCGGGGTAAGGAGGACGTAGATGCCGCGCCGGTCCTCGCCGCACAAGCAGCGCTCGACCAGGCCGTGCTTGACCAGCCGGTCGATCAGGCGGGACAGGGCGCTCTGGCTGAGGTGCACGGCGTCGGCCAGTTCCTGAGCCCGGAACTTGTGCTCCGGGCTCTCGGACAGCCGGTCCAGTACCTCGAACTCGCTCACGCCCAGACCCAGGTGGGCGAGTTCGTGGTCGAGCGCGGCGTTGGCGGCCGCATGGCTCGCGGTGATAGCCCGCCAGGTGGCTACCACCTGGTCAGCGGCCAGCGCGGGCGGCCGCTCGTCCGGCACCACGCGGCCTGCCGGTGCCTCCGGACGATCCTGGGACTGCATCACACTCACGAGCGCATCGTAGCGCGGAACCAGATTAGATGCAACTGCATTAATTGCACTTGCATCTAGTGCACGTACATGCATATTGTCTGGGGTCATGGAGTCAATCAGCCGCGCTCAGGCGGCATCTCCCTCCCAGTCCCTTCGTCCCCGGACAGCCCAGGGCTTCCCGGGCGTCCGCCCCCCGGCCGCCAGCGCCGCCCGAGCGGGCCGGCGCCCAGCGGTGGAGCCGGCGGCTGTGGGCCATCCTGATCGTGCTCTGCATGGCCCTGTTCCTCGACGCGCTCGACGTGTCGATGGTGGGCGTGGCCCTGCCCGACATCCGCGCCGACCTCGGGCTGTCCACGTCGTCGCTGCAGTGGGTGATCAGCGGCTACGTACTCGGCTACGGCGGCTTGCTGCTGCTCGGCGGCCGCGCCGCTGACCTGCTGGGACGGCGGCGCGTCTTCCTGGCCGCTCTCGCCTTGTTCGCGGTGGCCTCGCTGTTCGGCGGGCTGGTCAGCAGCGTCGGCCTGCTGATCGCCGCCCGGTTCGTCAAGGGCATCGCGGCGGCCTTCACCGCCCCGGCCGGACTGTCCCTGCTCACCACCACGTTCCACGAAGGCCCGATGCGCACCCGGGCCATCAGCGTGTACTCCGCCTTCGGGGCGAGCGGGTTCTCGCTCGGCCTGGTGCTGTCCGGCCTGCTCACCGAGGTGAGCTGGCGGCTGACGCTGCTGGTGCCGGCGCCGGTGGCGCTGATCACGCTGATCGCCGCGATCCGGTTCATCCCGCGCGCCCCCGCCTCGCGGGAGCCCCGCGGCAGCCGCCGGTTCGACATCCCCGGGGCGGCGACCGTGACCGGCGCGATGCTGCTGCTGGTCTACACCGTCGTCTCGGCTCAGCAGGCCGGCTGGGCGTCGGCCCGGACCGTGGGCTCGTTCGCGGTCGTCGCCGTTCTCCTCGCCACCTTCGTGGTGATCGAGCGCCGCAGCGTGGACCCGCTGGTGCCGCTGGGGATCTTCCGTTCCGGGCCGCTGACCCGGGCGAACATCGGTGCGATGACGCTGTTCGGCTCGTACGTCTCGTTCCAGTTCCTGGTCACCCAGTACCTGCAGACCCTGGCCTCCTGGTCCGCGATCGCCACCGCGCTCGCGTTCCTGCCGGCCGGCGTGATGGTGGCGGTGCTGTCCACCCGGATGAGTGCGATCATCGGGCGGTTCGGGACCACCCGGGTCTCGGTGCTCGCGTTCGCCAGCCTGGTGACCGGCTACGCGGTGTTCCTCCGGGTCGGCGTCCAGCCCGACTATCCCTCGGTGATCCTGCCGGCGGTCATCCTGATCGGCGTCGCGTTCGGCCTGGGCTTCTCCGCGCTCAGCCTGGCCGCGACCGACGGTGTCGCCGACGCGGAGCAGGGCCTCGCGGCCAGCCTGTTCCAGACCTCGTTCCAGGTCGGCGGGGCGATCGTGCTCGCCGTCGTGACGGCGGTGGTGGACGCCGGGGGCGCCAGCCACATCACCTCGGCCCAGGCGACGCTGGGTGCCTACCGGCCCGCGCTGGCCGTGATCACGCTGGTGTCGGCGCTGGGCGCGGTGGCCGCGATCAGCGGTTTGCGGACGAGGACCCGCCAGGCCAGGCCGGCTCCGGTCCCGGTTCCGGCGCGGGTCCCGGCCGTGATCGTCGAGGCCGGCCGTCGCTCGAGGTGGCGCTCGCCGGGGCGGCCCCGCTGCAGCCACCGGGGCGGCGCTGGACATGGAGTCCGACCTCATCACCGGCACGGCCCGTGAGGTGGAAGAGGACTGCGCCACGCCGCTCTGCATGTGACCTGAGGCAGGCCGTGGCTGACCTGGGTCCCAGGCAGTGCGCCGCCCAGCCTAGATGGGCTGGGCTGGCGCACTGCTAGGCAGCCGCGGGGCTGCCGGTAGCGCGCGCGACCGGGCCGCCGTCACCAGGCCCCGTTGAGCCTCCTGGCCGGTCACCGGCGGCAGCGGCACCAGGCGCCCGTCGCGCAGCCAGCCGTTGAACCCGTCCGTGCACCGGGCCGCCGGGCAGGCAGCCCGCCGTTGAGCATCCAGTGCTGGCCCGCGCTGTCCTGGCTGAGCTGGAGGAAGTCGGGACCGGAGTTGATGTCGGTGGTACGGCCCAGGTTCCGCTGGTACAGCACCCGCAGCTGGCTGCCGCGAGGCCCGGGATACCTGGATCACCGCCAGGTCACGGGCGTCAGGTCAGCATCATGGTGCGCGCTGATCCTCCGGCCGGTCAGCACGACCGCGGTGATCGTCGTGCCGTCCGGGCTGATCTCTGCCTGCGCGATGTAGGGGTAACGCGCGGACTGGCGGAGCAGGACCGGGCCGCTGTCCAGGCTGGCCGCCGCCCGCGGCCGGGTTGAGCGCGCGGACCTCGGCGCGTCCGTGACGCCGCACCCCGGGCGCGCAGACCTCGCTGTTCAGCGTCGCAGGTGGGCGCACGACTGGCCGAGATAGACCAGCTGACTGCCGCGCTGCAGTCCAGGACAGGCTGGCCACGCTGAACGCGGGTCCGGTCCCGCCCCGCCAGACACTCCTGGCCCCTGCTCCCGATCGATGATGTCGATGTAATCCGGGTGCGTGCGGTCGCGGACCAGGGCCGCTGTCCGGTGCGCCCGCGGGGCCGACGAGGCGAACGCGAAGGAGACGGCGACCCGTGACCCGTCGGGCGAGGCGGCCATGGCGTCCGCGGTCCAGTCACGGTTACCCAGCACACCCCCTGGCACCACGGCGAAGCTGGTGACCTGGCCTGATCCTGGTCAGCGGAACCGGTACAGGCGCTCCCCGGGGTGCCCGGCGCGGCGGATCCGACGAAGAACGTCCCGCTGGCGCGCACTGGCCGACGAGGTCGTCCACGTCCGGCATTGGCCGCCTTCGAGGACGGGGACCGTGCCGGTGATCTTCCCGGTGGCCGTGGATCGCGACCACCGGAGGCCGCCCTGGACCCTCGACCACGTGTAACGCGGGGTACCGGAGCCGGCCGCCGACCGGCGCGCTCCGGACGACCGGATCCGGTGAGACGCGTCCCGAGCCGCGAACGCCAGGCCGATACCACGCGGCACGATGCCCAGCGCAGCCGCGACCGGCGTGCAGCCAGCCAGGCCGCCAGGCCGGCGCCGGCGGGATGGTCAGCGGGCGGAGCGTGTCCTCCGGGACGGCCGGGCCGCCGCGGCCGAGCGCGTCGGCCAGCCGGTCTTCGGTGCTGGTCATGCTGGCTCCCCGAGCTGGCGCGCCAGGGCGGCGATGCCCCGCGCGGCGGTCGACTTGACGGTGCCGGGACTGATCCCGAGCACGGCGGCGATCTCGGCTTCCGGCAGTCCCAGCCAGTAGCGCAGCACCAGCACCTCGCGGCGCCGCCGGGGCAGCCTGGCCACCGCGGCCAGCACCTGCCTGCGGTCCTCGGCCAGCAGCGCCTCGTACTCCGCGGACGCTGGGTGACGTCAGCGGCCATGGCGTCGCGCGCGCCCCCGAAGCGGCGCGCGACGGCCCGGCGGCGCACGCGCTGCGGCACCCGTTGAGGACGGCGGCCCTGGACGTAGGCCAGCGCCCAGCCGGTCCGGCAGGAGTCCCGGGCACACAGCCGGGCGAACACGTCCTGGACGATGTCCTCGGCGGACCCTCGGTCCCCGGTCATCAGCGCGGCCAGCCGGACCAGTTCGGCGTGGTGCGCGCGGAACAGCGCGGTCACGCCGTACCCGGAGTCCGCCTCGTGCGACGCCCGGCACCAGGCCCATGCCGCCATTCCGGCCGCGCTCGTCCCCACGGTACCGGCCACCGGCCAGCCGGTCGGAGCCCCTCAGGGGAGGGAGGCGCCGAAACGGGCTCCCAGATCTGCTCGCTCATACTTAGTGCACGCGCGAGCCGCGGATCCGTTGCTCCCCGATCTCGGGGATCCTCATGATCGGGCTGCTTTTTACCCCGCCGGCGGCAAAAGGCACCACGATGATGGGCTGCCTAGCCGGACAGGAGGGCGACGGCCAGTTCCTCGACGGCCAGCAGGGGGGCCACGTTGAGCTCCAGGCGCTCCCGGCAGGTCATGATCGCTTCCATCCGGCACACCGTGGCCTCCGCGGTGCTGGCCGCCGCCAGCCGACGCAGTTCCTCTTCGTGACCCGCGCTGGCCAGGTCCACGTCGGCGCCCAGCTGGACGACCAGCACGTCACGGTAGAAGGCGGCCAGGTCCAGCAGCGCCCGGTCGAGGGCGTCCCGCTTCAGCCGGGTGGCCCGGGACTTCTGCCGGTCCTCCAGGTCCTTCATGGCGCCCGGCCGAACCGCGCACCGCCTTGGCCACGCCCTTGCCGGTGGAGCCCTCGCCGAACGCCTTGCGCAGTGCGTCCCGCTCCGGCGTGTTGAGCTCTTCGGTCACCGCGGCCGCCTCCTGCTCGGCCGCTTTCACCAGCCCCGCCGCCGCGCTCAGCGCCGTGCCTAGGTTGGTGATCCGGGCCGGCAGGCGGAGCACCTCGTCGCGGCGCTGCGCCGCCTCGGGGTCGGTGGCCAGCCGCCGCGCCCGGCCCACATGGCCCTGGGCCGCCCGGGCGGCGGTCAGGGCCCGGGCCGGGTCCACCCCGTCCCGGCGGGCGAGCACCTCAGCCACCGCCTCCGGCGGCGGCGTGCGCAGTGTGACCAGCCGGCAGCGGGACCGGATCGTCGTGACGAGTTCTTCCGCGGAAGGCGCGCAGAGCAGCCAGACCGTCCGCGGCGAGGGTTCCTCGATCGCCTTGAGCAGCGCGTTGGCGGCCTGCTCGGTGGCGCGGTCGGCGTCCTCGAACACCACCACCTGCCAGCGTCCGCCGGACGGCGCCCCGGCCGCGCGCAGCACCAGGTTGCGGGTCTGCTTGACCCCGTACGACAGCCCTTCCGGCTTGACCAGCATCAGGTCGGGATGGGTGCCCGCGCGTACCTGATGGCAGCTCGGGCACTGCCCGCAGCCCTGGTCCGGGCAGAGCAGCGCGGCCGCGAACGCGCGGGCCGCCACCGACCGGCCTGATCCGGGCGGCCCGGTGAACAGCCAGGCGTGCGTCATGCCCAGCGCGTTCTCGCCGCGCAGCAACCGGGCCGCGACGGCGGCCGCCTGTTCCAGCTGGGCTACCACCCGCTCCTGGCCGACCAGGTCGCCGAAGACCGGCGCGCCGCTCACTGCTACGTCCCCGTCCATCTTCAGTCGACGATAGCCGGGAAGCTGCTGGTGTTGGCCTCGGCCATGGCCGGGATCGGGTCGGGCAGCATCTCACGGACCCGCTCCTGGATCGCCCGGCTCACGTCCTCCGGCGACCGGGACGCGTCCAGCACGAGGTAGCGGTCGGGTTCAGCCCGGGCCAGGGCCAGGAAGCCCCGCCGGACCCGCTCGTGGAAGTCCAGCGGCTCGGCTTCGAGACGGTCCGCCGACCGGGCCCGGCGGCCGAGGCCGTTGGCGGGCGGCATGTCGAGCAGCACGGTGAGGTCGGGCATCAGCCCGCCGGTCGCCCACTGGTTCAGCGTGGCCACTTCGGCCGTGGACTGGTTCCGGCCCGCGCCCTGGTACGCGAGGGAGGAGTCCACGTACCGGTCGGTGACCACGACCGCGCCGCGCTCCAGCGCGGGGAGGATCACCGAGGACACGTGCTCGGCCCGGTCCGCCGCGTACAGCAGGGTCTCGGCCCGGGGTGAGAGGCCGGCGTGCGCGGTGTCCAGCAGGACCGCGCGCAGCCGCATGCCGATCTTGGTCGCGCCGGGTTCCCGGGTGGTGATTACGTCGTAGCCCTGGTCACGCAGCCAGATAGCGAGCAGCCGGGCCTGGGTCGTCTTGCCGGCCCCTTCACCGCCCTCCAGCGCGATGAACACGCCGTGCCGGGCCGCGGGCGCCGGCTCGTAGCCGTTGACCTGGCCGGGAACCGGCTGGAACTCTTCCCCCCGGACCGCGGCCACCAGGTCCTCACGTAGCGGCACGCCCTTACGGTCGTCCATCTGCCGGTAGGAGACTACGCCGAGCCAGACCGCGATCGCCGCGGCCAGCAGCATCACGCAGTTGTAGCCGATCCCCTCGTAGCTGACGTGGGCGATGTGCAGGCTCCCGGCCCCGGACACGCCGCGGAACAGCGCGGTGAAAGCGGCGGCCACAAAAGGGGATACCGCAATCACGCTGAACAGGACGACGCGGATGGCGGAGTTGAGGAATGCGAACGTGCGCCCCCTCGTGTCGTCGTCCACCTCGAGACCGACGATCGTGTAGCCGGTCACGTAGGCCACCCCGGCGCAAGCGCCCAGCAGAACGACCAGGACCACGGTGACGACCAGGTTCGGGATCAGCGCGATGAGCGCGAGCGGGATGGCCGCGCTGACGATGCTCAGCCCGAACAGCCGCCGCCGGCTGAAGCCGCTGAGGATGCGCAGGCCGAGGAACATCCCGCCGGCCAGCCCCACGAAGATCGCGGCGAACACGACACCCCAGCCCGCGTTGCCGCCGTGCAGCGTGTTCGTGATGTACGGCTGGCCGAGCCCGACCACTACCCCGCCGGCCGCGAACGCCCCGACCATGCCGATGACCAGGCCCCGCACCACCGGGGTGCGGCCGATGAACCGCCAGCCCTCCCAGATGGTCTTGGCCACCGAGGGCGCGGAGATATGCGAGCTGAACTGCCGCTTGGGGATCTCCCGCAGCGCGTAGATGGTCAGCGCGGACACCACGAACGTCGCCGTGTTGAAGTACAGCGCCAGGTTGACCGGGTTGGTGCTGAAGTAGTGCGACAGCCCTTCGAGGGCCCGGCTGACCAGGGACAGCAGGCTGAACAGGATCCCGGCGATCGGGGCGGTGCCGAACGTGGTGAACAGGCTGTACTGGTTGGCCTCTTCTAGCCGGTCCGGGGGCACCAGGTTCGGCACCGAGGCGTCCTTGGCCGGCGTCCAGAACAGAGAGACGCAGGACGCGAGGAACTGCACCACGTAGACCCAGGTCAGCGGGTTAGCGAAGTGGATCGACAGGTCCAGCGGGATAGTCAGGTACAGGACCGCGCGCAGCACGTCGCCTACGATCATGTTCACCCGGCGGTCCAGCCGGTCCGCGACCGCGCCAGCCAGCGGCCCGAGCACCAGGGCGGGCAGCAGCGACACCAGCCACACCCCGCCCACCGCGCTGTACTGCGCGGCGGCGCCGTTACCGGCCAGGGCGTACGCGAGCGAGGCCAGCGCGACCAGACTCAGCCAATCCCCCAGGCTGGACAGCGAGGTCGCGATCCACAGCCGCCGGAACGGCCTGATGGACAGGACGTTGCTGCGCCGCTCGCGCGTCGGGGATCGGAAGTTCACTGGGTCAGGGTATCCACACCAGAGGGGCTCGCGTGGCCTGCAAGCTCGCGAAATGTCCGGTAGCTGCGGCCTTCCGGCGCTTGCCGGGCGCCGGCCGCAGCCGCTCTAGGTCCGGCTGGGCTTCTTCGGGGCGGCCTTCTTCGCGGCCGGCTTCTTCGGCGGCCGGCTTCTTCGCCGCGGTCCGGCGCCGCGGCGCGGAAGGGGCGGCCGTCCGGCGTTCGGCCAGCAGTTCCGCCGCCCGCTGCGCAGTGATCGACTCGACCGCGTCACCCTGGCGCAGCGAGGCGTTGGTCTCCCCGTCAGTCACGTACGCCCCCCAGCGGCCTTCCTTGATAACCATCGGGCGCTTGCTGGCCGGGTCCTCGCCCAGCTCGCGCAGCGGCGGCGCGGCGGCCGCGCGGCCCCGGCCGCGCGCCTTCGGCTGCGCGAACAGTTCCTTGGCCTCAGCCAGGGTCAGCGTGAACAGCTGCTCTTCACTGTCCAGCGAGCGGCTGTCCGTGCCCTTCTTCACGTACGGGCCGTACCGCCCGTTCTGCGCGGTGATCGGCTCGCCGTCCAGCTCGCCGATCGTGCGCGGCAGCGTGAGCAGCTTGAGCGCGTCCTCCAGCGTGACCGTGTCCAGCGCCATGGACTTCAGCAACGACGCGGTGCGCGGCTTGCTGGTGTCGCCCTCGGGCAGCACCTCGGTAACGTACGGGCCGAACCGCCCCGCCTTGGCCACGATCTCGCGCCCGGTGGCCGGGTCGGCGCCGAGCGGGAAGTCGCCGCTGGGCTGGGCGAACAGCTCCTCTGCCTTCTCCGGGGTGAGCTCGTCGGGCGCCGTCCCCTCGGGCACGTTCACCCGCTGGTCACCACGCTCCAGGTACGGCCCGTAGCGGCCGACCCGGACGGTGATGTCGGTGCCGGCCAGCGGGAACGAGCTGACGTCACGCGCATCGATATCGCCCAGGTCGCTGACCAGTTCCTTGAGCCCTTCCTCGCCTTCGGCGCCGAAGTAGAACCGGCGCAGCCAGGGCACCCGGGCCGCCTCGCCGCGGGCGATCGCGTCGAGGGCGTCCTCCATCCGCGCGGTGAAGTCGTAGTCCACCAGCTGCGAGAAGTGCCGCTCGAGCAGGGTGATCACGGCGAAGGCGAGGAACGAGGGCACCAGCGCGGTGCCCTTCTTGAACACGTACCCGCGATCCAGGATCGTGCCGAGGATGTTCGCGTACGTCGAGGGACGGCCGATCTCCCGGTCTTCCAGGTCCTTCACCAGAGTGGCCTCGGTGTAGCGGGCCGGCGGCCGGGTGGCGTGCTCGGACGCGGCCAGCTCCAGCGCGTTGAGCGCGTCACCCTCGGACAGCGGTGGCAGGCGGCGCTCGCGGTCGTCCCGGTCGCCGTCGTCGTCCGCGTCCTCCACGTAGGCCTTCAGGAAGCCGTGGAAGGAGATGATCTTCCCGGACGCGCCGAACTCGGCTTCCTCTCCCGCGGAGGAACGGCCGGACACGCGCACCGACACCGACTCCCCGGTGGCGTCCTTCATCTGGGACGCGACCGTGCGCTTCCAGACCAGCTCGTACACGCGCAGCTCGTCGCCGGACAGCCGGGACTGCGCCGGGGTCCGGAACGAGTCGCCCGCCGGGCGGATCGCCTCGTGCGCTTCCTGCGCGTTCTTCACCTTGCTGGTGTAGCGGCGCGGGGCGTCCGGCACGTACTCGGCGCCGTACAGCTCGCGCGCCTGGCGGCGGGCCGCGTCGATCGCGGTCTGGGACAGCGTCGTCGAGTCGGTCCGCATATAGGTGATGTGGCCGTTCTCGTACAGCCGCTGCGCCACCGACATCGTGTACTTGGCCGAGAAGCCGAGCTTGCGGGACGCCTCCTGCTGCAGGGTGGTGGTACGGAACGGCGCGTACGGCGAGCGCCGGTACGGCTTGCGCTCGACCGACTTGACCGAGAAGTCGGCGCCCTGGAGCCGACCGGCGAGTTCGGCGGCCGACAGCCGGTGCACGACGCCGGGCGGGGCAGCCTGGCCGTCAGCACCGCCGGTTGCAGCACTGCCGTTCACGGCAGTGCCGTTCACAGCAGTGCCGTCCGCCGCGGCACCTTCCAGGTAGAGCACGTCAGGATTGCGCAGCTCACCGGACGGGGCGAAGTCACGGCCCTGGGCGACCCGGCGCCCGTCCACCGCGACCAGGCCGGCCGGGAACGAGGACGCTCCCTCGTCGCCCGTGCCGTCGGCGCGGGCGAACACGGCCTGCAGGTCCCAGTACCGGGCGGTGCGGAACGCGATGCGTTCCCGTTCCCGGGCGACCACCAGCCGGGTGGCCACGGACTGGACGCGCCCCGCCGACAGCCGGGGCATGACCTTCTTCCACAGGACCGGGGAGACCTCGTAGCCGTACAACCGGTCCAGGACCCGCCGGGTCTGATAGGCGTCGACCAGGCCGGTGTTCAGCTCCCGCGGGTTGTCCACCGCGTGCGCAATCGCCTCCGGCGTGATCTCGTGAAACACCATCCGCCGGGTCGGCACCTTGGGCTTGAGTTCCTCGAGCAGGTGCCACGCGATGGCCTCGCCCTCGCGGTCTTCATCAGTGGCGAGGTAGAGCTCGTCGGCGTCCTTGAGCAGCGACTTGAGCTTGGAGACCTGGGACTTCTTGTCGGAGTGCACGACGTAGAGCGCGCCGAAGTCATCGTCGACGTTGACGCCGAGCCGCGCCCACGGCTCCTTGCGGTACTTCTCGGGGATCTCCGCGGCCTTGTCGGGCATGTCACGGATGTGACCGATGCTGGACTCCACCACGTACCCCTTGCCGAGGTATCCCGCGATAGTCCGCGCCTTGGCGGGCGACTCGACGATTACCAGGCGAGTGCCCCCGCCGTTGCTCGCGGCGTTGCCCTTGCCCGCCGCGCGCTTCGCGGCGGGAGGTGTCCTTGCTGCCACGCATTCACCTTCTAGTCCGGCGCCTGTGCCCGGCCCGGTCTTGTCTATTGCTCGATCCTGCTTCGGAATCCCTTAGCTGCCAACCCTGAGCCTGGCAACCCTCAACCCTGCTGAACCCTTGGCTTGCTCAGGCGTCTTTGTCAAGTGTGCTCGCTCAAGCCCCCTCGCCAACCGGCCCTGCTTCTCTCAACTCCCAGAGCCGGCATGGGTGTTCCCCCACCCCTCCGTCAGGCCCCTGGGCAGCCATCCCTGTGGGCCCCGGACAACCTCACGGCGAATTTTTCGCCACTGCCGATTGAACCACCGCGTACGCCGAGCACAATATGAGGTGATGGCCGAGTACTCCTACCTCGTGCTGTACCTGCCGCGAGGAACGTCACGAGACGCCGCCCGGCGCCTGTTGACGGACCATGCCGAGTACGGCGAGTGGGAACTGGCCAGACTCCGGCTGTATGCAGACGGCAGCAGGAAGGTCACCCTGCGGCGCCCGATCATACGCCCCGTACTGACCCTTTGAACACCGCTTGCTCATCAACGCCTGGGCGCCGCGGGCATTCCCGCCGGTCCGCAGGCTGTGACGCTACCGGAGATCCGGCCGTCTCCCGCTGGCCTCCGCGGGGCTGCGACACGGTCGGCGATCCGGGCTGCCTCCCTCCGGCCCCCGTAGACGGTGGGGCGGCGGCCTGGCTGGGTTTTCGTTGCGGGCCCTTGAAGTTCTCGATCTTGACCTTCCGTCTGTGCCTCCGTGCGGGGCGGCGGCCACGGCCAGGGGCACCGCGGGGGGCAGTTTCCGCTGGCCGTGGCCGCCTGGGCGGGGTAGCCACGCCGGTCACGACGATCCTGCGCAGGTCCGGGCGCCGGCTGTGCCTGGCCGCGTCGCGTCCTGCCCGCCCCTGGCGGGTTACCCGCGCGGCTCCCGGTCGTTCTCCGGCGCCGGATCAGCAGGAAGTTCATCCTCGCCGTCACCGGTACTGTGCGGGCTGGCCAGACAGGGTTTGCCGGACGTTCTGCTTCCCCCAGGTGGACAGCCTCACGCAATGCGTAACGATAGCACTACTGAGTGTGCGCATCAGGTTATCCGGCGAAAAGTGCCGGCCTTCAGCAGCGGTCGAGGAAGCCGTCCAGGACGCGCGTGCCGAACTGGAGGGCGGACACCGGCACCCGCTCGTCCACGCCGTGGAACATGCCGGAGAAGTCCAGGTCCGCCGGGAGCCGCAACGGGGCGAAGCCGAAGCACCGCATACCGAGCCGGCTGAAGGACTTCGCGTCGGTCCCGCCGGACAGGCAGTACGGGACGACCCTGGCCCCAGGGTCCTCGGCGAGCAGGGCGGCGCTCATGGCGTCGCACAGGTCGCCGTCGAACGTGGTCTCCAGGGCGATGTCGTGGTGGATGAACTCACGCTCGACACCCGGGCCGAGCAGGCTGTCCACTTCGGTGAAGAACTCGTCCTCGTGGCCGGGCAGGAAGCGCCCGTCCACGTCGGCGGTGGCGACCTGGGGAACGACGTTGACCTTATATCCCGCCTTCAGCACGGTCGGGTTAAGAGTGTTGCGGAGGGTGGCGCCGGTGAGCCGGGACAACGACCCGATCTTGTCGATGACCTGCCGGTAGGCCTCCGGCCCGTACTCGAGGCCGAGCGCGGTGCACGCCTCGGCCAGGAAGGCCTCGACCGCCGGGGTGAGCCGGACCGGCCAATCGTGCCGGCCGATCCGCGCGACCGTCTCGGCCAGTTCGGTGACCGCGTTGTCGGGCTGGAGCATCGAGCCGTGCCCGGCGATGCCGCGCGCGGTCAGCCGGAGCCAGGCCATGCCCTTCTCGGCGGTCTGGATCAGGTAGAGGCGCTGGCCGCCGAGGGTGACACTGAACCCGCCGACTTCACCGACCGCCTCGGTGACGCCCTCGAAGAGCCCCGGGTGGTTATCGACCAGGAAGCGGGCGCCGTAGGTGCCGCCTGCCTCCTCGTCGGCGAGGAAGGCCAGGACCACATCGCGGGGCGGGCGGCGGCCCTCACGCAGGCGTTGGCGGACCACGGACAGGATCATCGCGTCCATGTCCTTCATGTCGACGGCGCCGCGGCCCCAGACGCACGGGTCGTCTTGGCCGGTGCTGCTCTTGGTGCTGGCGTCGTTTTCTTGGTGCTGGCGCTGCTCTTGGTGCTGGCGTCACCGATGTGGCCGGAGAAGGGGTTAACCTGCCAGTCCGCCGCATCGGCGGGCACCACGTCGAGGTGGCCGTGGATAAGGAGGGCGGGCCGGGTCTGGTCTTCCCCGGTGATGCGGGTGATCACGCTGGCCCGGGACTTGTCGGACTCCAGAATGGTCGGCTCGAGGCCGACCTCCGCGAGGAGACCGGCCACATACTCGGCCGCCCGGCGTTCGCCGGGGCCTTGGTTGTCGCCGCGGTTGGAGGTATCGATCCTGATGAGGTCGCTGCACAGGCCCGCGACCTCGTCCTGAGCGGTGACGTTGTTGCTGCTGCGGCCCGAGGCGGCTGGAGTCTGTGTCATCACCCCATGGTCGCACTTGGCGGGAGCGGGATGGGGATCGGCCGGTCGGCTGGAGGGCAGCACCCGCCCTCCGGGCCCGGGGGGCCTCGAAGTGCTCGGCCGAGGGGGCCGCAGGGCTCAGCGGGAGGGGTGGCAAGGCCCGTTCGTCGCGGGGGGCCATCATTTAGCGTGCGGCCCCGTCGGCCGGCGGACGACTGCTTCGCCGGACCCGGCTGGATTTGCTATCGTGAGGCGGCCGGTCCGGTGGATGATGCCGTGACCTGGCCCACGTCCGGGTGGCGGAATAGGCAGACGCGCTAGCTTGAGGTGCTAGTGCCCTGAAAGGGGCATGGGGGTTCAAGTCCCCCCTCGGACACACATCATCTCGATCTGACCTGCGGCTATGGATGCCGCTCATAAATGACGTTGACGTCGCCGCAGGTCACAGCCATGGGGGTTCAACTCCCCCTCGGAGTCCCTCGAATAACCCATAGACCGTGGTGTCAGGCCGACGGCGCGCTGGGCTTGCATCTCGGCCATCCATCCGGCGACGATCGCCCGCTCGGCGCCTGACGCGCTCCCTCCGGCTGCGCCATCACCGCATCTTCGCTGCATCCGTGTTTCACTTATCGGCGAGGACAGGGGCGGGGCATGATCGACTATCGAATCCTCGGGCCGCTCGAAGTCAGCGTGGACGGCCAAGAGATCGACATCAGCGGGCCGAAGCTTCGTGCGCTGCTCGTCATCCTCCTGCTCAGGGCAGACGAGTCTGTCCCGCGCGACCTCCTTGCCCACGTGCTGTGGGGAGAGCAGCAACCCGAGGGCGCTCAGCACACGCTTGATGTGTATATCTCTCGGCTGCGCAAGGCCCTCGGCACGCCAGCCAGTGGGCGTGTTCTGGTAACCCGGCCCGGCGCGTACAGCCTCCGGCTGGCGGACGGGCAGCTGGACGCCCGCCTCTTCGAGCACCTGGCCAAAGAAGGCAGGAGTGCCCTGGCGGGGAATGCGCCTGACCAGGCAGCCGTAAAGCTCCGGGCGGCGCTGCAGCTGTGGCGCGGCCGAGCGTTCACCGACCTGGGTGACAGCACCGAGCTGCGCATCGAGGCCGCCCGGCTCGAGGAACTACGGCTCGGCGCCACAGAAGACCGGATCGAGGCAGACCTGGCGCTGGCCCGTCACGAGGATGTCGTGGACGAGCTGCAGGCGCTCGTCGCCATGCATCCACTACGAGAGCGCCCGCACGGCCAGCTGATGATCGCGCTCTACCGCGGCGGACGGCAGGCAGAGGCCCTGGCCGCCTACCACTCAGCGCGCCAGACGCTGGTCGAGGAGCTCGGCCTTGAGCCGGGTCCTGCCCTGCAGCGGCTTGAGTACGCGATCTTGAAGCAGGACGCCTCACTTGAGCCGCCTGGCCAGGCGGCTGCTGGGCCGCGTGACCCGGCAGGGAGAACACCGCATCCCTCGCCGATTGGCTCTGAGTCGGGGAAGCAACGGATCCTGCAGGACGATCTGACCCTCCGAGTACCAGGCCTCTCGGGCAACACAGCGAGACCGCGTATACACCGTACGCGTTGGACAGCTATGGCAGTGGGCCTTGCCGTGGTCGTCGCCGCCGGACTGCTCTTCAGTTTCGGCTTGACGATGGAGGGCCACCGGCGCTCGCAGGCGCGAACGGGCTTGTGGCCGTTAGTACAGCCTCGGGCCGACTCACGGCCGTCACGCGGCTCGAATGGTGCGCCGGAGGCGGTGAGCAGTGGCGCGAGCTCGGTCTGGGCGACCGATCCCGACGGCGGGGCGGTCGCGCGCATTGACCCGGGCTCAGGCGCGGCGGTGGACCGGATCCTGGTGGGCGGGGATCCGGGGAGCATCGTCAGTGGCGGCGGCGCGATCTGGACTGCGAGCACGGTCGGGGCCACGGTGGCCCGGATAGACCCGGCTACGGAAAGCGTGACGCAGACCATCTCGCTCCCGGGGTCCAGCCTGGGTGCCATCGCAGTCGGCGGCGGTGGCGTGTGGGTAGCCGATCCCGTCACGGATGATCTGATCGAGATCGACCCCACCACCGGATCGCTCCAGAAGACCCTGCCTCTGGATCTGCAGCCGAGTGCCGTCGCTGTAGCGGACGGGGCGATCTGGGTCACGGGCTACAACGATGCTACGGTCGAGAAGCTGGACCCAGTGTCGGGGCGGGTGATTGCGCAGGCCCATGTCGGCGACGGCCCCGCGGCGCTGGCGTTTGAGGCAGGCTCCCTGTGGGTCGCGAACAGCCTCGACGCAACTGTATCCCGGGTCGAATCCGGGCACTCTCGCCGTTCGTGCCACGATCCCAGTCGGCAGCGGGCCGTCCGCCCTGGAGGCCGCGGCCGGGTCGGTGTGGGTCGCGAATCAGTACTCCAGCAGCGTGTCCCGTATCGACCCGGGCCGCGATCAGGTCGCCACCAGCGTGGACGTCGGCGGCGACCCGACGTCGCTCGCATTGCGCCTGGGACGGTTGTGGGTGGGGGTCAGCGCGAATGGGGCCAGCCACCGCGGCGGGACGTTCGTGATTGTAACGCCGGAGTCCCTGACCTCAGCCAATCCAGCGACCCTCTCCTCGGTCGATCCAGCGTTCTACAACGGCGCCTTCAATCCGCAGTTCACCGGGCTGGCGTACGACGCGCTCGTGACCTTCCAGCAGAGCCCCGGTGCAGCCGGGCTGCGGCTCGTTCCCGACCTGGCGCTGGCTGTCCCGGCTCCCGCCGACGGCGGTAAGAGCTACACGTTCCGCATCCGGCCGGGGATCCGGTACTCCGACGGCCAGCCGCTGCACGCCAGCGATTTCCGCCGCGGGATCGAGCGCCTGTTCCGGGTATGGTCCCCGGGCACTTCCGACTTTTCGGAGATCGCCGGGGCCCCCGCCTGCGCTGCAGCACCCGGCCGACTGCAACCTCTCGCAGGGGATCGTCACCGACGACGCCTCCGGCACCGTCGTGTTTCATCTGACCGCTCCTGATCCCCAGTTCCTGTTCAACCTCACCCAGTACGGGTTTGCCGCCCCGATCCCGCCGGGAACCCCCGACCACGAACCCGGTTCGCACTTCGTCCCCGCCACCGGGCCGTACCGGATTGTCGCCGCCCGCAGCAGGCAGGTCCGTTTCGTCCGTAACCCGTTCTTCCGGGAGTGGTCCCACGCTGCGCAGCCCGATGGCAATCCGGACGCGATCGTGTGGCGATCGGTACCCACGGTGCAGGATGCTGTGGCGGCAATCCAGAAGGGGCGGGCGGACTGGCTGTTCGGCCTGATCCCCCGGGCGCAGTATCACCAACTCCAGCTCCAGAGCCCAGCCCAGCTGCATTCAAGCCCGCTGTTCGGCGTCGATTTCGCACCGCTGAACACACACCGAGCCCCGTTCAACAATGTTCACGCCCGGCAGGCGCTCAACTACGCGATCGACCGGAACAAGATCGTCCGGCTCTACGGCGGGATCAGCTTCGCCACGGCGACCTGCCAGGTGATCACGCCTGGGCTGCCCGGCTACCGCCGCTACTGCCCCTACACGCTGCACCCCCGCCTGGACGGGAACTACACCGGTCCCGACCTGGCCCGCGCGCGGCGGCTGGTAGGCGAATCGGGCACGGCCGGCCAGCGCGTTGACGTCTGGGGCGCCAGCGACAGTCCCTACGTCCCCCGCGGTGTGCCCGTCTACGTCGCCAGCGTGCTGCGCACCCTCGGCTACCGGGTGCGCCTCCACCTCCTCCCCAACGCCACCTTTACCGAGGCCATGCGCCAGAGATTCCAGCTGTCCGTTAACGGTGACTGGGTAGCGAGCTATCCCAGCCCATCGTCGTACCTTCCCCAGTTCTTCGGCTGCGGCGGCGGCACCAGCAACGGGTACCACTGCGACCCTCGCCTCGACCGTGAGATGAAAGCAGCAGGGCAGCTCGAATCCAGCGATCTGGCCCGCGCACGGGACCGCTGGGAATCGATCGACCGCCAGCTCACCAACGAGGCCATCTGGGTGCCGACCATCAACGTGCGGGAAGTCGAGCTCCTTTCGAAGCGGGTACGTAACTACGAGCACCACGCGGTCTGGGGGTTCCTGGTTAACCAGGGCTGGCTGCGGTAGCCCTCTGCGGCGTCCGGGCCTAGGGCAGCAAGCCCAGGTCCGGACTGGCCGCACGGCTCTGTCCCGCTCCGGCGATCTTGCCGTTTTGGGGTGACGACGCCGAGCTCGTGCAGCCGAAGCACTGGTCGGGGCGGTTCCGAGCGATGAGGGATTGGGTGAGGGTGACCGGGCTCGTGGTAAACAGCCCGCCGCCGTGGACCGTGATGCGCTTGCTTCCGGTCACCGCGTTGCGGGTCACTGCCGTGCGAGCCAGCGTGAGCTTCACCGGTGGCCCGGACAGCAGGACGCCGTTCCAGATTCCCCCGCCCTGCGCCACGGGCCAGGCCCGGTCGCCCGGCCAGAATTGCGGGTTACCCGTACCCCGCGGAGGTACAGGAGGCTGTTGTTCAGGACTCCCACGCCCTGGACGGTAGCCGAACCCCTGAGGGTCCGCGCGGTGGCGTAATTGCCGCCGATGAGGCCGCCGCTCACGGTGACCAGCCGCGGGTCGTTGCTGAAGTTGTACACCGCCAGGCCCGCCCCGGCGTTCCCGGCGACGCCCTTGACGCTCTCAACCGCCGTGCTGTTGCCGGTGATGCTCGTATTGCTGATGTGTCCGCCGCCGTCGAGTTCCAGCGTGGTACCTGCGGGCCCGGTGTCGGCGGTGGTCGCCATGGCGGCGGACACCTTGTTGCCGGAGATGTTGCTGTCGCGCATGGTGAGCTTGCTGTCGCCCACGAGCATGGCGCTGTCGAAAGCGACCGGCTCGCCGCGCAGGCCCCTGGTCAATACCGAGTTACCGCTGATGGCGGTGTGGTCAACGATGGTGGGGACGCTATCCCCGACATGGATGCCGCCTGAATTTGCATTCATGTCGATGAGCTTCCCGCCGTTGGCGAAGACCGGCAGGTTGGTCGTGAGGCGGGCACTGTTGCCGACCACCAGGCTGTTGCTGACCGTGAGCGCATCAGCATTGCCCCCGCTGAAGCCGACGAAGACCCCGCCGCCTTCGGCAAAACGGCCATTCGGAGCAGCCGCCGTGGCGAGATTCCGTGACACGACCGTGCCGGTCATGGTCAGGCTGCCCTGGGCGCTGAAGATGCCAGCCCCATCCGAGTCGCTGGCGACGGGCGGCAGTCCCGCCACCGGGCCGACGCTGTTCCGGCTGACCAGCGTGTGGACCAACGTCAGCTTCCCCCAGCTGTCGATGCCGCCGCCTGCCGCCATGGCAAACGGACACTGACCGTGCGGGAAACGGGCCAGGCACTTAATACCGGAAGGAATGGCCTTCGTCGGATCGGCGCGGTTACCGGTGATCACGCTGTCCGAGATCGTGACCGTGGCGCCGTTAGCGGGCGGGCTGCTGGACGGGAAGGACCGCGGCGGAATCTCGACGCCAGCGCCCATCGCCCACACGCCTGCCACCCCGAAGATCGGCACCGACAGCGGGCCGGAGCGGGCGACACCACCGGTGATCGTGACCCCGCTGATCGACACCACCGGCTCGCGGGCGGCACCCAGGGCGCCGATCGTCAGCACGTGCCTGCCACCGCGGATGATCGTCAACGACGCCCCCGAGCCCTGGATCCTCGACGCTCTTGAGGATGCTGACACCGCCTCTGTAGGTGCCAGGGCCGATCGCGATCGTGTCGCCGTTGTGCGAGGCATCGACCGCGGCCTGGATCGTCGGATAGCAACCGGGGCCAGTGCCCACGCACAGAGAACCGGCCAGGGCTGGCTGGGCCACGATGGCGCCGCCGCCAAGAGCGGTCGCCGTCATACAGGCCAGCACAGTGCGGTGAACCCCACGCGCTTTGGATTGATTCACAGAGATCCTCCCCTTCCCGATGGGTCCCCGCCTGGATCGCGCCGGCGAGCGCGACCGGGGCTGATCCGTGCGCGACGCAGGCAGTGGGATCTTGCGCCGTGAAGCTCACAGGAAGCTCACATTCGCGCTGGTGCGTGTCGCGATTGTGGGTGAGTCAGGACAATCCGAAACGCTGGCGCCCGACTGCGAACTCGCCCACGAGCACACATTGGGATTTGGGTTCATTCGCCCCTCGGACACACACCACCTCGCTCTGACCTGCGGGTTCGCGAGCTGCACTCCGACGGAGACCAGCAAAACCGCAGATCAGAGACATGGGGGTTCAAGTCCCTCTCGGAGTCGTCCGATTACCCATAGGACATGGACCCTGTGAACGGCATCGATATAGCCAGAGCGGCGCGGTTCAGTTTCTCCTTGTCCATCTCGAGGATGAGGAACGGCCCGGCCGCGGCAACGTGCAGCCCAGACTCCTGGGCAGCCATGCGCGGGCAGCACGCGGGGGGTGGGCCACACCGACCTGGAAATGGTCGTGATCGTGGGCGCACCCTTGGTGCTGCTTGCGGCCGTGATCATCCGGCCAGTCGATTCAGGCAGCAGGAGCGAACCTGCGGGGTTGCAGGGTCCGTCAAGGCTGCCTGATCCAGACCGACAGGTGGCGAGGCTCAAGGGCCGTGTGCACGACCCCCGTCAGGTCGTCCTGGACTGTTCCCAGGTTCACTGCTCCCTGCAGCCGGGCCGCAAAGGCGGTGACCATCTGATCCGTGTCATATCGGGCCCGGTTGAACCGACGGTCCACGTCCCGCTGGACCCGGTGCCGCAACGGGTTGAACAACGCCGCGGCCGCCAGCGTGGCCGCGGCGACCGCCACTGGCGAGGAGACCGATAGGACCCGCGTGGCCATCAGCACCAGCCCTGCGTACAGCCCCAGGAGCAGACCTGTGACGATCGTGTACGCGAGGGTCCGGGAGACGATCCGGTCGATGTCGAACAGGCGGTACTTCAAGATGGCCACGCCCATGCAGATCGGAAGGGCAAGCAGCGTGGCGGCGCCCGCGATGCCGCCAGCCACTCCGAGGATCCCGTGCCTTCCTGACAGCCAGGTCGTGAGAGGGATGCCAATGCCGGCGATGGCCGATCCGGTCAGCAGCCACTTCAACTGCTGCCGACGCTCTCCGGACGAGCGCCGATAGCTGGCCACCTGGGCTACCAGCGAACCCAGCCAGCAGACTGCCAGCACTGGGAGGAACACGGCTTCGGCCGCACCCCACCAGGCCGCAGAACCGCTGGGGTGGGAAAGCATGACGAGGTTCCCGCTGGAATCCACGCGAATGTGGTGACCGCTGATGGCGCCCACCGTGACCACGCCGGCGCCGGCCAGATACAGCATGGCCAAGGCAAGGTAAACCCACAGGACCCACCGCCAGCGCGGCGACGGCGGCTGGCCATCGGGAAAGAGCAAGACGGCCAACCCGGCCAGGACGATTCCGGCCGCCCAGCCGGGCTGCGCGAGCACCGCCAACCAGCCGACCGGCAGGCCGCCATGCCGAAGCCGGTAGTCGGCCACCGCATAGAAGCTGGCGTCCTGACTGAGCGCGAGGAAGACCGCCCCGCCCAGGAGGAGCCACCCGAGCGGGTTGCGCGGCTTTCGCCAGGCCACTAGGAAGCCGACCGCCCCGAACGCGGCCGAGAACCAGACCGGCGCGGAGCCGCCGCTGGAGTCCATGCTCTGGCGCGCCAGGCCGGCAAAAGGCACATCGGCGATCATCAATGCCAGCAAGACACCGCCGAGGACCAGCGCCGCGACCTGTGACAGCACACGAAGGCGACGGCCCGCCGCTATCGTGGCCTGCGGGCCGCGCAGACCGGGTGCGCCTATCCCCACAGGCCAAACGCTACGCCTGGGCCGTCCCGAAAACGTTACGGCAGAACATGGACTATCCCCGCTTGGATGGCGCCTACCGGTATAACCGGCGATCGGCGGACGACCCGTGCGTGAGTCGGCCAGCAGCTGGCCGACGCCGCCACGATCATCCCGTCCACCGACAGCGGCGTGAGCGCCGCAACCCCCCCCGGTTGGCCGTTCAACTTCATCAGCAGGGGCATGTACAGGTAGGAGACTGTTCCCGCGATCAGCCAGCAATGCCACGCACCCGATCGTCGTCTACCGGATCCACTGGCCGGGCGCCGCGCTCATGATCGGCTCCCAACTGCGAATTCACCGGAAACGCTGCATTGGCTTTTGGCTGCATTCGCCCCTCGGACACCCATCACGTCGCTCTGATCTGCGGGTTTCGCGAGCTGCACTCTGACGGAAGGCCGGCAAAGCCGCAGATCAGAGACATGGGGGTTCAAGTCCCTCTCGGAGTCGTCCGATTACCCATAAGGGCATAGACCCGGCGGCGGCATCGAATATTGGCGAGTTGCACGCGCCAGCCCGCATCACAGCGAACCGCATCAAGGACGGGACGTTCGAGTCAGCGGAATGCCGGGCCGGGATCGTCGGCGTCGTCAGCGCTGGGGCGGTGCTCGAGGTACTCAGCCAGCAGGCCGTCCGGGTGCCGCAGGCGCACTCCCGGGCCGGGGGCGCTTCCCATCGCTGCTGCACGATCTGCGCGCCGGCGGTGACCTGCCGCGCGACCGCGTCATCGAGGTTGGCGTTAAGGATCGTGACGTGGGTTTCGGCGGCCAGGCCGGCGCGGTCCAGTTTCCCCTTGTCCATCTCGAGGATGAGGAACGGCCCGACCGCGACGACATGCAGCCCGGATTCGGGGATATCCATGTCCATGTCCAGGGACACCGACATCAGAGCCTCATAGAAACGGACTGTGCCAGGCAGCGTCCCCGGGTCGCAGATCACCCGGGCGAACACCCGCGGCGCTGTCAGGTACGAAGAATCGGGGTGGAGCCGGTACAAGCGGGCCATCACTGGACCTGCCAATCCTGAGTAGAAACCAGCAACTCCGCATCCTCGGAGACCTCATGCCGGGCCGCGAGTGCCTGGACCCACGCCGCGCGGGCTAGCCTTTCAGGCCGAGCTGGCGGGTGAGGAAAGCGTCCCGGTCGGCCATGGCGGCGTCGGTGAGCTGGTGGTCGGAGTCGGCGTAGAAGTCGACGCGCGCGCGGGGGGCGTGGCGGGCGAACTGACGGCGGACGCTCGCGCTCACGTAGATGTCTTTGCCCGCCCACTGGAACAGCTCGTGGGTGCCGAGCCGGGATACGTGGTTGACTGGCTGGACTTTGTCGAACAGGCCCTTGTAGTGCGCGGCGCGTACGCCGGTGTAGCCGAGCCAGTACTTGACGAACCAGTGGCCCCAGGTCGCGTCGGGGGTGGCGAGGACGGCGGCGTGCACCCTGTGGTCGGAGTTGGCCAGCAGCGCGCCGTACATCGCGCCGTAGTCGTGGCCGACCACGGCCACCCGGCCCGGGTCCACGTACTGCCGGTTGATCAGCCAGGTCAGCGCATGCGCGGAAGCAGCAGCTGCGCCTCCACGGACGTGACGTCGCGCCATTTGCCGACGGGGCCGACCTGCCAGGGGAACTTGCCCTCCGGTAGCAGGGATACGGCGCCCTGGCTGGCCAGCTCAGTCGCCTCGGCCAGGAACTCGGTCCGGTCGCTGTGGATCTGGCCAGCCAGTGCAGGAACAGAATGCCGGCCTGGCTGTGCTGGCGCAGGTGACTGCCGGGGCGGACGAGGTAGGCACGGACAGCGGGGTGACCCGGGATGGTCACCAGCACGTCCTGGATGATGACCCGCGCGCTGACGTGCGTTGCGGGGCGGGTCGCGGCCGGGGCGGGAGCGATCGCCGCGGTGGCCAGGGCTCCGGCGAGCGCGACGGCCAGGCCGCGCGGCGGATCAGGTTCAGCACCATCTACTCAGCTTTCGTCAGTAGCAAAAACGGCTTTGGTGCTGATGAAATTAGCGTCAGTTACACAGAGCGTCAAGGGGCTGACGATGGACGACGGTGGCGGAGCGGGGCGGGGTCGGCGGAGGCACCCCGTTACGAATGAAGTCCCGGGTGCTCAGGCGTGGCGCTGACGCTGGCGGTACTGGCGCGCGGCGGCGCGGTCGTTGCAGGCCGCGCAGCAGAACCGGCGGGTCCGACCGCGCGTGCGGTTGACGAAAGCGCACTGGCAGGGCGGCGAGCGCAGGTGCCGAGCCGGGCGGTGCCACGGCGAGCGACGTGCTCGGCCAGCGCCGCGGGCAGCCGGGCCTGGAGGGCAGCGAGGCCCCGCTGACCAGGTGCGACCTCAAGGCGCAGCCCGGCGCCGGCCAGCACCAGCTGGGGGACGGCGCCCGCGCCGAGCAGCATCGGGTTCAGCAGCGCGGCGGCCTGCGCGGGCGCTGGGGCGGCGAACACGGCCCGCAGCGACTCGCGCAGGTCCCGCAGCGGGCCGAGGTCGGCGGCGCGTAGGTCGCGGGCGAGGTCACCCCGGCCGACGTCGGTCAGCACCTCACGGAACCAGGCCAGGCTGGCCAGCCGGTCTGCGGGTCGGGGAGGAGATCGAGGGAGTTGAGCAGCAGCACGACGAGGTCGAGGTCCGACGCGGGCGCGTCCCGCCGCTCCAGCCAGTCCCCCAGGTACGCCGCCACGCCGTCATCCTAAGCACCGTTGACCGCCACTCAGGAGTCTCGTGCCCCGCGGCCCCCCGCTCCAGGTTTGCTCCCTCTCACCGGGCGGCGGCGTCACTGCGCACAAGCAGCACCAGCCAGCCGAACACCTGCACCATGAACAGGTAGATGAGGCGGGCGAGCACGAACGCCGGGCTAAAACAGCAGCTCACACTCTGCGCAGGGTTGGGCACCGCACACCCTCCGGATATTGGACCACCGATGCACGCCAGCAGGCGCACGGGCGGGCAGTGTCGACGTCGAGCCAGCGCTCTACCCTCGCGTTCACTGGTTCATCCCAGGACGAGTTCGCCAGCGAGGACAAGCATGTACGTAAGCGGCGCCTGCTCCTCGGACACGCGCTACTTTGCTGTGACCTGCGACTTCGCTA